>CAYJGL010000039.1:0-5267 GCA_964369695.1 uncultured Clostridium sp.
TTTTACCTGCATCTTTAGTTGCTTGTCTTTGGCTATCACTAAAATATGCTGGAACTGTAATAACTGCTTGAGTTACTTTTTGTCCTAAATAATTTTCTGCATCTGCCTTTAATTTTTGTAAAATCATTGCTGATATTTCTTGTGGAGAAAATTTATCTCCATCTACTGTAACTTTATGGTCTGTTCCCATGTGTCTTTTTATTGATATTATTGTGTTATCTGGATTTGTAACAGCTTGACGTTTAGCTATTTGTCCTACTAATCTTTCTCCATTTGCTGAAAATGCTACAACAGATGGTGTAGTTCTATTTCCTTCTGCATTTGGTATTACTACTGCTTCTCCCCCTTCCATAACTGATACACATGAATTTGTTGTTCCTAAATCAATTCCTATAATTTTTCCCATTTTAAACTTCCTTTCTTTATAAACTTTGGATAGAACAAAATTTATTTTACATATATTTTTTTATTTCTTTTTTTCACCTTATCTTTTGCTAATTTATTTGATATATATATTTATTCTATCTATAAATAATATATCTTAAACTTAATAACTTTTTTAATTAGCTACAACTACCATTGAATGTCTAATAACTTTATTTCCTATTTTGTAACCTTTTCTAAATTCTTCTGCTATTTCTTTTTCTCCTAAATTACTATCTGTTATACTGCTAACTGCTTCATGTAATTCTGGATCAAAAACTGTTCCTTTTTCTGCTACTATCTCTTCTACACCTTTTAATTTTAATAAATCTTTAAATTGTTTTAAAACAAGTTCAACTCCTTGCTTATAGTTATTATCAGATGTTTCTACTTTAACTGCATTTTCTAAATTATCTACTATTGGAAGTAAAGCTTCTATTATATCTCCAATTATTGAATTGTATAAAATATCTCTTTCTTTTCCACTTCTTTTTTTAAAGTTTTCAAATTCCGCAAGTATTCTTTTATATCTATCTTCCATTTCTGTATAATCTTGTTTTGGTACTACATCTTTTATTGTATTTTCAGTTTCTTTTTCTTCTTGCTTAATTTCTTTTTCTAGATCCATATTTTCATCTTTTTCTTTTTTACTCATTTTAATACCTCTTTCTTTATTTTTATTCAAATTCTTTCATTTTTTTATTTATATATTTCATTACTGAAATTACTTTTGAATAATCCATTCTTTTAGGTCCTATTATTCCTATTGTTCCTACATCTTTTCCATTCACCTTATGTTTAAATGTAACAACACTAAAATCCTTTAGTTCTTCTTGCTTATTTTCTTCTCCAATATATACATTAATATCTTCTGCAAATCCAGAATTCAACATATCTGTCATTAATTCTTTTGTATCTAAAACATTTACAAAATTCTTTGCTACTTCTAATGAATTAAATTCTGGTAAATCAAATGATTTATTTGTTCCTTCTAAATATATTTTTTCATCTGCCAATACTTTTCTTATTTGCTCTACTATCGGCTTTATTACATGAATACTATATGTCATTTCATCATATAGATACTCTTCTAAAGGCCTATCAATTGTTTCTATTGGTTGATTTTTTAATTTATTGTTAAATATATAATTCATGTTTTGAACTTGTTTTTCTGATATGTCTTCATCAAATTTAATTATTGTTTCTTTTACTAATCCTGAATCTGTTAATATTACTGCCATTACCATTCTTGTTCCTAATAATATAAATTTGATCTCTTCTATTAATTGCGTATTAGTTTTAGGTCCTATTGATACAGTTGTATAATGTGTTATTTCTGAAATAGTATTTGCTGTTATTTTTGTCAAATCTTCTATTTCATTTATTTTCGTTTCTAGCTTATCACTTATATACTTAATTTCTTCTAAACTTATGTTATCATCTTTTACAAGTTCATCTACATAGTATCTATATCCTTTAGCAGATGGTATTCTTCCACTAGAAGTATGTGTTTTATCTAAAAAACCATTTTTTTCTAATTCGGACATTTCATTTCTAATTGTAGCACTACTACATTCTAAACCATGATGATTTAATATTGCATTAGAACTAACTGGCTCTGCTGAGTTTATATATTCTTCTACTATAGCTTGCAAGATTTTCTTTTTTCTTTCATCTAACAATTTATCACCTCTTTTAGCAGTCGCAAACTTTATTTGCTAACAAACATATATTACATCAAAAATTAGCACTTGTCAATACTAAGTGCTAATTTTGTTTGTGAATTTTTTGTGAACAAATTTTTTTGTTTTTTATTCTTCTAAATTAATATATTTATACTCTTTTATTTTAACTTTTTATACTTCAGATTTTCTTGTTAAATGGATTACCATTATATTTTTCATATTTAACCAGTAATTCATTTTTATTTTCTCTTATTTTTCCTTGTTTTTCTAAATTATAATATACATCTTCAGATATTAAATATTCGTATGTCTCTTCTAGCTTTTCTTCTGAAATCCCTATATCTCTCAGAATTATATATGATTGTTCTCTTTCTAATTTAAAAAAACAAGTTTCATCTTTTAATATTTTATTTATAATTTGATTTCTTTGTGTATCTTCATCTATCATATCTAAATATATAATTGTAGCTTCATTCATTAATACTAATTCTTTAAAATTTATCATTTTTTATTTACAACCTTTCTTTATTAATTAAATATATATACTATTTTTCTTCAAGTTCTCCGATTTGAAAATTTTTATCTTCATAACATAACTCTCCTTTTGAAAATTTTTCTTTAAGCTCTTGAAGCGTTATATCATTTATTTCTAATTTCTGAGCATCTATAATATAATAAGTTTTATTGTTTTGGAAAATTTCTTTTATTAAAACCTTTCTATCATATGAAATATTACCATTCTCATCTTTCGTTTTTTCTCCTACAAAAGCGCATTCAACTCCTTCAGTAAAATATCCTGCATCATTAAATTCAATTAAAATATGTATTGCTTCTCGACCATATATCTTATTTTCATTTAATACTACCAGTATTGACTTGAATTTATTTTTCAAATTACTTATATTACTCGGTTTTGGTAAATAGTTTATCATTTCACAATATTCTTTTAACGAATTTCCATCTTTATTTTTTGTCTATTTGGATTGCTGTTTTTACAGCTTTTTCTAATGTATTATTATTGTCTGATCTACAATTAATCCCTTTTAACTCATTGTTCATTTTTACATTCATCATATCATTTGCTTTTCCTATCTTAAGGGTTCCTTCTAGTTCAGTAGAACATTGATCTGTATAAAATCCTATTGAAAAATGCCCTTGATTTGTGCCCTGTTTTATTATAACAGCTTCAATTTCATCTCCTATTTCATTTATTAACTTTACACATATTCTAACAAAATCAAAACATATAACTTTACTACCGGGTTTAATTTTCTCTAATCTTTCTCTATTAAAGTTAGGAGTATATTTATTTTCATCCATTTTAGCTCTATAAAAATATCCTTGATCATAATTTAATTCTTTACACAATTTATAATACATATATATAGCTTTCTCTTCTACAGTTAACTCATTAGGCATTTCTTCAAATATTTTTTTTCTTAATTCACTGCTAATTTCAAAATATGGTTCTTCTTCTTCTCTTACATTAATATTATATTCTAGTTTTTCATTTCTCCAATTTTTAAAATTCATTATTATCTCATTTGACATAGTTTTTTGAATTTCTTCTGAATTTATTAAACTCTGATTTATCTTTGCTAATATATTTTTTTCTGAATTTACTAAACGCTGTTCTATGCTCTCGAATATATTCTCATTGTTTTTTTTAGGAAACTTATATTCAGAATTTAAAAATATATCTGGGTTTAATATATTACTTAAATTTTTCAAATATTTTATATACTGTTTTTTATATTTATCTATATCTTGAATAAAATATTCTTTAAATATTATATTTTTATTTAAAAATTCTCCTTTTTTATTAATTTTACCAAATATATCTGTTAATATTTCAGGATATTCTGTTGTGTTATTTATATAACTTATATCATCGTCAATTTCAATATTTTCACTTTTAAGAACTTCAAATGCTTCATCTATAATTTCATAATTGTAATCATTTTCTCTTTCATAATCTCTTTTAAATAATTCTATATTTCTACTATTTAGTAGTTTTTCTAACTTTTCTTTATCTTTTTGATTTAATATATTGCTATTTAACATTATTCCTTTTATTTCATTAAATAATTCATTTATGTTTTTCTGATCATGTCCAAAATATCCTATTCCTATGTAATTTCCACTATCATCAAATGTTTGTTCAATTCCTATTTGTTTTTTATTTTTTGTTTTATGATGACTATCTGATAAATACCACAACTCAATTTGAACTTCTTCTTCTAAATTAGAAATTATTTTATCAAATTCTTTTTGTGAACAGTTTAGAATATATTCTATAAAATCTAAAGTTCTTCCATTTCTTTCTTTTTCTAATATAATCTTCATGTTTAATCTCCTCAATTTGTTTTATTTAAATTCCTTTTTATTAATAATTTAATAAGACATTCAATTATTAATTCCATTGTTTTTACTTTTGTAAATCCAAATTTATAAAACTAATATTTAGAATGTCTTATTTATATTTTAAATCTATTATTTATCAATTGTTCTGTATCTTATATAACACACTATACCAATTGAAGTCAACACAACTGCAACTATTAATATTATTTGTCCTAACCCTGCATTAGGAATTATCTTACTTGCCACAGTTTCATCTGTACTGTTTTGCGAACTATTTTGTTCCAATAATTCTTCTAAATCAACACTTTCATTATTATAATATACTTGAACATCTGTTGTTTCTGATTCTTGAAGTATATACGAATTATATTGTACTTCTTCTCTTTCACCTAATATTGATGTTTCCTTAATATGTATATATGGATTTTCTATATTCATCAACTCATTTTCATTTTTTAATTCCCTAGTATCTATATCTATAAACAAAGTATACGTTCCGTCACTCTGTTTAACTAATTTTTCTTTATCGATTATAGTCCACCATTCTTCTTTTATATTATCTGAAGATTTCCCTGCTATACAATACTCAAATTTATGTTCTGATTCATTATCTGGTAGAGTTATACCAGTAATTTCAAAAGTGAATTTTGTATATGACTCATTTGCTGTATTTATATACATTTCTATTCTTTGTACTTGTGATTTAGAATTTTCTAATCCTGCAAGTATTGGTTCTTCTGTATTGTCTTCTGTATTGTCTTCTGTATTGTCTTCTGTATTATCTTCTGTATTGTC
>CAYJGL010000039.1:5367-13278 GCA_964369695.1 uncultured Clostridium sp.
TTCTGTATTATCTTCTGTATTATCTTCTGTATTATCTTCTGTATTATCTTCTGTATTATCTTCTGTACTATCTTCTGTATTATCTTCTGTATTGTCTTGATCTACAGTCATGGCTTTAATTGTTAAGTTAGCTAAATACTCTTCACTCGCACTTATGTCTAACCATTTTGAATCTTCATCTACCTCATTACTTCTTGCTATAAAACTTTCACCCGGATTGACTTCTACATAGTCTACTTTTATATATTCTTGAATAAACATACTGTCTGGATCTGGTACAAACTTACTTTCAGTAGCAATATTTATACTTTCTTCCTGTACCATTATTACTATTGTAAATGTTTTTCCACTGATTTTAATTGGATTATCAAAATATATTGTCTCAAATCCCGGTTTAATATCTACTGTATTTTCCGAATCCGAATCTCTTAATTCTATCTCTATTAAATTTTCTTTTGATTTATCACTACCATTTGGATTAATATACAGTTTACAATTTGATAATTCATCAAATGTACTTAATGCAACTCTATCAATATATTCATCTTCAACATTCTCTCTTGTAAATACATTTGCTAAATAAATTTCTTTATTTTGAGTATCTGATATGTTTAGTGCCATTCCATAGGAAACAGATTCATGTTGATATATATTTTCATAATTTTTCACATTATCAGCTTCTTCAATGCCCCATAATTGTGAATATACATTAACATCTTCATAAGATATATACATATATCCTTCATCACCTATAGGCATTTCCCAAATATCTGTTTCTTCATTAAATACATATCCTGATTCTATTAATACTGTATTTACTATTTCAGATGTTACATCATCTTTTGTAGGAAATTTAATAGGATCAATTCGTGATATTTCTGCTTTAGCTTCATCTTCTGTTATTAATAATTTATCTCCCCATGAATTTTTTATTATCCATGCTCCATTGTTTTGTGGCTTTATTTTTTCATTAAAGTTATCTTTACTATAATTATCATCCCACCCAATTATATTAACAGCATGGTCTATACGGGCTGCATATACATCATTACAATAAATAGCTCCTGTTTCATTGTTATAATATTCAGATAATATTCCTGCACCATGAATCCCTGCGTCAATACTTCCATAATTGGTTATATGTGCTTTCATTTTATTTTTGATTTCATTTACTGCTTGTGTATCATTTATACTTACAGACTCAAATACAATTGTATCTTCAACAGTTGTCTGAACTTGTTTATTTTGTATTTCTTCTATATTTATTTTATCTTCATTATTTTCAAATGGCATATCACTTTCATTTATTGCTCCTAAACTATTTGTTAAATATGTTTGAGCCATAGTCCAATTACCACCTATTAACGCTCTTTCATATCCATATTCATTTATCTGATTATCATTAAAATGTGATCTAGATGATCCATAAACCATATGTCTTTCGGAAAAATCATATATTTGTAAAGGATTATTATTTTTTTTATCTGATAATGCCAAATTACTTTCTAATACTCCTAGCGTAGAAAATGCCCAACAACTACCAGTTTGCATTTGATTTTTTATTATCGTATTCTCAGGTATTTGGTTTCTTAAATCATATTTTGGTTCTAAAGCTGATGATAATAATTGTGCTTTTTTAATTGGATTAACCAAACTTTCTAAGTATTGGCTATTGGTTGTATCGTACGTTATATCATACATTTTAGGTTCTAAGACTTTTTGTTTTTCTTCATCACTTAATTGTAACCATTTTTTATATTCTTCTGTTGGTTCTAATCTTTCTATGTTCTCTTCTAAAGAATTTGCAAATACATTACTTGTTAATATTATAATAAATACTACTGTTATTAATATTACATTTTTAATTTTAATTATTTTATTCATATCTTTCCCCTTTATTTTATTCCACTTTTTCTTATTATTTTCTTCTATTTTCCCTAACTATTCCTATTAATCCCATATAACTTTTCAAGAACAATTATAAACATAGCATGAGACCATCCAAGACCAATAACCCAATTAGGTTTTAATGTGCTATTATCAACTTGTTCTCCTAAAAATTCATGTTTACCTGCTGTTTTAACAACAAAATCAAATGTTTCTTTAGCTTTAATTTTTTCTCCTTTTTCTAAGTAATATAAAGTCATCCATAAATTTGCAATAGGCCACGGATTTCCATTCATATAATGGTCTTGCTCAAATCTTTGATAACCACCTGTGTATGTTCTAAGTGTTAAATTTATATTTTCAATAGTATTTACAACCTTTTTCTCTTTTGGTTTAAATACTTCAAAAGGAATAATTGCTCCTAACATACTAATATCTATTTTCTTATCATCTAAATTTCTAATATATGATTTTCTTTTTTCGTCATAAAGATTAGTTTCAATATATTTTTTAATTTCTGTTTGTAAATATTCTAATTCTGTTTTAGATTTACTTACTTTTTCTTCTTTTAATCTATTATTATCAAAATCAGATACTTTTTTATTTAGTACATTATATATTTTAATCATAGAACTAAATGCTGAATATATACTTGATAATGAATACAAATGAACTCCTTCACTCATTTCCCATAAATCATAACTAACATTAATCCTTTTTTCATTATTCGGATTATATGTTTTTTCTAATTCTTCTTTAACAACATCTTTTTTAGTCTCATATTTAACATTTATCCAATCAGCTATATATAGTTTTAAAAATTTAATTGCTTTTTCACACATCTGTAAATTATCTTTTAAAAACTTTTCTACTTTAATAGATTTATAGTGTTCATAAATACCATATACGACACTTGCTGTTTCATCAATTTGATATCCCCAACATGGTGCTAGTTTACCATCTGTGTAAAACCTTTGCTCCCACATTCCATTTTTACTTTGTGTTTTTTTACAAAAGTTTTTATAAAATCTATCTGTATCTTTTTGCATTTTTAAAATATCCATTGCTCTTGTTATAAATACTGCATCACGTGGCCAACAATATGAATATCTACCACATTTCGTAAAATTCTCATCTATCTCTGGTGCTGCAATCATCCCACCTGTTTCATGATTAGTCAAAAGTGGAAATAATAAAATACTTCTTTTATATATTTCAAATATTTTTTCTTCATAACTATTCTTAGGTTCTTTAATATTTAATCCATTATGTTTTTTAATATATTTTCTCCAATAAGATTTAGTGTCTTTATATTCTTTTTCTAAATCTATCTTTGTAATCCTATCAATCTCTGCTTCAACTTCTGATATATTTCCATTTTCTCCAATTGCAACACATAATTCAAATACTTTTTTCTGATTAGGTTTAAGTATTCCTACATCATATCCAATACTAGAATCTTTTGACATACCAATATAGTCTTTATCTGTAATTTCACATCTTCTGATTGTTTCCGAACTTCCATGTATCTGATGTTTTGAAATATTATATCCTTTACTAAATGTTGATACAACATAATCATGTGCATATTGTATCATTCCTTTGTTTATAACTTTACATGATACATGGTTATTTAAATCTGATAATATTTCTGAATGTACCAAAAAGTCCAAATTCAAATCTATTTTCCCTTCATTTATAAAAGTATATTTTCGTATTAATACATTTTCTTTCATTGGTATATAATCTGTTTGTAATATCTTTAAATTAAAATATGTGTTTATAATTTCTGTATTTAATATATTTGTATCTAAATCATAATATTGTTTATATTGATTGTTTATATCTTTATGCAAATAGATTAAATCTGAATTATTTACTTTTATTCCTGTATGAAAATATTTTATATATTGTCTTATATCTTTAGTAGGATAATATATCCTTTGCAATTCACCTTTTGCTGTGAAAGTAGCCAGTGTTTTTTTATTACCAATAATTGCTTCATTTAAGTATTTATTCTCCATTATTCTCTCCTATTACCCTTGAATAACATTTATAATTTGTTTTTCTAGTTCTTTAATTTTTTCGTTTATTCTAAACATATCTTCGTCTTTTAATTCTCTATTATTAACATCCTGAACAACATATTGTTCCATATCATTCATTTCATTTTTTAATTTTTTCAATCTTCCTAATATTTCTGACTTAATTGTTTTTTCTTGTTTTCTTTCTATCACAGCTACTCTTTGTAATTCTTCATTTAATTCATAAGTTTCACCATAACTAGGTATTGTAACACTAATTTGTGTTTCTGTTTGAATTTTATCCTTCAATACATTTTGAGCATCTTCTTCACCATGAACTAAAAATATATGTTTTGGTTTAGTTATAAATGAGTATATAAAATTCATTAACCATTCTTGATCAGCATGACCAGAATATCCTTCAATATATTCAATCCTAGCATTAATAACAATTTCTTCACCAAATATTTTAACTTTTTTAGCACCTTCTACAATAGCTCTACCAAGCGTACCTGGAGCCTGATATCCAACAAAAAGAATTGTTGAATTAGGATTCCACAAATTATGTTTTAAGTGATGTTTTATTCTTCCTACTTCGCACATCCCACTTGCAGAAATTATTACACAAGGTTTTGGATCAAAATTGAGTGCTTTTGATTCATCTGCTGTTCTGGTAAATTGTAATCCAGGAAATTCTAATGGGTTATCTCCACTTGAAATTTCTTGTTGTACTTGTTCTTCAAATAAATCCATATTATTTCTAAATACTTCTGTTGCTGATATAGCAAGTGGACTATCCACATACACTGGTGCGTGCATTAATGTTTGATATTTATTCATAAATTCTTCATTATCATTTTCTGATTTTAATTTATTTATTTCATATAATATCTCTTGTGTTCTTCCTACTGCAAATGATGGTATTACAACTGTTCCTTTTTTATTTAATGTATCTGCTACAACATCTAAAAATATTTTCGCCTTTTCATCATTTCTTGAATGAAGTCTACTTCCATACGTTGATTCCATAATTAAATAATCTGCTGTTTCTATCATAGTTGGTTCATCAAGAAGTGGTATGTCATTATTACCTAAATCTCCTGTTACTACAAGTTTTTTCTCTTCTCCATCTTCTTTAACCCAAATTTCTATTAGGCTTGAACCTAACATATGACCAGAATTACTAAATCTTACATTTATCTCTGGTGTTATTTCAACTATTTCATCATATTCAACTCCGCTAAATATTTCTAAACAATTAACTGCATCTTCTGCTGTATATAGTGGTGGTAGTTCTGATTCACCTTTTCTTTGTCTTTTTTTATTTTTCCATACACTTTCCATTTCTTGTATATGTCCACTATCTGGCAACATTAAACCACACAAATCACAAGTAGCACGATGTGCATATATTGGATTTTTAAAACCTTCTAAATATAGTTTTGGAATTCTTCCAGAATGATCTATATGTGCATGTGTTAATAACATAAAATCTATTTCTGCTGGATTAAAATCAAATTCATTTCTATTTTCTTCTTCTAATTCTTGGCTTCCTTGCCACATTCCACAATCAATTAGAAATTTCTTTCCTGCTGCTTCTACTAAGAAGTTTGATCCTGTTACTGTTTTTGTTGACCCTAAAAAAGTTACTTTCATATTCATCTCCATTCTATATTTAAGCAAATATATTTAATTTTTTATTTAAGTGTTTAATTATTTCTTTTTCTGTTTTTTCATCAATATTTTCTAATAATATTTTTTCTTCTAATATTTCATTGTTAATAACTTCTAAATAATAGTTTTTTGGTATGTTTTTTTTGCTATTAGCTTTTTCTTTTATTAATTTAAATTCAATATCTTCTAAATTAATAGTTTTGTCTTTTAATATATTATTTACTATAATTTTTTCAATCATTTCATTTTGAGATATTTCTTCTATTAATTTAAATTCTTTTATTTTCATAACAATTTGATTAACTAATTCATTTATTTGTCTTTTCAAACCTTTTTCTTCATATATTTTTCTGTCAATATTGTATTGTAATAACATATAATATCTTGATATATATATTAAATCTCGCAATTCTTTTTTTGTTTTAATTTTATTAAATTTACTTTTTAATGCTCTAAAAAACATTTTTTGAAATTTCAAATTATATATTTCTAATTCTTTTTCAATATCTTCTGTATCAGTTATTTTTAAATAGTTATATCTCTGTTCTTGTTCTTTTTTATATTTCATAAATTGCTTTGGATTTAATATTGAGTTTATTTCTGATATTTCTTTTAATAGTTTTTCTCTTTCTTCTTTTATCACTTTAACTAATATTCTAATACTAAATATCTTTTTTTCTAATGGTAATTTTTTATTTCTTTTTATATACTCTTTTTCTAAATAATCTCTATCATTTATTATTTCATCTGTTTTCTTTATTTTTTTAATAATGTCCATTTTCTTTAATGTAAGGCGTTTTACTAATTCTTCTTTGTTTTTTAATTCTTCTAAATTCTGTTCAGCTTCTTTTTTATACTTTATTAATTCTTTTTTTAATTTTTTATCAAACTTTAACATCAGTAGTATAGATAAAGGTTCTAATATTTTTATTAAGTACTTTGCTATTTCTTTACCATATTTTTCTTCTAATTCAGTTTTAAAAACTTCATAATTATCAATTAAAAGTTCTTCATCTTTAACCCATTTATTTAATATTTTATCACCAACTAATATTCGTAAATTCTGATATATTAAATTATGTTCTATGCTTTCTATTTCTCTTAATATACTTGTCCATGAATATCCATTAAAATCTCTTATTGGTTCTACCATATTTATTGAATTTCCTACATTTAAGAGTTCTGATAATGATTTGTCTAATATATAGTATTTGTCTTTTACTATTTGGTCTTTTTTATCTATTTTAGCTATACAGTATAGTAGTTTTCTTTCTATTGGTTGACAAATTATTCTTTTATTTCTTTTATCAATTGAAAATGTTCTTTTTCCTAGTATCTTTGCTTCTTCTGAGTTTATTCCTATTATTCGTATATCATTACATTTATTTAATATTATTCTTAATATTTCTTCTACATATTTTTCTTTTGTTTCTACTTTTACTTTGACTTCTTTATAGTCTTTATATCCCATGTCTATTTTATAAAACATGTTAAGAAGAAGACTTTTTGTATCTTCTGAATAAGCTTTTTTTTCTAAGATTTTTTCAAGTTCATTATTATAGTTTTTTTTAACTATTTTTTCTAAGAACTTTTCGTTAGACTTTTCACTTTTTTTACTCAAAACTCTTCTCCTTTTTGTATTTTACTACTCACTTGTAGTCATCTTAAGTTCTTCCCATCTTTCTTTAGTCATTAGCACTTCTCTTGGTTTACTTCCTTGATACCCTGATATAATACCACGTTCTTCCATCTGATCAATAATTCTACCTGCACGAGCATATCCAACTTTAAATCTTCTTTGGATAAAAGATGTTGATGCTTGTCTTGTTTCAATAACTGTTTCTATGGCTTCTTCTAAAAAACTGTCTGTATCGTCATCTTGTATGTCTTGAGATATTTCTTTATCTGTTTTGTTACTATTTTCTATTGTTTCCAAAATATCTTCATTATATGTAGCTGTTCCGTTTGATTTTATAAAATCAACAATTTTTTCTACTTCACTATCAGATACAAAAGCTCCTTGTACTCTTGAAGGTTTCGGAGCACCTGCTGGATAATATAGCATATCTCCTTTTCCTAATAATTTTTCTGCTCCTACACTATCTAGTATAGTTCTTGAATCTACTTGTGAAGAAACCGAAAAAGCTATTCTTGAAGGTACATTTGCTTTAATTAACCCTGTTATTACATCAACAGAAGGTCTTTGTGTAGCTATAACTAAATGCATTCCTGCTGCTCTAGCTTTTTGTGCTAATCTACAAATTGCGTCTTCTACATCATTTTTTGCAACCATCATTAAATCTGCAAGCTCATCTATTATTATAAC
>CAYJGL010000040.1:0-13265 GCA_964369695.1 uncultured Clostridium sp.
TAGAGTTATATATACAAATAGAAACCTTAGAAGTTTACTTCAAGGTTTTTATTTTGCTATTTTATTGCTCATATTTGTACATTACAAAAAAGCTAAAAGTTTCCACTAGCTATCCTATGGCTATTTAGCTTTTTACTTTGTTATCATATATCAATTCTTAATCTATGCAGATATTTTTTCGTATTCAAATATTGCAATCTCAGTTACAAGTGGCTCTAATTTTTCTAAAATTTCTTCTAATTTTAGTGAAATTTCTAAACTATATGAAACTTCACCACATTGTTTGCAAACTTGAGATGGAACATTTTTAATAATTATTATTGCATTATCATTCTCCACCATAAATGTAGATAATTTATTTTCTAATTCTCCTTTACAAAGTAAACAACTCATTTTTTGTATCCTTCCTTTCTCTAAACCCTTCTTTCCACATATCAGTATTAGGATAATATGCTGATACTATCCACATTTCTTCACTTATTCCACATACTATATGTATATCCAATCCTTTACTATCTTTACCTAATATCAAACAACTTGGATAAGGATAATCATTATTATATTTTTCAATAATTTCACCAGTTTTTATTCCACTTATTATATCTTTAATTTTAATACTTCTTTCATATAATCTTTTTATTGCATGTTCTGTGAATCTAATCTTATTATCTATTAATAATTTCTTCACATTCTCGATATTCACTTCCATATCACTTCTTTCTTACTACATAATTGTTTAATATTTTTTCTTTTTTATTGTTATATTAATATTATACTACAAATTATTAAAATATTAAACAATTTTAATAAAGTTTTTTAACAGATTTCTTTGTACCTATAAATTTCAATTTTTACAACTTTATTAACTTATTTTTCTCATAACAACTAGTTAAATCTACTACATAATATACTCACAATATACAAAATTTCTCAAAAGCATTGGTATTACTTATTTTGTAATTTTGTAAAAGATAGGATTAGAGTTATATATACAAATAGAAACCTTAGAAGTAATAATACTTTTAAGGTTTTTTTTAACATCTTATTCAATCATTTCCAATAGATCATTTCCTTCTACTCCGTGAAAATTATAGTAATTACTTGGTATTTCACCCATTATTATATTTTCCATAAGTAATACTTGGTTAGAAATTTTTTCTTCCATATTTTCAAAAGGTGATAAAATTTCAACATTACAATCTACTTGTAAATATATTCTATGTAATGTTTGATTTACTCCTTTTTCTATAAATTCGCTTTGTAAGTTTGTAACAACATTTCCAATTGGTATTATACTAATATCAATTATAGGCCCTACACCTGCAAAAAAACTTGTTCCCAAAACACTTCCAAGTGGTAGTTCAACTGTTACTTTATCTATTTCATTTAATTCTACTTGAATATTTTTTGCTATATCTGATGTTATTTCATTAATAGTTATCATATTTGATTTTATTAGGTTAATCTTCCCTTCTGAATCTTTGTCTATCAAAAATAAGTCTTCATATTCATAGTTTGTCATTACTTTTGTTGCTTCTTCATTAGATATTATTGTTGCTATTGATTTTGCTTCATTTCTACATAAAGATTCAAATATAGGTAAAATTGCACTTAATACATACCTTACTGTAATAAATGCAATTAATATTATAATTAAAATTGGTATTATTTTTTTTATCTTTTTTATTTCTTTATTATATTTCTGTTCTTGTTTTTTACTAAATATTATAGGTAGTCGTATTCTAGGCCTAGAATATATTTTATGCATAATTCATCATTTCAACTTTAGGAGATGTTGTTTTAGTCTTTTTATATTTAGGAATAAATAATTTTTGCCCTTTAGTGATATTATTTGTATCTTCAATACCATTTACTCTGGCAATATCATCAATTGTACTTCCAAATTTCTTAGCTATTTCCCACAATGTATCATCTTTTTTCACTACATATATAATTATATTATAGTCTTCTATATCTCTTTCTCCATTTAATTTAATTTCATCCATCATATTTAAATTTGCTACTTTATATACATCTAAATTCATACCTAAATCTATATTAGCTGTAACTACTTCTCCATCTTGCATAATATAGTCTGCATTTTTTACATCTATAACAAGATTTGAATTTAAATTTTCTGCATTACTAATATTGTCAATTGTATACTCAAAAGGTATTTCCATATTTTTAACATCTATCATATTTTCATTATCTAATAATATATATTTCATTTCTAATTTCATTTCATATACTATTTTACTATTCATCTTTGTTTCTTTTTCAATTACTACTTTTACTTCTACATCAAGTATTTGTTTATCATATATTCCTTCAATTACCATTTTTTCTCTTATTTGCTTAATATCACACATACATTTTTTATCCATTATTGCTGATAAATTCTTTTTATTAAATTCCAGATTATTAGACGGACTATATAAATCTTGAATTAATTCTATTTCTTTTTCTTCATAAGCTGATACTCTAACTTCAACATCAATTTCCATATATATCGAATGATTTTCTGAACTATTTGGTTTAACTAATATATTTTTAATCTCATAATTAGAATCACATATATTTCCTTCTGCTACATTTTGAATATCAATAAATCCAACTATAGGAATTTTTGAACTAACCGATTTTATTCTATTATCTTCAGTTAAATACATAATCTTCATTTCTGCTTCTGCTTTTGTTAATACCTTATTGTAACTAATTTTCATATCTTTATTAAGTATATCTACATCCACTTTTAATATCTCTGCTAAATTATCAATATTATCAATTATCATTGTATCTTTTGTGTTTATTTTAGTATCACCTATTCCCACTAAAGAATTTACTTTTAAGTTTTCTTTTAATAATTGGATATCTCCTAAATTTTCTATTTGACTTATGACATTTATTTCTTCATTTGAATATACATTTATTTCAACTTCAACACTTGATTTGATAGATATTTTTCTTCCATTAATTACTTTACATTCAATTGATTTTGTTTTCATTTGAATTTCTGCATACATATCTTCCTTACAATTTGCCACTTGTATATTCTCTGAAAATTCTAAACTTGTACTTACACTTCTTATCCTATCTTGATCATTTTCAGATAAATACATTATATATGTATCTATCATACCTTCTATCTTAATTTTATCATTCATAATTTCTTTTTTACCTAGACATACAACACCACTTGTACAAATTGTATTTAAAATATCTGGTTTAGAATCTGGTATTATCATATCACCTTCTACCAATATCATTTCTTTTTTTGATGATACTAATTTATTTACACATAGTTTTTCTTTAATTGTATCCATTAATTTTTAAACCTCCTTTAATATCTTTATTCAAATATATTCCCTTGCCATATATTTATGCACAAAAAAAGCAGATTATCTCTGCTTTTTAAAATTTATATCGATATTCTCTTTTTTCTAGTATTTAATTGTGGTGGTATTAAAGGACTATATGCTTCTCCATCAAATACATCTACTTCCACTGTTCTTGTTAAAATATCTGTATAACTATATGTTACATTTCTTTCATTTTCTTCATATTTTACAATAAAAATATTCGGATATGCTTTTTCTATTGTGGCTTCTTTTTCAAAGTTTTTACTTCTTCCTAGTGAACCTTTTACTATTATCTTTTGTCCTACTTTGTCTAAGATGTCAGTCTTAAGATTTGCTATATCTACTCGACAAATCATATAATCACCTCTTCCTTAAGATGACCTTAATATATCATTTTTTACAAAAAATGTCAAAAAATGTTTTTTATTAGTATACTTATTTTCACTTAGAACTTCAAGCATTACAAAGGATTTTCTCTTTAATATTACAGTTATATTACAATTATGTTACAAAAATATTACAATATCTATATTTACTACTTAAACTTAACTTTTTCATCTATTTTATACTCATTTTTCCTTTAGCCCCAATACCATTTACACCTTTTTTTCCATCTCTTAATTCATATACAATATCTTCTATTGTTACATATTTATACATTTCTGTTAATGCTACTTTTTCAGCTACAATTATCGGATCTAAAAAATCAATTAATATTCTAGCTGGAGAAGAAGCAAAATTTGCTCCCGCTGCTATTAATGCTTCAAAATAGCTTTGACATGCACCTGCAAATATTACAGTCTTTTTATTGTTTTCTTCATCGTATATTCTTGTTCTTTTTACTGTTTCTACAAAGTATTTAGAATTCCTATAATTGTATATATTATAGTAGTCTACATTTCTTTTTAGCATTGCATCATGACCTGTTATTATTAATATATCTGGTTCATAAATTTTTAATAATCTATATATCATCTGTGGTTGTTTATATTCTGCTATATTCCTTACTATAGCATTTAATCCTAATTTTTTGTAATATTTATCAGCTTTTTGACTATATCTTCTATCTCCGTCTAAATGTAGAATCTTTCCTGTTACTAATTGTTTTTGTTTTATATTGTACCTATCTTCTTTTAAAATATAGGTGCTAAAAACATTTTGTATTCTTTGTTGTATTTTTGCTTCTAACTCAATCATTTTATTTTTTATTAATTTTTTATCAACTTTTTCTAAATCATTAACTTCACTATCTGCCTCTACTCTTTCTATTACACCTTTTAAGGTTACAATGGTTTTATTATTATTTTTCATTATATTTGATACTCTAAATATTATATCTCTATTATATGATTTTCTAACTACCATATCTCCTTTTTTTATTTTCCCCATATAATCACCTCATAATTTAGGCTATTATATTTTATGAATATGCAATTTTTTATGTGAATTAACTTTACTATTTTGTAATATTTTTCCAAATGTCTTGATTTTGATATTCAAATCTGTTATACTTGTTATGGCTTAATTGCCAACATGAATTTATTTAAGTATTTCCTCATTCTTTTTAGATAGGATATTATAAAAATAGTTCAAATCTAAAAAGGAGGATCATACCATGACTGACGAAACAATAGTATGTAAAGATTGTGGAAACGAATTCATATTTACAGTTGGAGAACAAGAATTTTATGCTGAAAAAGGATTCGAAAACAAACCAGTAAGATGTGCAGCTTGTAGAAGAGCTAGAAAACAACAAAACAACAATCATTAATATGATAAGAAAAAGGACTTGGAATACCAAATCCTTTTTTTATTTTTTCATTTCTTTATATTTTTTCTTTGTTGCCATTCCCCCCCTTATATGTCTTTCTGCTTTATTTTCTTCTAGTATTTCTCTAACTTCTTTAGCTAATACTGGATTTATTTTTATCAGCCTATGTGAGACATCCTTATGCACTGTTGATTTTGAAATTCCAAACTTTTTGGCTGCTCCCCTAACTGTATCTTTTGAATCTATAATGTAATGTGCTAAATTAATCGCACGATCTTCTATTGATATTTGTTTCATAAATAAAACCCCCATATAGCAAATACTTTTGTTTAATTGTATTCACAAATATGTGGATTAGAACTGTACTTTTTTTGATTATCTTTTCTTTATTTTTTCATTCATCATGTCTGTTTCTTTCTTTGTAATCTTATATGAAATTATCCATATAAGCAGAAATATACTAGTAAATACTATAATAAATATTGCCATATCAATTAGTGCAAAAGTAAACCAGTCTAATATAAGTCCAATAGACATTATTGTTATTATATATGCACTAAAAACAATTATAATCTTTTTTAACATACTCCATTTTTCTATTTCCCATACAACTGAAAATGAACAATATATTGCTCCTATTATTCCCCATAATATAGTGTTAATAATAACTGCATTAATTTCATTTCCCATTTTTACCACTAATTCTGGTGTAACAACTCCATAATATCCATTTGCATAAATTACAGAATATATAATACTCATTATATTTCCAATTGAAATTCCTACTAGAATTCCCAAAAGAAATCTTTTTATGACTTTACTTCTCATCTTTATACCTCCCTATGCCTAATTTTCTTTTAATTTCAGACAAATATCTTCTTGAAACATACGAAACATCTCCATTTGATAATTTTATACAGATTGTTCCAGTAAAACTCAAGTCAAATTCAATAATTTTTTGTATATTTACAATTTCAGTATTTGAAATTCTTATAAAATTATTTTGACTCAATCTTTCTAAAGCTTCATATAGCGGGATCTTTATTAAATACTCTACTTCTTTAGTTACTACAAAAACCTTCTTATTTGCTGTATAAATTCGTACAATACTATCTTCTTTAATAATTTTTGCTTTTTGTTTTTCGTATCCTATTATTATTTTTGGTTTTTCGTCTGATAACTTTTCTAAAATAAGATTAATATTATCATTAATTTCAGGTGCTTTAATAATAATTTCTATATCTTCTCTATTTTCATCTATTTCAACATTTATTTTCATTAATCTCCTCCTTTCTTCTATATTTATATTATCTTAAAATTGTGAAAAAATCATCCTTTTTTAGATAAATGGTATGTATATTATGATATGTGGTACAATCTAAATTACATCTTTTAATACTTTACTTTTAAACTATGTATATATAATTCCAAATTTGGGTATATTTTTAATATAAAAATATTATATATTTTATTCTATATTAAAGGAGACAAAAATGAATAAAGAAATTACTGATAATTTAAACTTATACTTAGCAAATTTAAATACGTTATACGTAAAATTTCATAATTTACATTGGAATGTTGTGGGTAAACAATTTAAAAATATTCATGAATATTTAGAAGTTATTTATGATGGGTTTGCAAATTCTCTGGATGAAATTGCTGAAATTTTAAAAATGCATAATGTTTATCCATTAGCTTCAATGAAAGATTATCTTAATACTACTACTATTAAAGAATTAGATTCAAAAGATTATACTATTGATGATGTATTAAATATTTCTAAAGAAGATTTATCTACAATGAAATGTTTAGGTGAGAAAATACGAAAACTAGCTGATGACTCTGATTTATACGATATTGTATCTATAATAGAAGATCATTTAACTAATTATTCAAAAACTCTGTGGTTTTTAAACTCTATGCTTAAATAGAAATCAAGTAAAATGCTAGAATATTGTATATTATTCTAGCATTTCTTTAACATATTCTACTTTACCTTCTACATCTAAAGTATTATCCGATAAAAATAATACCATAAAGTTTTCTTTTGGCACATCAAATGGTGGAAAAATATTGAATTCACTTGCCATTTTATATCCTACTTTTGGGTAATACTTTTCACTACCTAATACTATACAAAATTTATATCCCATTTCTTTAGCCCTTTTATGTGCTTCTGACATAAGAGCTTTTCCTATTCCCTTTTTTTGCATATTTGGTAATACTGCTAATGGTGCTAATGCAAGTCCTACATTTTTACCAATTTTAACTTCTGTAAACATTATATGCCCAATAATTCTATTATTCTCTTCAGCTACTAAAGTGAGTTCTTTCACAAAACCTTTACTTTGTCTTAATTTATTTATTAAATTATGTTCGTTACCATCTGTATGTTCTGCTCCTTCAAAAGCTAATTTCACCATATTTTTTATTTCTTTATAATCACTTATCTCTTCAGTTCTAATTATCATAATATTCCCTTTCATTATATATATTTTGATATTATTATGTTGTTCTACAAAATTATTATATCAATTTCTAATATAATTTCAAGTGTTTTTGAAACAATATATCTAAATTTATATATTAATTCATAACAAAAAAGTTATTTTATTTGAGTAAAATAACTTTTTATATTTATTATACAATATACACGATTTTTTCTTCTTTAAAATATTTATTCAACTCTTGTCTTAAAAATATTTCCGCTTCTTTTCTTACTTCTGGTTTATATGTGTATCTCCCTTGACCTCTTCCTGTCATAATTTCTTTGTCATATAGATTAACAGCACTAGGAAATGCATCTTGATTTATAACTCTATGAATATAGCTATATGTCATAAATATTATTTCAAAAAAAGCTTTTTGTTTTACTTCTTTACTAAGTGCTGAATCTAAATATTTAATAAGTTCTGAATATTTTTCCTGCCACCCGTCCACTAATACTATTGGAGCTAATAATATTCCCACTTTATATCCAGCTTCTTGTAATTTATTAATTGCCTTTACTCTACTTTCTAGATTTGATGTTCCAAATTCAATATTTTTAATTATATCACTAGGATTTACACTAACTCTAATAATTGTTTTTCCTTTGTGATTTAAATTTAAAAGTGGATCAACCATATTAAACTTAGTTGGAAATGTTAAAAAGCCTTTTCCATGTTCAGCAAATTGCGGAATAGTCCATTCTAAATTTCCTGTTATAGTATTTTCAAGTATTAAATCACTATTACTTCCTATTTCTAATGTTAACTCTTTTTCAGATTTATTTGATACTTTTATTATTTTTTCAAACATTTGCTCTCTATTTACAAATAACCTTAAATATGAGCATTTGTTGTAGTTACAAACTAGATAACAATAAAGACACATTGCTGTGCAACCTGATGATGTGTATGGTACTAAATAGTCAGATGTTTTATTATTTTCTACAAATTTATGAGTTTTTCTTGTCCCAATAATTAATTTCTTTTTCAAGTCTACAAACTCTGTATTTTGTTTTTTTCTTAGTTCTTCAATATTATTATGATTGTCAATTATTTTCATTGGTACATCTTTATATTTATCTAATAAGATTCTACCTAATTCATAATCTTTAATATTTTCTTCACAATATAATTCTTTTGGTTTAAACATATAATCACTTCCTAATTATTATTATATCCCGAAAATTTTTTTATATTTATTTTTCAAAGTTTTTAAATTATTTTTTACTAATTATATATTTTTTTTACGTTTTATGATAAAATTCGACTATAAGTAATTTAAATATTAGGAGGATATATGGAAATAACTGAAAACAAAAAAATTAAAATTGAACTTTTACCACACACATCATTTTTAAAGTATAATGGTAAGTTTGATAAAGAAAATGCCATTGAGTATAGTGCAAAATTAGCTGGTGAATGCTATGAGCCTGATGGATGGGCAAAATTAAAATTAGAGCCTGATGAAAAAAGCTTAAAAAGAGCTAAATTCACACTAGGCTTAGAACATTCCACACCTTATGAACACATTATTGTTGGTATGGAAATAACTAATGTAAGTAAAATATTAGCAATGGTTTTAAACAATGAAAGACAATGTACAACAAGTGAAAAATCAGCAAGATATACGAAAATTGATCCAAGTGTTGATCCAAATATTTCTGATTTAGAAGGTGAACTTTATTTAAAATGGATGGATATTTTTGCTAATAAAATTAAGCAAGAATATGGTAATATTCATAATGATATTAAAATAAAAAAACTAGCTCAAGAAAATGCAAGATATTTAGTCTCTGTTTTTTCTTCTACTAAAATGATTCATAGTATTCCATGGATACAATTAAATCGCGTTGTTTCTTTTATGAAAAAGTATATGGAAAAAGAAAACAAGACTTCTTTTGATAAAAGATTAATTTGTGAATTTAATGATTTTATTTCTTGTTTAGAAGATCTAAATTTATTAGATGACATGGCTATGTCAAATAGAAAAGGTAGAGATTTATCTTTATTTGCTAAAAAACCTATAGATTCATACTTTGGTACTACTTATTCAACAAACTATAAAGGAACTTTTGCTCAATTAGCTCAAGCACATAGACACAGAACAATTGAATATAGTATTCAGTTGTTGGAAAATAAAGAATATTTTATTCCACCAATTTTAAAAAATGATGAAAATTTAGTTAAAGAGTGGTTAGATGATATAAATTCTGTTTCTTATGCTACTCCACAAGGTGAACTAATTTCTATTAATGAATGTGGTACTTATGAGAAATTTATTTTAAAAACTAAAGAACGTTTATGTGGTGCTGCACAACAAGAAATAGCTCATCAAACTAAACAAGTATTAGAAGATTACAAAACAGGATTAAAAAAATCAAATCATCCTTTATATGAAGATATAGTTAAATATTCAAAAGGTGCTCGTTGTACTTTCCCTGATTATAACTGTGCTTCTGACTGCAAGTTTAATGAAGCAAAACTTTTAACTAGAAGAGTTTAAAAACAAAAACAATCCCAAAACAGGATTGTTTTTATTTATTTTATCTATTCTTTTATCTCTTCTTGTTTAACTAATATTAAATCTTTCGGTTTTTCACATGGTATTGCAAAAACTAAAACTATTTTTTACCATTATCTAGTTTTATTTCTCAATTCTTATTTTATCATATTTTTAATAAAATAATGTCATATTATGCAAAACCGGACTTTTTTAATGTGTTTCCGGACTTTTCTATTTATATTATATTTTATAAAAGTCATTTTTACACAAACTTATATTATCACTTTTATACTCCCACGAGGATGACTACTCCACTTACGGACGCTTCTTTGTTAGTTAGGTTATATAATATTTTGCTGATATTTCCAACGATTTAAAGATACGTTAAAAAAAGCCAGATCACTCTGACTATAATTTATAATACATTTGATTTTTACTAGTAGGTTTATCTGGTAATGTAGAATTTATTAATCCTTCTTTAATAGCTGGATCAATATAATTCTTTCTCAATGTCTCCTTTGATTTAATATTTAACTTTTCCATTATTTCATTTGCTGACATTGGAATATCATAGTTTAATACATTCAATAAATCTAACATAAATTTATTATTTGTTTTAGATAAATTAGAATTACTTAATTCTAATAATTCTTCATATATCATTTTAAGCATAAATTCAACAAATATAATTGAATTACCGTTCTTATTACAAATATTTATTGAATCATAATATTCTTGTTGATATTTTTTTATTCTTGATTCGATAGGCATATATTCAAATAATTCTTTGAAATTTGATAATATAACATTTTGCCACAATCTTGCTGTCCTACCATTACCATCTGAAAATGGGTGTATAAATACAAATTCATAGTGAAATATAGATGATAAAATTAAAGGATGTATTTCATCTTTATTAGCATTTAACCAGTTAAACAAATCATCCATTAAAGATGGAACACTAGTGTGTGGTGGCGCCATAAATATACATACTTCTTTATCAAATACTCCTACTGAGTTTTTTCTAAAGTTACCAGAATCAACTGTTAATGATTTTGTAATAATACCTTGTGTTTTTAATAAATCTTTTACATTGTATGGATTTAGTTCTTTTATCAATTCATATGCCTCATATGCATTTTTTACTTCTATAATATCTTTTTCTTTACCTAAAACTTTTTTTCCATTTATTACGTCTTTTACTTGTTCAAAAGTTAATGAATTTCCTTCAATTACTAATGATGAATGTATTGATTTAATTTTATTATTTCTTCTCATAATAGGCATTTTTTCTAAATCATAATAATTATTCAAACTACCTATTGTTTCCATTATTTTAGATACATAATCTAACATTTTACTCGTTATTTCGTAAGGTGGTTTATATTTTTCCATATTTTAAACTCCTCTCAACTATATTTATATTATATCATTTATATAAAAAAGATTCAAGCATCTTGCTTAAATCTTACTTAATTCTTGTCTATTTTCACCCAATTTTCCTTATTTATTATAATTAAAATACAATTATCTATGATCATTTATCATGCATGAGGATGACTACTCCACTTACGGACGTTTCTTTGTTAAGCAGATTATATATTATTTTAGTAATGCTTTCAATAGTTTGCAGATAAATTGGTAAAAGAAAAAATCACCACATTATATTATAAGTAGTGGTGACTCTTATATTTGAATTTATTACTTTGTGAAAATTATATCAAATAAATTTTATAGGTCATTTTTTACACTTCTGTGGCCTTTAAAGACACTATATTACTATCTTCTTCTTGGATTAGAATGAATATCTTCAATTGGGTTTATTAAATTACCGCTTTCATCTACTAATGTTCCACCAGTATGTTCAAAATCCCCACCGACATCAAGTTCACTATCTCCACCAGAATATATTGCATCAACCTCTACTATTGTACTACCACCAGTAACTATTAAATCTCCATTTGAATCAATTCCATCTCCTCTAGCGTACACATATATGTCTCCACCTGTTATCTCTATAAATCCATTTTCATCACTAGCATTAATACCATCATCTAATACTACAATATTTAAATTACCAGCATTTATTGTAATTGAGTAACCTTCAATACCTTCATAAGCATTTTCTATATTAATATTAGCATAATTTATAACTAACTCAGTATCTGCATGTATTGCATCATCTCCTGATAATATTTTAAACTCTCCACCATTTATGCTAAGTGAATTGTTTGAGTGAATAGCGTCTTCATATGAAGATAATTCAAATAATCCACCATTTATTGTTATATATTCACCTTTAAGTGATTTCATACTATATTCAAGTAAATCTGTTGGTTGTATACTAGTACCAGGACCTTCACCAACAGTTATATCATTTAGTACTTCTTCAAATCCTCCACCCGATTCAATTGAAAATTCTCCTGCATCTATTTGAAGATTATTTTGAGAATTTATCCCATCATTTTCAGCTTTAATATCATATACTCCACTAGTAATTAAGATATTCCCAAGTGAAGTATCTTCTGTATTGCTTGATTTAATACCATCTTTAAGTGCATTTATTGTTATATTTGCATTTTTTATAGCAACCAAATCTTTACCAACTAATCCATCACCTACCGAGTCAATTATTAAAGTACCATCTTCTATCACAACGTCATCTCTACTATTAATACCATCATTATATTTTGTGTTTACTTCTAATGTCCCATTACCAATTATATGTAAATCTGCTTTAGAGTATATAGCAGCAGATGGAAATTCAGTATCATCAGTAATAATATTTCCTTGTGTTATTTTATTATATGAATCATCTTCTAATGAGATAATAACATTTTTGCCTTCAACTACATTTATTGGCGTTCCTACATCATTGCTAATTGTCATATTATTGAATACTAAATATATATCACCATCATCTACTTCTTTGTCTACATTTATAGTTATACTTTCATATTCTCCTTCAAAGTTATATGTTCCACTTTTAGCAATTACAATATCACTTCCTGTTAATACTTCAACAGTTAAATCTATACCACTAGTATCAATATTTGGAAATTCTATATCACTTTCAATCACTTTCAATTCTTTTTCATTTACTTTATTAATAATTATATATCCAGTAATTATTAATA
>CAYJGL010000041.1:0-13216 GCA_964369695.1 uncultured Clostridium sp.
AAGAAACTTTAGAAAGAATTGTTAATGAGGGTAGTGGCGGATTAATTTGTATAATATTATAGAAATTTTATTATGAATATTAAAAATAAGTTATTTAAATCTTTTACTTAAATAACTTATTTTCTATTTTTGTAAAGTCAGTTTTACAAATTTAATATTTTTTGTACTTTTATAAAGTGCATTTTACAAAATTAATATTTTTAGCATTTTTGTAAATCACACTTTTTATATTTACCCACTATAATATATTCTTATCTATTTTAAAAATACCTATTATACAAAAAATACTAATCAATCTATTCAAAAATTAATTAGTATTTTATTATTAACTACACGTTTTGAGCGTAACCTAACATTGCAATATGTCTAGCTCTTTTAACTTCTATAGTTATATCTCTTTGATGTTTAGCACAAGCCCCAGTTGTTCTTCTAGGTAAAATTTTTCCTTTATCATTGATAAATTTTCTTAATTGTTCTGGATTTTTATAATCTAAAACTAAGTTTTTATCACTACATAATGGACAAACTTTTTTTCTTTGTTTTCTAAATCTTGGGTTAAAATCATCATCATAATTATTATTTCTTCTATTATTATTTTGTTTTCTTTCTGCCATTCTTGTTTCCTCCTTCATTATTAAAATGGTAAGTCATCATTTGAAGACATCTCAAAATCATTTCCCATGTTTCCTGGAGCTGTTGCACCAAATGTACTTTCAAATGAATTTGATCCACCTGTTTCTCCATCTCTTCTTGAATCTGCAAAATATGCTTCTTCTGCAACAACTTCTGTCACATAGTGTTTAACACCTTTATCATCATCCCATGTTCTTGTTTGAATTCTTCCAATAACTCCTACTTGTTGACCTTTTTTAAAGTATTTACTACAAAATTCTCCTAATTTACTCCAAGCAACTATATTTACAAAATCTGCTTGTCTTTCTTCACCTTGTCTTACAAATCTTCTATTTACAGCTATACTAAATGAAGCAACCATTGTATTATTTGTTTGTGTATATCTAACTTCTGGGTCTCTTGTTAATCTTCCCATTAATATTACTTTATTCATATATTATCACCTTTCTTACTCTAATTATAGGTCTTGTTTTTTTGTTTATTCTAATCTTTTCTAATTACTATAAATTTCATTATATCATCAGCTATTCTGTAATTTCTTTCGATTTCTGTAATAGCTTCTGGATTAGCTTCAAAGTTGTATAAGAAGTATACACCTTCTGATTTCTTTTTGATTTCATAAGCTAACTTTCTTTTTCCCATGTTTTCAAAAGTTTCTACTTTTCCATTTTCATTTATTAACCCTGTTATTTTAGTTTCTAAAGCTTTTAAACCAGCTTCGTCTAAATTTGGATTAACAATGACAACACTTTCGTATTTATTCATTATTTCACCTCCCTTTGGATATATAACCTACATTTTTATGTAAGTAGAGATTTAAAAATATTTCTATTTCCAAAACATAAGTATTTTAACATATTTATACGTACATTGCAAGCATTTTTAAGTATTTTTAAGTTTCATTGACAATAATTTTGAAATACCATTTTCTTCCATAGTAACTCCATATACTGTATCTGCTGCTTCCATAGTACCTTTTCTATGAGTAATTACTAAGAATTGTGTATCTTTAACAAATTTTTTCAAGTAATCTGCATATCTAAATACATTCACATCATCAAGTGCTGCTTCAATTTCATCAAGTACACAAAATGGTGCTGGATTAATTTTTAATATTGCAAATAATAGGGCAATTGCTGTTAAAGCTTTTTCTCCACCTGACAATAACATCATATTTTGTAGTTTTTTTCCTGGTGGTTGAACATTTATATCAATCCCACATTCTAAGATATTTTCTTCATCTGCTAATTTAAGTGTCGCATAACCACCACCAAAAAGTTCTTTAAATACTTCTTCAAAGTTTTTATTTATAATATCAAATTGTGTCTTAAATTGAGATTTCATCATATCAGTAATTTCACTTATCATTTTTCTAAGTTTAGCCATTGTATCTTCCAAGTCTACTCTTTGTTCACACATGAAATCATATCTTTCTTTTAAGTTCTTGTATTCTTCGATAGAATCTATATTTATACTACCTAATTCTTTAATTTCAGTTCTAAGAATGTTTACTTTTCTTCTAGTTTGCTCAACATTTTCTGGTTTTTTAAATTCCTTAGCAACATTTGGTGTAAGCTCATACTCTTCCCACATTTTATTTATAATATTATTAATATCATCTTCTATTTTTGTTTTTTTAACATCAATTTTCACTATTTGACCTTTTAAGTCTTCTATTATATTGAACTTTGATGTAAGCTCTTCTTCTTTAATTGATAATATCTTATTATCTTCTATTCTTTTTTGTTTTAATTCTTCGATATTTTTACCACTATCTTTTACATTTTGTCCAATTTCTACGATACTTTTTTTGATATTTTTCATACTGTTTTCTAATAATATATTTTCCTGATTTATTTCTTTAATATGACTTTGTTTGTTAATTATACTTTTATTAGTATTTTCAATATCTTGATTAATCATTTGTTCAATTTCTTCTATTGAAGATTCACTTTCATCAAATGATGATACAGATATTTTTAAATTAGTTACATCAAAATTTAAATCGTCAATATATTTTTGATTATCTTTATTTAATTCTGCAAATTCATTAATAATCTTCGAAAATTCTTCTATTTTATTAGTCAAATCATTAATCTCATTTTCTGATTTTTCCTTATTCTCTAATGATAGTTTTTTACTGTTTTCTAATAATGATTTTTCTTCTTTTAATCTACTAAGTTTATTTTGTATTTTAGAAATATTTTCTTCAATTGATATTAATTTTTGTTTTTCTATTGCATAGACAATATCTATTTCTTGCATTTCTTTTTCTAAAGATATAATTTCTTCAAAAGTTTCTTGCATAGAATTTTCATAGTTTTCTTTATCATTTACAAGTTTTTTTAATTTCAATTCTATTTGGTTTATATCATTTTTCAAATGTTCTATTTCTTTTTCTCTTCCTAAAATATTTACACTTTTTTTATGTACTGATCCACCTGTAATCATACCAGAACTATTTACAACATCACCTTCTAAAGTTATTATTCTAAAAGAATATTCATTTTGTTTAGCTAGTTTTATTGCATTTTCCATTTTATCTACAATTATAGTTCTTCCAAGTAAATTATATATTATTTGTTCATATTTTTTATCATATTTGATTAAATCTGAAGCTATACCTATATACCCGTTTTCTGTTTTATTTACTTTTTGAATTTTATTACCTTTAACAGATGATATTGGTAAAAATGAAGCTCTTCCTAAATTGTTTGTTCTTAAATATTCTACTAATCTTTTTGCATCTTGCTCAGTCTCTGTTACTATATTTTGAAGACTCATACCAAGACACATTTCAATTGCTGTTTGATATTCTTTTGGTACATCGATAATATTTGCAAGTACTCCATACATACCTTTCCCAAGTTCTTTTTCTGTATCACATTTTTTCAATAAATCTTTAACACTTTTAATATATCCTTCTTTCTCTTTTTCAGTTTCTATTAAAAATTTAAGTTTAGATTCTTTCACTCTTTTTTCACTTGCTAAATTATTTATTTGATTTTCAAATGTATTTATTTTATTATCAACTGTTTCTTTTTCTTTGTTTATATCTTCGATTTTACTAACAATTTTATTTCTTTTATTCTCTATATCTTGAAAAACTTTTGAAATTTCTTCTTTTTGAATTCTTTTAGCATCTAATTCTGAAATATCACTATATATTTCTGTGTCAATTTGTTTTTGTCTTTTACTATCATTTTCATAGTTAATTTCCTGTGTATTTATATCAGCTTGCAATTCATACTTTTTATCTATGTTTTCTTCTACTTTTTGTTTGTATTCTTGTATTTCTATTTCCTTATTAGATAATTTTGAAGTTAATTCTTTTAATTCTTTTTCTTTTTCTTTTAATTCTGTTTCGAATTTTTCTTTGTTTTGTTTTAAATTTTCTTTTTTATTTTGCTTTTGTTCTATTTCTTCTTGTAGTTCTTTTATACGTATATATTGTTCTTCTATTTCTTTTTCATATCTAACTTTGTTTTCATTATTATTTACTATTTTTGTATTATTTACATTTATTTCAGAATTTAATTTTTCAATCTCTTTTTCTGCTTCAAATCCTATATTAGACATTTCTTCTATTTTTAATGTTATTTCATCTATTTCCATTTTTAGCTGTTCTTTTAATGTTTTAACATTTTCAAGTTTTATTTCTTCATCATTTAATTGATTCTTAAATATTTCTTCGTCTTTAATAATTTCTTGTAATTGAATTTTATATTTTTCTATATTATGAATAAATAGTCCTATTTCAATACTTTTTAATTCTTCTTTTAAATTCAAGTACTTTTTAGCTTTTTCAGATTGAGCTTTTAATGGTTCAATATTAATTTCTATTTCTGATAAAATATCATTTATCCTTAGTAAATTTAATTTAGTATGCTCTAGTTTTTTTTCTGACTCTTGTTTTCTTGACCTATATTTTACTATTCCTGCTGCTTCTTCAAATATATGTCTTCTATCTTCTGATTTATTACTTAATATTTCATCAATTTTACCTTGTCCTATTATTGAATATCCATCTCTTCCAATTCCTGTATCCATGAATAATTCTAAAATATCTTTTAATCTGCATGGCACTTTATTTATATAATATCCTGTTTCACCACTTCTATATATTTTTCGTGTTACTGTTACTTCTGTATATTCAATTGGTAAAACATTATCTGAATTATCAAATATTAATGATGCTTCTGCAAACCCTAGTGATTTTCTGTTTTGTGTTCCTGAAAATATTATATCATGTGATTTAGCTCCTCTTAATGATTTCATACTTTGTTCTCCAAGAATCCATCTTATACTGTCTACTATATTACTTTTACCTGATCCGTTTGGCCCAATTACAGATGTAATACCTGGCATAAGTTCTACTACTGTCTTATCTGCAAATGATTTGAACCCTTGTACTTCTAATCTTTTTAAATACATTTTTTCTATTTCCTACTTTCATCTTTTTGTTATACTTTTTACCTTTGTAGTGTATATCATTTTTGATGATTTGTAAAGATTTAATCAAAATCTGTATCTAGAACAATTTTTGCCATATTATATATTAATCTTTGTTTTTCAGGTGTACAATTAATTAGAATTTCATAAAGTTCTTCATCTAGATAATTATTTGCTCTTACTGATACACCCGCTACTAAATATTCCATCTGAACATCTAACACCAAACTTATTTGTGCTAATCTCTTTAAATTAACTTGAGTCCCTTTTTCAATTCTACTGACATACCCAACACATACATCTATCTTTTCTGCTAACATTTCTTGTGTTAAACATTTATTTATTCTTGCTTCTTTTATTCTTTCTCCTATAAGCTTATAATCTATTACCATATATCCACATCCTTTCATTAGTAAATATATCACTTCTTAGTTTTAGTTGTCAATATTCCAAAGTATATAAAATGTTATATATTTTATATTTTATTCTAATCTTTTAATTATATTTTCTAAGACAACTTCTTGTATTTCTCCAATTTTTCCATTTTTATTTAAAATTGTAGAAAATTTTGAATCTTTTACTTCATTTATAAATACAATATTTTTTTCAGATTTTTTTATGCTTAAAATTTTTTCAAATAACGATTTTTTCTTTTCACTTACTTTATTATCTAATAATCTATAATTATATAGATTATATTTTAAATTTAAATTACTTAATTCTGACGTCCTATAATCACTTTTATATTTATTATCTCTTTCATCATAGACATCCCATTTATCATCACCAATATATACTATTATTGGTATTATAACTGGTAATCTAAGTAAATCTGATTCTTTTCTTGTTTGACAATATTTTCTCATAATATCAATACATGTATCTAACAAAGTATATATAACTTTATTATTTGATTTTTCTGTACACTGTATTACAAAAAATATATCTGTATTAGCTAACTTGTAAGTTAAATTTGATTTTATTTTTTTATCCATAAAATCATTAGTATATGGCTTTAAATTATTTTCTTCTATTTCTATATCACTTTTCAAGAATTCACTTAAAAACTCCGATAAATGTTTAGGATTTTTAAGTAAATTTGTGCATAATCTTTTGTATAAATTTGCTTCATTATTTTTTCTTATATTATATGTTTCCATCGATTCTGCTAGTTTCATAATCGAATTCAATCTAAGTGTATGTATACACTTAATATAGTCTTTGTATGTAAAATACTTCAATAAGACTTCCTCCTTTAATTTTTATATTTAATTTTTGTTTTTGTTTTTAATTTTGGATATTTTTAAGATTTTAATTTTAATTTTGAATAAATTTTATTGATTTAAATTTAATAGATAATAAATATCTTTATTTTAAAATTTGATTTAAGTATAGAAATAACTTATTGATATTTAAACATAAAAAAAGAAGCTTCGCAACCTTTTATGTATATTTTCTTTGGGTTCGACAAAACTTCTTATGTTTCGATATTTTTATTTAAAATAATTACTAACTTCTTCTAAATTCTCAAATTCATTTTGCCTATAAATATCATAAGCAATAATTGCTACTGAATTTGATAAATTAAGAGATCTTAAGTCGTGTTTCATTGGTATTCTTATTGTTTTTTCTAAATTTTCTTCCAGTAGTTCTTCTGGAAGACCTTTTGTTTCTTTTCCAAATAATATAAATACTTCTTTCATTTCAGAATATTTAGGTTCACTATATACATGTTCACCTTTTGTTGTAGCTAAAAACATATTATTTTTTTCTATATCATATTTATCAAAAAAATATTTTAATGATTTATGTTCTTCTATATTCACCTTATTCCAATAATCTAATCCTGCCCTTTTTACTGCTTTTTCTGAAATATCAAAACCTAATGGATGTACTAAATGTAATTTAGCTCCAATTGCCGCACATGTTCTTACTATATTACCAGTATTTTGTGGTATCTCTGGTTCTACCATTACTATATTTAATTTCATTTTCCTACTTTCCTTCTTACATATTCATATAATATAATACCAGTAGCAATAGAAGCATTTAAACTCTCTGCTTTACCAAGCATAGGTATTTTCACTTTTTCATCTGCAATATCAATTATACTTTGTCTTACCCCATTACCTTCATTACCTATTACAATTACTTTTTTTATATAATCTACATCATAAATTGTTTCTTCAGTATTTGGAGATGTAATCATTATTTTGAAATTTTTTTCTTTTAATTCTTTTAATGTATCTTCTAAATTTTGTTTTTTTAATATATTTATTCTAAAAATAGCACCCATTGTTGACCTTACGACTTTAGGATTATATATATCAACTGTATTTTGAGATGTGATTACTTGTTTTAAACCTATACTATCTAAAGTTCTAAGAATTGTTCCCATATTACCCGGATCTTGTATATCATCTAATACAACGATTATATCTTCATCAAAATTAATATTAATGTTTTCATTTGATTTATCTATAATTGCTAAAATCCCTTGTGGCGAATTCACTTCAGATATACTTTTAAATACTTTTTCAGATACATATATATTATTATGTTTTTCAATACATTCTTTTATTTCATTTGATATATTATTTAATTGAAATAGCTCATCACATATAATTATGTTTTTTATTCTTGCATTTTCATTCAAAGCTTCTTCTACTAATCTTAATCCTTCTATGATATATTCATCTAAAATGTCTCTTTGCTTTTTATCTTTTAACTTCTTTATGTTTTTGATATTTTCATTTTCCTTACTTGTAATTATATTTTTTTCCATACTATTTTTCCTTTTATACTTAAATTAATTTAACTTTTTTTATAAATTCAATTATTTCTCTTAATATCTCTTGTTGATTATGAACTTGAGATTTAAGTTCAAGTGTAATATTTGGTTTTATACCACTAGATAACTTTATCTTATTTTTATATTCATCTAATAATTTAATAACATCACATTCTTTGACAAGTGTAAATACAACTAAATTTTTATTTTCAATATTTCTCTTATTCACAATTTTTTCTATTTTCTTTTGTTTTGCTAAATATTTAATTCTGGCAATATTTATTAAGTTTTCTACTTCTTTTGGCATATCTCCAAATCTATCTATTATTTCATCAACTACATTTATTATATCATCTTCATCTTTACAAAGTGCTATATTTTGATATACTTCAATTTTTTGATTATGATCCTTTATATATGTTTCTGGTATAAAGCTAGATACATTTAAATCTATTTGTACATTAAATTCGTCTACTGAATTCATATTTTGACCTTTAACTTCTTTTACAACTTCATCTAATAGATGACAATATGTGTCATACCCAACTTGCTCTAAATGTCCTGATTGAATTTCTCCTATTAAACTACCTGCACCCCTTATTTCTAAGTCTCTCATTGCTATTTTAAATCCTGAACCAAATTCTGTAAATTCTTTTATTGCTTTTAATCTCTTGTCTGCGACTTCTGATAAGATTTTATCTCTTTTGTATGTTATATATGCATATGCTTGTTTATCTGCTCTACCTACTCTGCCACGAATTTGATACAATTGTGCTAATCCCATTTTATCTGCATTTTCAACTATTATTGTATTTGCATTTGGTATGTCTATACCAGATTCTAATATAGTTGTACAAACAAGTACATTTATTTTTTTATCTACAAACTCTTGCATGATTTCTTCAATCTGCTTTCCAGTCATTTGTCCATGTGCATATCCAACATTGATTCCTTCAACTAGATTACTTATTTCTAAAGCTTTTCTTTCTATTCCTTCTACATTATTAAATAAGTAAAAAACTTGGCCATCTCTTTCTATTTCTTTTGTTATTGCTTCTGTTATTACTTCTTTGTCATATTCTAATACATAAGTTTGTACAGGTTTCCTGTTATGTGGTGGCTCATATATAACTGACATATCTCTAACACCTACAATTGACATGTGCAAAGTTCTAGGAATAGGTGTTGCTGTCATTGTTAATACATCTACATTTGTTTTATATTGTTTTATCTTTTCTTTTGCTTTAACTCCAAATCTATGTTCTTCATCTATTATTAATAATCCTAAATCTTTAAAACCTACGTCTTTACTTAATATTCTATGAGTACCAACTACAATATCAACTTCACCTAATTTTAAGTTTCTAATAACTTCATCTTGATATTTTTTAGTTTTAAATCTATTTAACACTTCAACTTTTATTGGATAATCTTTTGCTCTTTCTTTAAACTCTTTGTATTGTTGCTGAGCAAGTACAGTTGTTGGTGCTAAATATGCTACTTGTTTTCCATCCATAACAGCTTTAAATGCTGCTCTTAGTGCCACTTCAGTTTTACCATAACCAACATCACCACACAAAAGCCTATCCATTGGTTTTTGTTTTTCCATATCTTTTTTAACTTCAGCTATACATCTTAACTGATCATCTGTTTCTTGATATGGAAATTTAGCTTCAAACTCTTGTTGCCATGGAGTATCTGTATTAAACGCATAACCTTGTGCTTTCTCTCTTTTAGCATATAGTTCAATTAATTCTTTAGCAACTTCTCTTAAATTCTTTTTAACTTTTGTTTTTGTATTTTCCCAATCTTTTGTGCCTAATTTATTTAATTTTGGTACAAGTTTATCTCCTGCTACATATTTCCTTACCAGTTCCATTTGATTTGTCGGGATATATAGTATTGAGTCTTTGTCATATTTTATTTTTATATAATCTTTAATTACACCATCTGCTTTTATTGTATTTACTCCAATATATATACCTATTCCATAAGAACTATGTACTACATAATCTCCTATTTTCAGATCTGCAAATACTACCTTTTCAGCTTCTTTAAATTGAGAATTAAATTTTTTATTACTCTTTTGCTTTCCTTCTATTAGGTCATTTGCTGATATTACTATTTGATTAATATCATTACATTCAAACCCTTTTTCAATTTTTCCAATTGATATTGTTACATATCTTTCTTTAGATTTAACTATTATTGTATTATCTAATTTTTCTTCGATTTTCACTAATATATTTTGTTCTATTAATATTTTTTCTAATTTCTTTAATTTTTCTTTTGTGTCAACAAGCATATATATTGACTTTTTTTCTTTTAACCAATTTTTCAAGTCTTTAAACAATTGCTCTATCTCTGATTTATAGTATGAAATATCTGAATATTTAAAATTAAATTTTTCTATACTTTTTTCATTCTTATTATCATATTTTTCTAAGTATATAACTTTTTTATCTAATATATTTTCTTGGATGGATTGATATGTATTTAAATTTTGTATTACATCTGGAACCATTTTTTCTTTTTCTATAAGTAATTTTACTAAATTTTGGTTATCATTTAATATATTTTTTTCCCTAGCTTTTATTTTATTTTCTTCTTCGATTACTATTAAATATTCAGAATTTAAGTAATCTAATACTGTATTTTGAGTTTTATAGAAGATGTCAAAGTATTTATCAATTTTACTAACAAAATCTCCATTTCTTATATATTCTATATCTTTTTCTATTATTTCAATGTTTTCACTCTCTATACTTTTTCTTTTTTCTAATTTTTTAATTACATCTGAAATTTCATTTTCTAATACATATTCATGTGTTGGATTTATTGTTATTTTATCAATATTTTTTATAGATCTTTGATTTATTATATTAAATGTTCTTATAGAGTCTACTTCATCTCCCCAAAATTCAATTCTAACTCCAAGCTCTATTGTAAGTGATATATCTAATATTCCACCTCTTACACTAAATTGTCCCCTACCGTCTATTAGTTCAAATCTCTTATATCCTAAATCAATTAAATTTTGTTTTATTCTTTCTAAACTATGTGTTTCTCCTTTTTTAAAGTTAATTCGATTTTTATATAATACTTCTTTACTCGGTAACTTTTGCATTAAACATTCTATTGTTGTTATAACTATATTATTTTTCCCTTTTACAATTTCGTTTAATGCTTCTATTCTTTCAAAAGGTAAGTCTTTACTTTCTGCAATATAGTCATAAGTAACTATCTCTTTTTTAGGTAATAATACTACATTATCGTGAAAATATTTCATATTTTCATATATTTTTTTAGCTTCGATTTCATTGTATGTTACTAGTATCATTGACTTTTTACTATATTTATTTATACTTGATAATATTTGTAACATTCCCATGTCAGTTAAGCCCGATATTTCTATCGGACTTTTTTCTTTTTCTATATTCTTAATCACCTGAATAAATTTTTCAGATTTACCAAGTTCTCCTAATATCTGGTTCATGTCTTCCCCTTTTACTCTTAACTTAATGTATTTATGATTTTATTATATCATATTCTCAGTATAATTAGAACAGTATTTTTACTAATTATTAAAATAGAGTATTAATTTTTATACAATCTTATTTTTTCATTTCCCCTTAAAGTTTGTCCCCATATTTCCTGCTCTACTAATACTATTATATCCATATTTGTTTTTCAATTCATCTATAACTTTATCTAATTTTTCTTGTTTATTATTACTATTAATATCAAAGATTGATATCTGTTGTTCTTTATTATCTGTTAGTCCATCAACTCGTACTCCAATTAATCTAATAAATGTCTCTTTTTCATATATCTCATTTAATAATTTTTTTGCTTTTTCATATATTTCTTTTGTTGAATCCGTAGGGTATGCTAATTTTTCTTGATGAGATTTATCGATAAAACTTGTACTTCTTACTTGAACGTTTACTGTTTTTGCATACATATTATTTTTTCTAAGTCTATATGTTACTTGCTCTACTAAAGAAAACATTATTTTCTGCAATTCTTCTATATTATCTAAATCATGTGGTAATGTAACTGAATTCCCTACACCTTTTGGCTTTTCCTTCATATATTTAACTTCTGATTCATCTATGCCATTTGCATATTCCCAAATTAAATTTCCATGCTTCCCAAATTTTGATATTATTAAGCTTTTATTGTATCTTGCTAAGTCTCCTATTTTTTTTATTTGCATATTATATAATTTAGGTACTGTCTTTTTACCTAGCATAAACAATTCATTTATCGGAAGTGGCCATAGTTTAGTTTCAATTTCAGTTTTCCACAGAGTATGCACTTTATTAGGTTTTTCAAAATCTGATGCCATTTTTGCTAGTAACTTATTATTTGCAACACCTATATTAACAGTAAATCCTAATTCTTTTTCTATTCTTTTACTTATTTTATTAGCCACTAATAATATATTTTCTCCCATTAAATAATTAGTCATATCTAAAAAACATTCATCAATACTAAATCTTTCTATTTTATCTGTATACTCTAATAATAAGTTATATAGCATATTTGAATATTTTACATATACACTATAATCACTAGAAAATACTTGTATGTTAGGACATATAATTCTTGCTTTATATAATGTATCACCTGTTTTTATACCTAACCCTTTTGCTTTCATACTTTTTGCTAATACTATACCTCTTCTTTGTGTTTCATCTCCACCTATTACTGATGGTATTTCTCTAATATCTTCTTTGTATCCATTCCTTAACTTTTCAATTGCTGTCCAACTTAAAAATGCATTATTTACATCTATATGCAATATTTGTTTCTCCATATTATCACCAAACAAATTATAGAACATTTGTTTTTAATAGTCAATAGAAATATATGTATTTTTTATAACTAATATTATGTATTTTAACCAAACTATTATTATAACTAAAAATATCAATGCTTTATTAACATTGATATCTTTCTTTTTATGGTATGTATTTCTTTAAAAATCAATTATATATTATTATTATTTAATCTTTATATACATATTTTAAATCTAAATCTATTTATTTTCGTCTTCTAGTTCTTTTTTCAAGTCTATAATTTCTTCTTCTGTTAATTGTGTTATTTCGCTAACTTGACTAATATTTAATTCTGAAGTTTTTAAAAGTTCTTTTGCTACTTTAAGTATTCCTTGTCTCTCTCCTTCAGTTCTTCCTTCAAGTCTACCTTCAGCTTTTCCTTCAACTCTTCCTTCAAGTCTACCTTTAGCTTCACCTTCTTCATGAGAAGTTTCCATTGCTGTGTTATATCTTCTTAGTCTTTCTTCTTCTGCTTCTATCATTTCTAATAAGTCTT
>CAYJGL010000042.1:0-1175 GCA_964369695.1 uncultured Clostridium sp.
TGACCAGGAGCTGGACCAGACCGCAGCCCGAAGCGGCCCACATCGGTCTGCAGCTGGGCCACAAGTCAGTCAGCCTGATGACTGTTTTGGGAGTTTATTTTAGAGTCTAATTATACGATCGATATAGTAACTGATGTTTCGTCTCTTTTAGCAACACTAAATGATGTTATAGATGTGTATGCTGGTGCTACATATAAATTAAATGTGCCGGATGTATAATTCATTTGAGAACTATTTTGAGTATCGAGTACTGTACTATAACAGGGAGTGGTACCACTTGTTTTATTTGATACAGTATACCATCCTGTTGTTCCTGAATGATCCCAACCTTTATTATGATCGTCTATATTATGAGTCCAAATTATTGAATTATTTAATATTATTTGCATTCTACAATTATTATAATACCAAGAACCACTACTACCTAATCTTAATCTCCACCAAAAACGATATTGCATATCTGCACCAGATCGTCTAGCTTCATATGATAAATACCAATATATACCTGGAGCACCAGGTTGAACTCGCACATTATCTAATAATACATTCATATTAACACCTCCTATTCATCTGCGATATATTCGATATATATATCTACTGTATCAGTAGTTATTATATCGTTAATCATCTTTTTTTGAATTATTTTATTTCTAACTGTTATATTATCGGTATTAATACCTTCATCTGTAAAATCTGTAACTTTTCGTCTAGTAGCTTTATTAAATATAACCATACCATCAGTATTAATGTTGGTTTCAGTATTTGCTGTATCACTAGTTATTGAGATACCAAGATTATTAATTTTAACAATTGTTCCAAAAATTTCTCCAGACGCTAATTCCCAACCTTTTTCCTCACCATAATTAAACATCATATCACTTATAACGATTTCGTTATTAGAGGTACTATTACTAGTTATTTTTACTATATAATTGGTATTATCCGAGATGAAAGATCTAAAAACATCTACAAATTCACCGTTTGTGTTTTCTGTTAAATCGATAATCATTAATGGCGTATTATCTGTATTACGACCATCATATAATTCGACTTTAGAAACAACATTTGACGTTTGTTTGTATTTAAAACCAAAACCAATAGAACGACCCTTTAATATATTTGATATATTAAAAATGTTTTTTAATGATTCTTTTTCAGATGAAAACGAAACTGCA
>CAYJGL010000042.1:1185-1739 GCA_964369695.1 uncultured Clostridium sp.
CCTCTTGATACAGTATAACCTATTAAACCATCGTCTTGACCTCCGGAATAGGTTGTACCGTCGGCTATAACCCAATCATTTATTAATTCACCTGTTTTATAATACCAAACAGAATTTTTAATTAAATTAGAACCTCCGGTGATATTAAAAATATTTGAAATATGATCTAAAGTATATTTAGTATCGTTTACTAAATCAACAGTCGTTCCATCTATTTTTTTTTCACCGGATAACCCTAATGATATTTCTTTTGCTCTTATATCTAAAATAAAATTGTCGTTTTCGTCTTTATAATATTTTATATGATCAGCGGAATCACCTAAATAAAATTGCCCTGTTTTATCCATATATAATCCAAGAGCGTTCGAATTGATTGATTCTTTTCCTGCTGAATATATAGCGTTTTCATTAATAACAAAACCGGCTATAGTTGCGCCAAAAGCTACCAAATCATCAACCGTTATTTTTGATGCGGTAACTGATTGTGCTGTTATAATGGAACCATCTAAACTATTGTATGGTGTTTGTTCAGTTTCAACAGTATTACCCGATAT
>CAYJGL010000042.1:1802-13120 GCA_964369695.1 uncultured Clostridium sp.
CTTTGATGGTGTTACCTTCAATTAAATCACCTTTAATGGTTACACCAACTATCTCTCCAGTTGCGTATATTCCTTCTTCTATATGAAGATTTTCAAACATACCCGTTCTAACAAATAAATCTTGTATCGTTGCTGTTATAATATTAGAGAAATCGATTTTAGCATAACCAACATTCAAAGTGTTAGTAGTTAACGATTCTACCATTATTTCAGATAACCCTGTTAATTTTCCATCAACAATCGTAAAACCAGAGTTTAATATTGTTATATTAGACCCTTGTATATTTACATTACTATTAAGAGTGTCTATGTTTGATTCGGCTATTGTTATACGAGCATTAGATGCTTCAATATTACTGGTATTTAATGATATATTAGTATTAGCCGTATCTATTTTGGAACCTAATATAGTTAATTCTGACCCTTGAGTAATTAATGTACTATTTATGGTTGTTATATCACTATCTATTTGAGTAATAGTATTTCCATGTTGAGTTATAGTATTCCCATGTTCGATTATAGTATTATTCATACTATCTATATTATTTCCTTGTTGAATTATAGTATTATTCATACTACTTATAGTATTTCCTTGTTGTACTATAGTATTATTTAATGATACTATTTCATCACCTTGTTGATTAATTAAAGTATCATGTTGATTTATAGATACATCATGTTGATTAATTGTTGTATTCATTTGAATAATAGAATTTCCTTGTTGAATTATAGTATTATCCATTTGTTGAATGGTATTACCTTGTTCGTCTACTTCATCTTTCAAATCTTCAACAGATGTATTACGGGCTGCAGGAGAAGTTATATTTTCTACAACAGTAGCCATATGATCTTTTATTAAAACTTTAACACGTTCGTCATTAGCTACTTCAACGGATAATTCCACGGGCGTTAATAGTTCAGACCCATCTAACTGTACGTATTTTTTATCACCAATAACACGTACGGTACCTTTTATAGATGTGCCATTATCTATAGGTTTCTCTTTTACTAATTTAGCAAATTGTGAAACTAATTCATTTGATAATGCCATAATATATTCTCCTTTCTATTCCCATAATTTTTTAGTAAATATTACTTTGGTTGATACTGTACAACCAGTTGCACATTTTATATTTTGACTTATAACTTTAGCACGTACATCATTAAGACCTGCTTTTTTATAATTCAAACGAACACCATCACCAACTCTTACTGGACAATATCCATGGCTAAAAGTGGCTTCGTATTCTACAGACGATAATGCTTGTAATAAATTTTTAGCATATTCGTCTACTTGTTCTGGGGAAGGTAAACCTGTAAAGTTAGGATTTGTATCCCTGTATAATATTTTACGACCTCTACTTTGTATAGATAACGGACTATTAACATCGTTGTTTTCTACTCTAGCAGTATATGTTTCTAAACCAACAGAACAAATTACTTCTACTACATTTGGTATACCATATATATCGTGTTTTAAACTTAACTCAGGTAATAATATAGAACTATTATCATCCGTAAAAGTCCATACTGGTTGTAATTCATCCGGTTTTCTAATAGGATCAAATAATATTTGTCCATTTGGTGTTAAATTTAATTCGTATTTAGCAAGACCGATTAGATCTCTAATATATGTTAACCAATTATCATTGATATTTGATATAAAATCAGCTTCTAGTATATTGTCAGCTTTAGTTTCTACAACTAATGCTCTACAATTACTTCGAACAATCATAAATGCTTGTTTCATTATATTTTCATTTTTTAATAAAGCATATCCTAATGGAACTGGATTTTCTTTTAATTCTAATAATGGTGTATAAGCATCCATTGATACAGACATAACCTTACCATCGAACGATGAATTAGGTGTCTGTATTAAAAATGTACCAAGAGATATTTTATCTGTGTAACCATTTTGATTTACTATTAGATATATTCTTATATATGTTTCTCCAAAAGTATTATCAGTATCTATTGATGCTGATCCTAATGTGTCAGAAGATAAATCTCTATTTATAGATGATGATTTAACCGATCTAATTAATGTTTTATCTTTCCAAGTGTTCGGATCTACTTCATAATATTCAAAAGATTGATTCATAGATTTGGTCCAATCTATCATTATTAAATACCTCCTTCAACTCGTTTTATGTTCATTGTAACAGGTATTGTTACGTCAGAATATTTTAAATTATATGATACACTAATATTAGCCCAATAACCAGTACCATAAGGTTCTCGAACATATACATCGCCTTTCCATTTGGACAAACGACGAATCGTATTTAACAATTCTTTATTCGATTTAGGTATGACCATAGACCAACTTGACGATTCACCAATATGTGTACCATAATAACTAACTGGATTTTCTCTTCCAGCATATTCTATTAATGATACATCTATTGATTTAGTGTCAGATATAGTTACATTATATGGTATTATACACATAGAACCACTCCAAGGTGGATCAATCATACCTTCTCCGTTTTCGCCAACTGCGTATGATGACCACGGTTCATCCCATTGAATTACCGCTGCAACATAATTTATAGGTAACGGTTTAACATCAGCAAAACTTATTGCTCCTGTATCATTCATTTTTGCAACGATTCTATATCGACCATAATCCAACGATGGATGTGGATCTAACACATATATACCTGTATTTTCAACACCACTAGATATTTCTATAAATGTTCCATCGTATTGTCTACGAAATACAGATAATGTACAATTTGGTACTAATTCTTTTATTCCTGATAAATATTGATAACATGATGGTTTAATAGTGGCTTCTAATGTATCTTTATTAAATAATATATCCGCATATACATCATAATATAAATCTTGAAAATAAGCTGTAAACGTTTTAGATAATTTTGCTATTAACCCAGAATTCATAGATAATGTCACATTAATTGTATATGTTACATTGTTTTCCAAGTCTAAATTATTCGGTGACATTTCTAATAAAAAATGCCATGGATTACTTTGTGGGTCATAATATTTTTGATATATTTTATCACCAACATTAACCATTTTGATTTTTCCTATATCATCAATTGTTTCATATGATTGATTAGCTACTATTTCTACATAATAACTTATTGGTATTTGTGACGGAGGCGTTGCTAACACATCAATATAAAATGGAAATGAATTTATTTCGTCAACGGATATCATCACATTATTTTTAATATCTATTTCTACTTCTGGTTTAGCGTATACTGAAACTTCTCTTTGAGTTGACCATTCACTATATTCTGAAGTAACACCTGCTGTCTGAACTTTCCATTTGATTAAAAAACCTTCACCAACAGTTACCCATTCTGGATCATTAGTATTTATAGTATAAACACTTGTTCTACCTTTTTCTTCTTCAGGTTTTTCATTTTTTATAACTTTATTTATAATCATTGGTTCCAATTCTGGGTGAGCCGAATCACTAATTTCTAAATTTAATCTAGCATAGGATTCAAACGACCCATCCGTTGAATTATGAACCCAATATAAATTTAAGTCTTCACCTAAAACACACGATTCCACATTACTATATGTTGTTGGTGCAGATGGTCTAGTCCCTAAAGTAACAGTTTTAACTGCTGACCAATCAATAGATTGTCCTTGTGTATTTAACGATGCTACTCTAAAATAATATTCTAAACCTAATGATATACCTGTTAATAATAATCTAGGACCTTCACCTTCTTCGGTAGCCTGTGATTGTGGATTAACAAAATCTTTATTAGTAGCCCATTGTACAAGATATGTTTCGGCAGATGGAACATCTTCCCATTCTGCAAATATACCATAAGTAATTGCTATTTGTTCATTTATTTTTTCTGAACGTAAAGTTGTTATTTCAGATGGTGCTATTGGTAAAGACCAAACTCTTTCAGTAAATTCAGTATATCCTCCGAATATAGCCCCTCTAACTCCTCGACATCTTATTTTATAATCATGTCCTGCATCAACCATTGTTTCCATTTCAACAAAAAGTGTTTCTATATTAATTGGTGTTTTTATGACTTTATATTTAATAGTATCATCTTGATATATTGTGAACTCTATACTATCAGCATTTAATGTCTCCGGAAGATTATCTATTCTAGATGTTAGTTTATTATCTATATCAATTTCTATTGATGGGACAGCTGGTATTTCTGGAGGATTATTAGCAAAGTTATAATGTACTGTTACTGGACCACCATCGCCCCATGATTCGGATTTTGGAGTAATTGTTAAACGAACTTCTTTTGCATTTTCTGGAGCAGAATAAGCTGCTTGATCCAATGTTGTGGTGCTAGTACCATCTGTACGCCAACCACCAGTTCCAGTATTATATTCCCATTTTATTTCAAATCCTCTTGTACCACTTCTGTTATAAGACCATGTACAAAACATATCTCTAGTTGTACCAGCATCTAATGCCCACCATTGTATAGTTACTTTAGTTGAATATGTTGGTTGAGGTGGAACGGGTGTTGGACCACCAGAAGATTTACCTGGTAAAATTAATAATTGACCAGGATATATTAATGCTGTTTGTTGTGATATACCATTCGCATTGGCTACATCACGCCATCTATATGGATCATTATAAACTGCTTTACAAATATTCCATAAACAATCTCCTCTAACAACACGCCATTTACCATTTTCTAATGCCATATATTACACCCTCCTCTCAACATTTGCAGCTCTAAGAAGAACACTGATTGCATCTGATATTTCACCATCTGCCCCATAAGTAATACCATTAATATTATAAGTATTACTACTGCGTTCCATAGAACTTAATTTATTTATTGCAGAAATCATTTCTTGATTTCCTCCATTTTGATTTTTACGATTCATTCCAGTACTAATAGCATTTAAATTAGCTCCGAAATTAACATCATCAAACATTTGATTTATTGAATTAGATCCTGCTTCTATATTAGACAAATCTAATACCGGTCTAATTATAGGACCATTATTCATAGAATCTGACATGATATTATTTACTGATTGTAAACCTTTATTTAACCCCGATGAAGCATTCGTTCCGATTTTATAACTTTCGTCATAAACTTGGTTTTGATATTGAATTACACCATTAACAAAACCTAATCCAAAGAAATCACCTAATTCATAAGCTTTACGTGATGGTGAATGCGCATCTATTGCTTTTTTAGCGGCATTATACGCAGCATTACCAAGAGAACTACCAGCATCGATTACTAAATATTGATTATTAGTAATACCATTAGCGAATCCTTCAGCAAAAGCTTTTCCGACTCCTTCGGTATCAGCTTTAAATTCTGGCGATTCAAATATTCTAATAGCTGAATTAAATATCGATTTAAATTTATCAACCACGTCAGCTCGCTTATTCTCAGCAGCAGTAATCATTGCTGATATTAAATTTTTAACACCCTCTGATGCTTTATCTTTTGGATCAGCATCTGAGAATGCGCCAACTAAACCGTCGACAGCGTTTGTTCCTACATTCGATAAACCGTCAACAAAACTATCTAATGATTCTCCACCTATTTGTGAAATATCTTTCATCATTTCTATTACTGAATCCATTTTTGTAACAGCGCTACTAACATCTGCGGCATCTACGTCTTTTAAAGTTGTAGTAAACGATTTTAATTCAGTACCAAAACTAGCTAAATTATCAGTTAAACCTGTCATGTTATTTTTAACATTATCGGTATTCATATCTTCTACTTCAGCTAATGTTGATAAAGCAGTAGTTGCAGCATTAGTTGTATCTATTTGTGCTTGACCAAATGTTCCTATATTTCTAATGAAATTACCCAAACCTGTACCAACAGGACCAAGCTTACTAGCGAAAGTCTCTATATCATTATCTCCAGTAAATAAAGCGAAAAAACCACCACTATTTGGTATGTTAGCTCCAGCATCAGCGAACGCTTTTATAGCGTTGGCACCAGCTGTTACTTTTGTTACGTCAGCATCTGAAAAATCACCAAGATTTGTTCTAAAATTGTTTATTCCAGTAGCTACTGGACCTAACTTAGAAGCAAACTTATCTAATCCATTTTCTCCGAAAAATACTTCGCTAAGATTATCCCATAAACTTTTCTTAACTGCTCCAGCTGCTGTACCAAGAGCTGCTATAGCTCTACCTGCACAATCCACTTTTACAACATCTTCTTCTGAGAATGTATCAAGATTTTTAACGAAACCGTTCAAATGTGATGCTACTTCTGGTAACTCACCAGCAAAAGATGAGAATGTATTTTCACCGAATATTCTTCCCCATATATCTGGTTTTACTTGAGCGGCTGATTCGGCTAATGCTTTAATAGCTTTACCAGCACTATCCACAGTTGTTACTTGACCATTGCTGAATTCTCCTAAATTAGCAACAAATGTTTTAAGACAAGAACCAACTAATGGTAATTCTGTTGAGAACGTAGCTAAGCTTTGCTCTCCGGCTATCATTTGCCATAAACCATCTCTAGACGGTATTTTATTAGCAGATTCGGCTAACGCATTTAATGCTTTACCAGCACTATCTACAGTTGTTACTTGTGCGTTATCGAATTTACCTAAATTACCAACGAATGATTTTAGACAAGAACCAACTAGTGGTAATTCGCTAGAGAATGTCGCTAAACTTTGTTCTCCAACAATAGCTTGCCATAAACCGTCTCTAGTTGGTATATTTTGAGCAGATTCAGCTAATTTAGATATAGCTCTACCTGCACAATCAGCTGCCGTAACTTGCGCCTCATCGAAGGTGCCAAGCTTAACAACAAATGATGCTAAATCTTCACCTATTTTCGGTAAATTTTCACTGAATTTTGCAAGACTGTTATCTCCCGCTAACCAGCCCCATACTCCACCTTCATTAGGTATATCTTTAGACGCTTCTGCTATTTTTTTAATAGCTTCAGTCGACGATTCAACAGTGGTAACTTGTGCTTGATCAAAATTACCTAATTCTTTTACAAATGATTTTAAATTTTTTCCTAGATCAGGAAGATAACCGCTGAATTTACCAAGACTGTTGTCTCCAGCAATCCAACCCCATACTCCACCTTCATTAGGTATTTTCTTAGATGCACTGGCTAAAGCAACTAAACCATCACATGCTGATTCTATTGTTTTAACTTGACTATCACTAAAATTTCCAAGAGATTTAACAAACTTGTTCATACTTTTACCAAGTGGTACTATTTCTTCGCCAAGTTTACTTAAACCGCCTTTACCGAACGTAAATATTTTAGCAATACCATCTAACAAACTAGCAGCACTTAACATCATTATTGCTTCAGTTATAGCTTTAACTCCTCTAATCATATTAGGACTAATAGAATTACTGCTAGCTATAAATTCTTGAGCATTAATCATGAATCTACTTAGATCTTTTCCTAATGTAGCTAAGTCTCCACCAAATGATATTAGTTTAGCTAAACCAGCTATAAAATTAGCTACACTTAATGCTATAATGGCTCCTGTTAGAATTCCAGCTTTTAATATTAAATCCATTTTGACATTTGATAAACCATCAATAAATGGTTGTAAATTAATCATAAATTCTGATAAATTATTAGCAATAGTTGGCATAGCACCACTTATTCCGGTACCAATACCTCCGATTATACCGCCAATAAATTGTCCTATAGCTGTTCCAATAGCTTGCATTATGTTACCTGCTTTAGCTATAGACGCTTCTGCGCCCTCACCAAATAAATAACTTAATCCCATTAAAACATAACCTAATTCGGCAACTAGAACACCAAACGCTAATACTCCAAGTGCGGCCATTGGTGCCATTTTTGCTAATGTAGCCATTAATAAAAACGCTCCAGTTAATATTACTAATGCTTTAGATCCTTCTAAAAATACTTTAGGATCTAATGTTTCGAATGCTTGAACGAAACCTTTAAATATAGCTTGAATTAATTCGGCAATAGATACTAATAATTCAGGCACTCTATCTGCGACAGCTCGTATAACGTTTATTAGTAGATCAAATATTATAGTAACCATCATTGGTACATAATCAGCTAACATTTTTAATGCTTCGACTATTAACGTACCGAGTGCTTTCGCTACAATTGGTGCTAATTCTATTAATGCCATAGCTAATCCTAAAATAGCTAATCTTGCAATTTCTATAATTTCTGGAACCATACCAAGTATACCTAGAATAATAGCAGCTAACCCAGCAACAATTGCTGTTGCACCACCAGATAATGCTATACCAAGATATAAAATACCATGAGCTATAGCGATTATACCAGCGCCAACTCCAACTACTGCTAAACTAAATAATGCACATGCTCCGGCTACTAACAATAATGTTCCAGCTACTGGTTTCAATAAATACGCTGCTCCAACTAATACTAATATGCCGCCAGTTAATGCTACTAATGATCGCACAATATCTGGATAATCCATTTCAGCTAATGATTTTAAACCACCAGCAAATAATAATAAACCTATAGAAGCAGCAGCTAGTGTCATACCAAAACCTTTTGTTCCATCCATTATTTTAGCAGATATAGTTAATATAGCCATTGCGCCAGCCATTGCTGTTAAAGAACGAGCAATATCATTCCATGATAATTCAGCTAATCGAGTCATACCTTCTGCTAATACTACTAATGAATTAACCATTAATATTAAATTTGCAGAGTTTCCTAAACTACGTTTATCATTGTCTAAAGCATTCATTGTTTGAGTAAGGATGATTAAAGCTCCAGCCATACCAGCTAAACCTCTGGTTATTTCTCCCCAAGATAAATCTCCCATTTTACCAACTGCTGATGCTAATGTTAATAAACTAAATGACATTAAATTCATAGCAAATGATGTAGCGATTATTCGTTTATTATCTGGTAATTTGTTAAAAAATATAACAATCATTGATAACGCGCCACCAAGACCTATAAGACCTCGTCCTATGTCTTCTATATTTAGAGAACTCATTTTACGTACGGCAGACGCTAAAATATACATGGCCGTAGATAACATTATCATTGATGTTCCAATACTAATCATTCTTTTTTTAGTCGGCATTAGATGCATTGCTGCTACCAATATACTCATTGCACCAGCTAATCCTATAACGCCTATTACTGTTTGTGTAATATTTAGACTACCCATTTTTTTTAATGCCGATGCCATGATAGTCATCGATGTTGCAAGTGCTATTATAGCGATAGACGCTCTTATTACTTTAGCACCTTTACCAATAGACATTGTAACTTTATTAAATAATCTAAACATTAATAAAAACTCAGCCATAACAACTGCTAACATTGTTAATGTAGATGCTATTTTTTCTTCAGGTATTAATGCCATTATAAACAATGCGCCGGCTAATATAAGAATAGATGTTGCTATATTTTTAAGTGTTCTAGAATTAATTTCTGCTTGAAACGCGATTAATGTATTTTTAACTTGTAGTAATATATTGTTTATATTTTCACCAAAATTCGAAAAACCACTTATTGCGTTTTTTAAATTATATATCAACATACCTAGTAATCCAGTGTTGAATAATTCCATTACATTTTTTAAATCTCCACCGCTTATAAGTTCTCCAAGAACTCTACCAATAGCTAATATTATTTCTTTTATGAAACCGAAGAATATTCCTAATACACCGATTATATTATCAAATTTTAAAAATTCATCAACAAATTCTTTTACTTTTTCAGTTAAATAACTTAATGCATTTTTAATGCTTGTAAGTACATCTGCTAAAAAACCACCTTCTTGACCAGCTTCAGCAAATTTACTTATCATCCAACCTAAAGCGCCAAATATTGTTAATATACCATCGGCGATGGGCCATAATGTTTCGGCAATTGTTATTGCAAAATTTATCATACTAGTTATTACGTTTTTTGCACCTTTAAGTGCTCCAAATAAACCAGCAAATATACCTTTTATTTTCTCAGCTGTTTCACCGTTTATTATTAAACCTTCTGTGAATTCTTTAAACGATTTTGTAGCATTATGTAAACTTTCAGCAGTAGATTTAGGAAAGAACTCTCTATACGCTTCTTTTATAGGTGTAAATATAGCACCTATAGCTTTTCCTATATTTTGAAACCCGGCTATTAAATCGTCACGACCACCCATGTCTTTCCATTCAGCAAGAACTGCGTTTCTAGCATCTGACGATGCATTGATCATGTCACCAAAATAATTATTTATTCCTGTGAATAGTTCTTTAGCTTCTTCATAGTTACCAACTATGTTTTCAAAACTTTTAGCCCAACCTGATTGTATAGTTTCAGTTAAAACACTAAATAATTTCGTAAAAGTTGTTACTTCTCCAGCAGCTTTTGTCATTGCTTCATCGTTAGCGTAGTTAGTTGTAACTGCTGCAAAAACATCAGTTGTTAACCAACCCAAATCTGATAATGAATCATTAAATCTTATTTTACCAGATTCTATCGCTTCTCTTTGTGCTTTTGTAAGTGTTCCCATGGCTACAGCCATATCGTATATGTCGTCTTTAAAATTTCTAGTAGCTATACCAGCGTTTTCTAATGACATCCAATCCATTGCTTGAAAATACGCACCTGACATAGCTTGAGATGTTTGATATAATGCTCCTTGTAAACGAGTATTACTAACTCCCGCTTCAGCAGCTAAATTAGACATACCTTTAACTATGTTTACTGAACTATCTAATTGTCCAGACGTAGCCGAAAATTTACCAACCATATCGGTCATTTGAGCAAAGTTATAAATTGTTTTATCCGAATATTCGTTCAATTCATCTAATGCTCTATTAACATCTTCTAAATTCGTACCGGATTTAGCTGTATTTGCCAATATAGTTTTAATCGAATCCATTTTAGTTTCATATTCTCTTGCACCAGTACTTATTGGATCGATTGTTAACGCTTTGGTCATTCTTGTTCCTGCTTGAATTGCCGTATTGGTTAAATTTGCTATTGCTGTAGCAGCAGCTATTTGCATAGCCTTAAATCTAACACTAACTGTATCAGCAGCTCTACCCATTGCGCCTATATCATTATTTCTAGATGCACGATTTACATCATTTAATCCTTTTGTAGCACCATCTAAACGTAACGCTTGTTTTAATTTATCTAATGTCGATATCGACTGTTTAGTGTTACGTTCAAAATTTTTATTATCAAATTGCATTTGTACAACTTTGTTATCAACAGTCGTCGTACTACCTTTTGAATTATTCATACTTTAGTAACCTCCTCCCATGCTTCTTTTGCTATTTTATCAAATATTGGTTGAATAGCTGGATTTATATAATCTCTTCCTTCAACCCAACCACCATTACGTGTACC
>CAYJGL010000043.1:0-12690 GCA_964369695.1 uncultured Clostridium sp.
TGTTTTCTATTATACAACTTTTTACTGCTATTTGTCAATGATTTAATAATAATTTCAGTAAAAAAGATTAAACTTATAATAATTGGTAAAATATGTAAATTTTCTATAAATATATATTTTTTTAATTTAGTTATTATTTAAAATTGATTTTCGGAATAGTTATCCACAGGTAATAGTTGAATTTTTTAAACTGTAGTGTTTTTACAGTTTTATGTTTACCAAAAATTCATTTATTTTAATTTTCTTTTGTTTTTCTATTGATTTTTTCTTTTGTTACTTATATACTTTATTCAATAAATCTTAATTGCATTTTGTTATGTGATTTTAGATCTATTGTGCTTGAGATAAGTTCTTTTTTGATTAGGAAGCTTATCTCTTTTATTTTCAGCTTAAATTCTTTTATCTTCTTAGACCCCTTTTCTAGCAATGTTCTAATGCTATGTGCTATTTGTATCATTAAATAATGTATTTTTATAGCGTTTGAATTTCTACTATACAAATGTCCTATATCAAATGTCTGATTTTTCTGCATATTAAATCCTTCATTCTCTATTTTCCATCTTGCTCTTCCTAACACTATTGTTGATTCTACATTCTTATTACTTATTGGTAAATCTGTTATATATGCAAAAACTGTACTAGCATTATCTTTTTTCTTTTTTTCTGTATATCTTATTATATTTATTTTATTTTCCTTATAATCTATATTTGTTACAACTTCATAGTCTTCTTTATTTATCTCATTACTTTTTGCTACTATTGTTTCAAATTCTTTATATAATGTTGGTATTGAACCTTCCTTAAACCTAATTATATATTTCCAGTTATATTCTCTACATATTTCTAATACCGTATTTGCCGCATAGAGCGAATCCCCTGATATTACTATATTTAGTCTTGGATAACCTTTTTTTATCTTTTCTGCTAATCTCTTAAATGCTTTAATTTCGCAATCTTGTTTATATTTTTGTTTCTCTAATGATTTATTTATTAATATTTGTTTTATTTTTTCTTTAGCCTTTAGTCTTTTTGATTTTATTTCTTGATAACCTTTTATTGTTTTTGTATCTACATTTTCTACAAATTCACTGCCTATACTAAAAACCATATCTCCTAATATTAGTTTTGCTTCTAATACATACGTACTATATTCTGTGTATTTTTCTCCATGCTTATCTGTCTTATTCTTTTTTAAACAATTTTTATTATATCTCTTCCTGCTTGTTGCTAGCCCTGTTCCATCAATTACTACATGATAATATTTATTTCTTACTTTAAAATTAGATGCTATTTTACTCTCTATTAATCTTTTAATTATATATCTATTTATTTCTTCTAGATCACTTACTTTTACTTCTTTAAATATATTATTTATTGTATCTATATGCGGTATCTCTTCTAATTCTAATTCACTAATCTTTGCTATATTGTCTATTGCTATATCTGTATTAAATGTACTTGTTATTTCATTCATACTTTTAATTCCACATATCAATCCCATTAATCTTACAATAAATATTACTTTCATTTCATACTTTACATACGATTGATTTCTACAATCTTCTACATTGTTAAACATATATGTTAGTTTAGGAAAATATTGTGTTATTATCTGAATTATTTCATTTATTATATTTATTTTTTTATTCCTTTTTTCTTTTCTAGTCATATCTTTAGTATCCTTTCACGACAAAATATATTTATATTTTATCACAATAGGTTTTAAATGTCTTATTTTTTAGCTTTTTTATCACGACAAATTTTTAATCTTTTTTCCTGTAATAATTTATTAAAATACTTACTATTTGGTAATATTTTATAACAAAAAATATTACCTATATACCTATTATATTCAGATATATAAATAATATTACTCTTTTTAATTAATATTCTTGATTTGCAATTTTGATAATTTTTTTAAAACTTCTTGTCCCAGCCATATATTTCAATGTTTTAGTATTTAATATAATATATTGTCTTAACATTTTGTTATATTGAAGTTCACTTTCTATATTTAAACTTTTTATCATTTGTAGAGATTTTATATATAATTGTTTCATAACATCATCTCCTTAAACTTATTGTAACACATTATGTTCAAGAAATATGTCGAAACTTGTAAATGACTTATTATTTTAAAAAACCTTTAATTATATGTTCTTCTGCTTCACTCTCTGATAAACCTAATGACATTAATTTAACTAATTGTTCTCCAGCTATTTTTCCAATTGCTGCTTCATGTACTAAATTTGCATTTACATCATTAGCAACAACTTCTGGTCTTGCTATAACCTTTGCATTATCTTTAATAATAGCATCACATTCTGTATGTGCATAACATTTATTATTTCCATATATATTTGAAATAAATTCTTGCTTAGAATTATCTGTAGCAACTGATCTTGAAACAACATGTGTACTTGACTTTTTGCCATTTAAATTAACTTCGAATATAGTTTTTGCATATTGATTTCCATGTGTCATTATTTTCTCAGATATTATTAAATTAGAATTTTCTTCTAATTCTCCTTTAGTTATTCTTTCAGTAGAATCTACTCCTTTAATTTGTGTACTATCCATTTCCAAATAACTATTATTTTTTAAATATACTTCTGTTACAGGATTCAGTATTTTCTTACCATTACCATCACCTTCTCCATAATGTTTTTCGATATATTTAACTTTAGCATTTTTTTCTAAATAAAATCTATGTATCCCATTATGTTCTGAATCTTTACTATCACAATTATGTATTCCACAACCTGCAACAATTGTTACATTTGAGTTTTTTCCAATGTAAAAGTCATTATATACTACATCATTTAATCCACTTTCTGTTATTATTACTGGGATATATAGATATTCAAATTTAGTATTTTCTTTAATATATATATCAATTCCTGATTTATCTTCTTTTACAACAATATTAATATTCTCTGTTACTTTTTTGCTTATTCCTTTTCCATTTTTTCTTATGTTATATGCACCTTTTGTAATATTATTAATATCTGATATTTGACTTAACAAATCTTTTTCTTTTTCCCCTATATTAATATTATCTATATCTTCACTCATCTTTACCTACTTTCTAATTAAAAACTTCTATATTCTTGGGAAAGTTTTTACAACAATGTTTACTTACTTTTATTGATGTTTTTAATATTTCTTGAGTTTTTCCTACTTGGTCAATTTTTCCTGATTTCATTAATATTATTTCATCTGCAAAATTCAATATTTTTTCTTGATGTGATATTATTATTGTAGACCCTTTAATAATTTGATTCATATTTTCAAAAACTTCAAGTAAATTATTAAAACTCCATAAATCAATTCCTGCTTCTGGTTCATCAAATATAGTTAACTTTGCTTCTCTTAGTGCAACTGTTGCAATTTCAATCCTTTTTAATTCTCCACCTGACAATGAACTATTTACTTCCCTATCTATATATTCCTTAGCACAAAGTCCTACTTTTGAAAGTATATCACAAGCTTCATTTTTATTTATTTGTTTATTACTTGCTATTTTTAATAAATCAAAAACAGTTATCCCCTTAAATTTAACAGGTTGTTGAAAAGCAAAACTAATTCCCTTTTTAGCTCTTTCATCAATTCCTAAATTTGTTATATCTTGTCCATCAAAAAATATCTCTCCTGAGTCTGGTTTTACTATCCCCATTATAATTTTAACTAAAGTAGATTTTCCTGACCCATTAGGTCCTGTAATGGCTATGAATTTCCCTAAATCTATTTTTAAATTTATATTATTTAATATTTTTTTATTATCTCTTTCAAAGTTTATATTTTTCAGCTCTAATAACATTTAATTTCCCTCACATTCTAAAATCTCTTTCCAATTTTTCTTACTTTTTATCTTATCTCGTATTTGCGAATTTAAACAACTATCACATTCTTTTTTGCCTTCTCCATAATTGCATTTACACCCTATATTATTAAAATTAAGCAAATCATTAATATATTTGTGAAGTTTTTCTTCTGTCTCTGTTGATATTGTCGATTTTATTAATTTAGCATCTTCTATAGCTCGATTTTCTTCTACATTTAAAAAACCTATTAAAAACATTTCCATTAAATCTTGTCTTTTTATTATATACTTAGCTATATTTATTGCTTCTTCTGTTAAAGTAATATCACCATAAGCTTTATAATTTACTAACTCCAAGTCTTTTAATACTTTTATTCCTTTATTAACACTCGGTTTTGTTATTCCTAACTTTTCAGCTATATCTGTAACCCTTACTTTATTATTTTCACATTCTAATAAATATATAGTTTTTAAATATTCTTCTTGTGATTTTGATAATTTCATAACATCTCCTTTGTTAGTTTGTGCTAACATTTTAATATATTATCTTCTTTTTGTCAAGAGTTTATTCTATAAATATATTTATAAAGTTTTATATTACATTTTAAACAATTTATAAATAATTATTTTTTCTACTTGTATTGTTTTTTCCTATATGATAAAATTTTTAAATATTTATTGGAAAGAGGATTTTTTATGAAAAAAAATATTTTATTATTAATATTAATTATTGTCGTTATTGTACTATTGTCAGCTACTATTTTCTTAATTGTTACTAATATAGGTACTACAACTGATAAGTCTTTATTAGCTGACACTAAACAAGCAAATAATGCTTTAACTCCTAAACCACTATCTACAAAAAATATTCCACAAAATCCATATATGGCAAATAGTGAAAACTGTGTTCATGTAGATAATTATAATTCAGATACTACAGACTCTATTCTTCCTATCGGAATTAATAGTGAAGTTATATCTTCTTTTGATACTGAAAGTACTAATGCCCCACCTTCTGTACTTTATGACAGTTATAATAATACTTATGCTCCTTATTTAAGCACTGGTATAGCTGCAAGGAATATAGATTCTACTACTATTTACACTCAGGGTTCTTTTGTTCCTAGTATAGATGATGACCATCAATATGCAATACAACAATCTTATAGCTTCATAGATAATAATAATAACATTGTTGCACCTACAACCGACAATAGAATTATTATTTTAAAAACTTTAGATGATGATGGAAAAGTTTTGGAAAAATTTGATAAAATACTTGACATTAATATAGGTAAAATAATAGAAAGTAAAACCGGAAAAGTTTTTGACCAATCTTTAATGTCTATTGTATATGACTATGAAGGAAATTTATGGTTTACAACTGGCGGATTTAAAATATTTCCATCTAGAGAAGAAAGTGGATATATAGGTTATATATCCAGAAAAGCAATTGAAGATACATTAAATAATATAAATATTAATTTAGAAAATGAGATTCATATCTATGAGACACAACTTGGAGAAGGAGCTGAAAACGGTATAGCTTCTAGCCCTTATGGTGCTGTAATTCTTACAAATATGGCTTGTTATTTACTAAATGCTACTAATGAAGGTGTTAATATTAATTGGCGTGTCCCTTATGAAAATATAAATATTTCTAGTACTGAAGAACAATCTTCTGGTGGTCTTTCTTATGGAAGTGGTACTTCTCCAGCTTTAAGTAATGAATATGTATTTTTTGCTGATAAAATGTCTATATCTACCTTGTATTGTATTGAACTTAGTACAGGTAAAATTGTAGATACTTTACCAGTTTTAGATAATCTTCCTAATAATGCACCTGTATCTATCGATAATGCTGCTATTGCTTATGAAAATAACAGTGGTGATGTTGGCATAATTCTGTGTAATTGGTATGGTGCAAGTAATCCTTCATTATCTGATCCTAATAGTGACTCTTCAATCCAATCATATGATAATTTATATAATCCTGAATGGATACAAAGTGGTAATATTGAAATTATGCCTGGTATAGAAAGAGCAGATTTAAAAGAAATTGATGGTAATAAAGAATTAGTTTCTGTATGGTGTCGTGATGATATAAGAAGTACTGCAATGTTCAAATTATCAACTGCTACTGGATATTTATATGGATATGCTCAAGATATAGATAGTAAAATGTGGCAGTATTTAATCTTAGATTATGAAACTGGAGAAACTGTTTATACATACGATGTATCATCTTTAAATCAATATAATAATATGGCTGTTGGTATTTACTCTAACCCTACAAACAATGCATTATACTGCCCAACTAACAATTATGAATTATTACGATTACAAGACAGATTCGCTTATTTAACTCAATCTCCATATAGAGAAATAGAGATTGATAATATGGGACGAGAAGTAATAACAACAGAAACATTTAATAGTAGTAAAGGAACAGGTACTCCTGTATCTTGGCAACATAATGTGACTGTATATAATTCAACTGATACTCAAGGATATGTTCAGCTAACTCTTTTGATTAATGGTCTAGAAGGAAATACAAAAGATTTAAAATTATATGCTAAAGATATTAATAATGAATATGAACTTATTCCACAGGAATATTGGAGTATTGATACATCAGATGAAATTCTAAATAAAGATACTGTTTATAATGTTACTTTTAAAGTTCTAGAAAATAGTACTGTTAACTTAATTGATAAAGAAGATTTTGTTAAGTTATCAGTATTGCTAGCAAAATAAAATAATATATCAAAAGTCAATGAGATAAAATACTATTTCTCATTGACTTTTATTATCCAATCTTTCATTCTATACTTATGGTGCAAGTAATGGGACTCGAACCCATACGCTATATAGCACACGCCCCTCAAACGTGCCTGTCTACCGGTTCCAGCACACTTGCAAAACCATTAGTATTTTAACATCTTTTTTTCCTAACTTCAATAGTAATTTCCTTTATTTATTCATTTTATACTACAATTAAATCCTTTATCTCTTCAAATTTAGCATCACCTATTCCACTTACATTTTTTATATCATCAACATTTTTAAATTTACCATTCTCTTCTCTGTATTTAATTATTTTATTTGCTGTGGATTCACCTATTCCTGGTAATTGATCTAATTCTTGTTGTGAAGCAGTATTTATATTTATTTTTTTGCTAGTACTTTCTTCTTTATTAATCTCTTCACTATATACATACTGATTATTATTAATCTCAATCTCTTCTTTATTGTTAATCTCTTCATTTGTCGGAATATGTATTTTCATTCCATCTTCTACCTTATATGCTAAATTTATTTCATCCAAATTTGAATTTTCTAATAGTCCACCTGCTTTCTCAATAATATCTGATACTCTACTGCCTTCTTCTGTTTCAATTATTCCTTCGTTTACAACCGCTCCTGATATATGTACAACTATTTCATTTTGGTAAATCTCATCTTCCTTATTTGTTTCTTCTACAATTTGATTTTTTTCATTTTGATCTAAAACTTCATTTTCCAAATAACTAGTTACTTCATATTTTGAGCTTTCTTTTGTGTAATAATATCCTATTAATATGGCTATAATGACTATAGATATTATTTTTAATATTTTTTTATTTTGTTTTACATATTCTAATATGTTTTTCACCTCCGTTTATCTTATATCTTTTGACAATTTTCTTGTATTTTTTTGTAAAATGATTTATTATATATTTAATAACTAATCTAGGAGAAATTATGAAACTTAATATAATGGATAAAAATATACGAGTATATACCTTTTTCTTTATGTTTTTAATATTTTTTATAGCTTTTAGCATTTCAAATATAACTTATTCAAACAGTGAAAATATTACTATTGATTCACAGTCAGCTATTTTAATTGATACAAAAACAGGAAAAATATTATACGAAAAAAATTCTAACGAAAAAATGTATCCAGCAAGCACTACTAAAATTTTAACTGCTATTATTACTTTAGAAAATTCTAATTTAAATGATGTTGTTACTGTTAGTAGCTATGCTGCTTCTACACTTGGCCCTGAATATGCAAGTGCTAATTTACAATATGGTGAACAATTAACAGTAGAGCAATTACTTCAATTATTACTTGTTCACTCTGCAAATGATGCAGCTATTGTTCTTGCAGAACATGTTGCAGGATCTGTTGATAGTTTTATTTCAATCATGAATACTAAAATTTATGAATTAGGATTAACAAATACTAATTTTACTAATGTTTATGGTGGTCATGATGAATCTCATTACACAACTGCTTCTGATTTAGCTAAAATAATGGAATATTGTATAGTAAATGGTGATTTTAGAAGAATAGCAGGCAGTGCTTCTTGCTCTATTCCTGCTACTAACACTTCTGATGTTCGACAATATGAATCTACAAATGAATTAATCATACCAAATAGTTATAATTACTATCCATATATAACGGCTGGTAAAACTGGTTTTACTACTCCTGCTGGTGAATGTTTGGTTTCGTCGGCATTCAAAAATGATATTGAATTAATTTGTGTAACACTAGGTGGCTATACTCCATCTTCTCGTTTTACGGATACTAAAAAATTATTTGAATATGCGTATTCAAATTATTCTATTCAAACTATTATTGAAACAGGCTCACTTATTACTACAACTGAAATAAGTACTTCTCCTATAAATAGCCAATCTTTAGATTTGTATTCAACTAATACTATTTCTGCTTTACTACCTAATAATACATCTGTTGATAGTTTAGAATATAGCTTAGACATCAGAAATAATCTTTCTGCCCCTATTAAATCTGGAGAAATACTTGGTAGTATAACATACACTATTGACAATATATCTTATACATCTAATTTAATTTCTGCTATCGAAATACAAGAATCTCTGGATTTCTATTATCTAATAATTGGTTTAGTTCTTCTTTTTATTATTTTAACTGCTATAATACTAATTATATTATTAAGAAGATTCTTTATTAAATCAGATACTATTTCAGATTCATTTAAAGAATTCGAGTCTGATAACCAGGATTCTAACAATTGAAAAGGGAAATCATAAAATGAATTCCCTTTTTTTATGTCATATTTATTATTTTATATAATCTTCTCCAATTATTAATGTTATCTCTGAATCGTTAGACTTTGAAATTTTAATTTCACTTATTCCTAAAACTGTCTTGATATTATTAATAGTCTGCTCATTTATGTTTTCATCACAAATTATAGTTGTATCATTTATAGGATTTGTATTTCCTTCAGTTAATACTGTACATCCTGCACTTTCTACTTTTTCTACAATTTCTTCTAATTTTGTATTCATACCTGTTCCATTTAAAATATTCATTTCTATTTCTGACATATCTACAGTTGTATCATCTTGTATTATATCTCTTGAAATAAACATTTCATCAACCATTTCTTCAGTCGCTTCTTCATCTACTAAATATATCCATGTTCCACTTGTATTTTTATTAGTATTTGTTCCTGGTAGTGTACCTGTCATTAGATTTGCTATATCAAATTCAACTGCATATGGAATATAGTCTTTTGCATAGTCTAGATCTATATTTGTTATTACATTTTCTATTGCAACATCAATTATATCATTTATCTTAAATATATTTTCTGGTTTTAATAATTCTTTTGCAGTTGCTTCTATAAATTCTCTTTGTGTTCTCATTCTTCCTGTATCGTCAGAACCATACTCTTGTGGATAAGTTGTTCCATCATTATTTTTCCTAAAACGTAAAAGTTGCTCTGCTTCATCTCCATCTATTTCTTGTTCACCTGCTTGTAAATCTATTACTAAATCTTGACTACTATCTGTATAATACATATCTATAGGAACATTGTATGTTACTCCACCTATTACATTAACTAAGTCAATTAAAGCTTCTGTTTTAACAACAACATAATACTCTATATCAAGTCCTGTTATTTCATTAACAGCTTCTAACGTTTCGTCTGGTCTATTATTTCTTGAATATAGTGCATTTATTTTTTCATAAGCTGTTGCTTTAGCTGGATTCGAACCTACATATGTATCTCTTGGTATAGACATTAAAGATGCTTTTTGAGTATTAGGATTATATGATGCAACCATTATAGTATCTGTTAGGTTAACATTTTCTTGATCTGTACTAATTCCTAAAATCAAACATTTAAAATCTTCTAAATTTTCCCTTGTACTAGCATCATGACCTACTACTGTTGCCATAATTCCGGTAAGTCCACCACCATTTTGATATACTCTATATGTAAAAAATCCACCTAATATTATTATTAAAAACAATATTATATATAGTATTCTTTTAAAAACTGATTTCTTCTTTTTTTCTTTTTTTAATTTTTTATTATTTTTATTATTCTTATCATTTTTCATTGTTTTATTTTTTTCTTTAGTATTATTACTTTTATTACTCACAATATTTCACTCCTAAAAATTTCATAAAACAAGTATAACAAATATATTTTTAAAAATCAACTAATTTTCAGTTCTACTATAACTTTTAAGTTTTTGTATACCCTTACACCCCCTATACATCAAAGATTCTCTTAATTTTGTAAATTTCAAATGAATTTACAAAAACAGAAGAAATTATTTATAATTTCTTCTGTTTTATATATTCTAAACACCACTCATAACATATAAATCTGAGATATTTATTACTCCATCTTTATTAATATCTGCTAATATTTTTTGTTCTGATGTTAATAATATTTTTTCAGCTATATAATCTTGAACCATTGCTTTATCTACTGCATTTATTGTTCCGTCCCTATTTACATCTCCTAGTTTATCACTATTTAATTTTGATATTTCTAATAGATCTGACATACTTACTGTTCCGTCTTTATTAATATCTGCTAATATTTTTTGTTCTGCTGTCAATAATACTTTTCGAGCTAAATGATCTTGAACGATCATTACATCTGCTGTACTTATTGTTCCATCCCTATTTACATCTCCTAGTTTATCACTATTTAATTTTGATATTTCTAATAGATCTGACATACTTACTGTTCCGTCTTTATTAATATCTGCTAATATTTTTTGTTCTGCTGTCAATAATACTTTTCGAGCTAAATGATCTTGAACGATCATTACATCTGCTGTACTTATTGTTCCATCCCTATTTACATCTCCTAGTTTATCACTATTTAATTTTGATATTTCTAATAGATCTGACATACTTACTGTTCCGTCTTTATTAATATCTGCTAATATCTTTTGTTCTTCTGTTAATGCTACTTTTTGTGCTATATATTCTTGAACTAATATTGCGTCTGCTATATTTATTGTTCCATCTTGATTTACATCTCCAAATTTCTTATTGCTAATTATCAAAATTTCTAATGCATCCCATGAATCTATTTTTCCATCTTTATTTACATCTGCATAAAGTTTTTGTGTCTCTGTTAATACTATTAGTCCAACTGTATGTTCTTGAATTAACTTTATATCAGTTTCATTTACCAGACCATCACCATTTACATCCCCTAATCTACCATTACTAGTATTTTTAGTTTCATCAGATGTATTTGGGGAATTTTCATTTTTTACATCAGTGTTATTGCTATCTTCTACTAACTGTTCTTCTGCTAACTGTTCTTCTTCTTCCAGACTATTATTATCTAGTTTTTCCCATAATGCTGTTAATGTTATATTACTTTTAATAACTCGGTCGAAATCAAATACTTCTCCCTCATTTAACCATCCGAGAAAAACATAACCTTCTCTTTCTGGATCTTCTGGTTTTATAATTTTACCTTCTTCACTTATATTTAATGTTTTAGATTGTGTACCATCACCATAGTCAAATGCTGCTATCAATTTTGTGTTTGAACTATATTCTTGAACATTCATTCCCACTATACAATACATTCCTACTATTGATACTATTATTAATATTGCGATAATACTTAATTTCATCCTATTTTTATTTTTTTTCATATTCTTTATTTCTTCCATACCCTTTTCTCCTTTCAAATTTGCTTTAGTATATATGAGACTATTAAAAATCCCGTATACTATATTATAACATATTTATAATATTTTTTCAACTCCTATAAACTAAAGCTCTTTTTTATGTATATTTTATATTATCATATTTAATATTTATATATGAACATTAAATGTGAGTGTTTTTTCTATTATAAGAAGTTTACTTTATAATACTTTTAAATTTTATGATATTATCCAATTTTTGATTTAAACATAGATTTTGCTAAATCTCCAATTATTGGTAATTCAGGTTCTTCATTATTAAATGCCTTTATAATACCAAAAATAGTTATTAAAATTGATAATACTGCTAATCCCATTGGAATAAATGGTAATAATACAAATACAAATGTTATTATTCCTATAAGACATATAATCTCAATTACTGCAGATGCTATTATAGATTGTACTGCATGTATATTAGTTTCTCTTGTGTTATCTTTAAATCCATATAATATAATTAGACCTCCTATCCATCCAAATATATATGCTATTATAACTTTCCATTTTTCGTCCATTACGAACTCCTTTCATCTTTTATTTATACGTATCTATATTATAATAAAAGATACATATTGTTTGTTAATTACAATTAATATTTTATATATCCAAAAATAATTAACAGAGTTTCGAAGTGTACATAAATTATAACATTTTTTATTAACAAATTCTACCACTTTACGTTTGCAAAATGTCAACTTGAGTTAACATTTTAACAAAAAATACCTTTGATTGTATTGATTTTTTCTACTATTATCTTATATATATGACTTTTTTAATACAAAAAAACAAGAATATCTTTCTTTATTCTTGTTTTATATATATTTCCTAATTAATTACTTTAACTTCAGTAA
>CAYJGL010000044.1:0-2806 GCA_964369695.1 uncultured Clostridium sp.
TTAACCATAAAAAAAGCCACACCACGGTGGTATGACAATATTACATTTTGGTGCGCCCAGAGGGATTCGAACCCCCATCACGAACTTCGTAGGCTCGCATTCTATCCAACTAAACTATAGGCGCAAATCTTTATATACTTACAGTACCAAATTATTATAACTTGAATTATACTTTTTTTCAAGTAAAATACTAATATTTGTTTCATTTTATAACTTTTTATGATAAAATATTTATGAATTTCATGTTTAAGAAAAGGGGTAACGAAATGAAAAAAGTATTAATATTTTACGCATCTTACGGTGGTGGACATCTTAATGCAGCAAAATCAATTAATAATCATATAACTGAAAACTGTCCAAATGTTACTGTTAAACTAGTAGATTGTGTTAAATATGTAAATAAAGCAATAGATAAGCTATCAACTGTAGCATATAAAGAAGCAGCCAAATTAGCTCCATGGGTTTGGGGAAGAGTATATTCAGATTCAAAGAAAGGTCCGCTTGCTCGTTTAACATCAAGATCAAATAAAATTTTAGCAATAAAACTCTTACAACTTCTAAGAGAAGAAGAACCTGATATAATAATATGTACTCATCCTTTTGCAAGTCAAATGTGTACATATCTTAAAAGAAAAAATAAGATAACTTCTACTATAGCAACTATCATGACTGACTTTGCTCCACATGAGCAGTGGTTAGTGGGTAAAGACTTTACAGATTTTTTCTTTGTAGCACATGATAATATGAAACATTATTTAGAAGAGCAAAATGTTGAATCTTCTAAAATCTATGCAACTGGTATTCCTTTATCTGATAGGTTTTTAAAGAAATATGATAGTAATGAAATATATACAGAATTTTATTTAGATCCTAATAAAAAAACCATATTATTTTTTGCTGGAGGTGAATTTGGATTAGGAAAGACTAAAACATTTGACATGTTTAAATCTTTAGTTGTTAATTGTTCTGATATCCAAATTATTGCTGTAGCTGGTAAAAATCAAAAGATGAAACAACTCTTCGATAATATTGTTTTTGAATATAATGCTGAAAAAACTGTTAGAGTTCTTTCTTATACGGATAAAGTACCTGAACTTATGCATATATCTGATTTAGTAATAACAAAACCTGGTGGCTTAACTACAACTGAAAGTCTAGCTTCTTCTCTACCTATCCTTGTTATTAATCCTATACCAGGACAAGAAGAAGAAAATGCAGAATTTCTAGAAGATAACAATGTTGGTATTTGGATAAAAAACCAAACTGATATACATTTATTAATAAATGATTTATTAAATGATCCTGAAAAGTTAGAAGCAATGAAAAATAATGCTAAAGCATTATCTAAAAAAACAGCAACTAATGATATTTGTAAACTATTATTAAAATAGAAAAAGCCTATATATGATATTATTCATTATAGGCTTTTTTCTTCATTCTTACACTTTTTTCCATATCTCGTTTCTAATATTTTTATTTCTTTTTTATCATCATTTAGTATTATATCTTCTTTATTATTTAATTTATTATCATCTATCTTTTCTAAAAATTTTTCGATATAATTTACTGCTTCTTCTTGATGTTCTCCAAAATTTTCTTGAAAATTTAAATAATATTTTTTTATTTTATTTAGTAATTTCTCTATATCAATACCTTGATTAGTCATTATATCTAATTCAGAGTAAGTCATTTTATTTAATTGAGCATAAATTAATTCATAATACATTTCTTCTGCATCTTTAATTAATATATCTTTCTCTTCTGGAGAAAGTACACCATTTTTAATTATCTCATATATTTCTTCTTTCATATTAAGTATTAACTCATTAACACTCTTTTTTGTACAATCTGAATTATATACCTTTTTTAAATACGGAAAATAGGTTAATATTTCTTCCTCTTTTAAATCACAAATTAAATAATCCAATATTTCTTCTTGTGCTTTTTCTCTCAAAATTTCTCTATATTTTGATTTAATTTTTATTTCCCCATCTTCTGACTCATTCTTCAATTTATATTTACTAAAATATTCGATTTCTTCTAATATTTTAAGATTTTCATTATACTGTCCATTTATCATATTTATATTTTCTAAGGCACTTTTTTCTGCATCAATCTCTATTAGTAATTTACAATAATTTTTATTATACCATTTTTCTTCTAAATATTGAGTTAAAATTTGCTCTTTAGCAATTTTCATTAAACTATTATTACTTATACCTGTACTTAATAATAGTTCTTGTTCATAATGTCGTAGTTCATGAAAAACTATTTTAGTTATTTCTTCTGCCTTCTTTATTCTAGTTAATTCTTTATTTTTATTTAAATCTAAATATATATCATCCAAATTAATTTCTATTTCTGCTATTGTTATCGAATCGTCATTTTTTAATACAAGATGTGTTGCAGAATTAATACTTTTAGAACTACTAAAGAATTTTAATATAATAGTATTATTTTTATATTGCTCTATTTCTTCATCACTTAATTCTTTGTTACTAATTTCACATTCAAATCCTATATTCTCACCTTTTAGTCTTATTAGTTTATATATATAATCTTTAATAATCTGAGTATATGCTTCTTTATTGTCTTTTGTCAATTTATTTTCTTTAGTGTAGTTAATGAAATTTTGTATCAATTCTTTTATTTTTTGTTCATATTCTTCATTAATATTTTCCATGCAGTTTAATTTATTTCTCCATATCTATAATTTCAATTGTATCATTATTATTTTTTTCTAACACTGTTTCATTATTATTTTTTTCTAACACTGTTTCATTATTATTTTTTTCTCTATTTAACA
>CAYJGL010000044.1:2906-12594 GCA_964369695.1 uncultured Clostridium sp.
TCATTATTATTTTTTTCTAACACTGTTTCATTATTATTTTTTTCTCTATTTAACACTCTGTTTACCTCAATTATGTAGTTATTAATATATTTAATATTATTGTCATAAATTTTTGATTTTTTCAAATTATTATGGCCAAAGTCTTCTCTGTAATCTTCATAATATATCTTATTTTCAGCTGAATATTTCATATTCTTTTTATTCTCAAAATATTCTTTTATATTTATTAATAATTTCTTTATATCAACACTTTTAGATATATCTTTTATATCATTTTTTGTTAGTAATCCTAGTTGGTTATATATTAATTCATAATACATATATTCACAATCATTTATTATTTCTTCTTTTTGCTCAGATGAAATTCTATTGTTTTTCAAAATATTTACGTTTTCTTTTTTCATATTTTCTATTAATTCTTTTGCAGTTTTTTTTGTATAATTGGCATTATATTCTTTTAATAAATATGGATGTTTTTTTAATATATCTTTTGGTTTTCGTTCACATATTATATGATCTAGTACACTTATAGAAACTTCATCTCTATCTTCAATTGCATTTGATTCATATTTATATCTACCATCATAAGAATTATTATTTAATTTATATCCACCTAATATTTCTAATCTCTTTAATTTTTCTTCACTATATTTATTTCCATTATACTCACTATTATATTCTTTAGATAGCTTATTTGAAACTTTTTGCGAATCAATAGTACTTAATAACTCTGAATAATTATTCCAATAAAAATCGTTATCTAAGTTTTCTATAAGTGCTTTTTCTCTTGCAATTTTTAATATATACTTATTACTTATATCTGTGTCCATAATTAAATCTTGCTTCAGGCTATTTACTGCATAAAAACAATTTTCAATTAATTTATTTATAGCATTAATTCTTGTTTTTTTACCTAATTTTTTTGTAGCTTCTAAAATATTATTTAAATTTATGTCTAATTTATATATCCCTCTATCTTTATGTAGTTCTTGATATTTAGATTCCATATTTGTCTTTTTATCAAAAAAGTTTAATACAAGCAAATTCATTTCATCTTCTTTAAAATTTCTATTTTTCTTTAGTTTATCTGTTCTTTTACAATTGTATCCTATCTTTTCTAGCATTATTTCCATTAATTCATATATATCGTCTTCTATAATTGCTTTATACTCTTTTTCCATTTTAGTAATATTTCTATTCTCTTTTACAAAATTAACAGTTTCATCTATTTTATTTCTTAAATCTTTTTCGTAAATATTTTCCATTTTTTACTCCTTTTATTCAACATCCTTTAATATTCTTTCACTTATTTCTTTAAGTATCTCTTTTTCTACTGTATTTTCTAAATCTTTCTTTAGCTTTAAATATTCTAACATTTGTTTTGTTTTATCTTCAGACATATTCGCTCCTTCCTATAATTCTCGTCTTCCTTCTAAGGCTTTTGTAAGTGTTATTTCATCAGTATATTCTAAATCTCCACCTACAGGTATTCCGTGTGCAATCCTAGTTACTTTAATACCTAATGGCTTTATTAGCTTTGATAAATACATAGCTGTTGCTTCACCTTCAACTCTAGGGTTTGTTGCAATTAATATTTCTTTAACACTTCCGTCCATTAATCTAGCTAATAATTCTTTAATTTTTATATCATCTGGCCCTATTCCATTCATGGGTGATATTGAACCATGTAAAACATGGTATATACCTTTAAATTCATGTGTTTTCTCCATTGCAATTATATCTCTTACATCTTCTACGACACATATAAATGAATTGTCTCTTTTAGGGTTTCCGCATATCAAACATGGATCTGTATCAGATATATTAAAGCATTTACTACAATATTTTAAGTTTTTCTTTGCATTAATTATTGAAGATACAAATTCATTAGTAACTTCATCAGATGAATTTAAAATATAGAATGCTAATCTTGCGGCTGTCTTATGACCTATACTTGGTAATCTTTCAAAACTTTCTATTAATTTTTCTATTGATGGTGAATAAATTGACATTTTTAACTCCTTCTATATACTAAAATTTGGACTTTAGCTACTACTAAAATCCAAATCCACCTGGCATATTATATTTTCCCATTTCAGCTGATTGAGCTGAATCTACTTTTCTTAATGCTTCGTTCAAACATGTTAAAACTAAATCTTCTAACATTTCTACATCATCTGGATCTACGATTTCTGGTTTTATTTTTATTTCCTTAATCATCTTTTGTCCTGATACTTTTACATTTATAGCTCCACCACCTGCTGATGCTTCAAATTCTTTTGTTGCTAATTCTGTTTGAGATTTTTCCATATCTGCTTGCATTTTTTTTGCTTCTTTCATTAAATTTCCGATGTTCATTCCACCGAAACCTCCCATACCTCCTGGAAATCCTTTTTTACCCATTTTAAAACTCCTTTCATTTAACTATATTCTATTCTATTCAACAATATTAAATGGTATATCTGAAGCATTAGCTAAATTTTGTAATACATCTTCATTAGATACTTCCATATTATTATTATTTTGTTCCATTATATATTTTACCTGCATCTCTTTGCCAGATGCAATTGAAACCAATGTTGATAATTCTTTTATATTTTCCTGCTTATTTAATATTGTTTTTCCAAAATCTGTAACATCTTTTAAAAATTCAACTCCTATTGTCATATCATTTAATTCTACTGCTTTTGTGTTTATTAAGTTTGTGTATAATACTATTTTTCCTGATTTTTTTAAATCAGTTAAAATTTGTGGCCAAAATTCATTTACATTTTTAGAAAAACTTTTTTGAATTTTAACTTCATTTTTATTACTAGATATATTTTGAGCTACATTTGTTCTGTTTCTATTTTGTATATTTGCATTAGAATTCATATTTGATATATTACTATTTTGATTAACTTGTATTTTTCCTGATTTTAAATAGTTTTCTATCTTTTCTATTCTTTTTGTAACATCACTTGTATTTTCTTCATTATTTTTATGTTGAATATTATTTCCACTACATAATCTTATAATTCCTGCTTGAAAAATAATAGTTTTTTGTGTAGACCACTTAGTAGTACTTTCTAAATCTGATAATTGATATATTAAATTAATTAATTCTTCTTTAGAAATATTATCTGCTAATTCTTTCATTCCTTTAACTTCTTCTTCATTATATATCTCTATTTTTCCAGTAGTCTTATATACTAAGATATCTTTAACATATTTAACCATTTCCCATAAAATATTTGTAATATCTTTTCCTTGTGATAAAATCTCTTCTAGTTCTACAATTACATTTTCTATATTCTTATCATTTATATTTTTAATCATCGAATATATATATTTAATTTGTGGTATTCCTACTAACTCTCTAATTTTGTCATCGGATATATCACTTTCTCCATCTTGAACACATCTTTCCAGTATAGATAAAGCATCTCTCATTGCCCCTTCTGAAAGTGTCGCAATTATATTTAATGCACTATCAGTTATAGTTAAATTACTTTCTTCGCATACAATTTTTAATCTTTTCACTATATTTTGATTTGATATTTTCTTATAGTCAAACCTTTGACATCTTGAAAGAATTGTAGCTGGTAATTTTTGTGGTTCTGTTGTTGCAAGTATAAATTTAACATGAGCTGGTGGTTCTTCTAATGTTTTCAAAAGTGCATTAAAAGCTCCTGTTGACAACATATGAACTTCGTCTATTATATACACTCTATATTTAGCTTTAGTTGGCAAAAAATTAGCTTCTTCTCTTATAGCTCGAATATCTTCTACACTGTTATTTGAAGCTGCATCCATTTCTACAATATCTGTTAAAGATCCTTTTAAAGCTTCTGTACACATTTCACATTTATTACATGGTTCGCCATCTTGTGGATCTATACAGTTAATAGCTCTAGCTAAAATTTTAGCAGCAGAAGTCTTACCTGTACCCCTTCCACCATTTAACAAATATGCATGACCTACTCTATTTGAAATAATCTGGTTTTTTAATGTTTTCGTTATATGGTCTTGTCCTACCATTTCTCTAAATGTAGTTGGTCTGAACTTCCTATAAAGAGCTGTGTACCCCATATTTTCACATCCTTTATATTAAAAAAATAAGTATCTACTTAATCTCTCTATGGAAAGACTTCACATAAAGATAAACTACTTATTGCTGCTTCCTTCCGGACCTGACAAGGTTCATAGGTCTTTATTGAATTCTCTCCATACAAAGATTAAGTTCATACTTTTGATATTATATACTAAAACCCTTAATATTTCAATAGTTTTATAATAATTTAACACCATTTTAGAATTTTAATAAGGCCTGTCCCAAAAACGACAACAATGTCGCGTTGGGGACAGACCCCAATGCGACATTGCTATTTTATAACTTATCAAATTCTATTTTATTAACTTTATTTCCATTTTCTCCACTTATTCTAGCATTTGAAAGTCCTTTTCTTTGTTTTACAAACTCATCTTTAGCTTTAATATTTTTCAATTCTGTTTTTGTTTCTTTTTCATAAGTATGTCTTGCATCTGAATTTCTATATCTCATATATTGTACTACAAAGAATATAATTCCTGCTAAGAAACCTACATATTCAAGTCCATCTAAATCTACAATTAATGCTGTAAATAGAGATGCTAATATACCTATAACTTCAACTATAGCTGAAACTCCTAGTAATTTTGACATATGTATTGGTACACTTCCCATTGTTTCTTTTGTTCTTGCATTTACTGCTACGTAATGAAGTTGTTTTTTGCTTCCATTTACTTCTTGATAACTATATAGCCATACTGGTAAGTATGAAGAAATCCATTTTTCTCCAACTACTTCTATTTCTTCATTTGACCAACAAACACCTCTATCGTATTTTTTAAGATGTTCATTAGCCTTATGTCTTGCAATATCTTTTGACTGCACTTTAACTAATTTACTTAAATCTTCAACATCCGTATCTCTTTTTTCTGACGTATACCCTTTGATATAGTTTGCATCCCATTTAACACTATTTTCTATGTCAAACGGCATTATCGAATTTATTATGTTTGTTGTTTTTCCAGAGTCTTTATATTTCAGTTTATCTTTATTAGACTCAACTGTTAAATTGTCTATATGCATGTCAAATTCTCTTGAAACATTATATAAATCTGCATCATATCTTGTTTCGCTATTATCTCCAACTGATACTGTATATCTTCTTTTTAATATTTCTCCTTGACCTTCTAGTTTAGATTTTGCATTAACATCAACTATAAAGTATGGGAAATATACACCATTAATATTTTCAGTTGTAAATTCTTTAGTAAATGTAGGATGTGCAAAGAACTTTCTTTTATTAACAAACTCATGTATATTTGTTTGAGCTTCTTGTTTACTTACTTTAAACGGTAATATAACATCTGGTACAGCTCCATTTGGTACTTGTTCATTTAATGATAATGTATTTCTGCACCAGTGACATCTTGATTGTGCTGATTTATTTGTATCAATTACAACTTCTGCACCACAACTAGTACATTTTAATGTTATCATATCTTTTTCATCTGCAATAATATCTTGTGCTCCTGTACCGACAACTCTACCTGTTAGTTCTGACACATTGCCTTCCATACTCTCTACTTTTTCTTCATCAAATTCATGCCTACAAAATTGACATACTAATTTACCTTTTTTTGTACTATGGGTTATATCAGTAGCACCACATTTAGGACATTTAGTCTGACCATCTTGTTTTCCATTTGACATATCTATAACTTCAACTTTTTCTTTTTCAACTTCTTCTTGAAGTTCTTCTTTTTCTTTAACATTTTCCATATTACAAATTCCCCAATATTTCATTTTTTGCTTTATTATAGTCTTCTTCTGTTATTAATCCATTATCAAGCATTTCTTTCATTCTTTTTAATTTTGCCATAGGATCTTCAGTTTGTTGTTGAGGTTGTTGTGCTGGTTGTTGTTGAACTGGTTGTTGAAATGCTCCCATTGCTCCACCAACTGAATTCATTCCCATTCCCATGAATCCCATTCCTATTGCTCCACCACCATTAGGATTTTCACCTGCTGCTTGAAATCCACGAGCAACAGATTGTTGCATAAATGAATTACCTCTTGCACCTGATAAAGCATCTGCTTTTTTAACATCACTAAGTAATTTTTTAGTGTCTTCATCATATTCTATTGCTTGTAAAGCAACTTTTTCTATTATTAATCCTCTATCTGATTTCCATTGGTATGCATCTTCAACAGCTTGTGATAATGATAAAGCAAATCCTATTTGATCTGATTGAATTTTATTCATACGATTTCCTTTATTTGGATCATTTGTATATATTGAAAACGCTGCTGATAAACTTCCTACAACTTCGCTAAATAATTGATTTCCTGCTGGATTATCCATATCAGCAAAATCAAATACTTCTCCTGATTGAAAATATGTTGCTGGTACAAATTGTTTTACAAATAAAATAGGATCAACTATCTTCAAACTATATATACCTCTTGTTATAGCTCCTACTTGTGTTCCCAAGAATGCATCATCCCAATATATTTCAGATTGTGTTCCAAATCTATTATTTGGTATTTCTTTCAAATTAACATAGAACGCTTGATGAGAAGATGCTGGTTGCCCACCACTTTTAAATCTTTCCCATGATTGTTTAATTACTGATTCAATTATTCCATCACCACCGAAAAATGACTTTGAATTAGCATCTTCTGATGAAAAAATAAATCCACCGGCTTCCATAACACATCCTGTAACTCCACCATCTGCAAATGTAATTAACGCTGTTCCTTCTGGCACTATTATTTTACTACCATTTGATATTATATTATTTGATCCTTTAGTATTTTCTCCCCTACCTGCATTTGTACCATTTGGTACTGCTGGAAAAACTGCCGCTGTTGGTGATATACCTGCTGGTGGCATCAAAAAATCTTTCCATTGATCTGCAAATGTTCCTCCTATTGAATCTAATGCTGCTTTAATAAATCCCATAATATTACCTCTTTCTTTTTTTATATTTTCAATATATTCATATAAAATAAATATATGATATACTCTATTACTTAGAATATACCATATATCACTTTTATTGTAAATGTTTTTATTTTACATTTTTAGATATTTTTCCTAATTTTATTTTTTACTTCTATCTTAACCAGCTCTATATATATTACAATTTTAATAACAGATGAAAAGTCTTCTTTAAATTTAATAAAACACTCTTTTCCATTTAATCATTCTATTAATTTGTTAATTATTCAAAATATATGCTTTAGCTTTTTTAAAAACTAATATTATTCTGTATCCCCGTTCCGTCTCCAGCACATACTAGTGTTTCAATTTCCCCTTTACCTTTTAACTTTAAATTGCTTTTAAAATTTTTATTCTTAATTTCTAGACTTTCCCCATTAACATCTGGAGAAATAATCATTTTTGTTTTTTTATTGTTAATAATATTTTTAATTAACAATATTATTCTATTTATAATCATAATTTTATATCCCCTTTCCTGTTTATCTTATCTTACCTGAGCTTACTCTTAAATTTTCTTCTTTATTAACTTCTTTAACTTCTTCCCAAGGTCTAACCCCTTTTGTTTTTTTCTTATCGAAGTTATAACAATCAAATACTTTTTCAAATTCGTTTTTATTTACTTTTACAAATGTGTTTTTCTCTTTATCTGCATAATAGAATAACTCATTGTCTTTATTTTCTTTTACATATATGTACATGTATGGTTCTTTTTCCGGATCTTCTTTCTTATATACTCTATTTATAGCTATTTTTTCAAATTCCATCTTGTTATTTTTAGACATTAATGAACTTACTATTGATATTGTGGAATTTTGATGTTTTGTAAATTTAGGATTAAACTCTTCTATTAGCTTAAGCTTTGATTCTATCTTTTCTTCTATGCTCCCTGAAAAACCATCTATCTTATCTGATTTTTTTAATAATTCTCCAATTCTAAATTCTTTATCTTCATTTAGCAATCCAATATTATAAAATACTTCTCTCATCTTTGTTTCACTTAATTCTATTTTACAATCACTTAATTTTTCATCGTTTTTATGGCACTCTGTATCAATTCCTTCTTTGCTAATATCATTCTTCCTAATTGATTCGTAACTTCTACAAAAATTACTTGGCATTGCATCAAATTGATGTGCTGTTAAATTCCATGTTGGATCTATTATAATACTTTCTATTCTAGTTTCTTTACTATCCTCTTCTATTTTAATATTTCTTAATTTTAGAAAGGTATGTTTTTCAGCATCTACTAAATCTGCTTCAATTCCTATTTTATTTAATATATATTTTTCTATTTGTGCTATACCATTACATACCCCATATCCTGTATCAATTATTTTCCAAAGTGCTCTAATATTACATTCATTTGTAACTTCTGTACCATATAATGGACTATAACTTATTTTTTTTCCTATTTTATTATCTATATAAGCTATTTTCTCTAAATCGTCCCATTTACTATCTATTTTACTTAATATTTCATCAATCCACTTTTCTCCATTTATATATTCTTGAGCTGTTGAATAATATCTTAAATTATCTGATATTTGAATATTAGGACATATTTCGATTAATTTTTTTAGTTTTTCTTTTTCATATTCTGTTAACTCTAATGGATTAACTAATATTAAATTGTCTAAATACTTGTATTTATTTATATCATTATAATCTATTACTATATTAGTTCTTTCCACTTCTATATCTAATATATCCCAATACTCTTTATATCTCTCATCTTTTCTTAATATAGCTTTCAAATCTTTATCTAACTTTACTAATACTTCTTTTATCTGTTCTTCAGCTAATTCTAACTCATCCATCATCTCTATAAATTTCATCTGTTTTTCTTTTGAATATCCTGACATCAATCTTCTATAATTTATATCTGGTTCTTCTATAATATCTTTTATGTATTTTAAATTCTCTACTTTTAAAAACTTTATTATCTCAAACTTATATATTAGTGATGTATCTTTATCATTTTTCAAAAAGTCTAATTTATATTCATCACTACATAATTTTATTATTTGGTTTTGTTCATATTTCCCAAAATTATATAATTCTTTTACCTTGATCTTTATTTCATCTGATTTTATCTTTAATAATATTCTAAAAATATTGTTAAATGACATTTTCAAATTATCTTCAACCATTTCTCTATTTTCTAATATTTTTATTTTTATATGCTCTTCTAATTTATCTATAATAGTTAAATAGTCGTCTTCTTTAAAATCTTTTATAATTTCTTTATCTTTTAATAATTCATATATTATATTAGAATTATTTATTTTATTAATTATATCTAATCTTAAAGAAGGAGGCCCATTTTTAAAAGATTCTAAATTTAATAAATCTGCTTTTTCTTGATCTGTCAATAGTTCTTCTGTTATATTAAATGCCTCTTCATAACTTATATCATATTTGTTTAACTCATTTTTAAATATCCCTAATTTATCTTTACTATTTTTTACACTATTGTAAAATTCATCTATACTCATGTATTTTCTATTTAAATCTCCTATTTTCAAATTTTATTTACTATATTATATCAAACACCAACTTTCTTTTCAATTACTATACATTTTTATTTAAAAAAGTTTGATTATATAGACATAATAAGTTAAATAGTGTATAATCCAAACATCTTAGGAATTAGA
>CAYJGL010000045.1:0-12275 GCA_964369695.1 uncultured Clostridium sp.
TTTTATTTCAAAATCAACATTGCATCACCAAAGCTAAAAAATCTATATTTTTCTTGAACTGCTTCATTATATGCTTTCATTATATACTCTTTTCCAACAAATGCTGATATCAACATTAATAATGTTGATTCAGGTAAATGAAAATTTGTTATAATTCCATCTAATACTTTAAAAGTATATCCTGGATATATAAAAATATTTGTATCTCCTCTTGTTTCTTTTAATATCCCTTTTTCATCTGCTACAGTTTCTAGCACTCTACAAGAAGTTGTTCCTATGGCTATTACTTTTTTACCATTTTTCTTAGCGTTATTTATTTTATCTACATCTTCTTTTTTTATATAATACTGTTCTGAGTGCATTTTATGTGTTTCTACATCTTCTACTTTTACTGGTCTAAATGTACCTATCCCAACATGTAATGTTACATTTGCAATTATTACACCTTTTTCTTCTAATTTACTTATTAATTCATTTGTAAAATGTAATCCTGCAGTTGGTGCTGCTGCAGACCCATCATGTTTAGCATATACAGTCTGATATCTTTCTTTTTCATCTAATTTTTCTGTAATATATGGTGGTAATGGCATTAGTCCTATTTTATCTAAAATTTCATTAAATATTCCTTTGTATTTAAATTTAACTTTTCTGGTTCCACCTTCCATGATTTCTAATATTTCAGCTTCCAGTATTCCTTCTCCAAATATTACTTTTGTACCTATCTTTAGTTTGTTTCCTGGTTTTACTATTGATTCCCATATATCGCCTTCGATGTTATTAAGTAATAAAAATTCCACATTTGCACCTGTTTCTTTTTTTCCATATAATCTTGCTGGCAAAACCTTCGTATTATTTCTAACAAGTACATCTCCTTTTTCAAAATAGCTTAATATATCCTTAAATTTACCATGTTCAATATTTTTATTTTTTTCATTTAAAATCATTAATCTTGATTCATCCCTTTTTTCTAATGGAACTTGTGCTATTAATTCTTCTGGTAAATCATACTTAAAATCTGATACTTTCAATTTAATTCTCCTTGCCTTTTTCTATATTATCTAATTATTATTGATTTAAATTTGCAATTGCCATTACATTCCTTTGAATATTTTCAAAAAATAATAGTATTTCTTCAACTATATTTTCTGGTTCATCAAATACGTCTTTTAATGTATATGAATTTATAAAATTACTATTTTTAGCTGGTTTTAAATTATATACTTCTTCTGGCAATCCTATTTGTCCTTCATTAGTATCAATATTTTTATTCATATAATCTTTATACCAATCCTTTTGCCCTATTAATGGCTCAACAGCATATCCATATTTTAAATAATCATGTAATTCTGGCCTATTATATCCATATTCATCTGCCGTTCTTTCCAAAGAATGTAAAAATTCATGTAAAAATACTTCTTCTGGGAAAGTATTGATTCTTGAATCATATCTATATATGTAACTTTTCGAATCATTTGGAAGTCTAATGTTAGAATATCCTATTCCATAATAATCCATATATCCTAAACCAACCCAATCATTTATCTCAATTTCATCCATATATTCTTCATTTCCGTAATTTTATAATTATAAATATGTGATCATAATTTTGTTCATTTACTTTATCTTTTATCTGTGATTCTATATCTTCTGGTGCTACATAATATCCAAATGTACTATCATAAGACAAACTTTGAAGTGGAGTATCTACCATATTTATATCATACTCAACTTCCATTTTATTTTCTGATAATTTTTCTGTAGATTTATCAAATCTTTCAATAGTTTCTAGAATATTTGCCATCTCATTTTCTGACATAGCTATATCAACTTTATTCCCATTTATATTAACATCAGTTGTATTAAAAATAAAACATCCAAAATTCCAAATATTGTCTGTTTCTGGAATGCCTTCTTCTATTTTAAAGTCTGAAAACCAAACTGTACCCTTTGCATCTCCTAAATAGCCACCTAGTCTAAATCCTATATTTATTTTATCTCTATCTTTAGAATTAACTATTAGCTCTATTTCAACCCAATCTTGTGTACCAGATATAGCAGTTGATCTTTCTGTCGTTCCTTCTATTGCAATTTGAGCTCCCACACCAGATGATAAAAGTTCAGACTCAACATTTTCAGTTTTCACCATACAAGTTATTTTATATGGTGTATTTTTTTTTACATCTATTGTTTTTAGAAACATTGCATCATTATATGTTTCTGACACTATATTATAGCTTGATTTATCTAAATATTTATTTTCATAATCTCTTTTAAACTCTGATAGTCCAAGTTGCTTTTCTGCTTTTACAAATCCGTTAAGATTGTTAGTTTGGTAAAATGAATATGAAAAAATCAATATCCCAATTAAAATAATAAAACATATTACTGTTAATATTTTTTTTAGCATAATTTCCCCTTTATTTTGCTATTGCTTATATTTATATATTACTAATTATATATCAAAACACTTAGTATATCAATATTTTTCAAAACTTTTTTAATTAATATTTGTATAACTATTTAAAAGACTTTTATAATATCCATAACAAATGTCGCATTGGGGACAGTCCCCAACGCGACATTTGTTTTATTCTTTTATTTCTTTTGCCAACTTACTTATTGCTTTTGTCTCTAGTCTTGAGACATAACTTCTTGATATATTCATCATTTTAGCTATTTCATTTTGAGTTTTTGGTTTATGGCCATCTAATCCAAAACGTAATTCTAATATTGTTTTTTCTCTGTCTTTTAGTAATTCTTTCATCTTTTCATATAAAAGTTTTATTTTCATTTTTATATCAACTTCTTCTTCAATATTTCTCTCATTATTTTCTAGTATTTCTTGTAATGTAACAACATTATCATCTTTATCTTTTCCTATAGGTTCATTTAAATATACTTCTGCTCCAAGTTTTTTTGTTGCTCTTAAATGCATTAATATTTCATTATCTATACATCTTGATACATATGTAGAAAGCCTTGCTCCTTTTTCAACATTAAAACTTTTTATTCCTTTTATTAATCCTATTGTACCTATTGAAATCAAATCATCTTGATCTACTTTTCCATTTGAATATTTTTTACTAACATGTGCAACTAATCTTAGGTTTCTTTCTATTAAAATATTTCTTGCTTCTTCATCCCCTTTTGACATTTGTGCTAAATACACCTTTTCTTCTTCTGATGACAATGGTTCTGGAAATAAGTTTCCTACTTGAATATATCCTACCATAAATACAGTAGTTTTCAAAAACTCTAAAAGACCTAAACCTACACTTAAAATTAGTGCTTCTACCATAAACGCACCTCCATTTATCTCATATTTAATTATATGAGGTAAAGTTTAAAAAGTGCATGACCTTAAAATATTTAAGAAAATTGAGATAGAAAACTATTAAAATTCCCCATCTCAATTCCATATAAAATATTTTACATTTTTTAATTTCTATTATTTTCTATTATTGTTTAATCTGAATTAACAACTATAAAGTTTGTAATATCTTCATATTTAATTTCACCTAAGTGATTTGTTTCTACTACCAACCTATATGTTGTATTAATATCCATTATTGTTTCATTTAAATTAAGGATTAAATCTACACTTTGCAAATTGTCGTCTAGTTTAAAATTAACTTCACCTTGTACTGGATTTATTATTTTTTCATCTATTATTAGACTTTCAATTGTATTAAATTGTTTTACATATGCTCCTTCATTTTTTTCTAAAATATGAATTTTTGCAGTAAACGAAGTTGTTTCATCATGATCAATATAGTTTAATTTTAAATCTAAACTAGATAATTCTGATTTCGTTACTAATTCATTTCCATCGCTTAATTCTAAGTCAATTGCAGGTTTTTGTGGATCTATTACTGCAAATTCATTTTCCACTCTTGCATAACTATCTCCTTGTGGCTCTTCACTAAATACTAATTCATGATATATGCTTCCTGCAGCATAATTATCCATTGGTGCATGTAATGTATAATTTAAATTTTCAATATCTTCTATATTTCCTAATGGTATTAAGAAATAGTTACCACCATTTAATATATAATTACTTTCTTCTAATAGGAATATCTTGTCTTTTATTTCTATAAAACTTCCCATTGGTATTTCTTGATCAAATGTTATCCTTAAACTAAATACTTCATTCCAATATTTTGTATCTATTCCTTGTACTTCATTTGTATTAAAGTTCAGTGATATATCTAATATGTCATCTTTAATTTCGTAGTTTTCGCCTACTGTTTCTATTTCAAAAGTTCTTTCGCCTGTTATTGTAAATCCTAAATCAAAACTTTCTACTGTATTTCCACCAACTAAGACTGGTACTGCTGATATCGTATAATTACCTTCATTTAAATATTCATTATCAAATTCTACTATAAACGAGAGTACTACTCTTTCGTTTCTTGGTTCCATAGATTTTTCATAATGTTCCTTTGTTTCCATATTCAGAAAATCTGTTAATAATACATGATTTGTTTCAGTTTCTATTTTTTTATAATAATAACTTGTACTAAATATATAATTCCCTTCATTATTTATTAATATGTCTGATGAGTCTATCATTCTAATTTTTGTATCTACTGGTAAATTACTACTAAATTCTAATTTAATATTTTCATATTCACTTGCTGTATAATAAAAATCATATTGTGCAGTAAAACTACTTTGTTTTGTTATTGTTATATTTGTTTTATTTGTATCTATTAATTTGTATAGCGAACCTTCTGCTATCGCTGTTACTGGTTCTGTTATATGTCTTGCGTTTCTATTTATTCTGAGTCTTAATGTATATTTTATTCCTTCATCATCACCTAATATTATATCTACATATTTACTAGATGATGCATCTGCCATTTTATTATAGTTTTCTATTTCAAATATTATATTATTAGTAGTATTTGCTGGTATTTTTCCTAATAGTGTTGCTGAATTTATGTCTGCCAACTCGTACTCAGTTCCTGCTCCTATTTGTGCGGTAATTGAAAAATTTCTATCTGTTATATTTGTGTCTGTCTCATCAATATTTGCATATATTTCACTTTTAGATACTAAATCTACGTTGTATTCTTTAACTTCCAAAACATACATATCTTTATCTTCAAAATACTTTGGAATTTCAAACGTTGCAGTATTATCATCCGTTTCTACATAACTTGCTAATATATTTTCACTATATTCTGTTAAATATCTAATCATAATATTTACATTATTTGATATAGATACTATGTTTTCTGTATTTTCTACTCCACCTTCTAAATATTTTTGCCAACCATACGAATTAAAACTTAGTATTCTTCCACTATCATATCCTGAATTTTCGTATCCTGATTTTGTTTGGTATGCTAAATTTACTTCTATTATATCTTCTGTATTTGATTGAAGTATTGTTTTCGGTAATCCTGTTATTTTTATCATTGTTACGTCTGCTAAATTTAATATTTCATTTTTACTTTTCCAATCTGAATCAGTTAAAATTAAATTTCCATCATCATCTACTAACTCTGTATTTGTCGTATATTTAATATCATAGATTTGTCCATTATCTCCTAATATTTTAGGTTCACTTGTTATTTCAAAATCTATTATATCATTTTGTACATTCATTTCTTTCGGGTATTCTACATCTGCTTTTGGTATAGGTATATATTGATAAAAGTCTTCTCCAGCTATCATACCATCAGAGTCATTTTGAACTTTTAATCTGTATGTTGATACTCCTGTATCTATATTTCCTGTGTCATCACTTAATATGTACGATAAATCATCACTTGTATACTCCTTATCATTTATGTTTATTTCATTTTCAAATCCAAATGTGTTTGTATTTGGATAAATTGCTATAGTTTGATCTTTATCCATATATGTTGTGATATGTTTATCTAGTTTGCCATTTTGATCGAAATCATAAGGTTCTACCATACTATAAGATGATTGTTGATATGTATTTCCATTTTTTTCACCTACGTAAAATGTATTATATATATTCATTGGTGTATATCCTATTGATGGATCACTTGTTATTGGTATATACATATATAAATATGGGCTTGAATCTGCATATATAAATTCACCTGTTTCTGGGTCTAATGTAGGACCACCCAGATATACTTCTCCTTCATTATATGATAAAGCATATATATTTTTATCTATTTCTTCATCATACCAATAATCCATATTTACTTTTACTGTTTGTCCATCAAACTCACCATATATTTCCGTTTCTGAAATTTCTACTCCATTAGGTAAAATACCATAAATTACTGGATTTTCAGAATATTGTGATGTTCTATATGGATATGAAAACATATATATTCTAAATTTCAAATAAAACTCTTCACCTGCTCGATAATCTGTTTGTGAAATTGTTGTTTTAGGAAGTCCTAATGAATTACCTGTTGGATTTGCTCTATATGTTCCCATATTATCATATACAGTTTCTTTTTTCACTCCACCATCAAAATCATATTCGGTTAATTTAAATGTACTGATAACAGAGTCATCAACCAAATATTTACCATAATAGTTTCCTGATGAATATGGAGCTAAACTTGCTCCTGTATGATATAGTGCTGTTCCTGCGTCTAATGAATCTATAATATAATTTACTGATTTTATTGATACATCATCTACATTTAACGGTACAAAACCTTGATTACCAGCATTATCTTTATTATAATCATCTACTAAATAATATATTGTGACAGCTGTTCCTGCTACACTATTAGCTGAGTTAAAAGTATATACTCCACTGCCTACTTCATTGTTATTTATATCAATTAAAGTATAATTCAGATTTACTTGTTTACCTTGTTTTTCTGCTATACTAATTGATCTTACTAATATATTTGGTGTTTGATTACTATTTATTGGATTTTGACTATCAAATTCATATTCAATTTTTAAATTCCCACTACCTAAGGCTCCTTGGTTTCTAAAATATGCCCCACCCAGCCTTACTTCTAAACTATCATTATATCCATATTCTACCGAAGCGTTACTTTTATGTGATGTCACATTAACACTATCTGAAATTTTCATATAGTCTATAGTAACTTTAGAAGTTTTAACCGTTCCACCATAAGTAGTACCAATAAACTCGTAAGACATTGCTAATGTTTCACCTATATGGAATTTTTCAGTATCTGCAAATACTATTGGTGTAATACCTGTATGTGAAGTTATATATACATCATGTACTGTATATATTATTTTCCCCGGTACACTTTGATCTATATTAAAATCATAATAATCTACAAATGATCCCGGATATGCAACAGTATTTTCACCAATATATTCCACATAATTTTCTCCATCTGTTGGAAGGTCAAATATATATTGTATTTCTTTATAATATCTTGGCATATTACTTATATATGTATATTCCATTGGATGATTTACACCTTGTGATATATTTTTATTCATAGATCCTGTACCAATGGAAATCGGAAGTCCTCTTTGAAAATTTATATTAGATAAACTTTTTTTGTATATATTACTTCCTTCTGTCATTGTTATATCTATAACATTAACACCTTCACCTGCTATTTGAGAGTTTGTTCCTATTCCACCATCCCATATATTTTTATCAAATGCTACTGGTATTATTATTTTGTCTTCTTGTGTTGCAGAATTATTATATGTATATGTAAGTGTTCCTGTTCTTTCATTTTTATATACTGTTCCTAACTGATTTTCTAATGTTTTAAATGTAACATCTGTTATAGGTTCTTTTGCTGGTGACCATGTTGGTGTTGTTATATCAGTATCATGGTCATACCACTGCATACCAACTGGAAGTGTTATTTCAATTGTTCCACCTTCTGATTCAGAAAAAGTAGGCTGAATGACTAAATATTTTAAATTATTTTCATAATCCCAAGCATTCGAAACTGTATAATCACTGCTTTTGAGTTCTACTCCTGCTATATTATTTTTATCATCATATAGCCATGCTGTAAATGGAATGTCATCTTCTAAATTAATAACTGAGATACTTTTACTAAAATTACTTGCTGATACTGGCATTAAATCTCCTGCTTGGTAATTAGCAATTCCATCATTATCTGTGTCATATCCAGAAAAAGTTTGTCCAACTTTTGCTTCAATTCCTAATTCAGCCGGATATGGTAATTTAATATTTCCATCTACTATTTCCTGTGTCATATTTAATAATTCGTATCCATTTAATTTATATGATATTTCTTTAGTTGTAACTGTAAAAAACATATTATATGTAATACATAATATAGCAACTAATATAAACAAAACAACAGCAATTGTTATAATATTTTTTTGTTTTTTTATTCTATTACTTCTCTTTTGTTTTCTTTTACTTTTCATTATAACAACCTTTCTATTATTCTATATTTAATTCTATTATCAATTTATTCTGTAATTCCTAATTTTTCTTGATAGAAGTTCCATATAGATCTTACTTCATAGTCTTCTACAACTCTATTATATAATACAAAATTATATATTGTACCTATAAAATACAATCCTCTATTCGGTCTTAAATCTCCTATTGTTAGTTCTGGTTCATTTTGAAATTCTAGTCTTCCTGAATTAAATTCTCTAACAAATTCTCCATTTATATATAAATTAGATTTTCCACCATTTTCTCCTGTAAGAATGATATTTATATACTGATTATTGTACTCTGTTATATCTACAGATATATATCCATCTCCTTGGTTTAAAAATGGAGAATAATATTGATAACTATAAATTTCTAGTTTGTTTGCTTTTACTGCTATCCAAGCTATTTGTTGTCCCCATACTGGTGAAATCGCAACAACTGTTCCACCCAAATCTTTATCTAATACATTTTTAGTTATATCAACTTTTATTGTAGCTGTTAATGAGTAAAATTCATTAACCGGTTCTTCTACTGGTATTTTAGCTGTTACTGCACTTCCTACTTTACCTTCAAACCCAATATTTCCATTTTCGTCTGTTACATACGTTAAATTTGGTGTTTCCCCATTTTCAACTGTAACTCTATCATATTGTCCCCAACTCTCTTCATTTCTTACAGTCTCATCATCACAATACCCAATCATTGCATCTATTGGTAATCTTTCTGTTCCAGCAACTTCTGTTATTATTTGAAATCTATTACTTGGATCTATTGCATACACATCATCTAAGTTCTCTTTAAATAATGTAAATTCATATATAGAATTTTTATCTGCGTTAAATTTCATATATGAATCTCCCACTTCAGTTATTCTATCATCTCCCATATCTGGAACTAATGTACTTGGAAAATTCAATGTTATTACTCCATCTAGCCCTTCTGTTACAACTGTTGTTGCTACTACATAAGAATTCAAACTATCTACAACTTCCATATAAGCATCTTCTGGAAGTCCTGATTCATAAACATCAAATGTTGCTGATATTACTTTTATGTACGGACTTGTAGAATTTGCTGTTAATTTAAATGTCGCTTTACCATTTATAAAATCATCTTTATCTAATGTTATTTTTATTTGTGATATTTTTAAGTCTGCACCTGTAAATTCTCCTTTTTGTATATTATCATTATTTGTACCTTCCGCAGTTACATTATATATTATTTCTCCTTCTGTATATCTTAATTCATCTTCATAATTATATATATCAACTATAATTTCTTCTCCTGGATCATAGTTTGATATTGTATATTTTTTATCACTCTCTTCTGTCAAATAATTACTTGTGAAATAAAATTCATACGGTGATACTACCTTTTTATCACTATTTACTTGTGATACATATCTCGCATAACTGACACCTATTATTATCGCTAATATAGTTACTATTGTAATCACTATTATTAGTGGTTTACGTCTAATATTATATTTGTTAATTTTATTTAATTTACTTTTGTTTTTCTTTCTCATATATTTCCTCATTTTAAATCTATACTACTATACTTTTAAAGTATATCAAAACATATATTTTAAGTCTACTATTTTACAAAAATTTCACATTTTTTTTACATTTTCTATTTTATTTTGTTAGTATTTTAGTAATTATGAATCCGAGAAAAATACTAATTAGTAATACTATGATTTCTAAGACATCAGCTATTTGTGGCATAAGTATATATACAGAACCTATTGTAAAACCTATTATCGAATATGACATCTTGGCATAATGGTTTTTTAGTAGATACTTTGTAATATTCATACAAAAAATTGAACCTATTGCTAATCCTATTCCTAAAGGAATTAATACTGGTAAATATATTACTGAGATAGATTGAAGGTATAAAGAATATATTCCTAAACACATTAACATTATTGTACTGCTAACACCAGGTATTACATATCCTATTGACATTATCATTCCACAAAATATTAAATATATATTACTAACTTCTCCTGTACTAGGAATTGATATATTCTCTTCAAATAAAGTCATTGATAGTCCTATTATAAAAGCTATTACTAAATATAATATATTTATTTTTCTAAACTTTTCTTTTTGATTTATTTGTTTTATAAGTGGTGGTATACTTCCTATTATTAAACCAATAAAGATTCCTTTTGTTTGTATTGGATATTGATATATTAAAACTTTTAAAACATTACTAAGAATTATAACTCCTATTAAAACTCCTGTCCCAAATGGTAATAAAAACTTTGTGTTTTTTTTTATATCTTTAAAAAAACTTAAAATAGAATCTAATATTTTTTCATATATTCCCATTATCATACATAGCACACCACTACTTACCCCTGGTAATATCACTCCTATACCTACCACAAGACCTTTAATTATATCACTAAAAAAACTCATTACTTAATCTCCTAAATATTATACTTATTTAAGTTTATTAAGTAATGAATTATTTTATTATCTTTATTTAAAATTATTCACTTCCTGGATATCTTTCTATTTTAAGTTTATTGTTTTTTCTACTTATTGTTTTATTAAATAAAAATGGATATAACTCTTTTAAAATTTCTTCTTTTGTTAATTTGATTATTTTAGCATCTTTAACTCTGAACATCTCTGGTAAATCTTTATTATCAAATTGTTCATTATTATATTTTTCAAAAACTTTTATTTTATTCTCACCTTTATATTTATAATGGCTAGCTGTTCCATTTTTTCCTTTTCTATAAACTTCTTTCGTATGTGCATGTAATTCTAAAAATGGAATTTCATGACTCTCTGGTTTTTTCCAAAAATTATTTTCTAAACTAACACTCCCATCAGTTTTTAATATTCCTTTCCTATGAAGTGCCCTATACCCATTACTTTTATTATAATTCTTGGCTTCAGTAACATCATAGTATGGTTGAATGCTTTCTAAAAACGCTACATACTCTTCTTCAGTTTCTGTTAATATTTGTACCGCAAATACATCTAATACTGCTAAATTAATTTTTTTATTTTCAACTGTCTCATCTATTTCTTCTCTTTTTTCTTGCTCTCTTAGTTCTTTCTGTTTCTTTTGTTCTTTATTTTTCACAGAATTATATGACTTTATTCTAGCTTTAATTTCCGATTTCTCAGATATAGTTCCTGAAATTTTCAAACCTTCCATAATCGTATCTAAAAATATCAAATTTTTAAAAAACATTTCTTTTTGCATATCAATATATTTTTTATATCCATTATACCTTGCTTCTTCATCAAAATACATTTTATTGTCTTCAACTTTTAAATTATCCTTGAATTCATTTTCGTTCACTATATCACCTTCTTTTTATTAATAATAGCAAGTCCATCTCCAACTTCAAGTATTTCTGTATCTAAATCAATATTATTTGTTGTATCTTTTATAAATTCTCTTAAGTTCCTAACTGCTGTTCTGTGTTTATGTTCGTTGTAATCTCCCATAACATAGCCTTTGTATAAAACATTGTCTGCAAAAATCATCCCATTTTCATTCAACATTCTCAATGATTCTTTTAAAAAATATGGATATTTACTTTTAGCAGCATCTATAAAAATAACATCGTATTTGTTGTTTAATGAAGGTAATATCTCTACAGCATCACCTTCATATAATTTTATATTTTCTTGAAATTCAACTTTTTGTATATTCTCTCTTGCTTCACTTGCTCTTTTAGCATTTCTCTCAATTGTATCTATTACACATTTTCGCTCTAGGATATCTACAAAACAAATTGCTGAATATCCTACAGCTGCTCCTATTTCTAATATTCTTTTTGGTCTTAAATCCAATAAGTATTTTGAAATAACTTCTAATGTATCGTCCATTATAATTGGAACTTTTTCTTCTAGAGCTTTTTCTTTTATTT
>CAYJGL010000046.1:0-12166 GCA_964369695.1 uncultured Clostridium sp.
AAATATCTAATTTCAATACTAGTAAAGTTACTAATATGGCAATGATGTTTAATGCTTGTCACAGTTTAATAGAATTAGATGTAAGTAATTTTGATACTGAAAATGTAACAGATATGGAAATGATGTTTAATGCTTGTCACAGTTTAATAGAATTAGATTTAAGTAATTTTAATACAGAAAATGTAACAGATATGGGAACAATGTTTCAATCCTGTACTAACATAAAAAATCTAAATTTATCTAATTTTAATACAAGTAAAGTTACAAATATGTCATATATGTTTAATAATTGTAATAATTTAATAGAATTAAATCTAAGTAATTTTAATACTGAAAATGTAACAGATATGAAAGTGATGTTTCAATCTTGTACTAATCTAAAAGATGTAAATTTATCTAATTTTAAAACAAGTAAAGTAATTGATATGTCATATATGTTTGCTTTTTGTGAAAACTTAGAAACTCTAGATTTAAGTGAATTTGATACTAGTAATACAACAAGTATGAAGACGATGTTTGGAAGATGTACAAGTTTAACCGAATTAGACTTAAGTAGTTTTTCTACAATAAATCTTAGAGATATGGAAAGTATGTTTAATAGGTGTACTGAACTAAAAACAATTAATCTTAGTGCTGCAGATTTATCAAATGTTCAATCAAGTGACTATGTATTATATATGTGTGATAAACTAGAAACTGTAACAACAAGAACAGAAAATGATTCTAATATATTGGAAAACACATGGGGATTACCTGATACAATAAAATTTGTAGTTAAATAAATTTTGACTAAAGTATAAAATTAAAAGATACTAGGCTGAAAATCCTAGTATTTTACTTAAAGTATTAAGGCAATTTAACATGAAAATTAAAGATATATAGTAATAATATGATTAGAAAAAATACGGAAGGAATAATAAAATGATATTTTTAAAAAATGACTATAGTGATGGAGTACATCCTAGAATAATAGAAGCATTAAGTAGGACAAACTTAGAAAAACAATTAGGTTATGGAGAAGATGAATATACAATAAAAGCTTGTAATATAATAAAAGATAAAATAAAAAAAGAAGATGCAGATATACATTTATTAGTTGGTGGAACACAAACAAATAAAGTTGTAATTTCAGCTTTTTTAAGGCCTATTGATGCTATTATTGCAACTGATTTATCTCATATAGAAGTTCATGAAGCAGGAGCTATTGAATCTGCAGGTCATAAAATAATTAATGTAAAAAGTATAGATGGAAAATTAACAGTTAAAGCAATTGATTTTATTGTTAAATCACATGCAAATGATTTTCATAGTGTTAGACCAAAGTTAGTATATATATCAAATTCAACAGAGTTAGGAACAATATATAAAAAAGATGAATTAATACAAATAAGTGAATGTTGTAAAAAAAACAACTTATATTTATACATAGATGGCGCAAGACTAATAAATGCACTTACTTGCGATAATTGTGATATAACATTAAGTGAAATAGCAGATTTATGTGATGCATTTTATATAGGTGGAACTAAAAATGGAGCAATGCTTGGTGAAGCATTAGTTATTTTAAATAATGAATTAAAACAAAATATGAAATGGTATATAAAACAAAATGGAGCATTACTTGCAAAGTCTAGATTTTTGGGTATTCAATTTGAAGAACTATTAAAAGATGATTTAATATTTGAGTTATCAAAAAATAGCAACAAAATGGCAAAGTTATTATCAACTGAATTAGAAAAATTAGGATTTGAATTTGTAGCAAATCCAGAGACTAACATGGTTTTTACTAATATATCAAAAGAATTAAATAATAAATTGTTAAAACATTGCCATTATATTTTTAAATATTTAGAAAATACCGATGATGTTGAAGCAAGGTTTGTTACTTCATATACAACTACAGAAGAAGAGATAAGAGAATTTATTAAAAAAGTTAAAGAGCAAATTGGAGAAGACTAAGTGAAAGATAAAATAAATACAAAAAATATAATCAAATTTACAATACCTACAATATTTACAATGTTGTTTATGTCAGTATACACAATGGTAGATGCTATATTTGTATCAAATTTAGTAGGAGAATCAGCATTATCAGCAATTAATATTGTATTTCCTATAATAGCTATAGTTCTAGCATTAGGTTTAATGCTAGCAACTGGTGGTAATGCAATATGTGCTAAAAAATTAGGTGAAGGTGAAAAACAAGAAGCAAGACAAAATTTCACACTATTTACAATAGTGGGGGCAATTATAGGTATGATTGTAACAGTTTTAATATATTTAAATATTGAAAATGTGGCAAATATTTTGGGAGCAGAAAAAGAAGTCTTTTTTCATAGTATAGATTATTTGAAATATATCGCATGGTGTTTCCCCTTCTTCACAATTCAGCTTATTTTTCAATCAATGTATATAACAGTTAATAAACCACAATTTGCATTCCTAGCAATGTTATTAGGTGGTTTATCAAATATCATATTGGACTACATATTTATGGCACATTTGAATATGGGGATAGAAGGAGCAGCTATAGCTACAGGAATAGGATCATTACTCCCAGCAATAATAGGAGTGATATATTTTGCTAGAAAAAACAAAGATATATATTTTGTAAAACCAGTATGTGACTTAAAAGTATTAGGTAAAGCAAGTTTAAATGGTTCTTCAGAAATGATAGGAAATATTGCAACAGCAGTAACAACATTTTTGTTTAATATGTCAATGCTTAGATTAGTAGGAAATGATGGGATAGCAGCAATAACAGTAATACTTTATTCTCAAATATTTCTAAATGCAATATTTATGGGATATGCTATGGGAATATCACCTGTCATAAGTTATAACTATGGAGAAAAAAATAAAAAAAATTTAAGAAAAATTTTTGTAACAAGTATAAAAATAATATTAATATTTTCATTAATTAGTACAACATTAGGATTCATATTAGCAGAGCCAATTACTAATATATTTACAGACTCATCATCAAATGTATACAATCTTACAATAGAAGGAATGAAAATATTTGTATTTAGTTTTATATTTGCAGGGTTTAATATATTTGCTTCGGCAATGTTTACAGCATACTCAAATGGAATAGTGTCAGGAATAATATCTTTTTTAAGAACATTAGTATTAATATCAGCATCGTTACTAATATTACCACAAATAATTGGAATAACAGGAGTATGGATTGCAGTACCAATTGCAGAAGCATTGACTTGTATCATTTCAATAATATTCATAATAAAATACAGAAAGAAATATAGTTATGATAAATAAATGTCGCATTGGGGACAGACCCCAACGCGACATTCGTGTCGTTTTTGGGACAGGCCTCTATTATATATATATATTTTTTTTTATTTATTTTTTTTTATTTATTTCCATATTTATTTTTTTACTTCCATATTCATTTTCATATTGTTTTTTAATTATCGTTTTTATATTGTCTTTTGATATTTTAATTAAACTATTGAATTACTCCATTAGTTTATATATAATGAAATAGAAATATAATATTAAAGTTTAGAATTCGGAGATTTAGTTATGAATGGAAAATTAAGAAATATGACGTCAATATATTTATATGATGAAAGTGATAGATTATTATTGTTATATAGAATGGGTTCAAAAGTAATAAAAAATTCATATATAGGTACAGCTGGCGGACATTTTGAGAAAGATGAATTGGATGATGCGAGAAAATGTGTGTTAAGAGAATTAAGAGAAGAAGTGGGGATTTTAGAGAATGATATTACAAATTTTCAAATGAAATATATTACGATTAGATTAAAGGATAATGAAACAAGACAAAATTATTATTTTTTTGCAAAGTTAATAGATTTTTCTAATAATATAAAAAGTAATGAAGGAAAACTTGAATGGGTATCTTATGATAAAATATATGAGCTGGATATGCCACATACAGCTAAATATGTAATTGACCACTATGTAAAAGAAGGAAGATATACAAATAAACTATATACTGGTGTTGCTGTGGTAAATGGATTGAACTTTACTGAACTGGAAGAATTTGAATAGATGTATATTGATAAATAAAAGTATAAAAAAGGAGACGAAATATATGAAAAAAAGAAATAAAATTATTATAGGAATTATAGTTATATTAGTTATAGGATTATTAATACTTCCACTGTGTTTATCTGGATATATATATGAACAAAATTTTTCTGAAATTTATGAGTCTATAGAGTGGCTAAGACGAAGTCCAGAAGAGTTTGAAGGACTGAATGCAGAAAGAACAACATTTAAAACTGATAATGGAAATGAACTTATAGGTTATACATATTCAAAAGATTTTGAAACATACAAAGGTGTTGTAATAATAAGTCATGGACTAGGAAGTGAAGGTCAGAATAGATACATAGGTTTATCAGATGTTTTGACATCAGCAGGATTTTTAGTATTTGGATATGATGCAACAGGACATGGTGAAACAGGAACAGAAGCAATGGGTGGATTACCACGTGGTGTTATAGATTTAGATTATGCTATAAGATATCTAAAAGAACAACCAAAGTTTGAAGGTCTGCCAATAATGTTATTTGGACACAGTTGGGGTGGATATTCTGTTGGAAATGTACTTAATATGCATGATGATATAAAAGCAGTAGTAATGATGGCAGGTTTTAATAAATCAATAGATATGTTGATATATGAAGGAAGGGTTGTAGTAGGGCCAATTGTAGATGTATTATCACCATATATATCTTTGTATGAAAAAATAAAATATGGTGAATATGCAGGTACAACAGCAATTGAAGGTTTTGATAATTCTAATGCTAATATATTAATAATGCATAGTAAAGATGATGAAAGAATACCGTATGATGATCAATATGGGATGTTTTATGATAGATATAAAGATTCAGAACGATTCCAATTTATATCGTATGATAATAGGGGGCATTCATATATTTTAGAATCAGATGCTGCTAGAGAATATATAAAAAAATTCAATGATGAATTTGGAAAATATCAATTAGCTTTAGGAAATAATATAAATGAAGAAGTAATAACAGAATATGTTAATAAAAATTTTAATTCTGAATTATATTATGACTTAGATGATGAATTGATGTTAAAACTGGTCGAATTTTATAATTCATCAATTTAGTATATAAAATATAAATATGTATATTAAGGAGCAGAATATGCAAAAGAAATTAGAAGAATTAGGAAATTATTTAAAAAATAAAAAAATACAATATGAAGTAAAAAAATATAATATTAAATCAGATTATAAGCTAGTAAGTAAAGTATTAGGAATACCTATTGAGTCTATTGCAAAAACAATGGTTTTAAAGTCAGAAAACAAAAAATATATAATATGTATTCTTCCTAATTTGAAGAAAATCGATTATGATAAATTAGAAAAAATAACAGGAGAACGATATAGATTAGCTGATGAAACAGAATCTGAAATACTAACAGATTGTAAAGTTGGAGCAATTACATTTTTAATGATAAAGAGTTCTGTAGATGTTTTTATGGATGAAGAACTAATTAGTTATGAAAATATACGGAATTGCAAGTGGAATAAAAGGTTATGAAGTAATTACAAATCCTAGAGATTTAATTAAAAAAATGGACATGAAAGTATCAGATATATCAAGATAAGAAATAGGTATAGGAGTAAGAAGTAGATGGAGAAGATGAAACTGAAAATTGGTTTAAAAAATTTTATAAAATTTATATGTGCAACAATTTAAGTATGTCTTGAATCTTACACAATGTATTTAGTAACGTTTGATGAAAAGGAAACTATATCAAATATTATATTTTTAATATGTTTTATCTTGTCCTAATATTTTTTACTGCAAGATATGGTATAAGTCAAATTGTACCTAGATATCATAAATCAATGAAAGTTATTAGGAAATATGTTAAGTTAACTGAACTAATTTCAATGTTAGAGAATAAAGAGTTTTCAGAAATAGAATTTCCTGAAGAAATAAAACAAGAACTATCTAAAAGTGAGTTGAAAAAATTAAAAAAAGAATTATTGATATCTAATAAATGGTTATATGCTGAAGGTGTATATATACCTAAGAAGATGATTGTGGGATTTGCAATAAGTGATATGGATTGTGACCAAGAATTATCAGCATTGTCTGCTTTAAATATATATTTGGCAAATGGACGTATACATGAATTTGAAAGTTTTTCAAGGAAAAATCATAGAGTTGCGGAGTATTTAAATATGGGAAATGAGATTGAGAATCTAAGACAAATAGATAATAAAGATGAAGTTACCAAAAACTTTAAAACAGACATTATAACTAAAGAACAGTTTTTGGAATTTATCGGATATGGAAATTTTTTCTAGGTTTAGAATAAAAATAAAAAAATATATATGATTAGAAAGAAGATATAAAATGATTAATGAAAGTTTAACGAAATATATAGAAGAAGAGATTGTACCGTTGTTTTTTAAAAATGACCAAGGTCATCAAATTGCGCACATGGAAGATGTATTAAGAAGAAGTTTGATTTTTGCTAATCAATGTGAAAATATATATTTAGATATGGTGTATACAATTGCAATGTGTCATGATGTTAAGCATTATGAAAATAAAGATAAACATCATATCTTGTCAGCAAAATTTGTAAGAACAAATAAATTTTTTAAAGAATATTTTGATAGTGAAAAATTAGCAGTTATTTGCTAAGCTATAGAAGATCACAGAGCTAGTAGTGAGTGTATGCCTAGGACTATTTACGGAGAAATAGTATCATCTGCAGATAGAAGTACAGATATTGTAAGTGCATTTACAAGAACACATAAATATTCATTAAAACATTATCCAGAGTTTACTATTGATGAACATATAAAAAGGTCATATGAACATTTGGAAGAAAAATTTGGAGTACATGGATATGCAATTAACAAAATACATTTTAAAGATTTGGAATACGAAAATTTTTTAAAAACATTACAAGAATACTTAAAACACTACAACAAATTTAAGGAAATGTATTTTTTATATAACAAAATTTAAATTAAAAAATAGATAAACATATATATCAAGATTCTAAAAGTGTTAGAGAATACTTTATGTAATGATAAAAGTAATTTAGTAAAAGAATCTGGATTGTCAGTATATATTGAGTATAATGATATATAGGAAAATAAATAGAGTTTGCATAGGTATTATAAGATTAGACAGAAAAAATAAAAAAATATAAGGAGTTTTCATGAAAAAATATGTGTTAATATTGTTATTCAATAAAACAGCAGATAAAGTATTGCTGATAAAAAGAAATAGGCAGCCATTTAAAAATTTATATAATGGTGTTGCTGGAAAGATAGAAGATACTGAAACAGAAGAGCAATCAACAATTAGAGAATGTTTTGAAGAAACAGGAATAAAATTAATATGTCCAAAAAAATTCATGACAATGATATATCCAAAATCTAGAAATAATAGAGAAGATAAATCAATTGCAATATATTATGATTTTATAGAAGAAGTTAATGTGAACGAGAATATTGAAGGTACATTTGAGTGGAAGAATATGGAGTTTGTAATGGATTTTCATAATAAGCAAATTGCAGGATTTTCAAATTTGGCACAGTTTATTAAAGAGATACGAGATATTGAAGGAATTAAAAAATTTTATGAATAATAAAAGTTTGAAACATAAATTTAAATAATTTTTTTGATTTATATAGTTAGTAGATTACGATTAATACTTTAGGTTATTATAAAGAAATTTACTATTTTTTATAGAAATAAATAAAAAAATGTTGGAAAAAGAAGAAAAATAGGTTAAAATCTATAAAGAGAATGGAAATAGGAAGTTTGAGTAAAAACTATTTACACTACAATTATAGTTTACTAGGAGGTATTATGAATGGATATTAAGAAGCGCGTAGATTTAAGCTTGAAAATTTATCCTTATTTTACAGCGCTAACGGGAGATTTACTATTTTGGATTGCTATCTACACGGTTTTTTTAACAGATGTGAAAAATTTTAATGCTTTACAAATAAGCTCATTAACAACAATAGGGACATTATTTTCAATTATAACATATCCATTATTTTTTAGAATAATAAACAAAATTGGAAATATAAGCTGTGTGAAATTGGGGAGTTTAATGTTTTTGATTGCTTCTCTATTATTAACTATATCAAATACCTATATATTAATTCTGATAGGATATATAATATATACATTAGCCTTTTTATTTAAAAATATGGAAAATGTTATTTTAAAAAGGAATTTAGAGTATATAGGAAAAAGAAATGATTATATAAAATTACAACAAAAGTCAAGCTTAATATATTCTGTAATAACTATGATTATTGCATTAATATCAGGATATTTATATAATATTAATAATTATCTACCTATGATTTTATGTATATTGTTTTGTTTTTTTAATTTTATACTTTCTCATTTTTTATACGAGTATAAAGATAATGTAACAGAAGTAAAAAAAGAAAAAATTAATCTAACATTAAATAAATCAATTATATTGATAGGTATATTTTATGCATTAATACGAGCTTTGATTGGTAATGGTGAAGTTAATAGTAAATTAATAATTCAATATGAATTATTTTCTTTTATAGAAATAGAAGGAGCTGTACTTTGTTTTTCAGTTATAATTTTTTTATCTAGAATTGTAAGGACGATAAGTAATTTAATTTTTTCTAAATTAAAAGTATATAAAAGTAATATTATAACGTTATATTCTTTCAATTATATTTTAATAGCAGCGTTTATATTAATTATATTTGGTGAATTTATAAATTTAAATGCTTTAAGTGTAGTTATAGTAACATTAGGTTTTTTTGTATTTCTAGCAATGAGAGATTACTTTTCTAATTATATTAGAAATATAGTATTAAACGATTCAAATTCTAATTATGAAAATTCAATGTCTTATCTATTTCTGGCGTCTAAAATTGTTGATTTTATAATAAGTTTAGTTATTACATTAATTTTATTAAAATTTGATTTAGTACATGCAATGATATTTTTATTACTAGCTTCTTTTGGTGGATTGTTTTTAATAAAAAAATATATCAAATATAAAAAATTAAATGTTTAAAAAGTATTACTTTATATGAAAAAAATAAAAAAAATTAAGGAGAATATATGAAATCATTATTAAGAAGCAACATATATGATGTAAGTGACACAATTATTATAATAGGGACATGTCTTAAAGAAATGCAAAAAGACGGTTTTGATAAATTAAGAAATATTTCAAACAACATATATGAGTTGTGTTTAGAAGAATCTCATATTAATATGGCAATAACCAAAATAGCAGGGATGATAAGTACAGGTAAGATTAATAGAATAATTTTTGCATCTGTAAATAAATCACCACACTGTGTTCAATTACATTATATAAAAAAAGAATTAGATAGGTTTATGGATTTAAAGAATATTCAAATAGTTAATTATGTGGTAGAAGATAATAAATTAATAGAAATAAATGACGATGTAATTTCTTTATCTAAAAATTTAGTCAAATTAATGGATTATATGAATAAATAATTTGGAATTTATTATTAAGTAACACAGAGTAAATAAAGAAATATAGGTTTTAAAGGATATATATAATCTTATATATAAATTGAAATATTTTGAAAGGAATTTGGAATATATGAGAATACAGTTAAAGTAATTAAATCTAATGAAAAATAAAATATATAAAGAGTATATTTAGAGAAAATGATGGGGGGAAGTAATTGAAAATATTAAGTTTAAATGTAGGAATAAAACTTGACAATACGAAACAAATATTAGAATTTCTCAAGAAAAATAGTTATGATATAATTTGTATGCAAGAAGTATTAAAAGCATATGATGATAATGTTTTTGAAAGGTATAAAACATATAATTATATTTTAAATGAATTTCAAGACTTATATAAATCATCTAGATTTACACCGTTATGGGGAGCTAGTGAAATTATTAAAAATGGGAAAACACATAAGAATTTTAATGGTTTTGTGGAGCAAGGAAATTTTCTAATGAGTAAATATAAGATAATCAATTCATATAGTGAATTTTACCATTTTGATTATACAGAAAAAGGATATGATGCAACTAATTTTCGAAGAGATGATCACGCAAGAGCAATTCAAAGATGTATAATAGATATAAACAATAAAAAACTCCAAGTAATAAATGTTCATGGAATATGGAATGAAGATAAAAAAGGAAATGAAAGAACATATAAGCAGTGTCAGTTTATAATAAATAAGGCAGTATTATTGAATATTCCTACAATAATTATAGGAGATTTTAATTTAAAGCAAAATACAAAAGATATACAATTATTTAATAATGAGTATATTAATTTAATTGACATATATAATATAAAATCTACTAGACCATCATTTGATGATGGGCTTGATACTGGTGACATGGTTTGCGATTATATATTTGCAACAAAAGATATAAAAATAAATAATTTTGAAGTATTAAATGATGATTTTTCAGATCATTTACCATTAGTGTTAGATTTTGAAATTGAATAGTGGAGTTAAATATGTTTAAGATTAACAAAAAGATATATAATTGACAGTTTGAATGATTTAGAATTAAGTTCTAAGATTAGATATGAAAGATATTACATTGATGATAATTTAAGAATACAGTCTAAAGACAACATATATGAGAAAGAAATTTTAGATAATAATATTGTTATAAGTAAAACAAAAATAAGTGCAGAAGAATTTAATAAAATTAAGCAAAAATCTATTAAAGCAATAATTAGAAATAGTTATTTATATTTAAATGATGATAGAATAACAATCAAAGAATATCTTGGAGAGTATAAAGGTTTATTGAGAGTCGAGGTTTCGTTTGAATCTCAAGAAGAACTAAACAATTATAAAGAAGAATATTGGATGGGAGCTGAGATTACAAATACTAAACTCGCTTTTGATACAGACTTATACAAATTAGATACAATTGAATTTGAAAATTTATTAGAATGCAATAAGAGTATTAAAATCAGAAATGCTGTTAGAGTATATTCGTTTAGAGAAGATAAAGTATTAGCTATAAAGTACAATAAAAAAATGAAGGATTTTATGATTTGCCTGGTGGAAAAATAGAAGATGGGGAAACATATAAACAAACTGTAATAAGAGAAGTTAAAGAAGAAACAGAATTAGATGTAACTCAAATATATGACAAAGGTTATTTGCCAATTATATATGATAATATTATTTTTAGGTTTAAAATAGTTATAGCAGATGTCACAGGGATAATAAATACAGACTTAGATGATAATAAGGCTATGTGGATTAATATTAAAGATTTGCTTGAAAAAGATAAAAAAATGGCTTCTATAAAATTGATAGAATTAGAAGATTTTAATAATTTAAGTAAATGTATTTATAATATTTATTGTGAAAAAGAGCATCGTATCAAATATGTGGAAAATATAAGTAGCCAATTTTAAAATATACGGTATTATAAATATATTATTAGAAGTTTGTGACCTTTATTCGTTCACAGCCAAAAATGACAAAAATTTAAGTGGAAAAATTTGATTTGTGAACGAATTTGTGAACGAATTTTCAAAAAATTAGGCGTATAGTGATCTTTTTTTTAGGTCACATGGGAGGGGAAAATGTTTAAATTAGTATCAAAATATAAGCCAGCAGGTGACCAACCACAGGCAATAGAAAAGCTAGTAGAAGGATTAAACAAAGGACTGAAACATCAAGTGCTTCTAGGAGCAACGGGAACAGAAAAAATTTTCACAATGGCAAATGTAATTGAAAAAGTTCAAAGACCAACACTTGTTTTAGCACATAATAAGACATTAGCAGGACAACTTTATAGCGAGTTCAAGGAGTTGTTCCCTGAACACGCAGTAGAATACTTCGTATCATAGTGTGAATTGCTGTACTTTCCAGTATTCTACATTCCATATATTCCTTATATTTCAGTACTTTACGGACTATGTGGAAAATAAGGAACATAGCATACTAATATAAGTTTGTGACCTTCATTCGTTCCCATTCGTTCCTTAAACATAGTCTGAATAATTAATATTTATGAAATATAAATAATAGAAAGGCGGAATAATATATGAAAAAATTAAATGATGAAATGTTTAATGACATTAGAAATATATTAAATAATTCAAGAGTAAATATAGT
>CAYJGL010000047.1:0-12098 GCA_964369695.1 uncultured Clostridium sp.
AAAGTTATTTCTATGTATCGAAATAACTTTCAAAATAATATTTTAATTATAAAAATAATCATTTATACCCATATATATTCCCCATGCTAATTTATTTTGATACTCATCTTCTTGTAAAAGTTTTTCTTCTTCATTATTAGATAAAAAACCACATTCTACTATGGATGTAGGTATTTCCACATTATCCATTATATATATATTGCTTAATTTTAATGGCTCTCTTCCATTTTCTTTTTGTATTGTATCATTTAAACTATTCTGAATATTTGTTGCTAATTTTATACTTTCATCATTATTCTGCTTGAAAAAAGTTTGCCATCCCCAATATTTTTCTTGATCTATTTTATTCAAATGTATACTTACAAATATATCTGCACTTGATTCATTCCCTATTTTTACCCTATTTTTCAAATCTGATACTTTCTTTTCTTTTAATGTACTTTTATCTAAATCATATATTCCATTTTCATCTGATCTAGTTAATATTACATTACATCCACTTTGTTCTAAAAGACTTTGAATTTTTAATACTATACTTAAATTTATTTCTGATTCACTTACTCCATTATCACTTGATGCTCCTAAATCTGGATATCCATGTCCCGCATCTAATATTACAGTTTTTCCTGATACTGGTGTTGACACTGTTTCTAGTGTATATTTAGGTAATTCTTCTTTTTCGGCTATTTGAAACGAGAATGCAAATACTCCTAAAAATATACTTACTAATATTAATTTTATTCTTTTACTATTTATTACAATCATATATCCTCCTAATATACTTATTATTTAAATATATTAAAAGGATATTTATTTTATTACTTTATTGCAAATTTGTCTGTTCTAAGTACATATTTAAGATAATTATCTGAAATATGTAATAGTCTAATATATTTTCTATCTCTAGTTGACTCTAACTCAATTTTCTCTGTTACTTGAATATATAATTCTGCCATTTTGCTTTATTCTACAAAATCATCTTCTGTACCGTCTTTTACTTATAATTACTTTAATATTTTATTCACATCTAAAATCATTCTATTTCTCATTGTTATTAAAATGTTTTACTAATTCATTTAGTGCTATATTATTATTATACTTTAATGTTAATAATAATATATTTCGAGAGTTAATTTTTTGTTTAATATTTAACACAAATAATTCCTTTTTCTTTATGTATTCTTCAATAAACTCTTTTGCTATAAATCCAATACCAAAATTATTTAATGTAAACTTCTCTACTAATGTATAACTTGTAAACTCCATTTTTGGAAATAATTGTACATTATTTTTTTCACAAAATTCATTAAACACTTTTCTGGCTTTACTAGGTAAGACTTGACAAATGATAGGATATTTTATTAACTCTTCTAAATCAATTTCTTTTTCCGCTAACTCTTTCCATTTTTTTCCTACTGCAAAACAATTATTTATTTCTTTTATTTTAATACTATTAATATCTTTATTATTTATGTTTTTTTCAGAATTAATTATGCACATATCTATTAAACCTTCTTTTAATTTTTTTACGAGTATAGGTGTGGCATCTGTTACTATTTCAATATTAATATTTGGATATATCTTGTTAAATTGATATAATTCTTTTAATATAATTTTTTGTGTTAATGTAGAACTTGACCCTATTGTTATTTTACCAATTTCCATATTCAATATGTTTGCAAATTTAGTTTCTCCAACACTAATATATTCTAATGCTTTTTCTATATATTTATATAATTCTTCTCCTGCAGTTGTAAGTTTTACTCCTTTTGGAGTTCTTATAAATAGATTTCCACCTAATTGCCCTTCTAAAGTTTTTAAAGATTTACTTACAGCTGGCTGAGAAATCATTAATTCCGCAGATGCTTTTGTTATATTTCGATGTTTACATACACGAAAAAATATTTTATATAATTCTAAATTTATATCCATTATAACCTCCTGTTATACACTTTATAACATATATGTATTTTAATTATATCATAAAAAATGATATAGTTCAATTAGTTGATATTTCTAATTAAAGTTTAGAAAATAAAATATCATAATTAAGTTAATAAATACTATTAAAGTCTTTTATTAATATAAGAAGAAAGGAACTAGGTATGTGTATTGATTCAAAAAAAATAAATTTAGATATTGGAAATTTAATTATTTCTACTATTCCCTTGGAAAATGATTCTATTATCTACTCTGAAATAATGTCAATGTATTCTTCTGCTGTTACATCAGTCAAAAATAATATTGAATTTTTCCATAACAATTTTATTTCAAATTATAATTATACTTTAATATCTAATGTAGAATCTAGAATAAAATCTTATAATAGTATTGTAAACAAAATGAAAAAACGTAATTTAAATTTAACCTTTAAAGAAATGTTGTTAAATATTAATGATATAGGTGGAGTTAAAATTATCTGTCCTACATTACAAGATACATCTCTAATTATTAATTATTTAAAAAATCAATACGCTAACTATATTGATATAGAAAAAGACTATATAACAAATCCTAAGAATTCTGGATATTCAAGTTATCACATTCGAATAAAAATACCTGTATCATTTCCAGAATGTAATATATTTATAAAAGTTGAAATCCAAATATTTACTCAAGCTATGCATTTATGGAATTATTTAGAACATGATTATAGATATAAAGGTACTACTTCTTTATCTTTTGAAGAAAATAAAAGTTGGGTTGAATTATCAAAATTCCTTAGAAATTTTGATAAACAAATTTCAGAATTAAATATGTTTCCCTTTATGGATTTTTATGAGTAATTAAATATACTTTAATTTATTCATACCTTTAAATCAACTACTTTTTCTACAAACTCATTTATATTAATATCTTCTATGTGCAAAAAAATACTTACATATCCAAAATATATAAGTATTTTTATTCTTTATTACTCTTCTACTGGTGCTTCAACAGGACAAACACCTGCACAAACTCCACATGATATACATACTGTATTATCAATTTCAAAAATTGAATCACCTTGTGATATACATCCAACAGGACATTCTGTAGCACAAGCTCCACAAGATATACATGAATCTTCTATTTTATATGCCATATTCTCACCTCCTTATATCTTACTCATAATATATAATTATATTAGTCTTTTTATTATTTTTTTAATTTATTTTTTATCTTGTATTTCTTCATTTGATTTACATTTTTTATTACACTTTTTATCACATTTTTTAACTATCTGTATGTCTTCAACTTTATATTTTTTATATAAATAACCTTCTCCGTCTTTTATTTTAACTCTTACAACTTCTTTCAAAGTTTCTATAGAATCAATTTCACCTTGTCCGTCTTCTGTTTTAACTACTGTACCTATTTTAGGTAATCTAGCACATTTTTCTTCATATACTTCATTCTCATATTTTAAACAACACATAAGTCTTCCACAGTTTCCTGATATCTTTGTAGGATTTAATGATAAATTTTGTTCTTTTGCCATTTTTATAGAAACAGCTTCAAAATCACTTAGAAATGTACAGCAACAAAGTTCTCTTCCACATACTCCATTACCACCTATTCTCTTAACTTCATCTCTTACGCCTATTTGTCTTAATTCTATTCTAATTTTATATATTGCAGCTAGTTCTTTTACTAGTTCTCTAAAATCCACTCTACCATCTGATGTGAAAAAGAATAACATTTTACTATTATCAAATTTATATTCAACATCTGTTAATGTCATATCTAATTTATGTTCTTTTATTTTTTTCTCACATAATTCTAATGCTTCTTTTTCTTTTTTTCTACATTCATCATATTGTTTATGATCTTTATAGTTTGCAAATCTAATAACTTTTTTAAAAGATTCTAATTGTTTTTCGTCTTCAACACCGCGACTTGGTACTATAACTTCTCCGTACTCATCACCTTGTACAGTTTCAACAATTACTTTATCACCTTTTTTTACTCTTAATCCTTTTGGGTCGAAAAAATATATTTTACCTAACTTCTTAAACCTAACTCCTACTACATTTTTCAATTTATATCCTCCCACATACTGAAAACCATATTATCTATAGTCATATCATAATTCGTATTTTGCTTTATTCTCTTTTTAGTTTCTTCTATTATCATTATACTATTAGAATATTTACTATCTACCATACACTTTTTTAATAGTAATATATTCATAAATTCTAAAAAACTATAAATTTCTTCTTTTGATTGGTATAAAGGAGATGCATATTTTAGAATATCTATAATATCTCTTTTATCTAGTTCTTCTATAAATTTTTGTATTTCTATATATTTATCTTGTTTATCTTTTAATTCTAATAATTTACCTATACTGCCTTCAAAACAGTCTAATAAAGTTTCATTAATTATAATGTCTGTATTATTATCTAAATATTTTTTTATACTGGTTTTAGATATTTTTTCAAACTGTAATATTAAACATCTTGATTTTATAGTTGTAAGTAGCATATTTTCATTTTGACATATCAGTATTATTATAGCATATTCTGGCGGTTCTTCAAGTGTTTTTAATAAACAATTTTGAGCTTCTTTTGTCATAGTTTCTACATTATTTATTATATATACTTTTTTAGATGATAAAATAGGTTTTTCTTGAATATGTTTCTGCATTTCTCTTATTTTATCTATTTTTATTGAATTTCCTACCTGTTCTATATATGTATAATCTGGATGATTTAATGTTTCATATTTTATACACGAATCACATCTTTTATTATTATTGCAATCTTTATTTAAACATAATATTTCCTTTGCAAATTCTTTTGCAAATATCTGCTTTCCTATCCCTTGTATTCCAACAAACATATAGCTATGTGAAATTGTATTATTTTTAATTGCTAATTGTAATCTTTGTTTTATTTTATCATTTCCTATTATATCATCAAACATATTTATTACACCTATTTCTTAAACTTCTCCCCATTTATTAAGTGGCCATATTCTTATTGCAACTGTACTTTCAATTTGTTCTAATGGTATGCAACCAAAAGCTCTACAGTCTGTACTACTGTTTCTATTATCACCCATAGCAAAAACAGTATTTTCTGGCACTATAAAATCGTCAAATCCTGCTCCACCTAATATGTCAGTTACTACTCCTGGTTGAAGATATGGTTCATCTAATTCTTCTCCATTTATAAATACTTTTCCTTCTTTAATTTGAACATGTTCTCCTGGTACTGCAATTACTCTTTTAATATAGCTTCTTTTACCAATTTCTAGAAAGTCTGAAACAAACCATTCTAGTGGTTCTTTTTCATCATAATATGCAATAGGATTACTTTCATCTATTTCAGATTCTGTATATGTTGTTTTTGAAGGTTCTTCAAAAGTAATTATTTCTCCTTTTTCTGGAAGTGTTCCTGTTGTTCTTCCCCATCTATTTAACCATAATCTTTCGTCTTCTACTAATGTTGGGTACATTGAAACTTGTTGTACTATTGTTGGTGTCCCTATAAAGTATCTAAATAGCACTGCAAGTACTAATGCTATTATTATACATACTACCCATTCTAATATTTCTTTTTTATTCTCACTCAAAATTTTATCTCCTTGTAATTATTTTAATTTACTGTTTATTATTATATACTAATTTATCTTAATTTACAATGATTTTATTCTTGTTTCTCAATTGTAGGTATTCGTATAACTACTTCTGTACCTTGTCCAACTACACTTTTTATATTAATACTTCCACCATTTTTATCAAGAATTTCTTTTGCAATTGCTAACCCTAGTCCTGTTCCACCCATTTCTCTTGTTCTAGCCTTGTCTACTCTATAGAATCTTTCAAATATTCTATTTAAATCTTCTTCAGGAATTCCTATTCCATTATCAAATACTTTTATATATGCATCATTATATACAAACCCTACATATATTTTAATTTCTCCACCATTGCCTGTATATTTTATACTATTTGAAAGTATATTTAATACTACTCTTTCAATATCATATCTATCTGCATATATTGGTGGTACATCTGCTGTTACAAATGTATTTACATTTTGCTCTTTTTTCTGTATTTCAATAGCTAATTTATCTTGACATTTTTTAACTAAATCCCCCAAATCAAATGATTCTTTATTGGTTTGAGTTTTATTATTATCATATCTTGATAATGTAAGTAAATCTGTTACTAACTTTGCCATTCTTCTTGCTTCACTTGCTATTACATTTAAAAATTTTTCTTGTGTTTCTTTATCATAATCTCCTTCAAGTAATGTGTCTGAATATCCCATTATTGATGTTATTGGTGTTTTTAATTCATGTGATACATCTGCAACGAATTCTCTTTGCATATTATCTAATTTAACATGTTCTGTTATATCTTGAACTACTGCTATTACTCCATCTGGTCTACCATCTTCATCTTTAAATGGTGCAAAAAATACGTTCATATAGTGGTTTTCAGTTTCAATTCTTTCTGTTGTAGATGTCCAACTTTCCAAGTATATTATTTTTTCCATGTTAATATCTAATTTAAATTTTTTAAATATATCTTCAAACTTTTCATCTTCTGGTTCTATACTTAAAAACTTTTTAGCTGCTGGATTTATTAATATTATTTCTCCTTGCATGTTAAATGCTATTATTCCATCTGTCATATGTAATAGTATTGTTTCAATTTGATTTTTTTGTGATGATACTTCACTTAATTTATTTTTTAATTCTGATGTCATAACACCAAAAATACTTTCAAGATTGTTCATAGTCTTTATTTTTTTCTTAGAATCTTTTATTTTATCTTTATCTTTTTTCTTCTTGTCGTCTTTCATTAAATCTTTTTTTGCACTGTCTATTAATTTGTTTATAGGTAAAATCACAAATTTTGATATAAATATATATATTAGTACTGATATAACTATATATACTATACCTATAATTCCAAATACTTTAAGTGTATTTATATGCACATTACTTAATATTTCTTGACTATTATGTGTTACAATATTTTCTTTTAGATAATCTATTGTATTTATGAAATATATTCCGAGTCCACTAATAACTATTATACCTATTATGAAAAATATTAAAACTATTCTAAACTGTATATTTTTAAACATCTTGTTCCCCTTACCACTACTGAATTTTATCTCGTACTACTTATTTTTAACTAATTTTTCTATTTCTAAATATATTTTTTCTTGTGCATTTTCTACTGAATTTTTCAAAGCATTTTGTCCCATATCTTTTAATTTATTACTATCATTAATTAATATACTAATTTCCTTATTTAATAATTCGCCTGTTAATTCGTCATTTAATATAATTTTTGCTGCATCTACTTTTTCTAAAGTTTTAGCATTATAGTATTGGTGATTATGACTTACATTTGGTAGCGGAATTAATACAGCTGGTTTTCCCAAATTAGAAATTTCAGTTATCGTCATTGCACCACTTCTTGATATTATTAAATCCGATACATTCATTATCTCTTCCATATTGTATATGTATGGTACTACTTTTATATCATTTATATTATCTATATCAATATCATATTTTTTTAAATTTTCTTTCATCTCTTCATATTGTTTTTGTCCTGCTGCTAATATTATTTGATAATTTTGATTTAATTTTTCTTTTATTATATGTAGTATTGAATCATTTATAGCTTTTGCACCTTGACTACCACCAAATATTAATACAATTGGTTTATCTAATTTTAAATTCAATTTCTCTAATATTGATTTCCTTTGAGTTTCTAAATAATTAATCTTCTTTATTTTTACAGGTGTACCAGTAAACACAACATTTTTACATTTGCTTATTTTAGATATTGTATCTTTAAAAGATACTAATATTGTATCTGTTTTTTTAGCAAGTATTTTAACTGCTCTTCCCGGAAAAGCATTACTTTCATGTAATAATGTAGGTATTTTTAATTTATTTGCTTGCCATATTACAGCACCACAAATATATCCACCTGTGCCTATTACAATATCCGGATTAAATTCTTTTATTATTTTTTTTGCTTGTTTAAAACCTATATATGTTTTATATGTATTTTTTAAATTGTGTATTGATATTTTTTTACTAAGACCATATGCTTCTATTGTTCTTAACTTATATCCTGCTCGTGGCACTAAATCATTTTCTATTCCACGTTTAGTTCCTATAAATATTATTTCTGAATTTATATTTTCCTGTTTTATCTTGTTTGCTATAGCTATCCCGGGATTAATATGTCCAGCTGTTCCTGCAGCTGCAATTATTACTCGCATAAATTCCTTCTTTCTACATTTTATGTTTTTGCACTAGCTCTTGATATATTTAAGAGTATTCCCATACTGGCCAGTAAAATTAATAGTGCTGTTCCACCATAGCTAAAAAATGGTAATGGCATCCCTGTAGCTGGCATAGATGAAGTTACTACTGCTATATTAATTATTACTTGTATTGCAACAAGTGTTGTTATTCCTATAGCTACTAAACTTCCAAACATGTCGGGTGCTTTCATAGCTATAACTATACCTCTCCATATAAATATGGCGAATAATACTATAACTACTGCACATCCTATAAATCCTAATTCTTCTCCTAATATTGAGAATATGAAATCATTATGTGGTTCTGGTATGTATAGGAATTTTTGTTTACTCTCACCTAACCCCACACCAAAAAGTCCACCTGACCCTATGGCATATAAACTCTGAATTACTTGATATCCTGTATCTGATGGATCTTGCCATGGATCTAAGAAAGTTATAAATCTTTCCATTCTATATGGCTCTAAAAATATAGCTAATCCTAATAATGGTACACCTGCAACTAAACCTGTTAATATAAAATGTTTTAACTTTGCACCTGCTATTATTATCATAACAGCAACTGTACCAATAATTACTATTGAAGCACTCAAATGTGGTTGTAGTACTAACAATATAATTATTGGTACTACATAAAGCATATTCATTATGAATCCTGAAAAATATTTATCTAATTTATCTTTATTTTTTGTAAGTATTCCTGCATAAAATATTATCATGAGTATTTTTACAACTTCTGATGGTTGGAATGAAAATGTTTCTGTAATTGATAACCATCTAGTTGCTCCATTAACTTCATCTCCTGCAATTAAAACTAGTACTAGTAATGCTGCTGATATCCACCATGCATATTTATAGAAGTTTTTAAAAAACCTATAGTCCACTTTTGAAATAAAAAACATTACAATAATACCTGCAATTGCAAAAAATAATTGTCTTGAAAAATATGCATAACTATCTCCGCTTTCTGCAAGTGAAGAAGGAGAACTAGCTGATAATACCATAACTAATCCCATAGATAGAAGTATCATTATTGTTATTAATAATGGAAAGTCAAATGGATTGTTTACAAAACTCGAAAAACTTTTTTGCTTCTTTTTTGTTGCCATTTTATCTCTTCTCCTATCTTTTTAAATTATATTCAAACCTATTCCGCATAGTATTAATGTTATAACACTAAATACTACAACAACTTTATTTTCTCTCCAACCACTAAGTTCATAGTGATGGTGTAATGGTGCCATTTTAAAAATTCTCTTTCCTGTTTTCTTAAAATATGCCACTTGTATTATAACTGACAAAGTTTCAAGTACAGGTATTAATGCAATTATTAGTAATAATAACGGCATTTTCAGATACAATATCATAGCTGATATTACTCCACCTAATAATAATGATCCCGTATCTCCCATAAATACTTTAGCTGGATGTAAATTAAACATTAAAAATCCTAATACACTTCCAATTACTACACTTCCAAATATAGATATTTCTGGAATATTTAGGTTTATTCCTATTATAGTTATACAAGTTATTATAATCGCACTTATACTTGATGATAACCCATCTATACCATCTGTTAAATTTATAGCATTTGTTGTTCCTAATATTACTAATATAGCAAATGGTATGTATATATATATAGGAATATTTATATACATTTTCAAAAATGGTATATATGTTTCTGATGGTATATTTAATATATATATTAAATATGTTATATATATTACAGATATTGATAATAACCCTATAATCTTATATGCTGGTTTTAATCCTTTTGTATTTTTTAATACTAATTTTTTAAAATCATCTATTAATCCTATTATTCCAAACCCTATTGTAAGTATTAATAACGGAATTAATTTTGATGCTACATCTGTTTGATTATTTATACTTAAATATATGTATATACCTATAGTAACAATTATCATTGCTATAATAATTATTATTCCACCCATTGTAGGTGTTCCTTGTTTTTTCAAATGTGATTTTGGACCATCATCTCTTTCTATTTGACCTACTTTTAATTTTTTTAAAATTGGTATTATTACAAATCCTAATAATATAGATACTATAAATGATATTCCTAAAATGCTAATTTCTGTTTTCACTATTACCAACCTTTCTCTTATCCTTTTGTATAATTTTTCTTATTATATTAATATTCTTAGTTTGTATTTTTATTCTCTACTTTTTATTTTTTATGTCTTTGTTTTCTTTTTTGTCTTGGTTCTCCATTTTGCTTACTATGTCTTTAATTATTACTCTTTCATCGAAATCAAATTTTTCTCCATTTATTTCTTGATAAGACTCATGGCCTTTTCCCGCAAGAACAATTATATCTCTTTTTGTTGCCATACTAATTGCTTTTTTTATTGCTTCTTTTCTATCAACAATAACTTCATATTTTCCTTTTGTTTTTTTAATTCCACTTTCAATTTCTTTTACAATTTCTTTTGGTTCTTCTGTTCTTGGATTGTCTGAAGTAATTATAGTGTAATCGGCTACTTTCCCTGATATTTCTCCCATAATTGCTCTCTTAGAATTGTCTCTATCTCCACCACAACCAAATACAGATATTAACATTCCTTTTGTATAGCTTTTTACTGCGTTTAATATATTTTGTAAACTTTCTGGTGAATGAGCATAATCAATCATAATTGGAATTTCCAATTTGTTATCTACTAACTCTGATCTCCCTGGTACTCTAACTTCAAGTAACGCATCTTTAACTGTTTGTGTGTCTATTCCAAATTTATCTACAATACCTATAGCCGCTAATGAATTGTATACACTAAATCTTCCTGGTATCCCAACTTTTACTCTTTCATTTTTTCCGTTTATTTTAGCTCTAAAATCAACAAACATATTTGTCACTGTTATGTCTCTTGCAAGCATGTTTGCGTGATTATCTATTCCATATGTAACTATATTACTATTTGGAAATAGCTTAGGTACTTTTGATACTTGTAAATCATCAACATTTACAAATCCTGTGTCACACATTTCAAATAATTTTAATTTTGATTTTAAATAATCTTCCATATCTGGATGTTCATTTTTACTTATATGATCTTTCGAGAAATTTGTAAATGCTACAATATCAAATTCACAACCTATTACTCTACTTAGTTTTAGACTTTGTGATGATACTTCCATTATTACGTATTCAACACCTTCTTTTAGCATAATATCAAATATTTTTTGTAATTCTAGTGCATCTGGTGTTGTTCTATCACTTTCCTTATATTTTTTTCCATTTATATATATTGCAACTGTACCTATTAATCCAACTTTTTTACCAGCTTTTTCTAATATTTCTTTCACCATAAATGTTGTTGTTGTTTTTCCTTTTGTTCCTGTTATTCCTATTAGTTTCATTCTTTTTGTCGGGTTTTCATAATAGTTACTTGCTATTATTCCTGTTGCCAATCTTGTGTCTTCAACAACAATAACTGTTATACTGTTTGGTATTTTTATTGATTTAAAATCACAGTCAGAATTTACAATTATTGCTATCGCTCCATTTCCAATTGCTTTTTCTATATATTCATGACCATCTACTTCAAATCCTTTTATTGCAATAAATACATTTCCTTTTTGTATATTTTTAGAATTACTTTCTATTCCTGTAATTTCTATTTCTACATCTCCCTTTGCCTTTATTCCTTCTAATCCTTGTAATATATTTACTAATTTCATAATATCAATCCTTTCGATTATATCCTATATTAAATTATATACAAATTTTTGTGCATAATTCCTTTTATATTATATAACTATTTTTATTGTTTGTATAGTTTTTGAGAT
>CAYJGL010000048.1:0-11373 GCA_964369695.1 uncultured Clostridium sp.
TATCTTTCATTTTATTAAAATTTTCTATAGAAATTAATCCTGTATATACATCCATTAACTCTTCTTCTCTAATAATATATTTTAAAATTTCTTTAGCTTGACTCATTGGAATTTTAAAAAATATTCCTGGCTCTTCTTCTAATATTTTTTGTATCTTTAATAGTTTTTCTTTTTCATTGCTATTATTTTCTTTTTGAGTCTCTAATCTATCTATTTTTTTCATTATTATTTTTTGCAATTCTTGAATATTCATTCTATTAATTCTCCTTCTCATATTCTTGTTTTTCTATATTTCGCTTTTCATATTTTATATATTTTCCATTCTCAAAATCTGTAATTAATTCTTGTACATTAATACACTCTATACCATACAAAGAACTAATTAATATATATTCATTTCCTTCTAATATTATTGTTGTTACTATTTCATAATCACCTTTTGCATTTTTTGTGTATATTTCTGGTGTTATTTTTTTTATTACTTTTTTATATTCTTTTAATATGTATTTTTCTATACTCTTATAATATCTATATTTCTCTCCACCTACAGTCTCATATTTCATATTATTTTCTTCCAATTTTAAAATCACTCTATATACTATATCTTTCATTTCTGTCATATTTATATATATTTCTTCTTTATTAGAAAATTCACTCAAAATATTTTTTACTTCATCATCTATTTTTGTCACATTAACTTCATATCCTAAAACTTTATCAATTTTATCAAAATTCTGATTATCACTAGATAAAAATCCTTTTGGTTTAATTCCATACTTAGCCCTATCTAAATCATTCATAATTTCATGTTTATTATTTTCATCTTTTATAATATTTGTACCGTCTGCAATAATCATCTTATTATTTATAAAAAATTCTATATATTTATGTTTTTCACCTAATATATATGCTTTTATGCCATTTAACTCTAATAATTCTGCATATAGTTCAGACCAATTTTTACATGTTATTTTATTATTTTCTAAATTAATTTCATTTCTATTTTTATTATATATTTCTTTAATAAAGTTTACAGATAAATCCTGATTGCCATATACTATTCCATCGTCGTATTTCACTCTCTTATTTAATTCTATATATATAGCTCTAGCTAAATCTTCATATATTGCCCACTCTGGTATATTGCTCATTATTGCACTTACAAACTCTTTATTTAAGTTCTCTATTTTTTCTAGTCTTTGACCTTTTGTTTTTAAATTTTTAATTTTTTTCAATATTTCTATATCTTCCAAAATTCTTTTATTTTGACCATTATTTTCTAATACTTCTAATTTATAACTTGTTGACCATTTTATTATCAAATTTACTATTTCTTCTATTTTTTCATATTCACTTTTCGACTCAGTACTTGGTTTGTCAGGAAGATTATAATATTTTTCTTTTAACTCCGTCATATTTTCCCTGTTTTTCATATAATTTAATAGAACTTTACTTACTTCTTCCATTTTTTCTAGTATAATCAATTGGATAGAAATATCAATCTATTTAATTGATTAATCCCTTTCTCTAAATTTTGATATATTATACTTCTATATCTATAATATACATTATACACTGTGGATTTATTTCTATTTTTATAGCTATTTATATAGACTAGTTAAAGGAGACTAGAACCACAATCTTCTCCTCTACTCAGCTTTTTTATCTTTTTATATTGTTAATATTTAAGTTTATCTATTAATTTCTTTTTAATATCCCTATTTCTATAATATTTCAAAACACTTTAACTCTTCTCCATGTCTAAGTCATCTTTATTACTATTACTTTTTTCGGTTTTTCTGGACTGAAATTCAAGATATTTTCCTTTTTCTACTTCTTTCATCAACTCTGATTTACTTATTTTTACTACTCCATCAACTGAATTAATCAAAATATTTTCATTTTCTTCTAGTCTAATTGTTGTCACTACTTCATATTCATCTGCATTATTCTTAATATATATTCTAGGTGATATTGTTTGTATTATGTCTTTATATTCTTTTAATATCTCTTCTATACTATCATAATATTTATATTTCTCTATTCCTACAGCATCAAATCCCTTATTCTTTTCTTCTATCATTGTAATTAATTCCAATAATGATTCTATTTCATCACTATTTTCTTTAGTTTTATTCATATCACATTTAAAATCTTCTAATACTACTTTTATTTCTTCTTTTAATCTTGTTGGCCTGAATCCATATCCTAATGTTTTATCGATTTCGCTAAAATCAAAATCTATATTATTTTCACAAAAGAAACCTTCTGGTTTTATTCCATACTTAGCTCTAGCAAGATCATTCATACTATCATTTTTAATTTCACTATTTTCAACTTTTCTGGCAGTAAATTCATTTGTTGCATCTGCGGTGAAAATTTCTCCATTCAGAAAAAATTTTACATATTTATGTTTTTCTCCAACTATATATGATTGTATCTCATTCATTCCTAATAAATCCGCATATATTTCAGACCAACTCTTGCATGTAATTTTATTGTTTTCTTTAGTTACTTTATTCCTATCCATATTATAGATTTTATTAATAAAATCTAACGATAAATCTTGATCATAAAAAGAAAAAGTTTCATTGAATTTCACTCTTTTATTCAATTCAATATATATTGCCCTAGCTAAACATTCTTTACTCAGACCTTTTGGTATATTACTCATAACTGCATCAATGAATTCTTCATTTAGTTTACCTATCTCGTTTAATTTTTTTCCTTGAGTTTTTACACTCTTAATTTCTTTTAAGTCTTCTATGTCTTTTAAAATTATCCTACCTTTTTTTATATCACTTTCAAGTCTTATATCATATTTTTTTCCCCACTCTATTAACAAATCAACTATTTTATCTATATTAATTCCTTTTTTTAATAATTTTTCATCTTCTATTTCCGAATTATTATAGTACATTTCTTTTAATTCTGTGATTTTTTGTTCATCTTCTATATATTGCAGTACCAATCCATTATTAAATTCTTCTCTTCGCTGCCCTTTATCTTTCCATAATGTTTTTTTAATTTTTTCTCCTGTAAGCAAATAAAAATTCTTTTTTTCCTTATCTGTTATTTTATATCCCATATTCTTTTTAGCATTTATATAGTCTGATATAACTAATATATAGTCTTCTTTTGTTGTTTCACTATCAAATATATCTATATTTTGTTCAAAGTTATTAAATTTCCAAAACATTTGATCATCATTTAATATTTCTTCTATAATTCCTATAGGTATCAATTTTCTTGTTGCACTTAAATCTATATTATATGAATTTAATTTCTTAGTTCCAAAAATTTTCTCTTTAATTTTATCAATTATTCCCATTTATTTCTTCCTTTTAATTTATTACATCTAAATTATCATAATATCGCACACTTTTCAATACTTTTATTATACACTTTTCATTTTAATTACTAATCACTTTTCAATATTCAACAAAAACTTTATTTCCTTTATTTAGAACAATTCCACTACTAGGTATTTGTGATTTAACAAATATTTCTTCTTTATTAACACTATTTAAATCTTCTTCATTTTCTACGGATATTTCTAAACCATTTTCTTTTAGTGTTTTTTCAGCTTCCAATACACTTAGTCCCATAATATTTGGTGTTTTAACTTCTTCTACAACTTCAATTTCATCAGTATTTGTTTTTTTCATTTCTAAATATGGTAATACTTCACTAAAAATCTGACCACCTACAGGAGCTGCGACACCACCACCTTGATGGCCACCTTCTCCAGTTGGATTGTATAGTGTAATAAGTAAGACTATTTCTGGGTTTTCAGTAGAAGCAACACCTAAAAAAGATGTGACATATTTGTTTGTATTAACACCATCTTCAGAAGTTCCTGTTTTTCCACCAATTTGATATCCTGTAACTTGTGCTCCTTTTGCTGTTCCTTCTACTACAACTGATTCCATCATACTTAATATTTCTTTTGAAGTTTCTTCTGATATACTAATTTCTGTACTTTCAATAGGAATATCTATCACTTCACCTGTTTGACTATCAATTATTTGTTTAACAACCCTTGGTTGAACACTATTTCCACCATTAACTATAGATGATATTGAAGATACTAACTGAATAGGTGTAATTTCAAATCTTTGCCCAAAACTTACTGTTGCAAGTTCTACTGGACCAACTTTATCTTCTTTTAAAAATATACTATTTGCTTCACCTGGAAGATCTATTCCTGTTTTTTCTAACAATTCAAATTCATTTAAATATTTATAGTATGTACTAACTCCCATTTGTTGACCTAATGATATAAATACAGGGTTACAAGAATTCATAAGAGCTTGCCTTAAGCTTTCTGGACCATGTGGTTTATAGTATCTCCAACACTTTATATTTACTCCTGCAATATTTATTGACCCTGTGCAATTAAAAGTCCCTTCTTTGTCAATATCTGTAACTAACTCTTCTTCTAATGCTGCTGCTGTTGTAATTATTTTAAATGTTGACCCAGGTTCATACGTATCTGCAATTGCCTTATTTCTCCATACTGATTGTAATTCTTTAGTTTGCTCTTCTTGTTCTAGCTCTTCCCAAACTAATTCCAACTCTTCAGTAAATGGCTCAAAAGGTTGATTTAAATCGTATGCTGGATAATTTGCCATTGCTAATATATCACCATTTTGTGGATTCATTGCAATAATACTTCCGCCATCTGTACATACATTATCAATACATGCTTCTTTTAAATATTTTTCTACAATTGATTGTATAGTATAATCAATTGTTAGCACTAAATCATTACCACTTATCGCTGACACATAGTCTTCTGATTCACCTTCCATTACTCCACCTTTTGCATCCGTTTGTCTTTGGATAGCTCCTTTTTCTCCACTTAACTCTTCATTATACTTTGCTTCAACCCCATCAAGACCTTGATTATCTGAACCTGTAAAACCTATAACCTGTGCTGCTAAATCTCCATAAGGATAATATCTTTTTGAATCTTCATCTATGTTAATACCTGTAGTTATATTATTTTCAGTCATCCATATCCTAAGTTCATCTGTCTTATCTTTTTCAACTTTTCTTACAATTGTTTCAATTGAACTTCTTTTATTTACTTTTTTTAGTATTGTTTCATAATCTAAATCAAATATATCTGATAAAGCTTTTGCTACTTTTTCTTTGTCTTGAGCATTTATATTAACCGGATTTACAGTTATAGTTTCAACACTACTACTTATTGCTAGTATGGTTTCACCTGTGCTATCATATATTGTCCCTCTTTTAGCATTTATACTCCTATCTAATGTTTGTTGTTCATAAGCTAAATTTGCAAGTCTTTTTCCATCAATTAATTGTATATATGCAAGTCTTATTACTAATAATATCATTACAATAAATATTATAAATAGCATATTCCTTATTTTCTTCTTATTAGATAGTTTCATCATAAAAAACACCTCATAATATATTTATGAGATGTTTTAATTTTTATTCTTTAAAAAATATTTTCGATTAATTGTTCAAACCAATTTTTTTCTTCTATTATAACTTCTTCTGAGTTAACTTCTGTATAGTCTTTTTTAGGTAATGTTACATACACTGTTTGTCCTGTTGTTAATTTTTGCATACCTAATTGTTCTTTAGCTTGTTTTTCTATGTTATTAAAATTCAAGCTATCTTCTATATTCACTTCTAATTGTTGATTTTCTTTTTCTAATAATGCTAAACTGCTTTCTAATCCTTGTATTTCTGAAAATTTTTCATTTATTTGAGAGTTACGATAACTTATAACTAAAAGTACTGCAAATATTCCTATAACAAGAAAAGTCATATTTCTTTGCTTCTTTTTTTGTTCTTTTGATAATTTAACTTCTTGTCTTTTAATATCTTGTACAATTTTTAAATCTCTTTTTTTTGTAGTTTTTCTTTTCTTAGGTTGTACATCTATCTTTCTAGGACTTGTTGAGTATTCATACCTTTGGTTTTTCATAAGTTATCACCTCACTTTCTATCTTACGTTCTTTTAAATATCCTTAGTTTAGCACTTTTACTTCTAGAATTTTCTGCTTGTTCTTCTTCTGATGGTATTATTGGTTTTCTAGTTATAATTTCACCTTTTGTTCTTTCTTTCGCACCACATACACAATATGGTAAATCTTTTGGACAACTACAAACTCCAATTTCATCTACAAATGCTTTTTTAACTGCTCTATCTTCTAATGAATGAAATGTTATTACACATAATCGCCCATTTTCTTTCAATACTTCTATCGAATCTTTCATTGTTTGATACAATGGTTTTATTTCATCATTAACTTCTATTCTAATTGCTTGAAATACTCTTTTTGCAGGATGTCCATCTTTTTGTTTAGACCTAGGAATTGATTTTTCTATAATCTCAACTAACTGTTTTGTTGTTTCAATCTCATATTCATTTCTTGCCATACAAATATTTTTAGCAATATTTCTTGAAAATCTTTCTTCTCCAAATTCATAAAAAATGTTTGCAAGATTTTCTTCTGTATACGTATTTACTACTTCCTTAGCTGTTAACTTTTGTAATTTATCCATTCTCATATCAAGAGTATTTTCCCCTAAATAGCTAAATCCTCTATTTTTTTCATCTAATTGATATGATGAAACTCCTAAATCTAAAAGTATACCATCGACTTTATATATTTCTAAATCCAATAATATTTGTTTAATATCATCATGATTCCCATGTACATATTTAACATTATTAAATTCTTTCAGATTTTCTTTAGCTGCTTTTAATGCTTCTTCATCTCTATCAATTCCTATTAAAGTTCCTTTATTTGATAACTTTTTAAGAATTTCTTTACTATGTCCCGCTCCACCTAAAGTTCCATCAACATATATTCCATCTTTTTTTATATCTAACCCTTTTATACATTCTTCCAAAAGAACTGATTTATGTTTAAACTCCAATTTGCACCTCTATATTTAAAATTTTTATACAGCTGGCAATAAAATAACTACCAGCTGTCTTTCATATAATTTACATTTTATCTTTTGGTTTTTTCTCTATTCTTTTGTATATTTATCTTTTGTATATTTATTTTTTATCTTTTGTTTTTAAATATTATCTTTTGTATGTTTATCTTTTGTAATCTATATAAACTTTTGCAAGTTATATACCTAACATTGTCATATTTTCAGCAATTTCATCAGCTGAAATATCTTCATCACATTTTTGCCATGCTTCTTTATCCCAAATTTCTAGTCTAGTACCAACTCCAATAATAACAACTTCTTTAATAAGATTTGCTGCTGTTCTCAAATTACTTGGCAATAAAAATCTTCCTTGTTTATCAAACTCACACTCTGTAGCACCAGATAGAAAAAATCTTACAAAATTTCTTGAATTTCTATCAGATAAAGGTAATGCCTTTAACTTAGTTTCGAAATTTAACCACTCTTGTTCTGAAAACGCAAATAAACATCCATCTAACCCTTTTGTTACAACGAACTTATCACCCATATCTTGTCTTAACTTAGCTGGCATAATAACTCTTCCTTTAACATCTAAAGAATGTTCATACTCTCCAATTAGCAATTAAACTTCACCTCTTTTCAATTCCACCACTTTGTACCACTTTTCCCCACTTCAAACAAATTTTAATATACTTTAAACAAATTTGCAATACTTTTAGTAAAATTTTTTAATTTATTCTTGTTTTGTTTCTATTTTATTGTTTTTTGCATATATTATTTATATATTTATTTGGAGGTGCGTTATGGTTATAAATGCAAAAAAGATTAAACAACTTGTTTTTTTTATTTTAATTCCTATTGTTCCATCTTTTATTATTAGCTCTTTTACTAATTCTTCTGGCACTTTTGATAATATAGAAAAACCTTTTTTAACACCACCTAGTTTTGTTTTTCCTATAGCATGGACTATTTTGTATGTTTTAATGGGTATTTCTAGTTATTTAATTTATACTTCACCTACAGCTAGTAATAAAGATAAAAAAATTGCACTAACTCTATATTTAGTACAACTTATTTTTAATTTCTTATGGACGCCTATATTTTTTAATTTAAATTTATATTTTCTTTCTTTTATTTGGATTGTTATATTAATTATTTTAGTTATTTTAATGATTTTTAGCTTTTATAAAGTAAGTAAACCAGCTGCTTTCTTACAAATCCCTTATTTAATTTGGCTTGTTTTTGCTGGGTATTTGAGTTATAGTATTTACTTGCTTAATTAATTATTTATTATGTATAAAATATTAAAGCTGCTACTTATAAAATATTATTTGTAACAGCTTTTATTTTATATATCACGAATACATAATTTTATAATCAAACATTATTATATTTCATTATTAACAGCATTTAAATCTTTTATAACTTTTAATATATCTTTATTTAATGTAATTGTTCTAATCTATTCATATTCTACCTTCTTTCAATTGCTTTAACTGGACAATTAATGTAACAATCTCCACATTCATCACATCTATTTATATTGACTGTATATTCGTTACTTTCAAATTTAATTGCTTTAAAAGAGCATTCTTTCTTACAAATTCCACATTTTATACATTTTTCTTTATTTATTATTAGACCTTTTTCTTTAATACTCATTCCGTTGTATGAAAAGTACATTCTTTCTAATTTATTATCTCTATCTTGCATTTGGAAGTCATAATCAAATATCTCGCCTCGTGCTTTTGTTATACAAAAAACAACCATTGCTTTATATTTTTCTTGATCTTTTATACATAAATCAAAAATCGGATTTTCCTTACTTTTAATTTCTTCTATACTAATTTCTTCTACAGTACCTGTTAAGTTTATAGCATATCCTTTATTAAAAATAGGGAAGCCTTTTTCATTGTGTTTTACCTTACCATTAGTACTTAGTCCACATAAAGATATTTTAGGATTATTTTTTAATTGTTTATAAAATGACTTAGTTATCATTGTCATAAAATATATTCCTTTTTCATCAAATCCCCTTAGATGCGCTATTCTACTTTGTGGTTCGTTTATTTCATTAACAGTTGCAAATGTTAAACAACCTATATCATTTAATTTATTATATATTTCTTCTATATTCATATTTTTTTGTATGCTATATTTAATAACTTAAATACTCATACACTCCTTCCTTTTTACATTTTCATATCTTCTTCATTTTACATATGTTTATATATTTTAGGACTGTATAAATTGAATGATAGACTTTTAAATAATTTTTTTAATTCATTTTTATCAAATTCACCAAATGACATGAAATTAAACTTTGTTTTCATTTCTTTCATATATAATCCTGTATTTATAAAATTATTTTTAATATAAAATTCTTCTCTTTTCACTCTTTGTTCATAATTTGTATTCCAAATTTCTGGTGTTTCTGTATTTAATACTATAGCTTTATTTTTATATTTATTTTTTAATCTTTCTAATATTCTAGTTCCATAACCTTTTGATCTTAAATTATTATTTACTGCCAAATATACAAGATATATCATCTTTTCATTGAATATAAGGTATGTACTACCTATCAATATTTCATTTTCATAATATGCTATAAATTCTATATTACTTTTTTTTGATAATAATGTTAATATCCACATTGGTGCTAACTCGTTTTTAGGAAATGAATTTTTAAATAATTCTTTTACTTGATTATATTGATTTGTTTTTTTTATTACTATTTTTTCTATTAACTCCATAACCCCTCCACACAGGTATTATATACTTTATATTAAATAAACACAATCTATTTTCTATATTAACAAAAAAGACCTTACTTTTTAGTAAAATCTTCTCTTTTAGTTTTAGAAATTTTCTATGTCCCATAATTCCCATAGTCTCTAAAACTTTAATATGGTTGCGGGAGAAGGACTCGAACCTCCGACCTTCGGGTTATGAGCACCACGATATTGAAGATTTTTATGTCCCGTTTTTTCTCTTGTTTCTCAACTGCCACAACACTTTTATAGTTTTTTAATTTTTCCACTTTTTTTGATTTTTTTCAATGTCCCATTAATGTCCCATAATTTTTGACCCTATTTTCCTATACATTTACTATCAATCATATCTATATTATTATTAATTTCATTTAATTTTTGTATTTCTTTTCTATTTGTCTCTTCATCATATCCAACATAAACATCCATTGTTGTACTTGCTAAAGCATGACCTAAATATTGTTGTAATTGATTAATAGGAATATTTACATCTATACATCTTGTAGCAAATAAATGTCGTAATTCATATACACTTATATGCGGAAAATCGTTCCTTTTTAATATTCTACTAAATGTACTACCTAAATAATCACTATTTAATGGATTTCCTATACTATTAATAAAAATGTTTTCTTCATTAATTTGAGATTTATTTTTTAAATCTTTCTTTTCTAATTGCGATTTTAAATATTCATTCATCAACTCATTCAACCATGTTTGTAACGGTATAATTCTTTTACTTGATAAAGTTTTTAAGTCTTTTTCTTCATTTATTGATTTTACTTTGTTAAATTCCTCATCATATATTGTTAAAGAACCATAATTGTCATTTACGCTTATCCATGATTTTTTATAGTCGTAATGTTTCCACTTTATACCACCACATTCACCAGGTCTTAACCCAGTATTTAAAATTAAAATATATGCCAAACCATTTTCTTCTTTCAATAATATTTGCATCAGCTCTTGTTGCTGTTTTATTGTTAAAGTTGGTGCCTTTTTAACTTTTTGTACTCTTGGTGTTTTTACATATGTCATAGGATTTTCTTTTATAATCTTATCCATTTCTGCGTCATTAAATGCCATATTTAAAATACTTTTTATCTCTTTTATAGTTTTGGGAGAATATTGTTTTATTCCTTTTTCGCTATTACCTGTAACATAGTTTGAAAATAGTTCTTGCAAAACCATTCTATTTATTTGCTGCAGATTATAATGTCCTATAAATGGTATTATATTAGTTTTCATTTTTTCTATATACCCTTGCAAAGTTCGTGGCTTTATATATGGTTTTTTATATACTTGTACCCATTTTTTTAGCCATTCTTCAACTGTTATATTATTTCTTCCAACAAACTTCAATTCTTCTGCGTCCTGCTTTGCCTTCATCATTTCTTGAACTAATATCCTTTTATCTTTATTAAAAAAAGATACTTGCTTTTTTCTTCCATCTACTGTAATATTAATTCTACCTTCATATCCACCATTCTTTTTTCTAATAGAACCCATTCCACGTGCGGTTCTTTTTTTTGTTTTTTCTTCTTCCTTCTTCATTTTCCCTCCTAAAAAATAAAGAACATTAAATATAAAACACACATTTAACCTTCTTTAGAATATATTATTATTTTATCTAAGTCAACTCTAAACAAAAAATCTTCCAGAGTTT
>CAYJGL010000049.1:0-11301 GCA_964369695.1 uncultured Clostridium sp.
AAAAATTATCAGCAGATGAAGACTTATTAGAAATGATAGAAGCAGAAGAAGAAAGGTTAAGAAGATATAACACTGCAATGGAAACTTCTCATGAAGAAGGCGAAGCTAAAGGAAGAAACCGAGAAAAAAATAAAATTGCATTAAAACTATTAAAAATGAAAAAAGAAATTGATGAAATAATTGTCATCACAGAATTAACAAAAGAAGAAATTATAGAATTAAAAAAAGAATTAGGAAATGAAAATAAATAGACTTAGATTTAAGATATATATAAAGATTAAATAATAATATATAATTGATTTTTAAAGGAATAAATACCATAAAAAGAAAGATATCAATGTTAAAGAATACATTGATATTTTTATGTTTAAATACACAGTTTAAACATATTTATGTGATATAATAAACTATAAAGAACAAGTTTAATTATATAAATTAAGATATATTTAAGCTTTATAAGGTAATATTAAAATAATAAGAAGTTGAGGTGACGAAAATGAGAGTATTGTTAGTTGAAGATCAAAAACATATGGCAGATGCTATAGAATACATATTAAAGAAAAATAAGTATATTGTAGATGTTGTATACGATGGAGAAGAAGCAGTAGAATATGTACTTACAAATATATATGATGTTATAATTTTAGATGTAATGTTACCAAAATTAAATGGATTGCAAATAATAAAAAAAGCAAGAGAAAATAATATTAATGTACCAATAATATTATTAACAGCTAAAAATGACATTCAAGATAAAGTCAAAGGTTTTGATTGTGGTGCAGATGACTATTTAACAAAACCATTTGAAACAGAAGAATTGCTTGCTAGAGTTAGAGCATTAACAAGAAGAAAAGGTGAATTAAAAGAAGAAGTAGAATTTAAGTATAAAGATATTATATATAATAAAGATAAGTTAGTAATAAGTTGTAATAAAAAATATTTTGAATTAACAATTAAAGAAGCAAAATTGTTTGAAATATTATTAGAAAGTTCAGAAAAGATAATAACAAAAGAAATAATTATAAGTAAATTATGGTCATTTGATAAAGTAGTAATAGATAATAATGTAGAAGTATATATATCATTTTTAAGAAAGAAGTTAGAAAGTTTAGATACAAAAGTAAGAATTAAAACAATACGAGGATTAGGATATATGTTAGTAGGAGAAAAAGATGTTTAAAAAATTAAGGAATAAAATGCTAATATTAAATATGGTATTAATATCAGTTATAATGATAGTATCATTTGTAATAATATATTCATTAGTATATACAAATTTTAATATTCAAAATCAAGAGAAGTTAGAAAAAGAAAAAATTATTAATTTAGATGGAATAAAAAATCCAGATATAATACAAAACCCAGAGTTTAGAAACAATATAGGTAAAATAGATAAATCTTTTAGTATTTTGTTAGACAAAGAAGGAAATATAACAAGAGTATCATCTTTTTTGGAATTAGACCAAGAAGAATATGAAAGAATAGTAAATCAAATAAAGGAAGATGGAAAAGAAACAGGTGAAATTGAAGTTGATGGAAGAATTTGGATGTATAGCCAAAATGAGTTGAATAAAATTCTTATGAATAGTAATGTTTTAGGAGAAAGCTATTATGAAATTTCATTTATTGATATAACAGAAACTAAAGAAACATTAAACATATTATTATTAGTCTTAATAATAGTAGGATTTGTAATGCTAATAATAATATACTTTATAAGTAGATATTTTTCAAATAAATCTATTAAGCCTGTTGAAGAAATATGGCAAAAACAAAAACAATTTATAGCTGATGCAACACATGAATTAAAAACTCCATTAACTATAATAAATGCAAATATAGATGCAGTGCAATTAAATGAAGATAGTACAATTAAAGAACAAGAGAAATGGATTAATTACATTAAAAATGAAACAAAAGGAATGAACAAATTAATAAATGAACTACTTGTAACTGCTAAAACAGAAGAAGAAAAATATAACTTTGTACAAACTAATATTAGTGAAATTATATCAAATTTAATTTTGACAGTAGAAACAATTATTTATGAAAAAAATATTGAATTGAAACTAGATATACAAAAAGATATAGAAATAAGTACAGAACCAGAAAAATTAAGACAGGCAGTATTAATATTAATTGATAATGCAATTAAATATACTAATACAAAAGGAAAGATATCTATTAAACTATCAAGAAATAAAAAGAGTAAAAAAGAGATGATATTTGAAATAGAGAATACAGGAGAAGGTATAAAAGAAAAAGATTTACCATATATATTTGATAGGTTTTATAAATGTGATGAATCAAGGACAGGTAATAGTTATGGACTAGGACTATTTATAGCTAAAACAATTATTACAAAATTAAATGGAGAAATAGAAGTAACTAGCGTAGTTAATGAGAGAACTAAATTTAAAATAAAATTAAAGTAATTAGATAAGAAAGAAGTAGTATAAAAGCTTAAGCTTAAAGGATACTGCTTTTTTCTTTGTTTTATATAGTAAATGATTTAAAAACTATAAAACCCTTTAAAATAGTATAAAAACAAACATAATGTTAATTTAAGTTGACAAATTGCAAACTTAAATTGGTAGAGTTTTTTAAAGGAAATTGTTAAAATTTAATTAGGCCAAATAAAAAAGGGGGAGTTGAATTGGAATTTAAAGATAGATTGTTGGAATTGAGAAAACAAAAAAAATTAACACAAGAACAACTGGCAAAAGAAATAAGTGTATCAAAACAAACAATATCGAAATGGGAATTAGGTCAATGTAAACCGGAAATGCAAAAATTAAAAAAACTTAGTAAAATATTTGATATAAATATAGAAATATTATTTTACTAAAGTAATAAAAACAAGAAAAAAATTGAAATTAAAAAGGAGAAATGAAAATGAAAAAATCGAACATAATAATAGTAGTAGTAATTGGGGTAATATTAATTTTAGGAGTTGTATATAGTATATATGCAAATAATATAAGGAAACAAGAACAGGAATTTATAGAAAATATTGTAAATAAAACACAGGATAACGCTAATAATGTTATAGAAGAACAGAAGAAACAAAATGAACAAATTATAGAAACAAATCAACAATTAGAAGAGAAAATAAATGTAGAAGAAAAAAGTACGGAGACTATTGAAATGATAGAAAAGACTGAAGTAACAGAAACAATTAATGGAGTGACAACAACTGAAGAAATAGAAAAGCTCCAAGAACAAGTAATTAATAATAAAGTAAATAATGAACAACTTATAAATAGTAATATAAATTCAATTCAAAATATGCAACAAGATATATTTAAAAGCTTTGAATAAAATAAAAAATCTATTGATAAATATAAAATAGTTATGATAAAATTTAATAAAAATAAAGGGAGAAGATAAATGAAATTTAATGAAAAATTAATAAAATTAAGAAAAATGAAAGGTATGTCTCAAGAAGAATTAGGATATGAAATAAATGTAACAAGACAAACAATATCAAAATGGGAATTAGGAACAACTACTCCAGAGATGGGAAGTCTAAAAGAAATAAGTAGAGTATTTAATATAAATATAGATATATTAACAGATGATGAAAAGGAGTTAGAAAGTAGCAATGGTTTAGGAGAAGAATCTAATGCTACAGATTATAGTTTAAGTGGTGATAATAATGCAGGATTAACAGATGAACAATTAAGTAGTAGTAAATCTAGTGAATATACTAATTATAATGAATACAACTACTCTAACGAAAAACCAAAGAAAAAATCTAAAGTTTTAATTATAATTTTAGTAGTGCTAATGATTGTAATATTACTAATAGTAGGACTTGGTCTGTTATTAAATTCAATATTTGGTTCATTATTTAACAGTACTGATGAAAACGGTAATAATACAGAAGAAAGTAAAGGTTTTATAGAATCTTTTATGAGCATATTTACAAAAGTAGAAGAGCAAATGTCAGACATGGTAACAAATTTTAATTTTGGTTTTTCTAATCCAGGTATTAAACCAGGAGCTTTTGTAGGAAATATAATTTCAAATATTGCAGATAGTAACGCAAAAAATGAAAGAAAAATCGGATTAGTATATAATGGAGAAGAAATAGCTCTAGAAGAAATTAGTAAAATTGCGCAAGATATTGAAACTTTTGTAGAATATCAAATAACATACGAATATGATGAAGAAGGATATGTAAATAAAGTTATAATAGACGAATTAGAAAATGTAATGGATAAAACACAGTTTAATTCTCAATTTGAGAGTGCAGGTATTAAATCAGGTCTTTCTATAGAAAATACAATCTCAAATATCATAGATAGCAACACAAAAAATGAAAGACAAATTATATTAGTATATGAAGGTGAAGAAATACCAAACGATGAAATAAGTAAAATAGCACAAGAAATTAATAAAACTGGAGAATATCAATCAATATATGAATATGATGATGAAGGATATATAAACAAAATTATAATAGAAAAACAAAAGAGTGAAATGGATAAAACAATATTTAATGCTGGATTTTTCAGTCCGGGAATTACATCGGGATTTCATGTAAAATTGAGAATCTCGGAAATCGCTAATAGTAATCTTCAAAATGAAGAACAAATCAAGTTAATATTTAATGGAGTAGAAAAAATAACTTCAGAAGAGATTAATAGTGCTGCAACCACAGTGGGAGATTTTGAAGAATATCAAGTAGTATATGAATATGATGAAAACGGATATATTAATGTAATTAAGATAGATAAAATATAAATAAAGTAAATTTAAAAATAGAAAAAGCTGATTATTAAACCAAAAGTTTATTAATTGGCTTTTTATTTTACATATTAATAATTTTTAAGGTTTATTAAAGATTTGTATCGTAAAATCAAAATACAAACGAAAGGAGGACATATTAATGATAAAAAATATGTTAAAAAGAACATGGCTAAATATAATAAGAAAGCCTAGTAAATCAATAATTCTATTAGTTATAATGTTTGTTATGGCAAATCTAGTAATAGCATCACTTGCTATATCAAACTCAGTAGAAGAAAGTACAAAATATGCAAAACAAACAATAGGAAGTGAAGTATATTTAAATGCAGATATGGAAAAAGCTAAAGAAGGTTTTGAAGCAGGTAAGATGCAAGGGCAAGGAAGTATGTCAGGAGATATGTCTGATATGATGGAGTCTATGAAATCAATGGCACGACCAGAAAGCACAATTAATATGGTAACAGATATTGCAAATTCAGAATATGTAAAAGATTTAACATATAGTCTAAACACATCTGCAGAACCTACAGAGATCACACTATATGAAACTGAGACTCAAGGACCAGGCGGAAATATGGGTAGAGGGCAAATGATGAGTGATAATATTAGTGGATTAAAGGTGATGGGAATAAATTCATATGTATTTATTCCAGAAGTTGAGAGTAATATTATGACAATATCGGAAGGAGAATATTTTGATGAAACTACAGATGACCAAATATTAATATCATATGAATTAGCAGAATTAAACAGCTTATCAGTAGGAAGTATAGTTAAATTACAAAATAGTGAAACAGGTGAAATAATAGAATATACTGTAAGAGGAATATTTACAGCTAATGAGTCAGGATACGAAAATAATATATACATGAATGTGGAATCAGCAGCAAAACTACTTAACTCTGAGACATATAATGGTGGAGACTATAGTGTAAGTAGTGTAGTATTTACTATGAATAATCCAGATGAAACAGACCTATTTATAGAAGAAGTAAATAATAAATATGACTTAGAAGAATTAGGGTTAACACTTGATATAGATACAACAGCATATGATCAAATGGTAGGACCTATTGAACAAGTAGGTGGATTTGCAGATACAATACTAATTGTAGTAGTAATTGCAGCAGCCTTAATAATAACATTAATAATTAATAATAGTATTAAAAGCAGAAAATATGAAATGGGTGTACTTATGTCACTAGGTGCAACAAGAAGAAATATAATTGGACAAATATTACTTGAATTAATAATAGTTGCAACAATGGGATTTATTTTATCAATAGGAACAAGTACAATTTTAGCAAATAGCTTATCAGAAGGGCTATTAGAAGACCAAATCCAAATGAGTGAAGAGCAATCAGAAGAAAACTTTGGAAGACCATCAGGACAAAATATGGGTGGAGGAATGTCAGGAACTCCAGGAACGCAAGGAAACGATAGCACAGCAGACGTTGAAGCTATAACTGAAATTGATGTTAGCATAAGTTTAAATGAATATTTATTACTATTTGGAATAGGGTATTTAATCTCATTTATATCAATGATTGTACCAGCAATAAATATTATGAAATATCAGCCTAAAACAATATTAACAGGGAGGGAATCATAATGAATAAATTAGAAGTTAAAGATTTAAGATATGAATACCAAGATGGAAGTAAATCAAATAAAGTATTGCGTGGAATAAATGCAATATTTGAAAGTGGTAAAATGTACTCAATAATTGGTGAATCAGGAAGTGGAAAAACAACACTAATTTCGTTACTTGCAGGATTAGAGAGTATACAAAGTGGAGATATACTATATAATGATAAAAGTATTAAAAATATAGGAAATGGAAAATTTAGATTAAACTATGTAAATATAGTATTTCAATCATACAACTTAATAACATATATGACAGCAAAAGAAAATGTAGATATAGCAGTTGATTTTTCTGGGGTAAAAAAAGATAAAAACTATTCTTATGAAATGCTTGAAAAAGTTGGAATAGACAGAGAAAAGGCAAATAGATTAGTTTTAAAACTATCTGGTGGTGAACAACAAAGAACAGCAATAGCAAGGAGTTTAGCGAGTGAAGTTCCAATAATTGTAGCAGATGAACCAACAGGAAATCTTGATGAAGATACAGAAAAAAGGGTTATGGATATTTTTAAACAAATGGCAGATGACGGTAAAATTGTAATCATTGTTACACATTCTAAAAATGTATCTAAATATTCAGATACAATATATAGAATTAAAAAAGGATTAATTGAATAAAAAGTACAAATAAAAACACAGTATTTAAAATATTGTGTTTTTGTGCATTTAATTATTTAAAAGTGAAGAAGTACCATCATTATAGTTAATAGAGACACCAGGTTGGACATTATAGATATATATATTAAATTGAATACCAGTTCCGTCATCTTCCATAGATTTAGCTTCGATTTGAACACCGTTTGCAACTAAATTATTTCCTTCATAAAAGGGAGTAACTCTATATAAAACATGATTTTTTGTTTCTTCGATATATTCAGCAACATCATTTTCAAATGGTAACATACCATCAACATTAAAATATCGAGTACCTGTGATTAGGTTTTTATCATTAGCATTTTCACTTGATAGTTGAAAACCTATTAAGTGACATCTATTATATAAATACCCACCATCAACAATGTCAGTATCATATTTTACACTTTGCCATCCAGAAGGTTTTATATGAGAAATAGAGGTTCTTTCTTCTGTTGGCATAGTTTCTATTCCGAGATTAGCAAAAGCTACACCACATCTTTCTAAATAATCTAGATTTGAGTATGATTCAAAAGCTACATCAGTTTCATCATTTTCAGTAAATTCTGGTATATTATTATTTAACACAATAAAAGGTGAATCTGAGTAATCCGGAATATTATCTATGTTAGTTGAATTATTTTGGTTGTGATTAGTAATATTATTTAAATTAGATGATATTGTTGAAGTGATATTTTGTGATACATCTGAAATTGCTTCTGTAAAGTCATTTGGATATATATTTGTAAAATAGTATCCACCGATAGCAAATAAAGCAATTAAGATAATACTAATAATACCTTTAAATTTCTTGTTTTTTTGTTTAGATTTTCTCTTTCGTGCCATCTAAATTCCCCCTATAGAAATATATTTATATAAGAATTGTTTTAAACAATATACTATAAAATATATTAATTTTCAACATAAAAATATATAAAGTGATATATTATATTAATATAAATAGATGTCTGTGAATATATAGAATATTTTTTGAAATAAAACTCTTTATTTTACAGTAGTTTTATGATATAATTTACAAATGAAATACGCAAAAAGGAGAATGTAAATGTTTGAAAAATTAGAATTGGTTGAGAAAAGATATGAGGAGTTGACTAAGTTAATAGCAGATCCTAATGTTATAGCTAATCAAACAGAATGGCAAAAATATATTAAAGAACATAGCAATATTGAAGAAGTTGTTATGAAGTTTAAGGAATATAAAAAAGTTAAAGAAACTATGCAAGAAGCGGAAGAATTATTAAAAGATCCAGACATGAAGGAACTTGCTGAAATGGAATATTATGATTCAAAAGAAAAGTTACCTAAAATAGAAGATGAATTAAAAATATTATTAATTCCTAAAGATCCAGATGATGATAAAAATATTATATGTGAAATAAGAGCAGGAGCTGGTGGAGACGAAGCAGCACTTTTTGCAGGTACATTATTCAGAATGTATAATATGTTTGCTGAAAAAAATAGATGGAAAGTTGAAATATTAAATGAAAACGAAACAGGTTTAGGTGGATATAAAGAGATAACATTTATGATTACTGGGAAAGGAGCATATAGTAGACTTAAATTTGAAAGCGGAGTACATAGAGTGCAAAGAGTACCAGATACAGAAAGTAGTGGTAGAATACATACATCTACAGCTACTGTTGCAGTATTACCAGTAGTTGAAGATGTAGAAATTGATATAAATCCAGCAGATGTAAAAATGGAAGTATTTAGAGCATCAGGTGCAGGTGGTCAACATATTAACAAAACATCATCAGCAGTAAGATTAATACATGAGCCATCAGGAATTGTTGTAGAATGCCAATCTGAAAGGTCTCAATTTCAAAATAAAGATAATGCAATGAAAATGCTTAGAACTAAATTGTATGAAATTGAGAAAGAAAAACAAGATTCAGAAGTAGCAAATGCTAGAAAAACACAAGTAGGTTCAGGAGATAGAAGTGAAAAAATAAGAACATATAATTACCCACAAGGAAGAATAACTGATCATAGAATTGGAATGAGTGTTTTTCAAATGGAGAACTTCTTAAATGGAGTAATTGATGAAATGGTTGATAATTTAATTGCTGCAGATAGGGCGGAGAGATTAAAAGGTGAAGAATAAAATTAAATAAATGTAGATAGAAGTAATAAATTAGTTGTATTAAATGATTGATTTATTACTTTTAAATTTTTAGTATTAAAGTATATATTAAGGTAATAAAAAGAATTCAATAAAATATTATTAACAAAGGGGTTGTTAATATGGAAAATATTATTGAAGCTACATTGTTAGGTCTTTTTTTTGGAACATTTGGAACAACATTAGGTGGAGTATTAGGAATTATATCTAAAAGACAATCAAATAGGTTTTTGGGTTTTATATTATCTTTAGCATCAGGTCTTATGATGTCAGTAATTTGTTTTGACTTAATTCCAGAAGCTTTAGAATTAGGAAGTTTAACAAGTGCTATAATTGGTATTATTTTAGGGATTATATCGATGATGTTTTGCGATTACATTGTGGGTTCTAAGATGAATATAATTAAGAAAAATGAAAATAACTTAGATGATATAAATAATAGTTTAGTAAAAACTGGAATTATAGTTGCAATTGGGCTTGCTATTCATAATTTTCCAGAAGGTCTTGCTATTGGTTCTGGATTTGATATATCAAGTTCTTTAGGAATAGGTCTTGCTATTGCTATTTGCTTGCATGATATTCCCGAAGGAATTTCGATGGCGATTCCTATGAAAAAAGGTGGAATGAAAAAAATAAAAATATTAAAATATGTAATACTATCAGGTGTGACAACAGGGATAGGAGCTTTTTTTGGGGCTATAATAGGTAAAATTTCTCAAGATATAATATCAATATGTTTAAGTTTTGCAGCAGGTGCAATGTTATATATAGTTTCAGGAGAGCTGATACCAGAGTCAAACAAATTGCATAAGGGGAGAATTGTAGCTATTGGGAATATATTAGGAATTTTGATTGGTCTGATAATAATATGAGTTTAATAATATAAAAAAGAAAAAATAACTAATTATATCATTCTATTGATAAAACTAATTAAATATGATATAATATATCAAAAGGAGATGTATTAACATGGTGAATAGAGAAAAATATTTAAAAGAGTTAATATCATATAAGGATACAGATATAATAAAAGTAGTTACAGGAATAAGAAGATGTGGTAAATCAACGTTATTTACAATATATCAAAAATATTTAATTGAAAATTGTAATATTAATAAAAATCAAATTATATCAATTAATCTGGAAGATTTGGAGTACAGTAATATTAATAATTACATGGATCTGTATAATTATATAAATTCTAAAATAGATAAAAACAAGAAGTATTATATATTTATTGATGAAGCACAAAATATACAGGAATATGAGAAAGCAGTAGATAGTATATATATTAAAGAAAATTGTGATGTGTATATAACGGGTTCTAATGCCTATTTACTATCCAGTGAATTATCAACACTCTTAAGTGGAAGGTATATTGAAATCAAAATGTTACCATTTTCAATCAATGAATATTCAAAGTATTTAAAGTTAACAAGATCAGAATATACAAATTATGGGATATATCAAAAATATATCAAAAACAGTGGATTTCCGTATACGTTACAGCTTGCAGAATATGATAATATTCGAAGTTATTTAGAAAGTCTAATAGATACAATTATTGTAAAAGATATAATAACAAGAAAAGAGTTTTCAAATACAAGTTTATTTAAAAGTGTATTTGCGTTCTTATTGGATAATATTGGGAATATTGTATCTGCAAATAAAATAGCAAATACGCTAATATCAACTGGAAGAAAAGCAAGTGTAAATACAATAGATTCATATTTATTATCTCTTACAGAATCATTTGTAATGTATAAAGTAAATAGATATGATATAAAGGGAAAAGAATATTTGAAAAACAGTTCAAAATATTATGTATCTGATGTACGGTCTTAGATTTGCATTTTTAGGAAATAAAAATATTGATGATGGACATATTTTAGAAAATGTAGTTTATTTAGAATTAATAAGAAGAGGTTACCAAGTTTATATAGGTAAAATAAATAATTTAGAAGTTGATTTTGTTGCTATTAAGCAGGGAGAAATAGAATATTATCAAGTTTCTTATTCAGTAATGAGTGAAAATACACTAAAAAGAGAACTTAAGTCGTTGCAAGATATAAAAGATAACTACCCTAAAACAATATTAACAATGGATAATACATTAGATTCAG
>CAYJGL010000050.1:0-11240 GCA_964369695.1 uncultured Clostridium sp.
GATTTGTCTTGTGATACAATTGTCCACCCATCTTCTAATTCTACAATACTATCTTTTCCAACTATTACCATTGGTTCAACTGCTATAGTCATTCCTGCTTCCAGCCTTATTCCTCTTCCTTGTTTTCCGTAATTTGGAACTCCCGGTTCTTCATGCATAGCTTTACCTATTCCATGTCCTTGGAATTCTTTTACTACAGTAAACCCATTAGATTTTACAAATTCTCCTATGTGATAACTTATGTCTCCAATTCTATTTCCTGGAATTGCATATTTAATACCTTCATAAAATGCTTGTTTTGTAACATCTAATAACTTTTCAGCTTGTTTAGATACATTTCCAACTTTAAATGTTCTCGCGGCATCACCATGAAATCCATTTTTTCTTATCACTGTGTCTATACTTATAATGTCTCCTTCTTGCAATATCCTTGTTTTTGATGGTATTCCATGTATTACTTCTTCGTTTATCGAAGTACATACAGCTGCAGGATATGGTGGTATGCCTTTGATTCCTATATCATAGCCTATTTGTGCTGGTACTCCACCTAAATCTCTAATTATTTTTTCTGCTATTTTGTCTATATCCCATGTGGATACTCCTGGTTTTATGTGTTGTTCTAGTTCTTCATACATTTTTGCAACAATTTTACAAACATCTTTCATTAAGGCAATTTCTTTTTTTGATTTTATTGTTACCATTTTCTTACCTCTTTTCTAAAGCTATTTATTTTTATATTGTTCAACAATTTCTTTAGCAACATCTACACCAAATCTATTTATTCTTTGACTTACTTCTTGGTTAGTTAACACACCTTTTTTATCATAAAATTCTACTAATGGTGATGTTTGTTTATCATAAATATCTAATCTGTTTTCAATTGCAGCTTGATCCATATCATCTTTTCTTTGAATAGTTTCAGAACCACATTTGTCACATATTCCAGGTATTTTTGTTGGTTTTAAAATTAAATTATATGTTGCTTTACAACTTTGATTTGAACATACTCTTCTATTTAATATTCTTTCTATTGTTTCTTCTCTAGGTGTAGTTAAATTTATAACTAAATTCACTTTTTTATTATATCCATTTAATATTTCTTCTAATTTTTCTGCTTGTGCTATTGTTCTTGGGAATCCATCTAATATAGCTCCATTTTTTGCATCTTCTTGATTTAATCTGTTTACTACCATAGGTACTGTTATTTCATCTGGTACTAAATTTCCTTTTGAAGTGTATTTTTCTGCTTCTATACCTAATTCTGTTTTTTCTTTTATGTTTTTTCTAAAAATATCTCCTGTTGATATTTGTGGAATTCCTAAGTTTTCTTCCAAAATTCCTGCAACAGTTCCTTTTCCTGTTCCTTGAGCTCCTAACATTATAATTACCATAATTTTATCCTCCAATCGTTATTAGATTATATAGAATATTTTAATATTTTAATAATCTTTAGTATATCTATCAATTTTAAGTATCATGATAAATATACTAAAAATTATCTTGAAACATAGGTTTTTGTCTTATAACCTTTCCTATGTTTCAATTTAATTATTATATTTTATTTAATCATACTTAATTATTCTATTCTAAAAAACCTTTATAATGTCTCATTGATAATTGTGATTCCATTTGATTAACAGTTTCTAATGCTACACCTACTACGATTAGTATTGATGTACCACCAAATGCTATTTGTAGTCCAGTAAATGTTAATAATATCGGTAATATTGCAATTATTGATAAGAATAATCCACCAAATATTGTTAATTTAGAAATTATTGAACTTAAATATTCTGTTGTTGGTTTTCCTGCTCTAATACCAGGTATAAATCCACCATTTTTCTTAATGTTATTTGATACTTCTGCTGGATTAAATGTAGCATAAGTATAGAAAAATGTAAATCCTAATATAAGTAATAGGTATATAAATGCATTTGCTATTGAATATCCTGGACTTATAACCGTTGATGTTGATATTGATAATTTATATATCATTGATAAAATTCCAGTTTGTGAAGCTATATCGTTTACAAACAATTCAATTATCATTGCTGGAAATGTCATAAATGATGAAGCAAATATTACTGGCATAACTCCTGCCATTGCTAGTTTCAATGGTATATGTGTATTTTGTGCTCCAACCATTTTTCTTCCTACAACTCTTTTTGAATATTGTACTGGTACTCTTCTTTCAGCTTGTTGTACAAACACAACACCTGCTACTAATATAATAGCTCCTATTATTACTGCTAACGCAATTAATAATCCTGTTGTACTGAATCCTGAAGCTGTTACTACCATTCCCCATAGAGTTTGTATTCCTGTTGGTAAACCTGCTATAATTCCTACAAAAATTAGTAATGAAATACCATTTCCTATTCCTCTAGCAGTAATTTGTTCACCAAGCCACATAAGTATTGCTGTTCCAGTTACTAATCCTGTTACAACTAAAGCTCCTGTTAAGAATGTATCATCAACAAATATTCCTGATGTCCTATATGCTAAATATAATCCTATTGATTGTACTAAAGAAAGAATAATTGTTAATATCTTTGTATATCTATTTATTATTCTTTTTCCTTCTTCTCCACCTTCTTTAGTTAATTTTTCTAAAGCCGGAACTACCATTGCTAATAATTGTATTATTATTGATGCTGTTATATATGGACTAATTGACATTGCAAATATAGAAAATCTTGAAAAAGCTCCTCCTGATATCATGTCTACTAATCCCGCAATACCACTTGAATTTCCCATTATTTCAGCTATTGCTAATGTATTAACTCCTGGTGCTGATATATAACTACCAAATCTAAATATTACTATTAATAATAGTGTGAAAAGAATTCTTTTTCTTACATCTGGTGTTTTTAAAGCATTTTTTATCGTTTTAAACAATTAAACCACCTCAGTCTTTCCACCTAAAGCTTCTATTGTTTCTTTTGCTTTTGCCGTAAATTTAGTAGCTTTTACGTTTAATTTTTTATCTAATTTTCCAGTTGCAAGTATTACTATACCATCATTTGCTTTTTTAATTACACCATCAGCAATTAATGTTTCTACTGTAACATCTGTTTGTTTTACTGTATTTAACATAGTAAGAGTTACTTCTGTATAAGTTTTTGCATGAATATTAGTAAATCCTCTTTTTGGTAATCTTCTATATAATGGTGTTTGACCACCTTCAAATCCTCTTCTTACTCCACCACCAGATCTAGCTTTTTGACCTTTATGACCTCTTCCTGATGTTTTACCATTTCCTGAAGCCATACCACGTCCAACTCTATTTCTTTTTACTTTTTTCATAGCTGGTTTTAATTCGTCTAATTTCATTTTCAGTATTCCCTCCTTTTCTTATGATATCTTTATGTTTTTAAACAATGTCTTCTACTTTTTTTCCTCTTTTTTTAGCTATTTGTTCAGCTGTTTTCATAGATTTTAATCCTTGTAATGTTGCATAAACTACATTTCTAGGATTATTTGTACCTATAACTTTTGTTCTGATGTTTTTGTATCCTGCAAGTTCCATTACTGGTCTAACACTTCCTCCTGCTATAATTCCAGTACCTTCTGCTGCCGGTTTCATCATTACTTTTGCACTTCCAAAAGTTCCCACAAATTCATGTGGTACAGTTGTGTTTACGATTGGAACTTCAACTAAATTTTTCTTAGCTTCTTGTATAGCTTTTCTTATAGCTTCTGGAACTTCTGAAGCTTTACCATTTCCTATACCAACATGACCATTTTCGTCTCCAACAACTACTACTGCACTAAATCTAAAAGTTCTACCACCTTTAACAACTTTAGCAACTCTGTTAATAGCTACAACTTTTTCTTTTAATTCGTTTTCTTCTTTCATAGGTTTTGATTTCCTCCTTTTCTTATATCTTTAAAATACATTCTATTTAATTAGAATTCTAATCCACCTTCTCTTGCTGCTTCTGCTAATTCTTTAACAACACCATGATAGATATATCCACCACGATCAAAAACTACTGATTTTATATTTTTTTCTGTAGCTCTTTTTGCTATTAAAGTTCCAACTTCTTTTGCAGCTTGTTTATTAGAATATTTTGTTTTTATTTCTTTATCTAATGTTGATGCTTGTGCTAATGTATTTCCAGCATTATCATCAATTAATTGAACATATATATTAGAATTACTTCTATATATACATAATCTTGGTCTTTCTGCTGTTCCAGATACTTTTCTTCTTACTCTTATATGTCTTCTTTTTCTTTCTAATTTCCTATCTGTTTTTTTAACCATTTTATTCTCCTTTCTAGAATTTATCTTATCTATTATTTACCTGTTTTACCTTCTTTACGTCTAATAACTTCATCAGCATATTTAATACCTTTACCTCTATATACTTCAGGTGGTCTTTTTGTTCTAACAACTGCTGCTGTTTGACCTACTAATTCTTTATCAATTCCTCTTACAATTATTGTGTTTTGGTTTGGAACGTCAAAAGTAATTCCTGCTGGTGCATTAAATATAACTGGATGTGAATATCCTAAAGTTAAGTTTAAGTTATTTCCTTGTTTAGCTACTCTGTAACCAACTCCATTTATTTGTAATTCTTTAGTGTATTCTTTAGTTACACCTTCTATCATGTTATTTACTAACGCTCTTGATAAACCATGTAATGCTCTATTTTCAGCAATATTGTTAATTCTTTCAAAAGTTATAACATTATCAGCTAATTTCATAGTTATATTTTTATGAATTTCTCTTTCTAATGTTCCTTTTGGTCCTTTTACAGTAATTTTTTGTCCATCTATTTTAATTTCTACTTCTGATGGTACTGTAATAGGTTTATTTCCTATTCTTGACATTTTAAGTTTTCCTCCTTTTCCTTAATGATATATAATTACCAGATGTATGCTAATACTTCTCCACCTACACCTAATTCTCTTGCTTGTTTGTCTGTTTTAAGACCTTTTGATGTTGATATTATAGCAATTCCTAAACCATTTAATACTTTTGGTAGTTCATCTTTAGCTGCATATACTCTTAATCCTGGTTTACTAATTCTTCTTAACCCATCAATTACTCTTGTTCCTTTTTCATCATATTTTAATACTATTCTTATAACACCTTGAGCTGTTTCGTTTATTTCTTCAAATGATTTAATATATCCTTCGTTTAATAATATTTCAGCTATACTTACTTTCATTTTTGAAGATGGAACATCAACAGTTTTGTGTTTTGCACTATTTGCATTTCTTATTCTTGTTAACATATCTGCTATTGGATCTGTAATATTCATTTATGTACTTACCTCCTTCTTATTTTTATTTATATTATATATTTGTCTTCGATTTACCAACTTGCTTTTTTAACTCCTGGTATTTCTCCTTTATGTGCTAATTCTCTAAAACATACACGACAAATTCCAAATTTTCTTATATAAGCATGTGGTCTTCCACATAATTTACATCTGTTGTACTCTCTAGTTTTGAATTTTTGTGTTCTTGCTTGTTTTATTTTCATTGATTTTTTAGCCATATTAATACTCCTTTCTTTGACTAATCTTTTAATTTAAAATTAATTTTTGAAAGGCATTCCCATTAATGATAGTAACTCTTTAGCTTCTTCATCTGATTTAGCTGTTGTTACGAAAATAATATCCATACCTCTTAATTTATCTACTTTGTCATATTCGATTTCTGGGAATATTAATTGTTCTTTAATTCCCATTGAGTAGTTACCTCTACCATCGAATGAATTTGCAGATACACCTCTAAAATCTCTAACTCTTGGAAGAGCTACATTGAAAAATTTATATGCAAATTCATACATTTTTTCTGCTCTTAAAGTTACTTTACATCCAATATTAACACCTTCTCTTAATTTGAATGCTGCTATTGATTTTTTAGCTTTTGTTATTATAGGTTTTTGACCTGTAATTTGAGCTAAATCATTTACTGCATTTTCTAATGCTTTTGGATTATCTTTTAAATCTCCTAATCCTATATTTAATACTACTTTATCTAATTTTGGTACTTCCATTACTGATTTATACTCAAATTTTTTCATTAATGCTGGAACTACTTCTTTTTTGTATTGTTCTTTTAATTTTTCCATTATAAAATTTCCTCCTTTCTTAGATTATTTTAATTCTGTTCCGCTTTTTTTACAAATACGAATTTTTTTGCCTTTTTCTATTGAATATCCTATTTTAGATGGTTTTCCTGTTTTAGGACATACTACATTTACTTTTGAACTTGGAATTGGACATTCAATTTCCAATATTCCACTTTCTTGACCTTGTTTTTTAGCTTTAATGTGTTTTTTTCTAACATTTACACCTTTTACTATTATTTTATCTTCTTTTGGTAATATTTGTAGGACTTCTCCTTTTTTACCTTTATCGTTTCCTGATAAAACTATAACATTGTCTCCTTTTTTAATTCTCACGAGAGTTTACCTCCTTCTTTGATTATTTATGTTTTATTTTTATTTTATATCTTATATTGTTTACAAACTCACTTTGTTCGTTTGCATCTTTAATCCGTAATATTCAAACTTCCTACGGTCGTTTTCATTAACGGCTTAAAGAACTTCTGGGGCTAATGATAAAATTTTCATGTAGTCTTTTTCTCTTAGTTCTCTTGCTACTGGTCCAAAGATACGTGTTCCTTTTGGTGAACCGTCTTCTTTTATTATAACTGCAGCATTTTCATCAAATTTCACATAAGAACCGTCTGGTCTTCTTAATCCACTTTTTGATCTTACTATTACAGCTTTAACTACATCTCCTTTTTTTACAACTCCCCCTGGTGTTGCTGATTTAACAGAAGCAACTATTATATCTCCTATGTTAGATGTTTTTCTATGTGAACCACCTAAACATCTGATACACATAATTTCTTTTGCACCTGTATTATCGGCTATTTTAAGTCTTGATTGTTGTTGTATCATGTTTTAGTTCTCCTTCCATTTATTATTTTATGTCTGCTTTTTCCATAACTTCTACTAATCTCCATCTTTTATCTTTTGAAAGTGGTTTAGTTTCCATTACTTTTACTTTGTCTCCTATTTGGCAAACATTTTCTTCATCATGAGCTTTTAATTTATATGTTGTTTTAACTGTTTTTCCATATACTTTATGTCTAACACTTGTTTGTACTGCTACTACTATTGTTTTGTCCATTTTGTTAGATGTTACAGTTCCTACCATAACTTTACGAAGATTTCTTTCTTCCATTTAGATTTCTCCTTTCCAATTTTTTTGCCATATTTAAGCTTTTTTAGTTTCAGCTATTTTTCTTTCTGTTAAAATTGTATTTATTTTAGCTATATCTTTTTTTACATCTTTAATTTTCATTGGATTGTCTAATCCATTTGTAGCTAAACTGAATTTTAATTTAAATAATTCTGTTTTTAATTCACCTAATTCTTTTTCTAGATCTGGTGAAGACATTTCTTTGATTTTATTTATCTTCATCATTGTCACCTTCCTTTTCAGTTTCTCTTACTACGAATTTTGTTTTATTAGGTAACTTCATCATAGCAAGTCTTAAGGCTTCTCTAGCAATTTCTTCTGAAACTCCAGATATTTCAAACATTACTCTACCTGGTTTAACAACTGCTACCCAATATTCTGGAGCACCTTTACCTTTACCCATACGAGTTCCGATTGGTTTTGCAGAAATTGGTTTATCTGGAAATACTTTTATCCAAACTTTTCCACCTCTTTTAATATAACGAGTCATAGCAATACGAGCTGCTTCAATTTGGTTACCAGTGATTAATCCGGCAGTAACTGCTTGAATTCCATATTCACCTTCTGTAACTTTATTACCTCTTGTTGCTTTACCTCTCATTCTACCTTTTTGTACTTTTCTAAATTTTGTTCTTTTTGGCATTAACGGCATTATTTTTGTCCTCCTTCCATTTTTCTTTCAGGAAGAATTTCTCCTTTATATATCCATACTTTAACACCTAGTTTACCGTATGTTGTATCTGCTTCAGCAAATCCATAATCGATATCAGCTCTTAAAGTTTGTAATGGAATATTTCCTTCTTTATAGAATTCAGTTCTAGCCATGTCAGCTCCACCTAATCTTCCAGATACTGCAGTTTTGATACCTAAAGCTCCTGATTTCATAGATTTTTGCATACATTGTTTCATAGCTCTTCTGAATGAAATTCTTCTTTCTAGTTGGTTAGCAATATTTTCAGCAACTAATTGTGCATCTGTATCAATATTTTTAACTTCAACTATATTTAAATTAACATCTTTTCCTATTAATTTTGTTAATTCTTTTTTAACTTCTTCTGCTCCAGCTCCACCTTTTCCGATTACTCTTCCTGGCATAGCTGTAAACAAGTTTATTTTAATTAATTTTGCGCCTCTTTCGATTTCAATTTTTGAAATTCCAGCTTCAAATAATTTTTTCTTTAAAAATTTACGGATTTTTTGGTCTTCTACTAAATAGTCAGAAAAGTTTTTTGAGTTTGCATACCACTTAGAATTCCAATCCTTTATAATTCCAACTCTTACACCAGTTGGATGTACTTTTTGTCCCATACTATTTTACGCCTCCTTTTCTCTTAAAATTATTGTTATATGACTTGTTCTTTTTCTTATTCTTACTGCTGAACCTTTTGCTGCTGGTCTTATTCTTTTTAAAGTTGGTCCTTGGTTAGCATATATTGCAGCAACATATAAATCATTTTGTTTCATTCCATGATTATTTTCAGCATTTGCTATTGCTGATTTTAATAATTTTTCAATTATTTCTGATGATGCTTTTGGTGTGAATTTTACTATTGATAAAGCTTCATCAACATTTTTTCCTCTAAGTAAATCTGCTACTATTTTTACTTTTCTACTTGAAATTCTAGCAAATTTCAGAGATGCTTTTGCTTCATTTATTACTAAAGTATCTTCTTTCACTTTGTTTACCTCCTCTTAATTTTTAGATAATATCTCTTACATTATTATTTTGTTTTTTTGTCTGCTACATGACCTTTATATGTTCTAGTAGGAGCAAATTCACCTAATTTATGTCCAATCATTTCTTCTGCTATAAATATAGGTACATGTTTTCTTCCATCATGAACTGCTATAGTATGACCTACCATTTGTGGGTATATTGTAGAAGCTCTTGACCATGTTTTTAATACTTCTTTTTTACCACTTTCGTTCATTTCTTCGATTCTTTTTAATAATTTTGGTGTTATAAAAGGTTTTTTCTTACTTGATCTTGACATTAAAATTTTCCTCCTTTCAAGAAAATTTATATTACTTTTTAATTATTATTTTCTTCTTTTTACTATAAATTTGTTTGATTGTTTCTTTTTATTTCTTGTTTTGTATCCAAGAGCTGGTTTACCCCATGGAGTAAGTGGTCCAGCATGCCCTATTGGTGCTCTACCTTCCCCACCACCGTGTGGGTGATCAACAGGGTTCATTACAGATCCTCTTACAGTTGGTCTGATACCCATATGTCTTTTTCTTCCTGCTTTACCAATTTTAACGTTTTCGTGATCACTGTTACCGATAACACCAACAGTTGCTCTACATACTGTTAAAATTAATCTCATTTCTCCTGATGGTAATCTAACGTGTGCGTATTTACCTTCTTTAGCCATAAGCTGTGCACTTTGTCCAGCAGCTTTAACTAATTTCCCACCTTGTTTTGGATTTAATTCTATATTATGAATTAAAGTACCAACTGGTATTGAACTAATAGGCATACAATTACCTGGTTTAATATCTACTGATTCTCCTGAAATAACTTTGTTTCCATCAGTTAATCCTTGCGGTGCAAGTATATATGCTTTTTCTCCATCAGTATATTCTACTAATGCTATGTTAGCACTTCTATTTGGATCATATTCGATACCAATTACTGTTGCTTCCATATCATCTTTTCTTCTTTTAAAATCTATTATTCTATATTTTTGTCTGTTACCACCACCTTGATGTCTTACTGTTATTCTACCATATGAGTTTCTACCAGCATGTTTCTTTTTAGATGCTAATAATGATTTTTCTGGAGTTTTTTTAGTAATTTCAGCAAAATCAGAAACTGTCATATTTCTTCTTGATGGTGTATATGGTTTAAAATGTTTCATTCCCATTTTTATATCTTCCTTTCTTTATATATGGATTTTTTCCTGCTCCATTTACAGATATTCTTTGTTATCCGGGTATTTTCCCGATATTTAATTTTTAACTAAGCTCCCATAAAAGCTTCTATTGAATCTTTATATTTTTTAGTAGCTTTAGTAGTTTTTCCACCTTTAGCTGTATATGTAGCTTCTCCTGGATTTGTATCAATAGTAACTATTGCTTTTTTCCAGTCTGGTGTTTTTCCTTCTTTGTATCTAACTCTTTTTGTTTTTCCACTTACATTCATTGTGTTAACTTTTAATACTTTTACTTCAAAAAGTTTTTCAACAGCATTAGCTATTTCAACTTTAGTAGCATTTTTGTTAACTCTGAAAGTATATTTTCCTTCTTGTAACATATCATTACTTTTTTCTGTCACAACTGGTGCAACTATTATTTCTTCTGGTAACATTATGCATACACCTCCTCTAATTTTTTAACAGAATCAACTGGTAAAATTAGGTTAGTATATTTTAATAAATCAAATACATTGATATTGTTTGCAGTTATTGTTTTAACTCCTTCAATATTTCTTGAAGACATTAATACATTTTTGTTGTTTTCTGGAAGAACTATTAATGTTTTTCCTGTAACTTTTAAATCTGCTAATGCTTTTACCATAGTTTTTGTTTTAATTTCTTTTAACTCTAATTTTTCAATAACTGTTAATTCTTTTTCTAACACTTTAGAACTTAATACTGATCTAATTGCTAGTCTTCTTTCTTTTTTATTAACTGTATATTTGTATGAACGAGGTTTTGGTCCTAATGCAATACCACCTTTGATCCATTGTGGAGCTCTGATACTACCTTGTCTTGCTCTACCTGTTCCTTTTTGTCTCCATGGTTTTCTTCCACCACCACGAACTTCTGCTCTAGTTTTAGTACTTTGAGTACCTTGTCTTTGATTAGCTAAGTAATTTACTAATACAGCATGAACTATGTTTTCATTTGGTTCAATTCCAAATACACTTTCAGCTAATTCTAAATCACTTACTTTTTTACCTTTTATATCTAATACGTCTATTTTTGGCATTTCCTATTTCCTCCTTCCTACTATTTAGTAGCCTTTACAGCTGATTTTACTTTTAGGATAGCTCCTTTTGGTCCTG
>CAYJGL010000051.1:0-11028 GCA_964369695.1 uncultured Clostridium sp.
CTCTTGATTGTCCATGACGTTTAATAACACCTTGGAAACCTTTTCCTTTTGATGTTCCTTGAACATCTATTTTTTCACCTGCAACAAATACATCTGCTTTAACTTCATCTCCTATTTTATATGTAGAGATATCTTCTAATCTAAATTCTCTTAAATGTTTTTTATTAGCTAATTTAACTTTAGCAAAATGTCCTGCTCTTGGTTTATTAATATGTTTATCTTTTATTTCTCCAAATCCTAATTGAATAGCATTGTATCCATCTTTTTCAGTTGTTTTAACTTGTGCAACTACATTAACACCTGTTTCTATAACTGTAACTGGGATAACATTTCCTTTTTCATCAAAAATTTGTGTCATACCGATTTTTCTTCCGATAATTCCTTTTTTCATTTTTTATTTTCCTCCTAACTATTGGCTGACATACATTATATACCAGCATGGTTGTTTGCTTTACAAACTAATTGTTTCTTATAATTTTATTTCGATATCAACACCAGCTGGTAATTCTAATTTTGTTAAACTATCAACTGTTTTTTGTGTTGGGTAAAGAATATCTATAACTCTTTTATGTGTTCTCATTTCAAATTGTTCTCTTGAATCTTTGTATTTGTGTGGAGAACGTAAGATTGTTACGATTTCTTTTTGTGTTGGTAATGGAATAGGACCTGATACCTTTGCTCCTGTTTTTTTAGCAGTATCTACTATTTTTTCAGCAGACTGATCTAAAACAACATGATCATAAGCTTTTAATCTTATTCTAATTTTTTCACTTGCTACAACTGTTTTTGCCATTGTAATTTCCCTCCTTCTAAAAATTTATTTGTTTATGATAACAGATATATTATCATAATTACCATGGCAAGTTAAAACGCACTGTGGTGTTTTTATTTTCACCTATTTATAATCCCAAATATGCATGATGATTTTGGGATAAGTGTTTTGTTTTATTTACTTACCGCCTGGTCTTTGCCATGACATACTCCATCAAAGTTCCCTCCATTCCAATATTAGAATGTAGCCACATTTGACTTCAACGCTTTTACATGCTTAAATATTATACTGTTTTTCATTTAAAAAGTCAATAGTTTTGTACTATTTTTTATTTTTTACTTATAAGTTAATATTTTTGAAATATCTCGTAAAATAAAAACCCACATCCTTTAATATGAGTTTTATTTTCTAATTATCTTAAAGGCACCATTTCAGCATCCCCATTATTTATATTTTTAATTCCCACTCCATCAATATCTATTACATATTCTTCTTTTAAATTCCCTACTGTTATCATATTATTTTCTTCATCATATTGTAAAACAGGATTAGAATTTGAGTAGTTATCTAAATTTTCATTAGCTTTATCTAAATCAGATTGACTCTCTATTTTATTACCTATTAATATATCTACATAAATATTGTTTAATTCTAAGTTAACCGCTTCTATAACTTCTGCTCTTTCCAAACTTTTATTCTCTTGCAAAGCTATTACTTTCCCTTCTTCATCTACTTTAAATTTATATCCATTAAATACTATATCTCCTGGCATTTCTCCTGAAAATATCCCTTGTACACTTAATTCGTTTTTTGCTTTTTCAAAATCAACTTTCCCCATTTCGCCATACGAGTCCATTAAAGCTAATTTTATTTTTTCTTCTGTTTCAAATCTTTCTAATTCTTCATTCGCTTCTTCTGCTTGAGTTAATATTCCTTCTTCATTTTGAATTGCACTTATACTAAATAAAGAAATAGTTGTAACAGTTGTTACCACAACTATTGCTTCTAAAAAAGTAAAACCTTTACTATTCTTTAATAAATCTTTTATTTTCATATTTTTCTCTCCTTATAGTTTTTTATCTTATAATCATATATATAATACCTGCACCTATTAATGAAATTATAAGCCCCACTATCTTTAATCCTGTACTAACTTCATTTTCATCTCCAGAACTAAAGTATTTCTTTGTTATCGCTCGTGCATCATATATAATTACTACACCTATTACAGTAATAATGATTCCAATTAAACATATCACTTCTTCCATATTCAACATCCTTTTATATTTCAATTCTTCTATTAAACTTAAATTTTATTAATTCAGCTAATCTTTTGTTTTTTTCTAATTCTAATTCTGGATCTTCTTCTAATATTTTTTTAGATAATTCTTGAACTTTAACTAAAATTTCCATATCTTCAAATAAATTTGCTATCTTAAACTCTGGTATTCCATGCTGATTTGTTCCAAAAAAATCTCCTGCACCTCTTAACTCTAAATCTTTTTCTGATATAACAAATCCATCATTTGTTTCTACCATTACTTTCATTCTTTTTCTAGTAGTTTCTCCATTACTTGCAGGCTTCAAAATACAATATGATTTATATTGTCCCCTACCAACTCTTCCACGTAATTGGTGAAGTTGTGCTAATCCAAATCTTTCTGCATTTTCAATTACCATTATATTAGAATTCGGGACATCAACTCCAACTTCTATAACTGTTGTAGAAATCAAAATATCTATTTTATGTTCTTTGAATGCCATCATTATATCATCTTTTTCTTTTTGTTTCAACTTACCATGAATATATTTAACAACATGATTCGGAAAAATTTCTTTACTATAATCATTATATATCTTTTCTACTGATTTCAAATCCATTTCTTCGTTTTCTTCCACTAAAGGACATACTATATATGCTTGTCTTCCTTCTCTTATTTGTTCATCTATAAATGAATTTATCCTATCTGTCATCTTATCGTTAACCGCAAATGTATCTATTTTTTGTCTATTAGGTGGTAACTCATCTATTATGGAAATATTCAAATCTCCATAAAGTATTAATCCTAATGTTCTAGGTATAGGTGTAGCTGTCATAACTAATATATCAGGGTTTTGTCCTTTTTCTGCTATTCTAGTTCTTTGTTTCACTCCAAATCTGTGCTGCTCATCTGTTACTACTAATCCTAATTTTTTAAATACTACTTTATCTTCTATTATTGCATGAGTACCTATTAATATATCAATTTCCCCATTTTTTAATCTATCCAATATGTCTTGTTTCTTCTTTTTTGATATTCCTGAAATCAATAATTCACATCTTATATCTAATTCTTCTAACATCTTTTTAAAGTTTTCATAATGTTGTGTTGCGAGTATTGCGGTAGGTGCCATTATAGCTGCTTGATATCCACTTTTGACAGCTTTATATGCTGATGTAATTGCTATAACTGTTTTCCCTGAACCAACATCACCTTGTAATAATCTATTCATTGATTTATTAGTTTCCATATCAATATTAATTTCTTCTAAAACTCTTTTTTGTGCATTTGTTAATTCAAAAGGTATCTTTGTTAATATATCTTCCATTTTTGCATCTTTAGAAAACATTATACCTTTACTCTCTATACTATTTATATTTTTTAATTTTAATAATGCTAACTGCGTTACTAATAATTCTTCAAAAACTAATCTTTTCCTTGCTGTCTCAAAATCATTAAATTCTTTTGGAAAATGAATATTTTTAATAGTCATATTTATTTCTTGCAAATTATATTCTTTTAAAATATATTCTGGTAAATTTTCATCTAAGTTTGAATTTATTTCTAATAATCCATTTTCAATTATTTTTCTTAAGACATTTTGTGAAAGCTGATGTGTTAAAGGATATATAGGAATAATTTTACCAGTATTCTTATTCATTCCATTTTTATCAAAAACCGGTGATGTCATTAACATTTTTCCTAATTTATTAGATATTTTACCATAAAAACTAACTTTATCACCTATATTAAAATTACTTTTTAAATAACTTTGATTAAACCAAATAATTTCCATTTTTGACGATTCGTCATATACGACTAATTTTTGCATTGTTTTTCCTTTTATTCGTATATCAATTAATCTATTCATTACTACACATTCAATCAATGCTTCTTCACCATCAGTACATTCTATAATAGGTTTTGGTTTTCCGCGATCTTGGTATGCTCTTGGATAATATGATATTAAATCTTCTATCGTATATATTCCTAATTTATTTAACAAAAGAACTTTAGCTGGACCAACACCTTTTACATATTTAACATCTTTATTTAAATCTAGCATAAAGTTCTCCTTTTTTTCTAGTTATATATTTTAATCAGATATTTTATATAGTTTAAAATCTAATTTATCTGCACTAATTAATTTTAATTCTATTCCTAGTACATTTCCTTCTATAGCATGACTTATTGAAGGTCCGTGTAAATGTCCATAATAGCAGTTTTTCACATTATATTTACTCATTAATTTAATAAATTCATTTGTATTTCTTTCTCTTATGTCTGTTAATGGCGGATAATGCATTATTGTTATTATTTCTTTACTATTCTCTAATCTATCATTTATTTCTTTAGCTTTTTGTAAAGATATTTCTAATCTTAATAGTTCTCTATTATATATCTTTACATCATTTTCACTATCACTTAAAGAATATCCCCTTGTTCCAGTTAGTATATATTCTTCGTGTTTATATATACTATTATATAAAAATTCAATTTGATTAAAATTATTTTCTGTTAAAAATTGGTTCATCTTTGTAACTGTCTCCCACCAGTAGTCATGATTCCCTTTTAAAAATATTTTTTTACCTGGTAAGTCATTTATATATTTAAAATCATCATAAGCTTCATCTAAATATGTAGCCCATGAAAAATCTCCTGCTAAAATTACTAAATCATCTTTTTTTATATTTTTCTCCCAATTTTCTTTTATCTTTTCTTCATGGTTTTTCCAGACATCTCCAAAAATACTCATTGGTTTATTTTTTGAAAAAGATAAATGTAAGTCCCCTATTATATATATCGCCATAATTTCTCCTTAATTTTTACTTTCTAATAAATTAATATATATCTTAATTAAGTTTTAGATTAGCAATTGCATTCAAATCCATTTCATGTTTTTTTCCACTTATATAATTATAGTATCCTGCTGAAGCTATCATTGCTGCATTATCAGTGCATAATTTCATATCAGGCATATACACTTTTATATCATTTTCTTCTAGTTTTAAAAACTCACTTCTAATATAACTATTTGATGCTACTCCACCGGCTAAAACTACAGTGTTATTTCCGGTCTTTTCTATAGCTCTTTTTACATTGAACATTAAAGTTTCTGTTATTGTTTTTTGAAAACTTGCACATAAATCAGCTCTATTGGTTTCTGGTTTATTATGATTCAAATTAATAACTGCTGTTTTTATTCCACTAAAGCTAAAATCTAATGTATCATCATTAAAAATTGTTTTAGGTAATTGAATATTAGATTTTCCTTCTTGTGCTAATTTATCAACTTTTGGTCCACCTGGATAACCTAACCCTACTACTCTTGCAACCTTATCAAAAGCTTCACCTATTGCATCATCTCTTGTTTTTCCTAACACTTCAAATTCTGTATAGTCTTTCACATTTATAATTTGAGTATTACCACCTGACATCATAATACAGATAAATGGTGGTTCTAATTCAGAGTATGTTAAATAGTTTGATGCTATATGTCCTTCAATATGGTTAATCCCCACTAAAGGCTTATTAAGAGAAAAAGCTAACGCTTTTGCATATGATACTCCAACTAACAAAGCCCCTACTAATCCAGGTCCATATGTAGGACATACCACATCTATATCTTCGATTTTTATTCCTGCATCTTTAATTGCCTTTTTTGTGACTCTTGATATTGCTTCTATATGATTTCTAGATGCTATCTCTGGTACTACTCCACCATATTTTTCATGTATTGGTATTTGTGTATCTATAATATTAGAAAGAACCTCTCTTCCGTTTTTAACTACAGATACAGAGGTTTCATCACAACTAGATTCAATTCCTAAAACTATTACTTCTTTATTCATTTATATACCTATCCCTATTATCATTCTAGCTAAAGATGATATTGCATCAGTTACAATTTGTATTGCAGGAGATATTATAATACCTGCTGCTCCAGTTATAAATATTACAACAAAGATTATGTAAAATATTTGAGTGTTGTTTATAAACCATTGTTTTGCGCTAAATGGTAAAAATGGCATTATTACTTTTGAACCATCAAGTGGTGGAAGTGGTATTAAATTAAATATACCTAATCCTACATTTGTTATTATTATGCTTGCTAATATTGTCATTATGACACTTCCTACGTCTGATATTGCAAAAACAAACGCAAATCTATATAATGCATAATATATTAATGCAAATATAAATGCTAGCACTATATTCATAAGTGGACCTGCTATAGAAACAATAGCATCTGCTTTTTCTATGGAAAATCTTCTATCATAATTTCTCGAATTAACATGTACTGGTTTACCCCAACCAAATCCCGCAAACAACAACATGAAAAATCCTATTGGATCAATGTGTGTTAATGGATTTAAGTTTAATCTACCTTCATCTTTTGCCGTATTATCTCCTAATTTATATGCTGCAAAACCATGTGCAAATTCATGAAATGTTATAGCTATAAGTACCCCTGGAATGGTTAAAACAAGTAATAAAATTGCATCTGGATTTGTTATATAATTCATTATTCCTGAAAGCACTAATACTCCCAATACTATATATATTATTCTTTTATCAAAACTAAACATATCTTCTCCTTTTAATTAATTGATTATAGGTTTCATAGTTGGAAATAATATTACATCTCTTATTGATGCTGAATCTGTAAGTAACATTATAAGCCTATCAATTCCTATCCCTAATCCACCTGTTGGCGGAAGCCCTATTTCTAATGCTTGAATATAATCTTCATCCATATCATTAGCTTCAACGTCTCCAGCTTCTTTTGCTTCTACTTGTTTTTTAAATCTTTGATATTGGTCAATAGGATCATTTAACTCAGAAAATGCATTTCCATATTCACGACCTAATATAAACAATTCAAATCTTTCTGTTAACCTTGAATCTTTTGGTGATCTTTTAGCAAGTGGTGAAATTTCAACTGGATAATCACATATAAAAGTTGGATCTTTTAATGTTTCTTCAACATATTCTTCGAAAAATAATGATATTACATCTCCTCTTGTTTCTTTTGTCTTATCAGCTATTTTAATATGTCTTTCTTTAGCTAAAGCGACAGCTTCTTCATCTGAATTAATCTCATTGAAATCTATTCCTGTTATTTCTTTTATAGAATCAATCATACTAATTCTTTTCCAACCTTTAGCTAAACTAATTTTATCTCCTTGATATGATATTTCAGTTGTACCTAATATGTCTTCTGCTGTTTTTGAAAATATCTCTTCTGTTATATTCATCATATCTTCATAGTCAGAATATGCTGAATATAGTTCCATCATAGTAAACTCTGGATTATGTCTTATATCCATTCCTTCGTTTCTAAACATTCTTCCTATTTCATAAACTTTATCAAATCCACCTACAATTAATCTTTTCAAATTAAGTTCTGGTGCTATTCTTAAATACATTTCTAAGTCTAAAGTATTGTGATGTGTCATAAATGGTCTTGCTGTTGCTCCAGTTGATAGTGTATTTAGTATTGGTGTTTCGACTTCTAAAAATCCTTTTTCATCTAATATACTTCTTATTTTACGAATTATTTTGCTACGTAATTCAAAAGCTTTTTTTACTTCTGGATTAACTATTAAATCTGTATATCTTTGTCTATATCTTAAATCTGGATCTTTTAATCCATGAAATTTTTCTGGAAGTGGTCTTAATGACTTAGAAAGTAAAACAACTTTTTTAGCATGAATTGATATTTCTTCAGTTCTTGTTTTAAATACAAATCCAGTTATTGATATAAAATCTCCTATATCCCATGTTTTAAATCCTTTATATATTTCTTCTCCTAGATCATTTATACTTACATAACTTTGGATTTTTTCATCACTATCTTGAATAGTACAAAATGATGCTTTTCCCATTATTCTTTTTGCAATTATTCTTCCACACACTGTAACATCTTTTTGTTCAAAAGTTTCATAGTTACTTTTTATTTCTCCTGCAGTATTTGTTCTTTCTGCTTTTGTTATATCAAAAGGATTATTACCTTCTTCCTGTAATTCCAATAGTTTTTCTCTTCTGATTTTCATTAATTGGTTTAAATCTAATTCTTGTTCTTCATTATTATTTTCCATATTATCTATGTCGAATAAATATTTTCGACTTTCCTCCTTGTAATCTATTATTATTTTTTAATATTATGTTGTTACATTATATAGCAAAATCTCGTAAAAGTAAAGTGTTTTATTTGATAGGCATATATGTTATCTTAGATTAATTAATTTTCTATGCACACTCTAAATGCACAATGTGGATGTCCTTGTACATCATCAAAGAAAAATATTCCTGAACGGCTGTCCCAGCTTGCACCACCTCTGTCAAAAAAAGGATTATCATACCTTGGGTAATATGCATAAGCTCCACCCCATGATCCATTATTACTATCTCCATTAGATGATGTCTCATATATTGCATCACCTATTCTATCCGTGTTTTTATAATAATTAGATGATCCTGAATTGTTATATGAATTATACGAATAGGCTGTATAATATTTTGTACTAACAGTATTATTTGCAAATGAACTTCCGTATGTATTTAAATTAACACTTCCATTTGCTATATAAGATGCCACATATTCTCTTGAATTTCCATTCATATCAAATATCCCAAAATAATTTCCAGTAGTACTTGCATTATTCCCACCTTCTCCATTTATATTAGTCGAATTTCTAGAAACATACTCTCCATTTCTTCCATATCTACTATGTGTTAAATAAGCAACTGCTCCCCATTCACTATTTCTAGCCATATATCCATCTACAACTGTCATATTTTGTGCAGCAGTATACATCTCTCCTATATTTTTATCTGTTAAACTACTAACATTAGGTATTGATTTTAAATTATCAACTGTTCCACTCATTTCATATTTCGATATCCAAAATCCTGCTCTTTCAGTATCCCATTCTCCATTATCATAGTTTCCAGACTCTGCGGCTGTAAAAGAAGGATGTATTGTATAACCTTCTGTCGGTGTTGTTACATCTGCTGATATAAAGTTCAAATCTATAGTACCACCATATGATTTATTTAAAGAGTTATTATATGTTATTTTATACTCATATTTTGGTATCCATACCCAATAACTTCCGTCTTCTGTTATAGCATTTGCCCATTGACTAGTATTTTTCGGATCAACAGTTGCTGTATTTCTATAGTTATACCATTTACTATTATCAAATTCTGTATTAATTGTTCCATCATCATTTTCAGATTTAATTTCATTTCCAGATTCATCCCAATAAACCTTTATCATATTATCTTCTAATATAGGTTTGTTTACTACTGTAAAAATTACTTCATTAGAATAATATATGTCTCCGTTACCACTTCTCAAATTATATTCTCCTGCGTCTTCTATAGATATATTATGTGATTCTGTTTTTGTCCAATTATCTTCTCCAACCTTTTTATACTCTATGTACCATTTATCAATATATCCATCATATTCAATATCACCAATGTCTACTTCACCTTCGTTATTTTTATAAGAAAAAGTAGGTGGATCATAAGACGGTACTGAATATTCTACATTATAACCTGAATTTGGTATTTCTTCTAATGTATAATAGATATTACCATCGTACTCTAATCCTTCAACAGAAATAACATTTCTTTTTTCTACATTTACAAAAAACTCTCTTGTAATATTTTCTATATTCAATATATCGTTTATAATTTCAACAGTATATAATCTATATCCACTTACATCTTCAGTGTTAAGTATTTGTTTAATATGTTCTATTTGATTACTAGATAGTTCTTCTCCAATTTCAATGATTTCAGTTTCAGTTCCATCTATATTAATAGTTTCATTTTTAGTATGCATATCATATAATTCATTAACTTCTGTCTGCATTATTTTTAATTCAGCTGTAAAAGCTGTAAACTGAGCATTATGATATAAACCTATTCCTGCAGTTGTAACAACCCCTGCTAATATTAACAATACTACTATTATTACTATTAATGATATTAATGTTATTCCTTTACTATTTTTCATTTGTACCTCCAAAACTTTTAATTATTAATATTATAACAAAAAATTTTTTAATGGTAAATAGATTTTTAAAGTATTTATTTTTCGACATTAATTTTATTATATTCTCATAAGTTTTTCTTCGCATTCTCTGTAATTAGGTTTATATTTTTTCAATAAGTTAAAAAAATCTTTTGTATGCACTTTGTATTTCAAATTACAATATTGACGCAAAACTATATAATCAATAATATCTCTATCATACATAACTATATTAGGATTAATAGTTATAATATCTTCATTACAACTAGCTAATTTATTAATATTTTTAATCATAAATTCTTCTGGTGCAAAACCTAACATCACTCTATATTTTTCCATAGCTCTTTCAATTTCTACAATTGCAATTTGTTCATACATCTTTTCTATAGCCATATCTAAAATATTCGCATTTTTCATTTTCTTAAATTTATTAGGAAGTGATATTAAAATAATTTTATTCTTTATATCTAATTCAGTAATAGTAATATTTTTATAAACTATTTTAACTTTATAATCAATACCTAATAATGATACTGGACTTCTTTCAATACTACTTATTATTTGCTTTTTTGTTTTTACCTTACTATCTAAATTAATCATTTAATACCTCCTAATTCACAAAACTTTTGTTCGTTTTGTTGTTCTTATTTTATATCTTTATTTTAATTTTGTCAATACTTTTTACGAACATTTTTTCGTTTTTTCACAAATAAAAAATACCTAATGTTATTACACATTTAGGCACTTTTAATTATTATTTTTAAATTATTCTGCTTTATTTTCTACTGTTTCTGTAGCTTCTACATTTTCAACAACTTCTTTAACTGGTTCTTCTACTACTTCTACAATTTCTTCTTTAACAACAATTTCTTTATCTTCAATTCTTGCTCCGATATCTTCTTTAGTTTTAGCTGATTTACCAACTCTATCTCTTAAATAGAATA
>CAYJGL010000052.1:0-10689 GCA_964369695.1 uncultured Clostridium sp.
AAGTCTAGTTTAGGACCATATAATGCTGCTTCACCTTCGCATCTTTTAGCATTTAATCCTAGTTCATCTGATACTTCTTGAAGCATATTTTCACAAATTTCCCAATCTTCTTCACTACCTATATATTTTTCTTTGTGTGCATCATCTCTTACTGACAATGATACCCATTGTTTTCCCCATAAACCAACTTTAGTATAGAATTCTTTAATTATATTGCATATATTTATAATTTCTTGTTTTACTTGATCGACTCTACAAAAAGAATGTCCGTCTTCTACTGTTATGGCATACACTCTACTCATTCCACTAACAGAACCTTGTAATTCAGCACGATATTGTTTATCTGATTCCATATATCTAATCGGAAGATCTCTATATGATCTTATTTTAGAAGCATAAATTTGAGTATGATGTGGGCATTGAACTGGTTTTAAAACAAATTCATGGCCTTTCGGTGAATATACTCTAAATAACTCATCATTAAATTTAGCTGCATGGCCAGATGTTTCAAATAAAGAAATATTTGCAAGTGCTGGACAACTTACTTTTTGAAATCCATGCTCTTTACATATTTTTTCTACAGTTTTTTGTAACTCATCTTTCATAGCAACTGCTCTTGGAGTATATAATGGTAATCCTGGTCCTACGTAATCGGAATTACAATATAAGTCTAATTCTTTACCTAATTTTCTATGATCTCTTTTTTTAGCTTCTTCTAAAAAATTTAAATATTCTGTTAACTGACTCGATTTCGGGAATGATATAGCATAAATTCTTTGAAGCATTTTATTTTTTTCATTACCTTTCCAATACGCACCTGAAGATGATAATATTTTAACAGATTTAATCTTACCTGTACTTTCTAAATGTGGCCCTGCACAAAGATCAATAAATTCGCCTTGTTTATAGAAATTAATTAGTTCTCCACTTTCTAAATCATTAATTAATTCTATTTTATATGGTTCATCTTTCATAAGTTCTAATGCTTTATCTTTTTCTAACGTAAATTTTTCTATAGTCAAATTTTCTTTTATTATTTTTTTCATTTCTAATTCTATATTGGCTTTATCTTCATCTGTAAAAGGTTTATCAATATCAAAATCATAATACAAACCTTCATCAATTGCAGGTCCAATCGCTAATTTAACATCAGGAAACAATCTTTTGACAGCTTGAGCTAATATATGAGAAGTTGTATGCCAATATGCTTTTTTACCTTGAACATCAGAGTCAAAAGTATGTATTATTAATTTACAATCTTCATTTATCTCATATCGTAAGTCTACGATTTTTCCATTTATTTCGGCACAAGTTGCCACTCTTGCTAAACCTTCACTTATACTTTTAGTAATTCTAAGTATTGTTGTTCCTTTTTCAAATTCTAACACATTTCCATCTTTTAAAGTAATTTTAATCATAATAGTTCTCCCCTTTTCTCTTATAAAATACAAAAATACTCCTATGAGTATTCTTATTACTCATAGGAGTGCTTATACACGGTTCCATCCTATTTTTTACTTAATTTGAATTATAACGTAATTATCGTCTAGTTTTAGCTAGAAACTAAAAAGGTAGTTTTCAAATAGTTTTACTTAAATTAGCTCTCAGCTATAACTAATTCTCTCTTAAAATAACAATCTATTTTACTCTTCTTTTTATTGTCTTTATTTATGTTAATAGTATATGATAAAAAGAAATTAATGTCAATACTTTTATAACATTTAAAATTAATTTACCAATACACTTGAAAGATATTATTTTAATTGATATAATACAATTATTAAAAGGAGGTGTATTTATGAAAATTAATGAAAGAAATATTGTTCTAGCTATAATATTTACATTTTTAACTTGTGGTATTTATGGTATTTATTGGTTTGTTAGCTTAGTTAATGATGTTAAAGCTGTTACAGGTGATGAATCATTACCAAGTGGTGGCATGGCATTCTTATTAACTCTTGTGACTTTTGGAATTTATGGTATTTACTTATTTTTCAAAATTGGAAAATCATTATATGACAATAATGTAGCTAAAGATGATAATTCAATAATTTACTTAATTTTACCATTATTCGGTCTTTCGATAGTAAACTACTGTTTGATTCAAAACACTTTAAATGAATCAACTAAATCATAAGGAAGTATACTCGAATGGATTTAAATAATTTTAAAAAAAATATAATAAACACAAGGATAAGAAAATTTATTTTTCTTGTGTTTATTATTATGTTATTATTGGTAGCTGTTTTTATATTTTTTTATTTTTTTAATAGTTATAATATTGGAATCCCTTGTATTATAGAAACCACTACTGGACTTGAATGTCCTGGATGTGGAACTACTAGAGCAATCAATTCATTAATTCATTTTAATGTGCGTGAAGCTTTAGAATACAATATGTTAATATTTATAACTATTCCATTCTTAGGTTACTATTTTATATCTAGTATCTATGCTTGGATATTTGACAAAAAAGTAAAACATTTACCTCCAATAATTATTATCATATTAGCTTTAATAATAATTTTATATACTATTATTAGAAATATAATATAAAAGAAGTATAAACTTATATATGTTTTACTTCTTTTATATAGTTATTATATAATTCAAATTAGTCAGATGCTTCCATAGCTCAGTTGGTAGAGTACTACCTTGGTAAGGTAGAGGTCACGGGTTCAATTCCCGTTGGAAGCCCCATTTTATTTTACAAAAACTTTCTTCTATATTTCACTAAACATATTTTTAGTAGCTTTTTTTCTAATTCTTTGTATTGCATTATCAATAGATTTGATTGGGGAATCTAATCTTTTAGCAATTATATCATAACTGTCACCCTTCATATATCTATCTAATACTTGTTTTTCAAATTTACTTAAAGATTTATTTACCGCTTCTTCTATCTCAATATAATATTCTTGTTTCATAATCGTTTCTAAAGGGTCTTCTGATTGAACATTATTAAAAGTATCAATAAGTTCTGTACTGTCATCACTTTCATTATCATATGCTGAAATATTTAATGATAAATAAGAATTTAATGGCATGTGTTTTTGTCTATTAGATGATTTAATTGCTGTTATTAATTGTCTTTCAATACACATATTAGCAAAACCTTTAAAGTTAATTTGCTTTGTTATATCGAAAGATTTAATAGCTTTAAATAATCCTATCATACCTTCTTGTATAATATCATCTTTTTCAGCACCTATTATAAAGTATTTATTTACTTTTATATTTACCAAATCTTTATACTTTTGTAATATATATGTTAATGCTTCTTCGTTATTTTGTTGAATTTTTAATATTATTTCTTCATCACTTAACTTGTTATATTTATCTGTTGTAAAATATATGTTATCTTTTTGCATAATGTTTTCCTCCACGCAGTTTTCAACTTAGCTGTATTATACCTATGATAAGGTATTCTGTCAATAAATTTCAAAGATTTAAATTTCTTTTTAGTTTATACAAAACTGTTTTACTATATCGTCACAAGTAATTTTAAAATATCTCATTAATTCTTGTGGTGTCCCTGATTTACCAAAAGTATCTGTAACACCTAATCGTATTAATTTAGTTGGATATTCATCTGTTAATACTTCTGAAATACTACTTCCTAAACCACCTATTATATTATGATCTTCTACAGAAATTAATTTTTTAGTTTCCTTTGCAGATTTAATTATTAATTCTCTATCAATTGGTTTAATACTAAATATATCAACAACTCTAATATTAATATTTCTTTCCTTTAATATCTCTTGAGCCTTTATAGCTTCTTGGACTGTTACACCAGTAGAAAAAACAGTACCATCTTCCCCTTTCCCTATCTGAATTCCTTTTCCTATTTCAAATTTCTGTGCATCAGAATATATATTATTAGTATTTAATCTACACAATCTAATATATGATGGTTTTTTTATCTGCAATAATTCTCTCATCAACCATCTAGTTTGTATATCATCACTTGGAGATAATACCATCATATTAGGAATTGTTCTCATAAGTGATATATCTTCAATCATCTGGTGTGTTGCACCATCTTCTCCTACAGTTATTCCAGCATGTGTAGCACATATTTTTACATTTAAATTAGGATAACAAACGCTATTTCTTATTTGATCATAAGCTCTACCAGCTGCAAACATTGCAAATGTACTTACAAATGGTATTTTCCCTGAAATCGAAAGTCCAGATGCTGTTGTAACCATATCTGCTTCTGCAATTCCCATATTTAAAAATCTATCTGGGAATTGTTTTGCAAATATTTCTGTTTTTGTTGCACATGATAAATCAGCATCCATAACAATTATATCTTTATTTTCTTCTCCTAATTCTGCTAATATTTCTCCGTAACTCTGTCTAGTTGCTTTTTTGGTTTCGAATAATTTAATTTCTTTTATATATCCCATTATATTAATTCCTCCTTTGCAACTTTATATTCTTCATCACTAGGTGCTTTCCCATGCCAATTTGCCAAATTTTCCATATATGAAATTCCTTTACCTTTTATAGTTTTTGCAATAATACAAGTTGGCTTATTTTTTATAGTTTTTGCAACTTCAAATGCTTTATTTATTTCATCAATATTATGTCCATCTATTTTAATTATTTCAAAACCAAAACTTCTAAATTTGTCATCAATTCTATCTAGATGTTTAATATCTTGAATTGTTCCGTCAATCTGTAAATTATTATTATCTACAATTAAACATAAATTATCTAAATTATATTTACTTGAAGTCATTGCAGCTTCCCATATTTGCCCTTCTTGAATTTCCCCATCTCCAACTATTACATAAACTCTGTAAGCATTTTTATCTAATTTACCAGCAATAGCTATTCCGTTTGCAACTGATAACCCTTGTCCTAATGACCCAGTAGACATATCCACTCCTTTTACTTTATTCATATCTGGATGACCTTGTAAATTACTATTAAATTTTCTAAGTAATTGCAATTCTTTTTTATCAAAAAAACCTTTATTTGCAAGGACACTATATAATGCAGGTGCTGCATGACCTTTTGATAGTATTAATCTATCTCTTTTTTTCCATTTAGGATTTTCAGGATCTACCCTCATTTCATTAAAATATAGTACTGTTAATATATCTGCTATTGATAATGATCCACCAGGATGACCAGATTTGGCATTATATACACTATCTATAATACCTTTTCTTACTTCTATAGCCATATTTTCCAACTCATTAATATTTAACATATAATCTCTCTTTCCTTATTTTTATTTTTTCTTTTTTATTTGCTTTAATTATATATATCTTTATAATTATTGTAAATATATTTTGCATAATTTTGTTTTAAATATGTATTAAACATCATATTAAATATAAAAATGAATATATATTAAATACTTATTATTAAAGGAGTTAATTTTATGCTTGATAAATATGTAGATAATTTTAAAAAAGAAATCATTAAGAAAACTCAGGATCTAATACAAATTCCTAGTGTATATTCAGATGAACAAAAATATAAGTATCCATTTGGAAAAAATATTAACAAAGCATTAGAGTATACTTTAATGTTAGGAAATAGTTTAGGATTTAGAACAAAAAATATAGATAATTATTGTGGATATATCGAGTTTGGTGAAGGAGAAGAAATATTTGGAATTGCTGGGCATCTTGATGTTGTTCCTGCAGAAAACGAAGATTGGGTCTTTCCACCTTTTTCTGGTGAAATATTTGATGGTAATATTTATGGCAGAGGTTCTATTGACGATAAGGCTCCTGTTATAGCTTCGATATATGCAATGAAAGTAGTTATGGATAATTTACATGTAAATAGAAGAATACGTTTAATACTTGGACTTGATGAAGAAAGAGATTGGAAATGTATTGAATATTACAAGAAGCATGAAGAAATTCCTGTAATAGGATTTAGCCCCGATGGTAATTTCCCATGTATACATGCCGAAAAATCCGTTTTATCATTATTGTTTAAAAATGATTATGATAATTCAAATGATTTTATTAAAATCACCTCTATAGATTCCTATTCTAATCCTATCAACGTTGTTCCTAAAATTTGTACAATTAGCCTTAAAATTGATACATTAGCTAATTCTCCAAAAGATATTACTATCCAAGATGTTATTAATGATTTAAAGTCTATTATAAACTTATATAATTTTGAAATTGATATATACAAAATTGATGATTATAATATTTCACTAACGTCATATGGTAAATCTTCTCATAGCGCGCATCCAGAATTGGGCATCAATGCACTTTCAAGAATAATGTGTACAGTTAATAATTTATTATTATCATATAATATTAATATACCTTTATTGAACTTCTTTTCAGAATATATTAACACTGAATATGATGGAAAAAGTTTAGGAATTGATTTCAAAGATGAGTCTGGTTTTTTAAGTTTAAATGTTTCAAGTTTTAGAAAAAATAATTCTCTATATGAATTGTCTATAAATCTTAGAATTCCTGTATTAACTCCGATTTTATCTATTGGAAATATTCTAAACGAAATTACAAGTCAGTATAATTTTATTGATTATGATGTAATAGATTATAAACCTTGTTTAAATATGGATAAAAACTCTGATTTGATTTTAAAACTTACCAAAATATATAATAATAAAACCAACGAAAATAGTAAATCGTTTTCTATTGGCGGAGCTACATATGCAAGAGCTTTTGAAAATATGGTTTCATTTGGTCCTACGTTTGTAAATGATGAAGATATGTGCCATAAGACAAATGAGTTTATAAATATAGAAAGGCTTATTCTTATGACTAAAATATATGCTGAAGCAATTTATTTGTTAAATTCATAATACATAAATTATTATTATAAAAAAACAAAACAGGAAACTTTCAAAGTTTTCTGTTTTAATTTTTTTCGCTTCTATACTAATTGTAATATTGCAACTTCAGCTGCGTCGCCTTTTCTAGGTCCTACTTTTAATACTCTAGTAAATCCACCTACGTTTTTACCAGCGTATTTAGGAGCAATTTCATTAAATAACTTTGATGTTAAATCTACTGTTTTCCCATCAATAGTTACTTTATTTATTTTTTTCATCATTTTTCTTCTAGCATTTAATCTAGTTGGCATATCTTTTTGTCTACTTTCTGTAGTTTCTTCTTTTACTACTTTTAAGTATTCTTTTCCATTTTTACTTTTTGCCATTTCTGTTTCTTTGTTACCTTTGCTATCTAATTTAGCTTTTATAACTTTAACATCAACCATTTCAAAGTTATCTTTTTCTTTTATAGCAAGTGAAATTAAACTATCTACTATTGATTGAACTTCTTTAGCTCTACATAATGTAGTTTCAATTTTACCATGTAATAAAAAGTCAGTTGTTAAAGTTCTTAAAACTGCTAATCTTCTATCAGTTTTCATTCCTAATTTTCTATTTGTTCCCAATTTTTTCACCTTCCTTTATGGTTTTTATTATATACTTTTACTCATCTTCATTTGCAAAGTCTAGTCCTAATGAATGTAATTTAGCTGTTACCTCATCAAAAGATTTTTTACCTAAGTTTCTTACTTTCATCATATCAGCTTCAGTTTTACTAGTTAAATCTTCAACTGTAGATATTGCTGCTCTTTTTAAACAATTAAATGATCTTACAGATAATTCTAGTTCTTCAATAGACATCTCTAAAACTTTTTCTTTTTTAGACTCTTCTTTTTCAATCATAACTTGTGTATTTTTTGTCGCTTCTGATAAATCAATAAACAAATCTAAATGACCTGTCATAACTTTTGCTGCTAAACTTAAAGCTTCATCTGCTTTTAATCCACCATCTGTCCAAACTTCAATTGTTAATTTATCATAATCTACTATTTGACCAACTCTTGTGTTTTCTACACTGTAATTTACTTTTGTTACTGGTGTGTATAATGAATCAATTGGCAGTACAGATATATCTTCATTTTGTTTTTTGTTTTTATCTGCCGAATTATATCCTCTACCTTTATTTGCTATTAATTCGATTCTAAGACTTCCACCTTCTGAAACAGTTGCTATATGTACTTCAGGATTTAATATTTCTATTGAAGGATCTGCAATTATATCTCCAGCTGTAACTTCGCCTTCTCCTTTATAGTCTATTCTTAATACTTTTTCTTCTGTACCATCAAAACGTAATCTAATATTTTTTAAATTTACTATTATTTCTGGTACATCTTCTACAACATTTGGTATTGTAGAGAATTCATGTAATACACCTTCGATTTTTGCACTTATAATAGCACAACCTGGAAGTGAAGATAATAATATTCTTCTTAAAGAATTACCTATTGTTACTCCATATCCTCTTTCTAATGGTTCACATACAAATTTTGCATAATTACAACTTTCATTTATTTCTAGACATTCAATATTTGGTTTTTCGAATTCTATCATTTTTCCCTCCTAATATTAGAGAATAAATCTCAACCTTTTTAAAACTATATACTTAAAGACTTCAATAAGCATAATTTTCATTTTAGTTTTTATTTTGAGTAAAGCTCTACTATTAAATGCTCTTCAATGTCAATGTCAATGTCTTCTCTTGATGATAATCTAATTACTTTCCCACTTACTTTTTCAGTATCTCTTTCTAACCAAGATGTAATAGGATTTTTAGATGTTTCTTCAACATTTACTTTAATTGTAGCATTTCCTTTTTTAGCTTCTCTTAAAGATATTACATCTCCTTCTTTAACTAAAATTGATGGTATATTAATTTTTTTACCATTTAATTCAAATTGTGCATGACTTACAAATTGTCTAGCTTGAGCTCTTGAAGCTGCAAACCCTAGTCTATATACAACGTTATCTAATCTGCTTTCTAATATTTGCAATAAATTTTCACCTGTTATTCCTTTTTTATCAGAAGCCATTTTAAAGTATTTTCTGAATTGTTTTTCACTTACTCCATAAACAAATTTAACTTTTTGTTTTTCTTTAAGCTGTGTACCATATTCACTTACTTTTCTATTTCCTTTTCTTGGTTTTTTCTTTGATTGTTTATCATAACCAATCATTATCGGCTCAATTCCTAAAGCTCTACATCTTTTAAGAATTGGTTTATTTTTTGCTGCCATTTGTTTTTCACCTCTCTATTTTATTATATTTTCACTAATTATACTCTTCTTCTTTTTGGTGGTCTACAACCATTATGTGGTATTGGTGTTACGTCTTTAATTGCACTTATTTCAAGTCCTGCAGTTTGAAGTGATCTAATCGCTGCTTCTCTACCTGCTCCTGGACCTTTAACATATACTTCCACTGATTTTAAACCATGTTCCATAGCTGATTTTGCTGCTGTTTCTGCAATTTGACCAGCTGCAAATGGTGTACTTTTTCTTGAACCTTTAAAGCCAAGTCCTCCAGCACTTCCCCATGCAATTGTATTTCCTTGCACATCAGTAATTGTAACTATTGTATTATTAAAACTAGAATGAATATGAGCTGCACCTTTTTCAATGTTTTTTCTATTTCTTCTAGCTACTTTTTTTGTTGCTACATTTTTAGCCATTGCTTGTTTCCTCCTCTTTTTGAAATTTAATTTTTGAGTTTGAAAATTTCTTTAATTCTATTTTTTGTTTAATTTACTAACTAATTTTCTAGGACCTTTTCTTGTTCTAGCGTTAGTTTTTGTTCTTTGACCTCTAACCGGAAGACCTCTTCTATGTCTTAATCCTCTGTAACATCCAATTTCAGTTAATCTTTTAATATTAAGAGCAACTTCTCTTCTTAAATCACCTTCAACTGTATGTTTTTCATCAATAACTTTTCTAATACTATTTACTTGGTCATCTGTTAAATCTTTAATTCTAGTGTCTGGATTTATACCTGTTTCTGTTAAGATTTTTTGTGAAGCTGATAATCCTATACCGTAAATATATGTTAATCCTACTTCAACTCTTTTTTCTTTTGGTAAATCCACTCCTGATATACGAGCCATTTTAGCACCTCCATTTTAATTTAAATATAAAATTATATAGATATATAAATCTATATAACATTTGTTTGTCCTTATTATTTAAAGGTGAAATGCGACTAACGTTTACTTTAGTCCCTATAAACTTTTACAGACATATATATAAACACAAATCGATATGTAAAACAATCTATATACAAATAATACATAAATTTTTTCACAGCCGCTACCTAATTTGTGTTATTAACTATTTTAGACTATCCTTGTCTTTGTTTGTGTTTTGGGTTTTCACAGATAACTCTGATTACACCTCTTCTTTTTATTACTTTGCATTTGTCACATATTGGTTTTACTGATGGTCTTACTTTCATTTTTGCACCTCCTAATGTTTTCTTTTCTATTTCCCTCTCCAAATGATTCTTCCTCTTGTCAAATCATAAGGTGACAATTCCAGCTTCACTTTATCACCAGGTAGAATTTTAATATAATTCATTCTTAATTTACCTGAAATATGAGCTAATATTTGATGTCCATTATCAAGTTCTACTTTAAAATTAGTATTTGGTAGAGTTTCAATAACTGTACCTTCAATTTCAATAACATCTTCTTTTGCCAATTTTTTTACCTCCTAAATAGAGTTTTTTTAATGTTTTTGCCATTAATTCAATAATAACTACTATATTATACAATACTGCAATTATATTGTCAATATTTTTGGCTCTTTTTCTGTAATTAATATTGTATTTTCATAATGACAAGATAA
>CAYJGL010000053.1:0-10528 GCA_964369695.1 uncultured Clostridium sp.
TCTTCAAATCTTTTTACTTTTTGAGTTGTAGTTTTTTTGAAAGGTTCTGATGTAATCTCAATTTGTTTTATTTTTTTATCAATTGATAAATTTTTATTAATTTCTTTTACTTCTTCCCATATTTTATCTTTGTATTCTTCTTCTTTTAAATCACCCATTGCTGTTTTTATTAATTCAACATCATATACAATTTTAGCTCCTAATACCGTATCTGTAGAATCTTTTTCTCTTGCATATACTAAACTTTCTGTAATATATGGAATTTTATTTATTAAAAACTCTATTTCTTGTGGATATATATTCTTACCATTTTTAAGAACAATTACATCTTTTTTTCTTCCAGTAATGAATAAGAAATTATCTTTATCAAAATATGCATAATCTCCTGTTCTAAACCAACCATCATTTAGAACTTTTTTGGTTTCTTCTTCATTATTATAGTATCCTAACATTACATTTGGTCCTTTTACAATAAGTTCCCCTATTCCTTCTTCATTTGGTTTATCTATTTTAGCTTCAACATTATATAATAGTTTTCCAGCTGATCCAGGTCTTACTTCTTTGTTAGTCTCACATGCTATAACTGGTGATGTTTCTGTTAATCCATAGCCTTGTAATAAGTCGATTCCAAAGTTATTAAAACCTATTATTGTATCTTTATTCATTGCTGCTGCACCATAAAATACAAGTCTTAATTTTCCACCAAAATTATCTAATATTTGTTTAAATACTTTTTTTCTAATATCTATTTTAACTTTTAATAAAGCATTTGATATTTTCATCATTTTATTTATTAATTTTGTTTTCCCTTTATCTTCAATACCTTTTAATATCTTTTTATACATTGTTTCTAACACAAGTGGAACTGCTACAAATATTGTTACTTCATATTCTTTTAAGTTTTGAACAATGTGTTTTAATCCATCACAAAATGCTACTGTTACTCCATAATATATTCCATATAGAAATGTTACTGAACATTCAAATGTATGATGTATTGGTAAAAATGACAATAATGTATCTGTTGGTAACATTTTTACATTTGATGCTGTTCCTAATATACTAGCACATACATTTGCTTGTGATAACATTACTGCCTTTGGTTCTGCTGTTGTTCCTGATGTAAATAGCATTATTGACATTTTATCTTTATCTATTTTTATATCATCATATTTTTTATTACCTTTTTCTAATAATTCTTTTCCTTTATTTAATAGCTCATCATGCAATATTACTTCTTTATCAGCGTCTTTACTCATTGAAATTAAGTGTTTAATATTACTTTTTCCTTCTTTTTTAATTTTTAACATTAATTTTTCATATTTTGCATCATAAATTACCGCTTCTGCTTCACTTCTTTTTATTAATGCTTCCATTTCATTTTCTGGTAATGCTTTATCAAGTGGAACAACTACTATATTTCCTGTTGTTATTGCTAAATAACTTACACACCATTTATAGCTGTTATCTCCAACTAATACTACTCTTTTTCCTTCTAATTCTAAATCTAATAATGCTGTACTAAATTCTTTTATTTCTTTTCCAAATTCTGAATATGTTTTATTTACATAGTTAAAATCTGTTTCTGTTCTTTTATTTTTGAATTTATATGCTATATTTTCTGGGTATTTTGATATTGTTCTTTGTAGTAACTCTCTATAATCTTTTATTTCATCAACTTCATGTAGTTTATTTCCTTTTCTTATTTCCATGATAATTACCTCCGTTTTTTTATTTATTTTATATTACTTTTAATTTTTATTAAATATTCTTTTTATCTTTTAATTCAGCAAACCTCTTCACTTTTTGTGTTGTCGTCTTTTTGAATGGCTCTAATGTAATCTCAATTTGTTTTATTTTTTTATCAATTGGCAATGTCTTATTAATCTCTTTTATCTCTAACCAAATTTTTTCTTTATATTCATTTTCTGCTAATTCACCAAATTCAGATTTAATGGACTCTAAATCGTATACAATTTTAGCAATTAACACAGTATCTGTTGAATCTTTTTCTCTTGCATACACTATACTTTCTGTTATATATGATAACTTATTTATTAAAAACTCTATTTCTTGTGGGTATATATTCTTACCATTTTTAAGAACAATTACATCTTTTTTTCTTCCTGTTATATGCAAGAAATCGTCTTTATCAAAATATGCATAATCTCCTGTTTTAAACCACTCATTTTCTAATACTTCGTTTGTTTTATCTTTATTATTATAATATCCTAACATAACACTTGGACCTTTTACTAACAGTTCTCCTATACCTTCTTCATTAGGATTATCAATTTTAGCCTGTACATTATATAGTAACTTTCCTACTGTCCCTGCTCTTTTATGTTTGTCTGTCTCACAAGCCACTACTGGTGATGTTTCTGTTAAGCCATACCCTTGGATTAACTCAAGTCCCAAATTATTAAGTCCTACTATTACATCTTTACTCATTGGCGCTGCACCATAAAATACCAATCTTAATTTTCCACCAAAATTATTTAATATTTCTTTAAACACTTTTTTTCTTATATCAATCTTTATCTTTAACAATATATTAGATAATTTTATCATTCTATTTATTAATTTTGTTTTACCTTTATCTTTTATTCCTTTTTGAATTTTTTTATACATAGTTTCTAATATAAGTGGAACTGCTACAAAAATTGTCACACCGTATTCTTTTAAATTTGGAACAATATATTTTAATCCATCACAGAATGCTACTGGCACCCCACAATATATACCTGCTAAAAATGTTACTGTACATTCAAAAGTATGATGTAATGGTAAAAATGATAATAATGTGTCTTCCGGACCCATTTTAACATATGTTGCCAATCCTACCACATTTGAGCATACATTTGATTGAGATAACATTACAGCTTTTGGTTCAGCTGTTGTTCCTGAAGTAAATAGCATTATTGACATTTCATCTTTATCAATTTCTATACTTTCATATATATTATTTCCATTATCTATTTCTTTTTTTCCATCTTCTATTATTTTGTTATATTGTATAACATCATCAGTATCTGATTTTTCCATAGAAATTAAATATTTTATATTACTATTTTCTTCTTTTTTTATCTTTAACATTAACTTTTCATATTTACTATCAAATATTACTGCTTCTGCTTCACTTCTTTTTATTAATATTTCCATTTCGTTTTCTGGTAATGCTTTATCAAGCGGAACAACTATCATATTCCCTGTTGTTATTGCTAAATAACTTACACACCAATTATATGTATTTTCTCCTACTAAAATTACTCTTTTACCTTCTAATGCTAATTTTAGCAAGGATGTACTTAGTTCTTTTATCTCTTGACTAAATTCTAAATATGTCTTATTCACATATTCAAACTCTTTTTCATTTATCTTATTTTTAAATTTATATGCAATGTTATTAGGATATTTATTTACTGTTCTTTGTAATAATTCTCTGTAATTATTACTTAAATCTGTTTTATATAATTGTATTCCTTTTTTTATTTCCATTATAAATTTTCTCCTGTTTTTTTGTTTATTCTATATTAATAATAAAAAAAAATCAATTATTTTTGTCTTTTTATGTATTATTTATTGATTTTTTGATTTTTTATATATATAATTCATATAAAAAAGTATAACTTATAGGTTATATATTATTACTTTATTAGAAAAGAAGGATGTTAGAATGAAAACTGAAGAATTATATGAATTGACTACACCACAAAAAAGTATATGGAAAATTGAAAGTTTCTTTCCTAATACTAATATTAATAATATTGCAGGTAGCTTAAAAATAGATAATAATGTTAATTATTTAGCTTTAGAGAAAGCATTCAATTTAATTATATTAGAAAATGAAGCGTTTAGATTAAACTTTACATTAAAAAATGCTATACCATACCAATATATCAATAATTACACATATTTTAATATTGATATAATTGATATTAACACAGAAGAAGAATTTACAGTATTTAAAAATAATTTTATTAATAAATGTTTTAATACTATAAATACTAATCTTTTTTATGTTAAATTATTACGCATGTACGATGGTTCAGGATATATGTTTTTATCTACTCATCATCTTATATCTGATGGATATAGTATGTCTTTATTTATTAATCAAATTTATAATAATTATATTTCTATATGCTCTAATGAAGTCATTTTACCTTCTCCTAAACCATCATATTTAGATTTTATTAAAAACAATTCTAATTATTTACTATCAGAAAAGTTTTTTAAAGCTAGAAATTATTGGGAAGAACAATTTTGTAATCTTCCAAGCATATTAAACTTTAAAAAATCCTTAAATACCTCTTCTATAAGTTGCTCTGTAAAGAAGTATACTATAGATTCATCTTTAATGTCTAAAATAAAAATTTATTGTTCTAATAATAATATATCTGAAAATATTTTTTTTCTTGCTATATTTAGTATTTATCTTAATAAGATATTTGATAAAGATAATTTTATTATTGGTAATCCATCATTAAATAGGTCTAATTTTAAAGAAAAACAAACTTTTGGAATGTTTGTATCAATTATGCCGTTTATTGTAAATATTAATACAAATCTCAACTTTACTGACTTCTGTAAAATACTTATGCACGACCAAAAAAAAATGTATAGACACCTTACTTATCCTTACCAAAATATATTAAACTTTGTTAAAGAAAAACATAATACTACATTACCATTATACGATTTTGTTTTTTCTTTTCAAAATTTTTCAGTACCTTCATATTGTAAATGGATAAATTCTAACTCGCAACTCGAATCATTACAAGTACATATAAAAAATATTTCTTCTGAAAGTGATTCATTAACAATTCACTATCACTTTCTAGATGATATTTTTTCTATTGAAAGTATAAATATTATGAATGATAGAATTTTATTTTTAATTGATCAGATTTTAGAAAATAATAATACTACTATTCATGATATTAGTATACTATCTAATACAGATAAACTTTTACTAGATACTTTTAACTCAACAGATTATGATTATAATAAAAACTCTAATATTGTTCATGAGTTTGAGAAAGTAGCTACTCTTTATCCTGACAATATCGCAATTAAAGATTCTAATAAATCACTTACGTATAAAGAATTAAACAATCGTTCAAACATTGTAGCTAAATATATTTCTAGTCAATCTATTGATAGTGATATCATAGCATTTTCTAAAGAACGTTCTATTGATATTGTTATTATTATATTAGGAATTTTGAAGTCTGGACATACATATATGCCTATTGATCCTGAATATCCTATTAACAGAATTTCATACATGTTAAACAATAGTGGTTGTAAACTTTTAATAACTTCTAAAAATTTAAATGATCAAATTTTTAATAAATATTCTGATATTGATATTTTATTATATGATACTATAGAATTGGACCAAGAATGTTCTAATCTATCTTTAAATATTCCTAGTGATAAACTTTGTTATATTATGTATACTTCCGGTTCTACTGGTGATCCAAAAGCTGTTTCTATAAAACATTATAATGTATTAAATTTCACCAAAAGTGTTCATAACAAACTTAATTATAATTCCAATGACACTGTTATATCTGTTACTACAGTATGTTTTGATATCTTTGTTTTTGAATTATTTCCAACTCTATTGTCTGGAATGACATTATTTATGACTTCTGAGTTAGAAGCTAAAAGTCCAAAATTGCTAAGCTCAATAATTATCAATAATAATATTTCTCGAATATTAACAACTCCTTCTAGAATTGATTTATTATTTGAAGATATTACATATTTAAAATCTTTATCTACAATTAAACAATTTCTGTTGGGCGGAGAACCTTTACCTAAAAACTTCTTGCTAAAGTTAAAAAAACATACAAATGCCTCTATTGTAAATCTTTATGGACCTACTGAAACTACTGTATATTCCACTCTAAAAGATTTAACTCATACTACAGATATTACAATAGGTACTCCTATTTATAATACCAAAATATTTATTCTTGATAAAAATAATGTTCAAATGCCTATTGGTTGTATCGGTGAAATTTGTATTTCTGGAGATGGAGTCGGGAACGGATATTATAATAACCATAAAAAAACTTCTGAAGTTTTTATACCTAATCCATATGGCAATGATTTAATCTATAAAACCGGAGATTTGGGATTTTTTAATAATAACGGTGAAATTGTATGTCTTGGTAGAAAAGATAATCAAATTAAAATCAGAGGTTATAGAATAGAGCTGGATGATATTAACAGTAATATACTAAAATTTGATGGCATATTAAAATGTGTAGTTGTTGATAAAATAGACTCAAATGATCAAAAATATCTCTGTGCTTATTATACGTGTTCAAAACAAATCGATATTAATAAATTAAAAATATTTTTGTTAGATTCTCTACCTAATTATATGATTCCTACATATTTTATAAATTTAGAGTCATTTCCACTTACAATAAATCATAAAATTGATAAAAAATCTCTGCCCGACCCAACATTGCAAAGTACTGATTTAAAAGAATTATATATTGAGCCTTCTAATGATATTCAAAAAATCTTATGTTCTGTATTTTGTGATTCCTTAAACTTATCCCAATTAAGTATAAATAAAGACGTATTCGACTATAACTTAGATTCTTTAAATATCATTAATGTACAGACTAAATTACTAGATTTTGGAATTCAATTAAATACTCAAGATTTTTATAGACACAGAACAGTTGAAAATATATCAAATATTATTGAGGACTCCAATTATAAGAAAAACCATATATATGATAAAGATTTTTTGAGTACTCTTAATAACTCTTTTAATAAACATAGTAATTCAGATATATGTTACACCAGAACTGCTTATTCTAATATTCTACTCACTGGAGCTACAGGCTATTTAGGTATACATCTACTCCATGATTTATTACAAAAATCAAACAGTATTCTTTATTGTCTAATTCGAAATACTTCCGAATTAGACTGCAAAACTAGATTATGTAATTTATATAAATCATACTTTAATACTACTTTAGATCTTAATAGGGTAAAAATAATTAGTTCTGAAATAACAGAGACTAAACTAGGACTTTCAGATGAAATGTATGAAAATCTCTCAAATAAAATTAATTTAGTGATAAATTGTGCTGCAAATGTTAAATATTATGGTAATTATTCTGACTTTAAAAAAATCAACATTGACGTAGTATCTAATATTATAAATTTTTGTACATATAAAAAGATTAAATTTGTACACATATCTACTCTAGGTGTCTCTGGCAACTTTTTAATAAATAATGAAAAAAATAGAAATATATTTTGTGAAGATGATTTCTTTATAGGCCAACATTATCGTGAAAATGTATATATTCAAACCAAATTCGAAGCAGAAAGTTTAATTTATTCTAGCGCGTCTTCTGAATTAGATTTTAGTATTATACGTGTAGGCAATTTAACTAGTAGATTTTCTGATGGTGTATTTCAACATAACTTTGAGAATAATGCATTTTATAATATATTACTTATAATTTTAAAATATGGAATTATTCCAGATACAATGCTTAACCAATTTTTAGAATTTACTCCTGTTGACTATTGTGCTTCTGCAATAACTAAATTAATATTTAATGTAAATTTAAATAAATTTGTTTTTCACTTATTTAATAATAACTATTTAAATATTTCTGACTTATTAACCATATTTAAAACCTATAATTATACAACTACTATCTTGCCTGGCAAATTTTACAAAGAGCAACTTTTATTTTTATCTAAGCAAAGTGTAGATAAAAATATATTAAAAGGTGTTGTTAATGATTTAGATGAAAACTTAGGATTATCATTTATTTCTACAGTTAACCAACAAAATAATTTTACTAATTTAATTTTAAATAATCTAGGCTTTAATTGGCCAAGTATTTCTTGTGACTATATTGAAAAAATATTGGATTATTTAAAATCTAATAAATATCTTTAATATTCTTGATAAGGAGTTAAATATGTCTTTTTTTAAAAAATATAAAATTCAACTAAAATTAATCTCATTTATAATGCTGGGAGTTTTAGTAATTACTTTTATTCTTTATAGTTTAATACCTTACGTATTAAACTATAAAGAAGGTACTTATGCTACTGATTTTCAAATAGAATTAGAAAATACAAATTATCTTCTACAAACCTTAACAATAGCATTAAGTATTTTTGCAATATTTATTATACTCACATTTTCAAAATTAAAATTTTTAAATAAGTATAATGATATATTTATACATCCTCTTAATTATTCATTAAAAGATGTAAATATACTAAAAGAAAAATTATTAAAAACTCCTTACAGCCTTATTATACTGACTATTATCATACCTAGTATATGTCTAACATTTATTCATGCTTATACAATAAATCAATTAAGTTTAACTACACTTAAGCTATTTTTACTTATCACTTCATTATTAACACTTTTTGTGACGCTTATGTTTATGTATATGAATTCCCTTTTTAGAAAACTTATAATATCTCTTCCTTATGATGATACAACAGGTCTTACTAAGATGACATTAAAAAAAAGAATTTTTTATAATATAATCCCTTTACTTGTTGCTTCACTACTATTTATTACTTTAATCGGTTATTCTGTAGTTTCTAAAGAAGTAAGTGATTACATGTTTATTTCTTACAAAAGCGAACTTACTAATTTAACAAAATATAATTCTTTTTTATCTTTTGATGAGTTACTGAATGCTTTTAAACAACTTTCTATACCAGAAAATACGGGATATTTATTTATCAAAAAAGATGATAAGTATTATGATACCAATATGAACGAAATATATATGTCTGACTTTTTTGATAAATATTTAGTGGAACTCTCTCAATATGACAATGGTAGAGTTTATGAATATTACGGTATTGACTCTCAAGCAGCTACCATTGATATAGTTATTGACGAAGAACTATATACTTTAGGTATCTACTATAATATTTTGTCACCTGACGTTTTATTTACTTTTACAATTACATTTTTATTTATATTATTAATAAATATATTAGTATTGACTCTTTTCTCAAAATCTTTATGTAATGATATAAATATAATTTCGGATAGCTTTATATTAATGTCAGAAAATAACAATGAAAACTTAATGAAGAAACTATCTCTTATGTCTAATGATGAGTTTGGGAAACTGGTTATTTCTTATAATAAAATACAATCCTTAACTGAATCTCATATACAACAAATTAAAAACAACCAAGAAACTCTAATGGAAAAAGAACGTCTAGCATCACTAGGACAGCTAATAGGTGGAATAGCACACAACTTAAAAACACCAATAATGTCAATATCAGGAGCAACAGAAGGACTAAATGACTTAGTAAAAGAATACGACACATGTATAGAAGACCCAGAAGTAGAATTTAAAGACCATCACGAAATAGCAGCAGAAATGACAACATGGATTCAAAAAATAAAAGTACATACAGAATACATGTCTGATGTAATAACTGCCGTAAAAGGTCAAGCAGTAAACTTTAATAATGATGAAGCATATTCATTTACAATAAGTGAGTTATTAAAAAGAATAGACATATTAATGAAACATGAATTAAAAAATTCTTGTACATATTTAAATATTAACGTTAATATCGATGAAAATACAGCTTTAACAGGAGATATTAATACATTAATACAAGTAATCAATAATATGATTTCAAACTCTATTCAAGCTTATGGAGACAAAAAAGAACAATCCATTGATTTAAATGTTAAATTAGAAAACAATAACATTTTAATCTCAATACAAGATTATGGTTCTGGCCTTCCTGATAAAGTAAAAGATAAATTATTTAAAGAAATGATAACAACAAAAGGTAAAAACGGAACTGGTCTAGGGCTATATATGTCATATTCAACAATTAAAGCACATTTTAATGGTGATATTATAGCAGAATCAGAAAAAAATAAAGGTACCACTTTTACTATAATACTACCTTTAAACTAAATTTATAAAATACTAATAAATGTATTGAAATAGGAAATATTTAATTGAATATATCCTATTTCTTTTTTATTTATTATATATAAACTATAACTTTGAACTATAAAAGTTTATTGGTAAATATTACCACTGGATTTTTTTTACAAAAACACTTGATTTTTCGACATTTTACTAATATAATTAAAAAAAAGTGAATAGAGGTTGTTTTATGAGAAAAGGAATACAAGATCCATCTACAAAAGTAAATCAAGATTCGAATACCCAATATAAAATAATGGCTGTTGATGATGAAGCAGGCATTATAGACTCTTTATCTATTTATTTAAAAAGAGCCGGATACCAATATGTAGGTATCACAGATCCAGTAGAAGCAATAGAAAGAATTAAAAATGAACATTTTGATTTATTAATTCTTGACTTTATCATGACACCATATCATGGTGACCAAGTGGTTGAACAAATAAGACAGTTTAATAATGAATTATATATATTACTATTAACAGGACATAAAGATTTAGCTCCACCTTTAGAAACAATTAAAAGACTTGAAA
>CAYJGL010000054.1:0-10506 GCA_964369695.1 uncultured Clostridium sp.
TTAATTTAAACTATAAAATATTTCAGTATTTTATAGAAAACGGTTGCAAGGTGTCCTTGCCACACTAACACTTTTGTAAAAAAGTGTTGTAGTGTGTTACAACACACAAGCAAATCAGAGCAGATATAAAACTTACAGGAGGTGTTTTTATTAGCTTTGCAATAATAAGAAATCAGAAATACAAAAGAGAAAATCTAAAAGGAATATCAAGACATAATGAAAGAAAAAATACTAATTATTCAAATACAAATATAGATATTACAAAATCACATTTAAACTATTCTATAAAAAAGCCACAGTTTAGTTATGAAAAAGAATTTGATAAAATTAAAGAAAAATATAATTTAAAAGGTCAAATTAAAACAGTTAGTAATATTGTTTGTGAATACCTTATTACTTCTGATAAATCATATTTTGAATCAATAGGAACTGATGAAACAAAAAGATATTTTCAAACTGCTTATGATTTTGTTAAACAATATAAAAATCTAGGAGAAGAATATATATTATCTAGTGTAGTACATTTAGATGAAGAAACTCCACACATGCACTTATCATTTATACCTGTAGTTCATACTACAAATAAAAAAGGTGAAAGTATTGATAAAATAGCTTGTAGTGAATTTTGGAAAGAAAGAGATAGTTATAGACAATTACAAGATTCTTTTCACAATTATATGGTATTGCACAATTTCAAACTTGAAAGAGGTGTTCCAAGTAATACTCCACATTTATCAGTTGAACAATATAAAAAGGTAACTAATTTTGAAAAATCTATAAAAACTTTATCAACTATTGATTTAGAATTACCACAAGTACCTAATATTAATGATTTTCATAAACTTACACTTCGGCAGAGATAAAAAAATTGAAGATGAAATAATAAAACCTAAAGATGATTTAATTAATAACCTATATAATGATAATGCTAGACTTTATACTGAATTACAAAGACAAGTTAATATCATTAATAAGGCTGAAAAATTTGAAAAAGAAAAACAAAATATACTAGCTGAAAATTCAAAATTAAAAAGAGAAAATATAAAAATTCAAAAAGATAATGAAACTAATTTAAAATATGCTATTTCTAATGCTACTTATGATTTAAAAAATAAAATTCACACACTCGAAAAAGAAAATAGCTTTCTAAAAAAAGTTATAAATAAATTTGAAAAAGCCATAGATATTTTTATTAAGTGGGTATGCTCAAAGTTTGAAGTATCTACTGCTGAAACTCTTATTAGAGATTTTGAAAAAGAAAATTATATTTCTTTAGATGTACAAAATGATTTGATTAGAAAAGAAAAACAGAAAGAAAAAGAAGAAGAGTTAGAATTTTAGTTCTAACTCTCTATTTTATTAATAATATAAACCTTTTTAAGTCTCTATCATCAATTCTAAATCTTCAATACTATAATGTTTAATTACTCTTATCTGTAATCTATAGCATCAAATTCTTCTATTTTACAACGCTTTGAATGTTCACAATCATTATTTAAGCATCGTTTCGTTAATGTTCTACTACCAGCTGGGTATGGACTATTACCATCTTTTATAAATTTTTTTTCTACTATCGTATCAATCATTTTACCAATTTTTTTACAATACCCTGAACTATTCATAAAGTCACCTCTTTTCCTTGCTATTTTATATTACTAATATTTAGTATTCAATCTGCAAAATAGTTAAATTTAATCGATAATCACCCATTTTTCATAAGGATCTGAGCTTGTCAAAGCAGGTGTTATCGTTAAACCTTTTCCATCTTCGCTTATCTCAATATCAAAATTTGTATATTCATCTCCAAATCTATTTACTTTAATAGTATTTCCATCTATTACTTTCCAATCAAATGTGTCAAATGTATAATTACCTATCAAGTAACTTTCAGACCTATACTCTATTTCATCATTACTTATATCAAGGACTAAAATTAAACTATTCGAAGTTGAGTACCACTCTTTGATCAAACTGTCTTTTAAATTGTTTCTTTGTACCATTATAACAACTAGAAAAACCACAATAGCTATTATAATTATACTAATAGCAATCATAACTTTAATATATATATGTTTCTTCGACTTTTTTATTTTTTTCTCATTACCATCATTTCCCACATGATTATAATACCCATCTAATGCAGCATAATATTTATCTTTATCCATTTCATTACCACAAAATTCACAAATATCATCACTAAATTTATTAGAAGCTTCACATTTCGAACATAAAATTGTATCCGGTAAATTCGATTCAATAATACTAGCTTTTTTTACTTTTAATAACTCGCTAAGTTTTATTATTTCATCTTTAGAATATAAATCTTTTTTATTCTCTATAATCATTTCTATATCATCTATACTATACTCTTTAAATTTATCAATAAAATCCATTTTAACTTCTCCTATTTATTCTATATCATCATTTTTTCATTTCACAATTCTTACTGCTATTATATCCATCTTTTGGTGAATTTTTCTAAATATTTGTTTGTTTTACTATCTATTCTCTTATCGATGTAATTACACCATTTTCTATATAAATATATCTATACCCACTATAGCACCATTGTTCTCTAGTGCCATAAGCTGTTGTTGTTTTATTTATATCTTCTGGTTCTCCCCATGTACTTTTTTCAACATCTTCTTCCTTCATTCCTATATATGGTTCTTTCTTTATTTGCTCATCATCTGGCTTAGTTTTAGCTGTATTCATTTTTTTCAAACTAAATGTATAATCTCCACCTACTTCAGTAACAACTAATAATGAATCTTTATATTCCATTACATACTTTGAATTATTTTTATTAACTTCATAAATATACATTTTACCATCTTGATAATGAATATTATATTTTAGATAATTATAATTATAGTATTCTGGCAAGTCTTGATATGCTGTATTATTATCAAACCACCATAATTCACCATTTCCCAACCAAGTTCCATCATACATATGCGATTGATTGATTTCTTCAACTATATTATTTACATCTTTATATTCTAGTATTCTATTAAAGTATTCTAACGATTTTTTATAATCACTCTCTTTATATAAATTAGCTGTTTGATATATTATTTCGTTTACCATTTCACTACTATTTACAATTGAATTAATTTGGTTAGATGATTCTTCTGAATAATTATTTTTATTTAATATTTCAATTATCTCTTCTTTATTTGCTAATTCAGATACATTTAATTTACCAATTATAATTTCCTTTATACTATCTTCAATTCTATAATCTATTCCATCTCTTTCTATAGTTGTATCCCCATCTTTTTCATAAGTTTTATCTAAAACTTTAAATTTTGTTTCCACTATGTATGGTAATTCAACATTATAATCTCCCATTTGATTTCTATGGTCATTATATAAAGCTTCTAAATCATTAGTATTTTTCAATATAATATCTTTTTTTTCATTATATTCTTTATCTTCAAAAGATGATGACATAGCTATATTAAAAACAACTTTATCTTCTAATACTTCGATATGATACTCTTGTGTTCCTATACCTTCAACTAACATTCTTACATCTTTATCAAAATCTAGCTCTTTAAAATATGCTTGTATTGGATTCAAAAACATTAAAAGTATAATTATTAAAACCACTACACTTATCGCAATAGTTCTAAGTAATTTAACATTATCATCATGATTATATTCTTCTACCATCTAATTTCTCCTTCACTTTAACATCTCATACAAATTATAACATTATTTGGTAATTTTCGCAACACTTATATAGGTATATCTTAATAAGTTTTAATGGTGTTAATTTATTATATCTTTAACTTTATAATTTATATATGAATAACTTATATCTTATTAAGTATTATATATATAAAGGAGTGTTTCTAATGAATTGTATGGAACTAGTTGGATTAAATACAAAATGGTATAGATATCAAAATAATTTAACACAAGAGCAATATGCAAATAAAACAAAATTTAAAATGGCTTATATAAGTGTAATAGAAACAGGAAATGCTAATTTAACTTGCAAAAATATTGACTTTATTGCAAAATCTTTTAATATAAAATTAGAACAATTATTTAAAGAAGATACAGCAAAACTAGCTAAAAAATTACCTGTTAGAGTTGACATGTATAAAAACTCAAATCGATAATATCTAAAAATGAGAGCATTTTAACTCTCATTTTTATTTTATTCTACAATTTTCCAACTTCCTTTTCTAAAATTCCCTTCTCTCTAAAACTTTTAAATCTTTTATTATTTTTGTATTATATTTTACACCACATATCCTAATACTTAATTTATCAAAAATTTATTTTTGCAATCTTCTGTTATTTTCATTAATTAATATCACACATATTTTTGTCTCTCTGTAATATTATGTAAAAGGTTGATAGTCGGATATAAGTGTAGTGTTTGGTGTAGTGTTCGGTGTAGTAAAACATTTTTACTTTTTCAAACAAAGTATTTATATAATTTTTCTTAAATGTCACTCTATCTTTAAATTTATTTTAATTTTCTTATTGGTTTTCTTGTTGGTTTTCTTGTTGGTTTTCTTGTTGGTTTATTATTGCTTTCTCATTGCTCAACTTGAGCTAAATATGTCTAACATCTTTATTTATTTTAATATTTCCCAACTACCTTTTTTAGTCGCTCCTTTTCGCTTAATTATATTTGTATTTTTCAAAACGCTTATATTATATTTCACACTATCTCTAGTTATATTTAATTTACTTGCTATTTCATTCTGTGTTATTAAAGGATATTCTTTTATTGTTTCTAGAATATCTTTTTGCAATTCACTTAAATTATTGTATTTTTCTTGGGCGATTTCTTGGGTGTTTTCTTGGGCGGTTTCTTGGGTGTTTTCTTGGGCGGTTTCTTGGGTGTTTTTATAAGTAAATGGATTTTCTTTATACTTAAAAGATACTCTTAAAAAATGTTCCATAAATTTAAAACAACTTTTATCATAAGACTCTAAAATTCTTAAAACACCTGAACCAATATTTTCAATTAGCTCTACATCTTTAAACACTCGTATAAGCTCTGAATTTCTTCTTAATGTTACACCTTCTAAAAATTCTTCTTTTGATAAACCTTCTGGCAATCCTCCTGTTGATGTTATTTCTACTCTGTCTGAATAAAATTCTATAATTGGTGAATTCCCATAAGAATAATCATTATGTATCATTGCATTTATTACTGCTTCTCTTACAGCCACAGGACTAAATTTTTTAACTTCTTCTCTTTTCAAATGTCCTATTTTAGCATAAGTATCGTTTTCAACTTCCAATTTGTTTAAGACTTGCTGTGTTGCCGTTATTAAACATCTATAACCATATTCTTCATTTTTTTCTAGTTCTGATTTTGTTGTACCATTATACTTAACAACTTTAATCGAGACATTATTTTCATCTGCTAATAAAAAAGCATTATAATTATATTTCCCTTCACTTGTTAGTAAATCTAAATTTTCTAAAAATTTCTCTGTTAATTTTACATTTTTACCTTCATAATAAATTTTAAGTTCATAAAATGTTAGTTTTTGTCTTAGTGATTCTAATTCTTTTAATGGATTCTTTATTCTTCTCGCAAACATTTCATTTATCATTCTATTTGTTAATTGCTCTTTACTACTTCCTACTCTTATATAACAACCTGCTGGAGTCATTCCTTTTTTGTTTATATAATATGGCTTTTCAATTCCACTTGATATTACTAACTTTATGACTTCAATATCATCTTTAACTTCAACTGATATATCAAATAAACCTATTGTAGACGGCAATATATTATTCTTAATTCTATCTTTTATTTTTAATTGCACATCATCTATATCGTCTAATCCAACAGCTTTTCCGTTTTTACCAATACCAATATATATTATTCCACCATCTTTATAGTTTAAAAATGCTACAACTTCTTCTTCAAAATGCTCATTTAATCTTTCTTTGAACTCAGTTTTATTATTTTCTATTTTCAACATTACTCTCCTCCTTATAATTTAATGAAAAATCAAATACTTCTAACTTTCTATGTATACAATTTAAAATATTCAAATTTTTAATATCTTTCCAATTTAATATATCTTTGTATGTTAAAGCATTTCCAAAAAATCCTATATTATTATTGATACTAACATTTTTGATTATTTTTCTAGTAGGAAATCTATAATCTCCACTATGGTACATTATATTTTCATAAATCGTCATTTCTCTTTCATTTATCACTTCTTCAATATATTGTGAATTCTCCGGTGCTTTAGCATTTATAGGCATATCTACTAAATTATTATTTTTATTTTTTTCAATATATGCTATATTTTCAAGTATAGCATAATTATTAACTTTTTTTAATTTATTTATCAAAGATATAGTTTCTTTAAATATTTCTGTGTTCTTATACAATAAAATTTGAGTAAATTTCTCTAATCTTTTATATTTTAGTATCATAAAAAATAAATATATTTCGTATACTTTTAAATCTATAATATTTGACAATTCTATCTTTTCAAATAATAAAAAATTATAATATATTGTATTTATATCTCTTAATGATAAGTCAAATAATTTCGAAAACTCTTTAAAAATACTATTAAAATAGATTTTATTTTCTTCTTTTTCTAATGTATAATATATATTTTTATTTAATAACGGTTTTTCTAGAATTATACAATCAATATATGTAGAAACATCAAATTGGGGTAATTTTGTTATATAATCAAAAAATCTACATAAATATCCTGTTGCATCAATTCCTTTTCCATATACAGATTCTACTGAACAGCTTAATTGTGTCATATCTAATGCAAATATAAAAATAACATTTGGAATATCAAATAAGTGTTTTATAATTTCTAATAACTTAATAGCAAAATCCGGTTTACAACGATCTAATTCATCAATAAATATAATTAATTTTTTATTGTCAAGAATTTTTTTTATTTCTGTTTTCATATTTTCAATATTACTACTATATTGTCTATATTCATCAAAAAAGTCATTGTATATACTATTGTTATCCCAAAAAGCTTTTATATCTTCAATTTTTATATTTTCGAATAAATTTATTACTTCTGGTGGCAAAAATATTGGTGCAGTTTTTTTTAACATTCCACTTGCTACTTTTTTAGCCATCTTTTTTATATTATGTTTATCATCGGTATAATTAAAAATAGAATTATCAAAAATAGTATATGCTAAAGTTTCAAAAGGAGATTCCCATAAATCACTTTTCCAAGCATCATACTTTATAATAATATACTCATTAATACATTCTGTTGATATTTTATTTTCTAACATATCTAAAAAGGTTGTTTTTCCAGTTCCCCACGAAGAATCAATTCCTAAAACAAAACTTTCACTATCAGTTGGTCTTTTAATATTTTTACTATTTTTAATTATTTCTATTAAAAAATCAGCATATTTTTCTCTGTTTAATTTATCTGTATTTTTAAAACTTTTTATTGCATTTATTGTTTCATTTGACATATCTTTTATTCCTTCCCACTCAACCACTCCATTATCTCATCTTCAGTAATCTTACCTTTTTTAAACAAATTAACTTTATCTTTAGCATCTTTCTTCCACTTTTCAAACTCCTTTTTCATCTGCTTGTTATCCTTATTCCTACTAACAGCAACAGTCTTTTGTTGATACAACCTTCTATATTCCCCTAATGCCTTGTTCTGCTTTAACTTTTCTGTATAAGTAGAAATTGCACCTAACTCACGACAAGTTTTACCTTTTTCTTTTGGATAATCACAATATAATTCATCAATTCTAGCATTTGGTATAAAGTACATTCCACAGTTTATACACTTTTTCACTATTATACTATCTTTAAACATTTCTTTCAATGTTGCAAAAACAATCCCAACTAAATTATTACTCATATAAATTTGACTAACATCAATAATCTTTTCATTTTCTTTAATTTTTGATAATAACTCTTTTTCAGAATATTTTTTTAACTCCATATTTTCAGTAAATCTTTTTTCACTAATAGTTATATAACTATCTATATATCTAAATATTCTTTTATCATACACAGATACATATACTGCAAATCTTTGAGCTGGCAAAATTCCCTCAAGTTTTTCTAATTTATCAATATTAAAAACATAATGAACTAATTCTTGTAACTCTTCCTTAATAAGTTCTAATTCTCCTTCTACTGCAAAATATAATGTTTTCAATTTCTCATAAACTACTTTTTCATTTTCATATTTACTAGGCAAATCAAAACCTTCTACTAAATCTAAAACAATTTCAAAACCATATTTATAGAAAAAAGTATTATATGCTGTTTCAAAACTTGTTAAATCTATATTTAATAAATCCATAAAAAAGCTTCCATATTTATGAACAACAGGAAATGATATAGTTGCTGGGTGTTTATACCCTATCTCTTCTAAATTCGCCTTATATTTTGATATATCTTTAATTAGCTTTAACTGAATAGTACTCGCATCATAATCTATATCCCTATTAACTGCATACAAGTAGCTTGGCGAAGAATAATACTCTTTTTTCTCCTCACTATTAAACCATATATAAAAATCTTCAAAAAACTGTTTTTGTGGTAATTTATTTTTCATTTTCAAATTCTCCTTAAATTCTTTTGTTAACAATTTGTATTATTTTTAATATTTGTATTGACTTTCTATATTTATTATACTATAATACTTTTGTATTTACAATACTTTTACCTAAAAAGATTGTTAACTACAAAAAGTACCTTGACAAATACACTTTTTATAAGTGTCATAAGAAAGTGTTATAGAACATTTAAAGAAACTTCGACTTGGCTTAATGTGATATTGAGAAGTCGCTCGGTTAAATACGGAGAGGTGAAATTCCTATGAAAGCTAAAGCTAATCTATAATATTCCCCAAAGTAGATGGGACAAGGTAAATATAATCTACTAAAAATGCAAAATTTGAAAATAAAAACGGAAGGAGTGATGCTATGGAAAATAAACAAAATACACAAGAGATATTTACTAACTACCCTGATGTAGTAGATGTAAACACATTAGCTTTAATGTTAGGTAATATCGGAACACAGTCTGCTTATAAATTACTACACAAAGGCGTAATTAAGGCAGTTAAAATAGGTAAGCTATATAGAATACCAAAAATAAATATAATTACCTTTATAAGCCAAAATAACTAATGTTTAAATACTGTTTAAAATACGAAAGGAGTTTTAATTGAACAATATAAACGCATATTTAACAACAAAAAACAATACATTCTATGTTGTTATAACCTATTACATTGAATGCAAAAGAAAAATGAAATGGATATCAACAAAAATTAAAGAAACAGATGCCAATAGAAAAAAAGCTGACAAAAAACTCGTACAAATTAGAGATGAGTTTATTCAAAATTTAGATACAATAATATCTACTAAAACAGAAGATAAAACTATTAAAATATCATTTGCAGATTATATGATTAAATGGCTTAAAATGAAAAAATATCAAGTTCAAGAATCTACTTATGCAGGATATAAAAGAGTCATTGAAGGTAGAATCTATAACTATTTTAGCAAAAATAATATATTACTTACTGATTTAAAACCTGTACACATACTAGACTTTTATAATTATCTATATACACAAGGATTAAATGGAACTACAGTAAATCATTATCATGCAAATATACGAACAGCATTAGAATATGCTTGTAAAACAGATTTAATATTATCTAATCCAGCAAGTAAAATTGATAAGCCAAAAATAGCACAGTTTATAACATCTCCATATAATGAAGAAGAATTAAATAATCTATTTAGAATAATTAAAAATACAAATATAGAATTAATAATATATCTAACTGCATTTTATGGATTAAGAAAAAGTGAAGTCTTAGGTTTAAGATGGGATGCTATAGATTTTGATAATAAAACTATTACAATAAAACATACTGTTACAAAAGGTATTAATGATGATGAAAATTCCAAGACTAAAACAAAATTAATTATAAAAGATAAAACTAAAAATAAATCGAGCTACAGGACTTTACCACTAATAGAAGATATCGAAAATTTGCTATTACACAAAAAGAAAATGATAGAATACTATAAATTTCTATTTAAAGATTCATATATAAAAACATATAAAGATTATGTATGTGTTAATGAAATGGGAGATTTATTTAAACCTGATTATACAGGTAGAAAATTTTCACATTTACTTAAACAAAATGATTTAAGACCTATAAGATTTCATGATTTAAGACATAGTTGTGCTACACTTTTAGTAAAAAAAGGAATATCACTTCGTGAAATACAAGATTGGTTAGGACATTCTAGTTCTAAAACGACTGAAAGATATACGCATTTAGATTCAAGTAGTAAAACTAAATCAGCTACTGTAATTGAAAATGCTTTGATATTAGATATAAAAAAAGATATATTAGATTGACCCCCAATATATCAACAAATTATGAATTGTTAGAAATTTGTTAGAAATTTCTAGCAACTTATTTAAAAAAATAGACTTAACAAATCAGTGGATGA
>CAYJGL010000055.1:0-10488 GCA_964369695.1 uncultured Clostridium sp.
TAGGAAAAAGACAAGACATTGGAAAACTATTAAGAATAACAGATATATACACACCATCAAGCTTAAGAGAAGGAACACCAGTAAATGTAATGGAAGCTATGTATATGGGATTACCAATAGTAGCAATAGATAATAGGGGACATAGAGAATTAATAGAAGAAAATAAAAATGGTTTTCTAATAAATAAAAACAATAAAGAAGAATTTATAAATAAAATACAAGAAATAAAAGAAAACAAAGAATTAGTAAAACAAATAAAAGAAGAAAACATTAATAAATCTAAAATATATATTATTGATAGTGTTAAAGAACAAATGAATAGAATATACACTAAAAGCAAATACACACCGATAAGAGTTTTACAAGTATTTAGTAAAATGGACAGAGGTGGAGCTGAAACAATGCTTATGAATATATATAGAAAGATAGACAGAAATAAAATACAATTTGACTTTGTAGTACATGATAAAGAAGAAGGTAAATACGATAAAGAGATAAGAGAACTAGGTGGTAGAATCTTTTATGTACCAAAATATAAAGTATATAATCATATAAGTTATAAAAGAGCATGGAATAATTTATTTGAAGAATTAAAAGAAAACACAGTAATACATTCTCATATGTACAGTATTGCAAGTATAATATTAAAAATTGCAAAAAAATTCGATTATAAAACAATAGCACATTCTCATAATAGTAAAAATGAAAGTAACATTCAAGGAAAGATTAAAGATATATTACAAATACCATTAAAAAAAGCAAAATATGTAGATGTTAGATTAGCATGTAGTAAGGAAGCTGGAAAATGGTTATATGGAAAAAATAAGTTTGAAGTTATTAATAATGCAATAGATATAGAAAAATTTACATACGATAAAGAAATAGATAGAAAAATCAGAAAAGAATATGATTTAGGTGATAGTCCTGTTATAGGTCATGTAGGAAGATTTAATGATGTTAAAAATCATGATTTTATAATAGATATATTTAAAAATACTAAAGAGATTAACAAAGATATTAAGTTATTGCTAGTAGGAGATGGAGAACTAAAAGAAAACATTATAGCAAAAATAAAAAACCACAATTTAGAAAAAGATATTGTTTTAACAGGAAGTATACCAAATGTTAATGAAATGTTTATGGCTATGAATGTATTCTTATTTCCATCAAAATATGAAGGACTACCAGTAACGTTAATTGAAGCACAAGCAAGTGGATTAAATTGTTTGATTTCAGATGTAATTACAAAAGAAATAGAGATTACAGAAAATCAAGTTAAATATGAATCTTTAGAAAGTGATGTAACTAAATGGTCAGAAGAGTTATTGGAATTGTTAAAAAACAAAACAAAGACTATATCAAAAAATGCAATAATTGAAAAAGGATATGATATAAATAGTAATATAAATCTGATTGAAAGATTGTATAGAGTGAAATAGTAGAAAGAAATAAAGGTAATTTAAAATGAAAATTATACAAATTATACCTCAATTTGGTTTTGGGGGAGCAGAGACAATGTGTGAAAATTTAAGTATAGAATTAAAAAGACAAGGACATTCAATTACTGTCATTAGTCTATTTAATTTGAAATCTGCTATAACAGAGAGAATTGAAAATGAAGGAATAGAAGTCATATATTTGGATAAGAAAAAAGGCTTAGACATATCAATAATTAGAAAATTATATTCTATATTAAAAAAGATTAAACCTGATGTTGTTCATTCTCATCTATATGTACAAAAATATACTATGTGGAGTTCAATTTTTCTTAATATAAAAAAAAGAATACATACAGTGCATAATGTCGCAGATAAAGAGAGTGGAAGAATAGATAGATTTATAAATAAAATTAATTATAAATTTTTTAAAACTATACCAGTAGCTTTAAGTGAAGAGGTTCAAGAAACTATTTGTAATACATACAAAGTAAATAAAAAAATAGTACCAATTGTATTTAATGGTAGCGATTTAACTAAATGTATAGTTAAAGAAAATTATGAAATAGAAAACACTTTTAAAATTTTGCATATTGGAAGATTTGCAAAAGCAAAAAATCATGCGATGTTAATTAGAATCTTTGAACAGCTAAAAAAAGAAATTCCTAATGCGGAATTAAATTTGATTGGACAGGGAGATTTACTTGAAGACATTAAGAAAATGGTTAATGAAAAAAAATTAGAAAAAAGTGTTAAATTTTTAGGTGTTAAAAATGAATGTTATAGTAATTTAGTAGCAGCTGACTTGTTTTTATTTCCATCAATTTATGAAGGAATGCCCATGGTACTAATAGAAGCGATGGGGACAGGATTACCTATAATTGCATCTAAAGTTGGAGGTGTACCAGATATGATAAAAGATAAACATTCAGGTATATTGGTAGATTTAGATGAACAAGAAATATTAAAAAGTGTAATAGAGCTAAGTAACAATAAAGAGTATAGAGAAAAAATAGGTAAACAAGCTGTTTTAGAAGCGGAAAAATATTCTTCTAAATATATGGCAGAAAAATATGTAGAAATTTATAAAGAGCAATAACGGAATATAGTTAAGTTATAGAAAAGGTGATTAAAATGAAAATAATGTTTTTTATACCTGGTTTGGGATCGGGTGGTGCAGAGCGTGTAATAAGTATTCTAGCTAATAGTTTAGCAGAAAAAGGAATAGAGATCGACATTGTATCAATTTGTAATGATAAATGTGTATACAATATAAATACGGAAATTAATAGAATAAATCTAGATATGGATAAATTTAATGGAAATAAAATTAGTAAAATAATAGAAAGATTAAAAAGAATAAGATTAATAACAAAAAATAAAAAACCAGATATTATCATTTCTTTTTTATCAGAAGTAAATATAGATGTTTGTTTTGCATTGTTAGGAATAAAAACACCTATTATTGTTAGTGAAAGAAATGATCCTAAAATTGATCCTAAAAGTAAAATAAAGCAAATATTAAGGAAAATAGCATATATGAATGCTTCAGGATATGTTTTTCAAACAGATGATGCTCAAAACTATTTTTCAAACAAAATAAAGAGAAAATCAAAAATCATAATGAATCCATTAAGTGAAAATTTACCGACAGTAAATTTTGAAGAAAGAGAAAAAAGAATTGTTTCTGTAGGTAGACTTAATAACCAAAAAAACTACCCTATGACATTTAAAGCTTTTCAAAAGTTTTCAAAGGAATATCCAGAATATACGTTGGAAATTTATGGAGAAGGAAATTTGAAAGATGATTTAACACAACTTATCAAAGAAATGAACTTAACTGAAAAAATTATTTTAAAAGGTTTTTGTTCAAATGTACATAAAGAAGTTAAGAATGCTGCTATGTTTGTAATGAGTTCTGATTTTGAAGGTATGCCGAATGCTTTAATAGAAGCTATGGCTATGGGAATACCAAGTATTTCAACAGATTGCCCTTGTGGGGGACCAAAAATGCTGATTAAGGATAAAGAAAATGGATTACTCGTACCAGTTGGAAATAGTCAATTACTACTAGAAGCAATGAAATATTATGCTGATTTCCCTTCTGAAGCAAGAAAAACAAGTGAAAAATCTGTATTAATAAAAGAAAAACTAAATAAAGCTGAAATAGTTAATCAGTGGTTTAATTATATAGAAGAAATAATTAAGAAATAATGAAAGGGTAAAGTATGAAAATTAAATTAAAAAACGAATATACTTTTTTAGAATGGCTATTTATATTAGTGACAAGCTTTTATATAATAAGTACAATCGCTTTCGAAATAAGCGAAGAAACAGCAATTTTCTCAACAATATCACTGTATTTACTTTTTGGTGTAGGTTCTATAGTTACGTTAATACAAAAAAAATGTATATTAAACCCTTATACAATATGTACTATACTATTTTCAGCATTTGTTATAATAATGTCAAATGTATCATATAGTGCAATGAGTGATTCTGTTTCTTATTGGACAATAACAGCAGGAATAATTTCACTTATAATATTTGGAATAGTAGTAAAAAAACCAAGTATGATTAAATATTTAATTTTCGCATTTATTATAGGAGCTTTAATTTTAGAAATTAGAGTTATCAATGAATATGGTGGAATTAGTGGTATTTTAGAATATATTTCTTTACCAGGAGAACGAAGGATTGGAGAAGAATTTATAAATTCTAATTTATTAGGATTATTTATGGGAACAGCACTAATTTTTACAATAATATTTATGTTCAAAAATAAAAAAAACAGTAAAATCAAACAAGTTAGTTTCATTTTACTTGCAACTTGTTTTATGATTATGATGTTATTATCTGGTTCAAAAAAATCCTTATTATTTATGGTTTTAGTAATAGGATTATACATATATTTCGCAACAGTAAAAAGTAGTATAATAAAAAAGTTTATATATTTATTAGTAATTTTAGGTATTACAATTGCAGTATACGTAGTAATTGATAATGTACCAATGTTTAATACCATTAATCAAAGGTTAGATGAACTAATAGGTACAGTAACAGGAAATGACACTCAATCAGAAAGTGACCAAACTAGGTTTTATATGATGGAAGAAGGATGGAATGCCTTTATGAATAGCCCAATATGGGGAAACGGTACAGCATATTCATATAAACTGTTCGATACATATTCACATAATAATTTTATAGAATTATTAATGAATTATGGTATTATTGGTTTTTTATTATATTATATACCAATGGGAATATTGATTTATAATCTTTTTAAAATATATAAAGGAGATATAATGGCTATTGGATTTCTAATATATATGATTCTTAATTTAGTTATGAGTGTTGGTATTGTCTGTTATTATGATAGACCAACACAAATAGTATTTGCACTAGCATGGGCATATGTAGTTTCTAAGAAAAAAGAAAAAGTTAATATAATAAAAGAAAATCAAGATAAGATTAATGAATAATAAATTTAAATTCATTAAAGTTAGTAAAAGGAGAAAAACATAAATGAAAATTAAATCGTTATTTTCGGTTAGAAAGTGGTTAGAATTATATTTAGGAAGTAGTTTAGCTAAAAATATAAGTGATGCAAAATATATAAAATTAAAGTATTATAGTTATATGGGAAAAAAATTAAACTTAAAAGATCCGAAAACATTTAACGAAAAACTACAATGGTTAAAATTATATGATAGAAATCCAAAATATACAAAAATGGTAGATAAATATTCAGTTAAAGAATATATTTCAAACACAATTGGAGAAGAGTATATAATACCAACATTAGGAGTATATGATGAATTTAAGGATATTAATTTTGATGACTTGCCAAATGAATTTATAATTAAATGCACTCATGATTCAGGTAATGTTGTTATATGTAAAGATAAAGCAAAATTAGACATTCCTAACGCAAGCAAGAAGATGGATAAAGCACTTAAAAGGAATTATTATAAAGTGCATAGAGAATGGCCATACAAAAATGTAAAACCACTAATAATAGCAGAAAAATTTATGAAAGATGACATAGAAGAAGAGTTATTAGATTATAAATTTATGTGTTTTAATGGCAAAGTAAAATGTTCGTTTATATGTTCTGACAGAGCTAATGGGAATTTGAAAGTAGATTTTTATGATTTAGATTGGAACAAAATGCCATTTGAAAGGAAATACCCTAATTCAGAAAAACAATTTAAAAAACCCAAAAACTATGAATTAATGATAGAATTAGCAGAAAAGTTAGCAAAAGATATACCATTTGTAAGAGTAGATTTTTACGAAATAAACGGAAAAATATATTTTGGAGAATTAACATTTTATCCAGGTAGTGGAATGGAAGAATTCAGACCAGAAGAATACGACAAAATATTAGGAGATATGCTTGTATTACCAAAGGAAAAAAGAGAGGAAAAATAATGCGAAGTAAAAAAGCAATAATAAATATAGTTGTTTCTCTATTATTACAACTTATTGCAATCATTTATGGATTTATAATACCAAGATTAATCATAGAAACATTTGGATCAGAAACAAACGGATTAATTGCATCAATAACACAATTTTTAGGATATATTGTCTTATTAGAAGCAGGAGTTGGACCAGTAGTAAAAGCTGTCCTATATAAACCGATAGCAAATAAGAAAAAAGAAGAAGTTGAAAGTATTTTAAAATCAGCTGATAAATTCTTTAAAAAAATATCATACATATTTTTAATATATATAGTAATATTATGTTGTATATATCCTTTTATAGTAAATACAAGTTTTGGTGTCTTATTTACTATTAGTTTAATAGTTATAATTTCAATAAATAAAATATCAGAGTATTACTTTGGAATGGTATATAGAATATACTTACAAGCAGAACAAAAAACATATATTACATCTTTAATACAAATGGCAGGATATATAATTAATATAATATTATTTATAACATTAATTAATCTAGATTCAAATATATTAATTATTCAGTTAGCGATATCATTAATATATATATTAAGACCAATGATACAAAATATATATGTTAAAAAGAAATATAATATAAAGTTAAAAGAAAATAAATCAGAATATAAATTAAAACAAAAATGGGATGGATTAGCTCAACATATAGCAGCAGTTGTAAATGGAAATACAGACATAGCAGTAATATCAATCTTTATAGGTGTAGCAGAAGCATCAGTATACTCAGTATATTTGCTTATCATAACAGGTATCAAAAGCTTAATTATAGCAATAACAAGTAATCTTGAAGCTGGATTCGGGGATATGATAGCAAAAGGAGAAAAAGAGAATTTAAGAAAAAAATTTATGGTATATGAAACAATGTATTATACTATTCTAACAATAGTATTCTCAGCAACCTTTGTATTAATTGTACCATTTATAAAAGTATATATGTCAGGGATAACAGATATAAACTATATAGTACCAACATTCGCATTTTTATTTGTATTAGGACAATTTACACATTTGATTAGAACACCATATAGTACCTTAATATTAGCAGCAGGACATTTTAAACAAACAAGAAATGGTGCATGGGTAGAAGTAGCTTTAAATCTAATTATATCCATAGTGCTAGTAATTAATTTTGGAATAATCGGAGTAGCAATTGGTACTTTTATAGCAATGCTAGTTAGAACAATTGAATTTATAATATATACATCAAAAAATATATTAGAAAGAACATTTTTAATATCAATTAAAAGAATAATTATAATAATAATTCAAGTTAGTTGCATTATAGGGATATCAAGCTTGTTGCCAAAATTCATAGGTACTACATATTTAGAATGGAGCATATATGCAATAAAAATAGCAGGAATATCGATAATTATAGTTGGATTAGTTAATATCATAATGTACAACAAAGATTTTAAGGAAGTATTTAATGTATTTAAGAAAATAATAAAAAAATAGTTATATTAAAAAATTAAGAAAAGGTAATAGATAAATGAAAAGAGCAATAATGAAATTAATAGAAAGAATAATTTTAGGATATAATCATATAGATTTTATGAATATATATATTAAATCAAAGAAATCTAAAAACAAATTAGTAAAAAAAATATATATTTTAAAATTGAAAAAAATTACTAAAAAGTACAATGCATTTATACCAGTAGAATCAGAGATTCATGAGAGTGTAACTTTTCCGCATGAATTAAATGGAATACATATATCATCTAATGCTAAGATTGGAGAAAATTGTGTTATTTTTCATCAAGTAACAATAGGTTCTAATAACCTAGCAGATAGTAAAGGAAAAGGAGCGCCACAAATAGGTGACAATGTGTATATTGGAGCTGGAGCAAAAATTATTGGAAATGTAAAAATAGGAAATAATGTAAGAATTGGTGCTAATTGTGTTGTTGTTAAAGACATAGAAGAAAATACAACAGTAGTAGGAAATGGAAATAGATTAATAAAAAGCAGTACAATAAAAGACAATAAATTTTATAAAATATAGAAAGTGAGAAAAAATGAAAACATATTTAATCACAGGTGGAGCAGGATTTATAGGCTCAACACTAAGTAAAAGACTATTAAAAGAAGGAAACAAAGTAGTAGTAATAGATAACTTTTGTGACTTCTATGATGTAAAACTAAAAGAAGAAAATGTAGCAGAATTACTACAAAATTCAGAATTTAAGTTATACAGAGGTGATATTAGAGATAGAGAAATATTATCAAAAATATTTAAAGAAAATAGTATAGATGTAGTAATGCACTTAGCAGCAATGGCAGGTGTAAGACCATCTATAGAAAACCCTATTCTGTATCAAGATGTAAATTGTATGGGAACACAAAACATATTAGAAGAAATGAAAATAAACAATGTAAAAAACGGCGTGTTTGCTTCATCTAGTAGTGTATATGGTAATTGTGATACAGTACCATTTAGAGAAGATATGGTAGTAGATTATGCAATAAGCCCTTATGCAGCAACAAAAAAAGCAAATGAAGTAATGACACATGTATATCATAAGCTATATGATTTTAATATGGTAATGCTTAGATTCTTTACAGTATATGGACCAAAACAAAGACCAGATTTAGCAATAAATAAATTTACTAGATTAATGCTAAATAATGAAGAAATACCAATGTTTGGAGACGGAACAACTTCAAGAGATTATACATATGTAGATGATATAGTAGATGGAATAATAAGATCATGTGAATATACTATGAATAATAACAATGTATATGAGATATTAAACTTAGGAAATTCATCACCATTATCTTTAAAAGAAATGATAGATATAATTGGAAAAGTTATTGGAGTAGAACCAAAAATAAAACAAATGCCAATGCAACCTGGTGATGTTGAAAGAACTTATGCAGATGTTAAAAAAGCAAAAGAGTTAATAGGTTATGAACCAAAAGTTACATTTGAACAAGGTGTTAAAAACTTTGTAGAGTGGTATAAAAATAAATAAAAAAATTAAAATGTGGAATATAAATATCTTTTTTGAACAAATTATGATAGAATATAATTACTAAAGTAATATAAAAAGTATAGTTTTAAATTTTTTATGTTATGAAATTTGTAATAAAAGTTAATTAAAGGAGTTGGGATTTATGGTATATAGTGCAATAGAAATTGCTAAATATTTATTAAACATTGATGATAAAAAGAAATTTACATCATCTAAGTTGATAAAAAAAAGTGGTAATCCGTTTAAAGAAGGAAATGCCATGCTTAATAAATATTTATTTTTCGCTCAAGTTTTATATTTTGTTAAAACTAAAGAGTTGTTATTTAGTGAAGAAATACTTGCATTTGACAATGGGCCAGTTGTAGAGAAAGTAAGACAAAGTTATAATATACTTATTAAAATAGATAATACCAATTATAATATAGACGAAAGCAAAAAAGAATTTTTAGATAAATTATATAAATTTTTAGATAAAGCTTCACTAGATGAACTTATAGAAATTTCACATACAGATAAAAATTGGGTAGAGAAAAACAAGGAATATAGTAAGGTAGATCAAATAATGGACATAAAAAGTAATTATGAATATTATTCTTTTAATTATGAAGATGCCTTATACCTTATGGAAAAGATATAGATGTTAAAAGTAAAAGATGTAATAAGTTTAAAGATTAGATTTAATAACAATGGAGAAAAATCAAAAACTACCCATCCATATATTGTAAAGTCTATTGATGAACAACTTGGTATAATAGAAGTTATTCAAAGAGATTCAGTAAAAGAAGGAAAAGAATATATTGCTTTATTTAATTCAAATGCTTTACTTAGAGCAGGTGGTTGTTTTGATAAAGATGGATTTGTACAATTAGACAACAAGTTTACAATACAAAACTTTAATGAATTAAGCAACTTTAAAATAGGTAGTATTACAGACAATCAATTCTTAAAAATTACAATGAAATATGATAAATACCAAAAAGAAAATACACTTGATGAAAATAAAATTGTACACATGACAAAAGAAGAAATATTAAAATTAAATAAAATGTAAAAAAATAGATGTAAACAGTTAGAGCTTAGTAAAGCGTGTTAAATACATAAATTAATAGAAAAGGAAGTATAAAATGAAAATAGCAGTAGCAGGAACAGGCTATGTAGGATTAGTAGCTGGAGTATGTTTTGCAGAAAAAGGACACAATGTAATGTGTGTAGACATAGACCAAAAGAAAGTAGATTTAATGAAATCAGGAGTTTCGCCAATCTATGAAGAGGGACTAGAAGAATTAATGCAAAAAAACTATGCAGAAGGAAGATTAGACTATACAGTAGACTATAAATCAGCATATAAAGAAGCAGACGCAATATTTATAGGAGTTGGAACACCAGAAATGGAAGATGGATCAGCGAACTTAGCATATGTTGCAACAGTTTCAAGACAAATAGCAGAGTCAGTAGAAAAAGATTGTTTAGTAGTAGTTAAATCAACTGTACCAGTTGGAACAAACGACAAAGTAGAACAATTTATAAAAGATTCTTTAGAAAAAGATATTAAAATAGAAGTAGCAAGTAATCCAGAGTTTTTAGCACAAG
>CAYJGL010000056.1:0-10271 GCA_964369695.1 uncultured Clostridium sp.
GAAATTAAAAGTTAATTATAAATTTCTTTTCTGTGTCCTATTTCAAGAACTAATATAACTATTTTTTCGTCTTGTATTTCACAAAGGACTCTATAATTTCCAATTCTATATTTCCATTGGTCAGATTTATCAGCTACTAAAGCTTTTCCTTGTAATCTAGGATTTTCTGAATTGTTAATGTTTTTTTCTATCCAACCAAGAATTAATGCTGAATTATGTTTATCCATTTTTTTTAATTGTTTTAGTGCTTTTTTTGTAAAAATAACTTTGTATCTCATTCTAACTCCAACTCCCTTTTTACATCTTCTAAAGAGTAGGTAGTAGAGTCTTTTTTATATTCTTCTAATGCTTTTTTGAATGATTTTAAATCATATTCATCTTCAATTTTCTCTATAACTGCGTCTCTAATTAAATCAGATAAAGAAATATCATTCATCTTAGCATAAGTTTTTATAAGTTCTGTATCTTTTTCATTTAATCTTACTGAAATAGTCATAATTATCAACTCCTTTCTAATTAATTGTAATACATTGTAATACTAATGTCAATTTATTATATTATTATTTTCAAATTTAAGTGAATATATTCAAATTAATATAATAATTAAAGTTTATACTTAATTTGAAATTGGTAATAAATTATCTGTTATATCTAACCGACATCTAACCAATATCTAACAGAATTATAATATATCTACTTTGCTATAAGTAGGTATTTTTTTGTATTTAAATACACGATAAACTAAAATTTATATTTCTGTATTAAACTAAAAAAATAGTATAAAATATATTGATAAAATATTGACATTAAAAAGTAATAAATGTAAAATATATACAGTTATAAATGTAAACAAAAGAAAGGAATAGAGATGAAAAAAAATAGTGGAATAACATTAATAGCGTTAGTAATCACAATAATAGCATTATTAATACTTGCAGGTGTATCAATAGCAATGTTAATAGGAGAAAATGGAATATTAAATCAAGCAAATGAAGCAGCAAAAAGAACAGAAGAAGCGGAAGCGGAAGAAAGAGTTAAAATAGCAGTATTAGGGAGTTATGGATCAGAAGGGAATATAGATGGTGATAAAATAAAAAACGAATTACAAAGTCAAGGGGAATTTGAAGGAATAATACCAGGTAAAATAGAATTTAATGGATATGAATTCCTTATATTAGAAAATGGAGAAGTAACATCACTAGAAAGAAGAGAAATACTTGAATTAAATGTATCAATAGAAAATGATAAGTCAACATCAGCGATAGAAGTGTACTCTGAAACAGAAAATGTAAAAATACAAGATAATTACGGGAATGATATAGTAATTCCATCAGGATTCGGAATAGCATCGGATTCGGGAGTTAATATATCAGAAGGTATAGTAGTAGAAGATAAAGAAAATGGAAATCAATTTGTATGGATACCAGTAGGAATAATAAATAATAATGGAGTAAAGCATACAATAGAATTATCAAGATATGAATTTGCAACAGATGGAACCCCAACTAAAAAAGAAGATGAAGATGTTATAGAACTATATTATAAAGAATTAGCAACATCATCAGATGGAAATGCATCTGCAAAAAATTTAGAAACATTTGAGATAAAAACCTTAATATCAGGAGGGTATTATATAGCAAGATACGAACCAAGTAATAATAATGGAATAGTACAAAGTAAAGCTAATAAGACCGCATGGACAAGTATTACCCAACCAAACGCATCGATAGAATCAAAAGAAATGTATCAAAATGAAACTACATTTACAAGTGATTTGATAAATTCATTAGCATGGGATACAGCATTAGTATATATACAAATGTTTAGTGGAGATGAAGATTATTCACAACTAGGTCATCATGCAAATGATGAAAAAATGAAAATTACAAATATGGCATCAAATGTACGTGAATGGAGTACAGAGACATCTATAAATCCTGGGTATCCGTGTGTATACAGAGGAGGAGCTTATGATAATGTTCCGAGTCCGGTTAGTAGTAGATATAACCGTCTAACTACTCATAATAATCATCTTATCTCATTTCGTCCAATTTTATACCTATAGAATATAATATTAAAAGGTTTACTGAAATTTAAACTATAAATAAGGGAGTGTTAGTAAATATGAAAACAGAATATGAAATTAGAGTTTTAGAAATAGATAAAGATGAACTAATTAAAAAATTAGAAAATTTAAATGCTAAATTTGAAAAAAATTACGAATATAAAAGACATGTATATGACATGGTTCCACCTAGAAAAGGTGAATGGATTAGATTAAGAACAGATGGATATAAAACTACATTAACATATAAAAAAGTTACTAATGAAGAGAATATAGAAGGAACTAAAGAAGTAGAAATAAAAGTTGATAACTTAGAAAATACGAATGAAATTCTTAATAGAATGGGATATATTTCAAAAGCTTATCAAGAAAATAAACGAACAAAATATATTTTAAATAATGTAGAAATTTGTTTAGATAGTTGGCCTTTAATACCTTCATATTTAGAAATAGAAGGAAATAGTGAAAAAGAAGTAATGGAAGTTTTAGAACTGTTAGATATAGATGAAGATAAAACAACATTTTTAAATTGTGATTCAATATATAAAGAAATATATAATATTAATTTAGATGAAATTAAAAATTTAACATTTTAATTATAGTAGGAGTAACAAATGCAAAATGAAAGAAAATTTATTAAATCTATTAGTATTAAATCAAATGTTGATAAAAAATCGTATGAATACAAACTTCCAGTAATAAAGTATTTAGAAGATAATAAAAAGTTGGAATTTTCTAAAAAGGTTTCAATTTTTACAGGAGAGAATGGTACAGGTAAATCTACATTACTTGAAGCTATAGCTATTGCATTTGGATTTAATCCTGAAGGTGGAACAAAAAATTTTAATTTTTCTACAAATAATTCTCATTCTAATTTATGGGAAAATATAATTTTAAGTAAAACAGATGTGCCTTTAGATGGTTTTTTTCTTAGAGCAGAAACCTTTTATAATGTTGCAAGCTATATAGATGACATAAATGTTTCTAGTAGTTATAGTAATAAATCTCTACATAAACAATCTCATGGAGAAAGTTTTTTGGCTCTTGTTCAAAATAGATTTAAAGGTAATGGTATATATATATTAGATGAACCAGAATCAGCCTTATCCCCAATGAGATTAATGACATTAATGTTAGAAATGGATAGACTTGTAAAAAACAATTCACAATTTATAATTGTTACACATTCTCCTATATTGTTAGCATTTCCTAATGCAGAAATTTTTGAATTTTCTGATAAAGGAATAAATATAGTTTCATATGAAGAAACTGAACATTATAAAATATCAAAAAGTTTTTTTAAAAATCCACAACAAATGTTACATCATTTATTTAAAAACAATTGAATAATATAAAACACCTAAATATAGAAAAAGCTATAAATAAAGGTGTTTTTTATATTACAATGTTATATTTGTATATATTAACAAAAAAACAGAAATAATATATGTAATAAAACAATTTAGAAGGAGAGATATGATTATTCATATATAAAGAATATTGATAAAAAAAGAAATGAAAAGTAAAGGGATTACATTAATAAGTATTGTTATATTAGTAATAGTGCTATTGATATTATCAAGTGTATCTATTTCCTTAATATTAGGAGAGCAAGGAATTATAACTCAATCTCAAACATCAGGGCTCTTAACAGAGTTTGCCGGATATAAAGAAAGTATTGAAATATTAAAAACAAATAATATAATTGAAGAGAATACAGAACAAGTGATAGAAGATTCATTAACATACAATATTATATTTGGCGAAGAAATTAAAACACTAATGCCACATGTAGATGAGCAAGTATTAGATAAGATTATATATTTAGATAATGAATTAATATACATTTCAGATGAAATAAATCAAGAAACAAAAGCATTAGAAACTATTGGATATAAGATAGTTTCTAGTTCAGATATTGAATATCAAATAGAACTAAAAATGATAGAAAACTTAATTGAATTATCAAATATATATAATTACCCCAAAATTGGTAAAGCGGTAGAAACGATTGAATACACAGAATCAATATATATAGCTGGAAATAAATTTGGAAGTGGATGGAATGTATTAGGTGATGGAGATGGAAATGGTTTAAATAGTAATGTTATAAAAGAAATAGAAGAGTTAGATAAATTCATATTATCAGAAAAAGAAAAATCATATTTTAAAAATAGTCCATACTTACTTAATTATACACAAAATAATTATGTATTAAGTATAAATGGAAAAGAAATAGTAGTAAATGGGGAAGAAAAGAAGTATATATATTCATACAATTATGATATTCCGGTAGAATATATATCTAATAATATTTTTGCAGCTGTTACTCAAAATGCAGAAAAAACAGTAGAACAATATGGAGAATTCTATAGTACTAACAAAGATAATGATTTAGAGTATAATGAAGATAAATATGGGCATACAGGATTAATTTTAGGAGAAAATTCTGTATCAATGCCAATTAATGATAATGATATACATGTTAATGAAGAATATAGTTTAAGTGTTTTAGTAGAAGGGACTACAAATCAAATTAATTTAGATAATTATGCAGGTAGCTTATATCCAGATGGTAATAGTTACTTTGGTGGTACTATAATTGCAATATCTAGCGGATGGGATAAATATACAGCATGGCTTAGTGTGGCTAATAATTATTTAAGAGTATATGTATATTCAGAAATATCCATAGAAAAAGGATATACGTATGTTGATATAAGCGAATTTGATAATAAATTTATGCATATCTTAATAACTGCTAAAAAAGGTGGATATGCAAACTTGTATATAAATGGAGTTTTAAAATCAACATTTCAAGTTGATGATTATACATTTGATAATACAGAAATTACACTAGGAGATTTAAGACCAAATAGAGGTTTAATGTATGAAGGAACAATATATGATGTTGTAGTTTATGATAGACTATTAACAGAAGGTGAAATAGAATATACTTGGAATTATGTTAAAAATGAATATAATTTAGATGAAACTGGAACTCAATATTAGATAATATAAATTAATATAAAATTAAATTATATAAAGTAGAGAAAAATTTTCTTTACTTTTTTTTTACTTTTGTAAAAAAGTATTGTAATAAAAAAATTGCTATGATATTATTGAAAATGACTTTCAATAAGAAAAAATATAATCAAAGGAAGGAGAAGAATGGAAAAATTAACAAGAAATACAAAACAAAAGAAAGAGATAATTGATTTTCTTGTAGAAAATAAAGATAGTCATATATATATTCAGGATATAAAGAAAAATATAAGTCAAGATATTGGTTTGACAACAATATATAGAGTTATTAATCAATTAGTAAATATAGGGCAAGTTATAAAAAAACCATTGGAAAATGGGCAAGGTTTTTGTTATCAATATAATGAAGATACGCAAAATTGTAAAGAGAACAATCATTATCATTTGATATGTGAAATATGTAATAAATTATATCACTATAATAATAGCGATATGAACTTAATATATAAAGACATAGAAAAAAATTTGAATTTTAAAGTGAATAACCAAAAAGTTGTATTTTATGGTAAATGCAATAATTGTATATAATAAAAATTAGGAGGAAATAAAAAATGAAAAAAATATTATTAATAATACTTTTAATAGTAATAATTGTAGGTAGTATAGTACTAGTTGCTATAAATGTAAATGGAAGAGAGAAAGAAGAAGATACAGGTAAAATTGATGTTGTAGTAAGTAATTTTGCAAGTTATGATTTTTTAAGAGCTATAACAAAAGATACAGATAATGTAGATTTAAACTTTATATTAGGACCTGGAAAAGATGCTCACAGTTATGAACCATCTCCGCAAGATATGATAGATATGCAAAATTCTGAAATGTTTGTATACATAGGTGGAGATTTAGAACAATGGTCAGATAAGATAGTAGAAACATTTGAAAATCCAAATCAAAAAGTAATACAAATATCAGATGCTGTTGTAACAAAAGAAGAAGTTGAAATAGAAGGAGCTGAACATGGACATGATCATGGAGATGAAGAAGAAGCGCATGACCACGAAGAAGAAGCACATGACCACGAAGAAGAAGCGCATGAACATGAAGAAGATACAGAAAATGCTTTTGATTCACATATTTGGACTTCACCAGAAAATGCAATATTAATGGTACAAGAGTTAGAAAAACAATTATCAAGTTTAGATAGTGAAAATTCAGAAAAATACAAAAAAAATGCAGAAGAATATATAAATCAAATAAAAGAAGTGGATAGTAAAATACAAGCAATCGTAGATAATGAAGCTAAAAATAAATTAATATTTGGAGATAAAATGCCAATGCAATACTTTATAGAATATTATGGATTAGATGTATCAGCAGCTTTTCAAGGATGTAGTACAGAAACAGAACCAACTAGTAAAACTATAGAATTTTTAGTAGATGTTGTAAAAAATGAAAGTATACCAGTCGTACTATATACAGAATTAAATGATGGAAGAATTGCAAATCTAATAACATCAGAAGCTAATAATGGAAGTACAGCAATGAAAATACAAACACTTCATAATGTAACAAAAGATAATTTTGATAATGGAGCAACATGGGTAAGTCTTATGACAGATAATATAGCTGTAATTGAAAAAGCACTTAAATAAAAAGAAAAGAGTAAAATATGAGTATAATAAAAGTAAAAGATGTATCATTTGGGTATGTTACCAAACATGATACTTTAAAGAATATAGATTTAGAAATAGAAGAAGGTAAATTTACATGTATAATTGGTGCAAATGGTTCAGGGAAAAGCACACTTATAAAATGTATATTAGGACTGAATAAAGGATATTGTGGAGAGATAGAAATAGATGAAAAAGTAGGATATTTACCACAAAGAATGAATATACAAACAGACTTTCCAGCATCAATAAAAGAAATAGTTTTATCAGGTACAATAGCAAATAGTGTTAATAGGATATTTTATAGAAAATCAGACAAAGAAAATGTAAACAAAATAATGAAAGAACTAGAAATATATAATATTCGAAATAAATCATTTGCTGAATTATCAGGTGGCCAACAACAAAGAGTGTTAATTGCAAGAGCATTAGCAAGTGGTAGTAAAGTACTAATATTAGATGAGCCGACAAATGGGTTAGATCAAAATATATCAATTCAGATATATGCATTATTAGAAAAATTAAAAAAAGAATTAAATTGTACAATAATTATGATTTCTCATGATATAGATAAAACTTTAAAATGTGCTGATTATGTAATTGAATTAGAAAATGGTAGAATTAAATATACTGGTACAACCGTAGAATATTTAAAAGGGGGTACAGAGTAATGTTAGAAGTAATTAGAGATATGGTGGAACATACATTTATGCAAAGAGCTATAATTGTTGGATTATTAGTAAGTCTATGTGCAGCTTTATTAGGTGTTAGTTTAGTTCTTAAAAGATATAGTATGCTAGGAGATGGGTTATCACATGTTGGTTTTGCAATTATAACTGTGTCAACAGTATTAGGTTTTACATCACCACTATATATATCAATACCAGGTGTTATATTAACAGCAATAATTTTACTTAAATTAGGTAATAATAGAAAAATGAAAGCAGATAGTAGTATTGCATTGATATCAACATCAGCTTTAGCAACAGGTGTTATAATAACAGATTTAACAACAGGACTAAATACAGATATATGTAATTTTATGTTTGGAAGTATATTAGCAATGACTAAGACAGATGTATATTTAAGTATAGTTGTAAGTATAATAGTAGTATTATTATTTATAATATATTATAGGAAAATATTCATAATTACATTTGATGAAGAATTTGGTAAAGCAAGTGGATTAAAAACAGGTAGATATACAATGTTACTTGCAATACTTACTGCTGTAACAATAGTAGTTGGAATGAGAATGATGGGAACTTTGTTAATAAGTAGTATAATAATATTTCCAGCATTAACATCAATGAGAGTATTTAAAACATTTAAAACAGTTATTTTAAGTTCAGTAGTAGTTAGTATATCAGCATTTTTAATAGGAGTATTACTTTCATACATATTTAATATGAGTACAGGAGCAACAATTGTTATAGTTAACTTGATTTTATTTATAATATTTAATATAATAGAGAAAATATTAAACGAATAATATAAATAATAATATACGCATAGAGATAAAAAACTAGAGTTACTCAGGAGGTTTGTATGAATTTAAGGAAAATAGCATTTATAGTCTTATTAATTATAATAATTGCACTAATCATAGTAGGATTAATTAGTTTAAATGAAAGTGTATCAACTAATACAACTAGTCAACAGTCAACAACAAATGTTGATGAAAATATAGAAAATGGAGCATTTCAAAATGGTGAAGAAGCTAATAATGACCAGCAACAAAATAATAATGTAGTAAATGATGGAGATGTAGTTGTAATAGAAGAAAAAATGTTCATGAACGAATTAAATGATGTTTATTTAAACTATGATGATTATGATGGTAAACCGATTGAGTATGAAGGATTTGTATATAATGATGAACCAACAGGTGCATTTGTTATAGGTAGAGAATATTATTGTTGTGGATATGATTCATATATGGTAGGCTTTGAATGTGTATATCCAGAAGGTGTAGAGAATAAAAGTTTTGAAGATGATGTATGGGTTAAAGTAGCAGGGACTATACGTGTAAATAGAGAACAAAAAGGAATGGAAACTCCATATATAGAAATAAGTACAATAGAAGAAAAAGAACAAGAAGGTTTAAGAGTTGTTACTTATTAATAATAAGCAGGTATATTAATGTATATAATATATCTGTTTTTTTCTTGAATTAAAGTAGATATGTGGTATAATATGTCGAGAAAGAAGGAAAAGATGGAAATTAGAAAAAATCAAGAATATATAGTAGAAATAATAGATAATGGATTTGAAGGTGAAGGTATAGCTAAAATAGATGATTTTACTATATTTATCCCGAATACATTAAAAGGAGAAAAGGTTAAAATAGTAATAACTAAAGTACTTTCGTCTTATGGTTTTGGTAGATTATTGGAGATAATAGAAAAATCAGAATATAGAGTAGAAGCGGATTGTACTACATATAAGAGATGTGGTGGATGTAATTTAAGACATATAGAATACAAAAGGACTTTAGAATTAAAAAGGGAAGCTGTTCAAAATTTAGTTAATAAAATGCTTAAAAACAAGATTGAAGTTTCAAGTACAGTGCGTATGGAAACACCATTTAACTATAGAAATAAAGCACAATATCCTGTAGGAGTTGATAAAAAAGGAAATCCTGTAATTGGAGTTTTTGCGAATAGGACACATGAAATTATACCTATAGATAAATGCTTGATTCAAAATAGTAAAACAGAAGAAATAGCAAAATATATTTTAGAGTATATAAAGAAAAATAGAATTAGTATATACAATGAGAAAACTAAAAAAGGATTAATCAGACATATTGTTACAAAAATAGGTGTTAATACAAATCAAATTATGGTTATATTAGTAATCAATGGTAAAAGTATAAACAATGAAGGTATATTAGTTAAAGATTTAACTAATAAATTTCCAGAGATTAAAACTATCATAAGAAATGTAAATACTAAGAATACTAATGTTATACTGGGAAATGTTAATAGGAATTTATATGGTAAAGGATATATTGAAGATATTTTAGGTGATTTTAGATTTAAAATATCACCACATTCTTTTTACCAAGTTAATCCAACTCAAACAGAAAAATTATATAAAATTGGGGTAGAAGCGGCTGAAATATCTAAAGAAGACATTGTTTTTGATTTATATTCTGGAATAGGTACTATATCACTATTTATGTCAAAATATGCTAAAAAAGTATATGGTATAGAAATAGTAAGCCAAGCAGTTCAAAATGCTATAGAAAATGCTAGAATTAATAAAGTAGAAAATGTGGAATTTTTTGAAGGTGATGTAGAAAAGGTTTTAGACAATCTAATCAATGTAAAAAAAGTATCAGCAGATATAATCATGATAGATCCACCTAGAAAGGGCATGGATAATAAGTCAATTGAAAATATTCTTAATGTTAAACCTAAAAAGATAATATATATTAGTTGTAACCCTAGTACTCTAATTAGAGATATTGCTAAGATGGAAGAAATGTATGAAGTTAAAAGTATTAAACCAGTGGATATGTTTCCTTTTAGTTCTCATGTGGAAAC
>CAYJGL010000057.1:0-265 GCA_964369695.1 uncultured Clostridium sp.
ACTTTCCACAATATCTGATATATCATCTACTTCATTTTCTAATATCTGCATAATGCTTTTTTGTATATCATTTGAATTAATTTTCATAACTTACCTTCTACTTCTTGACATATCAATATAATTTCATCAAGGTTCTTTTTCTGAGTTCTTATAATTTTATATAATGTATCCATATATATTAGCATTTTTTCTTCACTATAATTTAAAGCACTAATTCTAAGTCTTAAACTAGGTTTTAATCCTATTTTATTTGCTTCATAGTATT
>CAYJGL010000057.1:275-8106 GCA_964369695.1 uncultured Clostridium sp.
AATATATCTCTTCATTTCTTATAATCGGAACTATGTATTTTTCTTCACTCGGAATATAGTTCCCTATATCATCTTGATATTCTTTTTCTTTTATTAAAGTACATTCTAAATCAATCATCTTGCACCTCTTTTATTTTATATTCAGAGTCGAACATTAAATTATTTAAAAGAAGCTCATATGTTTTTCTAGCTAATTCTTTATCTTTTATATCTGTGTTACCAAAATTACTTTTAACAAACATAATTAATGCACTTCTTATTAAATCATTTCTAATATTTTTTTCTACATCTATACCCTTAGAAATCATATCTAACTTCCCTGCATTTATGTTCATTTTTATTTCTGCATCTTTAATAGTTACAGTTTCCACAATGCTTAAGCATTGTTTAGCTAATTTCAATAATTCTTCCATAATATGAGCCTCCTAATTAATTAAACTTCTTCTACACTCGCTGTTGATTTTTCTAATAATACAAATGCCTCTTTGTTAACTACTTTACCATCAACCAAAGCCATACCTCTATATACTCTGCTTCCCGATCTAAATTCAGTGGAATCATTTGATTTTATTCCAATTCCTGCACTCCAATTCATTGTATATTTACCCATATCTGCTAATAAGACTTTTCCTTCATCAGCAAATTCAGATTCTATAACAGGTTTACCTAGTATTTTTCCTGCAAATCCATTAACTGCATCAGGTATAAATATTGGTTTGTCTCCAACTAATATTGTTGCAATATCTTTCCACAAAGTATTAGTATTCATTACATATACAGCATTTCTTTTATATCCCGATTTTAATTTAGCTTCTAATCCACATATATCTGCATATCCAATCTTTCCACTAACTGCTGATTGAATTTTAGTAATCTCTTCTGTTAGAATTCCTGTAGGTTGACCTTCTCCTGTTCCTTTTAATATAGCTTTTTCGATTGCAACCGCCATTTTTGCTGCTAATTTATTTACTATCCAATTTTCAAAATGTTCTATGGCCATATTTTGTACTTCTGCAGTAATACTTATTGTTTTTATAAGTGTATATGCACCAAAATTAACTTTTTTCAAAGTATCATCTGAGTCTGTTGAAGTTTTTCCTTCTGTTACCCAATTTGCATCATTTGTTACATCTTCAATAGGTATTGCTAAATGCCCTGGTATTACTAATACATCTATTAAATCGTATAACCCTGATGTTTCTTGCATTTTTTCATCAATTCTATTTAAAGTAGTAGCAGGAATTGCTGCACCAACTGAATTTGTAGCTGTAGTCATTGCTCTTTCTTCATTTTCGTTTAGTTTTTTCCCTTGTAATTTTTTAATAAACGCACTTCTATATTCTTCTTGTGCTAAAATATCCTCATTATCCATCTTGTTTTCCTTTCTTTCTTCTTTTTTTGAAGGTACTATACTTCTAGCTTCTAATCCTTCTATACTTTCAGCTAATAAACTTCTTTCATCTACTTCTGAAATTTCTGCATTTCTTAATTCTTCCATTTCAGCTTTAACTTCTGCTATTTCTGCTTCTGTACAAGTTTTTATTTTTTCTGCTAACTCTCTTTTTCTTTTTTCATATTCTTTTTTAGTCAATTTCATTTAATTTTCTTCCTTTCAAATTTTATTTTTATTTTTTAGGTTCTACCACCTTATATATAACTCTATTTGTTTCTACCAACAAAAAAATAACAGTTCTACCACTGTTACTCTTTCAAGACTATATCAATTTTACATATCTAATAATTCTAGTTCTAATGCTAGTTTATTTCTTTTTAGTTGATTCTTAGAATTGTTGTATTTTTCTTTTTCTGTACTATATTCTTCTTTTTTTCTTGCACTAATTTCTGTATCTTCGTATGCTGGTACATCTACAATTGATACATCCCAAAGCTTATCAATTTCTAAAACTCTTCTTGTGTCATTGTCATAGTCCCATTCCTCTTTTGATGCATGAAAACTAAAACTCATTTTATCTAGCAATCCTTCTTTTACCATTTTATAAAAATCTCTGTTACTTGTTGTATCAATCAATTTAGCTCTAATCTTCAAACCTTTGTCATCAATAGTAAGCTCTAAACTTTTATTTCTTGTTCTTGCAAGTATTGATACTGTATTTGAATGATTATACTTAAGTGCAGTATCTTTCATATCAGTTGTTCTAAAAGCATTTCTATCAATTATTTCTTTAAACCAACCAATATCAGTTATTCTTTCAAAGACAACTGCATACCCTTCTAATACCATTTCTTCACTTTCATTGTTAACAGCTCTTATTTCATTAAATCTTAATTCTTTTTTTGTATTTTCCAAATTACTCACCTCCTTGATAATTATTTGCAATCTTGCTATCTATCATATTTAAACTTTGTATTAGTTTTTCCCCTTCTTCTCCACCTATTGGGGATAAGTCAAAGATTTCTCTTGCTTCATCTTTTTTCAGTAATCCCAATGCTCCTGCTTCTTTAATAAACTTTGTTTTGCTATCTAAATTTGCATATTGCATTCGATTTGCAGTAAAAACTATTTTATGACCATCTTTTACTGCATTTTTATTGAATATCTTAGTGGTAAAAGCGTCTGATAATTGTATTGCAATAGGTTCTATAACACTCTCATAAAAACTATTCCACTCATCACTACTAAAATCACTTCTAATTATTTTTGGATTAATTCTAAAATATTCATAAATATTATAATTAACCTGCTCTAATTGATCTTTATTTAATGTTATAGGATTCATGTTTATTTCTTTAAATTCAGCTTTTGAATCTAAAGCAGCAATTCCTTTTCCGTCTCCCATTTCAATAAAGTCTTGCACAAACTCATCTCTAGCTTTTTTTATGTCTTTTTCTTTTAACATTGAATTTGTATATTTTACTATTCCCCTTATGTTGTTACTTAATTTAATTGCATTTTTTATTCCATCTTCAGCTGTCATAGCTGTTTGAATAGGATTATTTAAAGCATTATTGTTTTCTCCATAGATATCATTACTATTATAGAATTTTCTTATATGAATCAATTCTTGATATGGTAAAGTATATATCCTTCCATTTATAAATCTAAATTCAAGTAATGGTATTCCTTCTTTTTCGTACATTTCATAACTTGATGCAATAACAGGATAAAAACCTGTTATCATACCTTTTTCATTTTTAGCAATATACACAAAAACATTGTTGTTTGTATACAAGATACTAACTAATCTATAAATAAAATCAAACTTAGTCATTATAGGATTAGGTTGATGATTTAATAAATAATTAATATCCCCATTAATTTTATTAGTAATAGTGCTTTGTATGTGTTTTGGCACTAATTTAGCTGAGTGTGTAGCTATAGTATCAATACATTCTCTAGCAATATTACTATCATATATATTTTGGCTATAATTAGAAAAAGTCGCATTATACCCATTTAACATTTCAAATTTTGCTTTAGATATACTTTGCTTTTTATTGCCAAAAATCATATTGAATAAACTTCTTTTTTCTTTCATTTACTACTCTCCTACTAAACTTAAATAATCATTGTATTTTTCAAATAAAGTACAATAAGCAATAATTAAACTAACTGTACCATCTATCCTAGCTCTTTGTTTTTTTCCTTTAACAGGCCTTATATTGTCGTTCTCATCTCTCTTCACTGCAGTATTTACAAGACACCATTTTAAAATTGGGTTATTATTGTATATGACATTTTTCTCAATTAAATCTGCTTCTAATTGTTTCATTGGATTGGACATAGTCCTTGCACCTTGCCTAACTTCTAACATATCAAATCCTGTTTCTTTCATCTCTTCTACCCAATATTGAGTTGACCATGGATCATATCCTACACATATAGCACTAATATCATTTTCTTGGTGCATTTGGATAAACCAGTTAGTTATATCAGAAAAATTCACTTTAGCACCTTCACATATAGTTACTAACCCTCTTTTCTCCCATTTATCATAAGGGATTTTATCTTCCTTAATTTTAATATCCAATCTTTCTTCTGGTATAAAGTATTGTTGAATAATATATTTTTTATTATCTTTTAAAATTAATAAAGTAGCACAACTTAAATCAGTAGTACTTGATAAATCCACTCCACCAATTGCATAAGTTCCAAAGAAATCATCAATTTCAAATGTTTTTTCATTATTAACTATGTCAAAAGTCAACCACTTATCTTGTTCATTTTCTCTAATATTAAAATCTTTACATAGCAAATTTGCTAATTCTGTAGGCTTATTCTTTGCTCTATTAACTTTATCCCTTAAATCTTTAATACTTTTAATAGTTCCTAATCCTGGGTTAGCTTTATACCAAGCTAATTCATCTTCCCATTCATTTTTATTATCCAACTCGTAAATAATTGGTAATACTGTTTCATCTATTATTCCTTCTTCTGCATTTTCATATCCTTTAATTATCTTAGAAAAATATTCATACTCTTCATCAAATACATTTTCTCTAACCGTACCCATTGTCGAAGTTTCAATTAATAAAGGTTGCTCTCTAGCACTCATTGAATCATAAATAACATCTAATAAGTTTTTGTCACGCCAAGCATGTATTTCATCTGCTATTGCACAATGTGCATTCAATCCATCAAGTGAATTTGAATCAGAAGAAAGAGCTTTAAACGAACTTTCATTACTATCATAAAAAAGACCATTGACTAATGATCTTATTCTTTTTCTTATTAATGGACTTTTTTTAACCATTCTTTTAGCTTCATCCCAAACTATTTTAGCTTGTTCTTTTTTTGTTGCTACAGAATAAACTTCTGCTCCACCTTCTCCATCTGATGTAGTTGCGTATAAGCCCAATCCTGCATCTAGTGTAGATTTACCATTTTTACGACCAATGAATAACGCAGTCTTTTTATATTTTCTTAATCCTGTTTCGCTGTCCACAAACCCAAATACTGCTTGAATATAAGCTTTTTGCCATAGTTCAAGTAGCATAGGTTTACCTGACCACTTACCTTTTGACGACTTACAAAATTTTTCAATAAATTCAATTGGTCTACTTGCTTTTTTAATATCAAATATATATGTATGTGTTTCATTCTCTTCAGTTATTTCACTAAAAAAAGTAAGACTTTTAGGATTATCAATATCATCTACAAGTTTTCTATATGTTACCTTAATCTTATTATTTACTTTTTTCGGATTCTTTAAAATCCATTCATAATATTTTTTTATATAGTTTGTCATCTGTTAAATATCTCAAAATCATCTAACTTATCTATTTTTTTATTAACTGGTAACATTTCATTTAATTGTTTTATAATATTCATATAGTTTTTAATCATTGTATTATATGTTTTAACTTCAATTGATTCTTTATATCCACTTTGTGATTCGCCATTTTGATAAAATTCTTTAATACCTTCTTTATTAATTTTTTCCATTAAATCTTGCAATGTTATAACCATAAAAGAAGCATTAATTATAAGCTGTTCAGCAAGTTTCATCTTTTCAGAATCCATTTCCTTAAATAACTTTTTAATTCTTGCTATTTCCTTCTTTATTCTTTTTTGTCTTTCATCTTCCAAAAATACTCCCCCCCTCACACGCAAAACCTGTGCATTTTTTGAACCCCCACACACCGTTCTCCCGTTTAAAGATTGAATTTCAACTATTAGGGGGGTTATTTAACTATAATATCTCCGTTTTTATCGAAAAAATATAACTCTTCTTGTCCAAAATGTTCTTTATTATGACATTTTTTACATAGTGCTTCTAAGTTTGATGAATTAAAAAATATATTATCATCGTTATAATTATTATCCGTAACATATACTTTATGATGAAGTATAGTAGCTGGATTTATTATACCTTGACCTTTACATCTTTGACATAGTCCATTAACTGTCATCATATATTCTTTTCTTAATTTTTGCCAACGCTTGCTTTTATATTTAACTGCAATTAACGGATTATCTCTATATATCATTTCCTTTTCCTGAATCAGTAATAACTTTATTCTTTTCGTCTTTAACTTTTACAGTCTCTTTAGGTTCATTATCTTTATTATCTGACTCTGTTGCTACTTCTTCAGCTATTTTCTTTTTAGTTTTTTTACTTTTAGCTTTAAGAATTTCTTTAGCTCTATCGTCTTCAAATTCCTTAATAGTCCCTTCTTCATATATTTCTTTAGTTTCCTTGTCTTTGACCTTTAACAAAAACTTAATTTTTTTCATTCTTCTTTCCTCCTAACAAACATTTATTATTAAATCTATAAAAACACTTAATCTTAATTATCTCATCTCTAATTATCTCTAAAAAGGGACAATTACTACATTCTATCGGAACTTCTTTTAATATTTTTTCATCCATAAAATATACCTCACGCAAAATTAAAGACATAATATATATTCAATATACTATGCCTCTCTGTTGTTTTTTAGATTAACCTATTTTTACTCTTCAAGTATAACACATCATTTTGTACAAAACAACGACATTTTTACGACATTTTTACGACATTTTGGTACAAAGCTATATTTTTGACATTTTTTCAATTGCTTTTTTTATCTCTCTTTGGATATGTCGAACACTTCTTGTTTGATTAAATAATTCTAAATATAAAGTATTTCCTATATCTTCTGAAGTCCTTCCATCAAAGAAATATGCTTCTAACATTTTCTTTTCTGCATACTTTAGTATTTGTATTCTATCTTCTACTATTTCAATTTCTTCTTGTATCTTAATATTAATATCTTCTAACTCTTCTATTTCCTTAACAATTCTAATACTTTTATTATCTGCTTTTACAACTGCATTCATTACTTTGTCTGATATTTTATTTTTACTTTGGATGCTAGCATTCACATCAAACCCTGCTGTTATTTTTGTTTCACATTCCATATTAGTAATTATATTTTTTAATCTTCTAATACTTTTAATATTAATTATGTGTTTAGCTTTGTTTTCTCTATATTTTTTTAGTAATACTATTAATTCTTCTTTAGTCATTTAATCCCCCTTATATATCTTTTCTAAACATTCTTTCTTGTAAGTCTATAATCTCAATCTTCATCTTTCTATTTTCTTCCTTTAAATCTATTATATCTTTTTCAATTGCCACATTTTCGATTGCTAATGCCATTATAGTTACTAATATAGCTAATATTAACGTTTTTCCTGCTATATTATATAAATCTTCTCTCTTTAATTTATCCATCTATTTTTTCCTTTCTTTTTTTATAACTTCAGCTATTGCTAAGATTTCATCAAATGTTTTCATCGTATCACTTCTTTATAATCTATTTTTATTAAAAAATAGTATGTAGTTGAATTTTCCCCATTATTTATTACTAATTGATTATGTTTTTTATAAAACACATTTTCTATATTTCTATGTAAATTATCCATATAATGTTCTGCATCTTTTCTTTTTGCAAAACATACTATTAATTCTGTTGTGATATTTTCTTTATCTTTGTCCACCATTATTATTAAATATTTATGTAGTTTCATTATACCACCTCAATTCTTCTATTTTCTTATTTATTGCTTTATGAAGTCGTAATGTTACCAACTTACTTTCTCCTCTAACATCTGTTACCATATATCTTTTAAATAGTGAATTATAAAAGATAACCTCTGTATCTTCTTCAGTATTTCTATATTTGATTTGATCTTCATAATCATACGACTTATAATAATTAGCTTTTTCAAATAATTCATCTGCTTCACTCATTTTATTTCTCCAATATCTCCATTATTTTTTTAAACTTTATATAATTTTCTTTTGTATAATTTTCATTAGAAAAATATAAATCATTTATTTTGTCATATATTTTATCTAATACAATGAAAGCTTCTTTTTTTAA
>CAYJGL010000057.1:8206-10154 GCA_964369695.1 uncultured Clostridium sp.
TTTGAATTTTACATATCTTATATTTTGTAAAACACGACCATCTACTTAAAACCTTGTTATTTCATATATTTGATAATATTGTTATTTTTGAGTTTACTTTTATTTTTTGTGTAAAACTCTTGTACTAATTTAAAAATATTTTAATTGCTTAATAGCCTTATTTCCCATTTCTTGAGTAATTCCTATATATCTTAATGTTACTACTTCTTCTGAGTGATTAAACATATCCATCAATAATCCAATATCTTTAGTATTTTTATATGTATGATATCCAAATGTTTTTCTAAGTGTGTGAGTTCCTATATTATTTAATCCACATTCTTTACACACTTTCTTAAGAATTTGATATGCTCTCTGTCTTGATATTGCCTTACCTTTTTCTCTGCTTTTAAACAGATATTCATTATCATCTTTATTTAAAATATAATTATCTAATTCTTTTCTTAAGCTACTATTCCAATCATATATTTTTTGCTTACCCGTTTTTGTTTCGCGGATATTATAGCCCCTTTTTCCCCTAATATCTTTTATCTTAAACTTTAAAATATCTGATATTCTTAACCCTGTATATACTCCAAACATAAATAACATATAATCTCTTTTATTGTTATTTTTAAGCTTAATTGCTATATCTTGTATTAACTCTGTATCTCTTATTGGCTCTACATAGTTCATTTCAATTTCTCCTTCATTCGTTTATTTTTTTAAAATAATAAATTGAATTAAATGTTTTTACTATCATTTCATCATTAATTTCATCAATCTTAGTTACAGTTGTGGTTCTTAATGTACCTTTATAATCATCATTACTATAAGGCCTATAACATATTGACATTTGACAAGTAAGCATTGGATCTCCAAGACCAAATGAAAATCTACGACCAATTCTTAATGGATATCTACCATCAGTTCTATCATTACCATATAAGTCAGTGATTCTTTTAATTTTATAATAATTTAACCTACTCATTTATTTTCTCCTAGTTTTAAAAATTCGCATATAGACTAACATAGTCTTTTTCTTGATATTCTCGTTGTTCAAATTGTTTTTTTGAAACGCAACTATTTTTGTTTTTTTCAGGAAGCTCAAAAATTCCTTGCCAGTTGTTCATTATGCTGTTGTTTAAAATATCAACTTGATCTTCTGCAATATTACTAAGCGAATTTAATTTTTTAATAACTAATTTTAAACTTGTATCTGATAATGGTTTTTTTATCCTATCTCGCATAGCTATAAAATCCACTAAAGCATTTTTCACTTCCACATTTTCTATTTCTGAAATAATTTGCTCAAATTGATTTTTTTCTTTTATATTTTCTTTTTTGTTTATGTTTTGTTTATGTTTGTATAATGTGCAAGCACTGTGCCCGCTTTGCGTATTGCTTTGTGTATCACTTTGTGTAATGGTTTGTGTATCATTTTGTGTAACAAAATCAACACACAAATTGTTTATACTGTATTTTCCTGCATTATTACCACTTCCTTTTTTATAGGAAATATATCTTTTTTGTATTAATTCATTTCTAGCTCTATCTAAAGCTTGTCTGCTTAGTCCTGTTAATGTCTGTAAAGTTAAATTAGCTACTGTAAATTCAATTATCCAGTTACACTTATTATTTATATTAAATAGATTAGTATAAAGAGCCTGTGCACTGCTTGATAAAGGATTTATTAAAAGCAATTCAAAATACGCATTAAACTGTGCTATATAATTCATATTCTTACCCTTTCTTTCGTATTTTCGTTGATGTTATAAATACTCTATTTATTTTCATACTTGATTTAATAACAATATTTTGAAAACCTTCTAAATGCTGTACTAACATCTACATTATATAAATATGTTCCTGATCCCCAACTTTTTGTATCTTCATCAAACGAACTTGCTATAATATAGTCATTAGTATTCTTTTTTTGTAATAAAGCTATTTTTTTATCTATTGCTTT
>CAYJGL010000058.1:0-9558 GCA_964369695.1 uncultured Clostridium sp.
ATATAGGAGCAACAGGACCAAAAGGAGATACAGGAGCGACAGGACCACAAGGACCAACAGGAGCAACAGGGCCACAAGGACCTGCAGGACCTAAAGGAGACAGTGCATCATGTTGCTGTACACCAGGACCAGTTGGAGCACAAGGACCAAAAGGAGATATAGGAGAACAAGGAGTTAAAGGAGAAGAAGGGAAAGCAGGAACAAGTATGTGTCCATGTGAAATAACTTTTGGGAAAGTTATAACATTTTTATTAGAAAATGGATTTCCTTTTGATGCAACAGTAAATGCTTCTTTTGATTTAACATTATCTAGCACAGAAGAAGAACCAGCAAAAATATTTAATACATGGGCTATTCAATTTCAAGAAGAAACAGTAGTGCCATTATGCAGATTAGAAGCTATATATTTTACATTTACAACAGAACAAGAAAGAGAAACATTTGTGAATTTAATAAGTGTAGTGTTAAATCAAACATTAAGTTGTTGCCATAATTGTGGTACTTGTGAAATTTGTGAAGACATATTACCAGTAGATAAATATAATGATATAATTGATATGCCAAGTAATTGTAACTATGAATATTATTTGAAGTCAGTTTGTAATTGTAGTAATTCAAAATGTGATACTTTTGCCAAAAGAGTAGACTTATGTAATTTTACAAATTCTACAGGGGAAAAATTAAGAAATATTATTGAAAAAAAATCAGATAATGGAAAAGTAATAACTTCAATATCTACACAAAAAAATAATTTAATCGGAGATGGAATTACAAAGAAAATAGAAGCAACAGGATTATCTTCTGTTCTTGTATCTTATGATGAAAATGGCGAATTTGAATTAGCACTAATATGTTTAAATGATGTAACAATAATATCTTTTGAAGAAGAATAAATAAGAAAGTAAACTAGATTTTTAAAATATAAGTCTAGTTTTATTTTTTTTGCATAAAATTTTAGAATAAGATAAAATTAATTGAAAAAATATAAAAAAGGATATATAATTATAAAGATTGGAGATTATAGAAGATGAATAATAATAAAAAAGAAAATAAAAAGTTAAATAGAAAAGTTAATATAAAACGTGACATAACAATATATGTAATATTAAGGCTAATCGTTTTAATAATATTAATAAGGCAATTAATTAGTGGGAATTATGAAAATGTATTTATGTGTATACTTACTTTAATATTATTTACTATTCCTAGTATAATAGATAAAAGATTTAATATAAAGCTACCAAGTGTCCTTGAAAGTATAATATTGATATTTATATTTGCAGCAGAGATTTTACGGTGAAGTAAATAATTTTTACGGTTTTATTCCATATTGGGATACAATATTACATACATTAAATGGATTCTTATGTGCGGCAATAGGTTTTTCTCTAATAGACATATTAAATAAAAATGAAAATTTTCACATGAAATTAACACCAATATTTGTAGCTTTAGTAGCATTTTGTTTTTCCATGACGATAGGTGTTTTATGGGAATTTCTAGAATATGGAGTAGATTCTATTTTAAGGGAAGATATGCAAAAAGACACTATTATAAGAGATATTTCATCTGTATATTTAGACCCAGAACAAGATAATAATGCAATTAAAATAGACAATATAAATAAAACATTAATATATAGTACTGAAAATGGAGAAGAAGTTATAACAGTAATTGAAGGGGGATATTTAGATATTGGTATTAAAGACACAATGAAGGATCTTATAGTTAATTTTATAGGAGCAATAACTTTTTCTATTATAGGATTATTATATATTCAAGATAGAGATGGATATAAATTTGCAGAAAACTTTATGCCTATATTAAATAAAGAAAAGAAAAATAATAAATAAGAAGAGATATAAAATAATAACCTAAAAAGCTAACTATTATAATTATATAATAATTAGCTTTTTAGGTTATAGTATAGCACCTAAAACTAAAATACCTAAATTATCAGAATAAATTTTATCAAAGTCTGAAATAGGAAGTGGATTTTCACCTAATCCAGCTTCTATTGTATATCCGGGTTTATTATATTCCTCAATAAACCAATCTTTATATCCGGCAAAACTTGAGCTATATGGAGTATCTGCAAGCAGATATCCGCTAGCCTTTGAAAATTGACTTCCAATAAATTCACTATCTTTAGGGTTAAAATCTTTATATTTCCAAAAGATGACTTCACCTTGAGTATGATATGCTAGAACTAATCTAAAATTATTCAATAAAGTAAAATTATATATTGCTAAACTTTCTGGTTCTGTTAAAGGTCCAAATCCGACAAAATCACGTGGAGCGGGAGATGTAAATCCTTGAGAGTATTTAATTTCCTTTGCTTGTAGCCAATTAGCTGGAAACTGTAAGTTTAAATCAATTCCATTAATATTAGATTTCCACCCATCAGGAAAAGGAATATCAGGATAATTTTCAGATATTTTTTTAGCTTTTTTAAAAGCAATACTATCTTTTTCAATATTATCTATAACTAAATCAACACCGTCAGGATTAACCATAGGCATAATATATATTGTAGATTTATTGAAAATTTCTTTAGCATTATAATTATATATTTTAGAATTATCCGTATAGGCTAAAGAAAAATCTTCTAAAAATTTCATAAGAATAGGAGTTGTAATCCATTCATTAGCATGAATAGAAGCAGAATAAAAAACCTTATTATTTCCATTTCCAACTTTAACAACTGGAAGATTTTTTCCTAATACACTAAAACCAGTATTTGAAATTTCTAGAAATGGATAAACTTTTTTTAATGCAGATAAATTAAGTTTTAAAATATCATAAGTATAGCTGATATTTGTAGGAATTATATCTTTGAAAGGAATAATAAGTGTATCTCCAACATTAAGAGTTGAATTAATCGAGATATTTGGGTTAGCAGTTAAAATTCTATTTATACTAGTATTAAAATAAGTAGCAATTAAACTAAGAGTGTCATAAGGTTTAATTGAATATGTAGTATAACCGTTAATATATGGTAATAGTTTGTTCCAAGTATTATTACCAACAATACCATCATCTTTTAAACCAAATTGTCGTTGGAAATTTTTTGCAGAAATATCTGTTTTTATTCCAAATATTCCATCTATATTTGAATTTAAATATCCTAAGCTTTTTAAAACTGACTGTAATAGTTCTACAAAAATTCCAGTAGAACCAATTTGTAATATTTTCATAAAATCACCTAATATATTATATGTATAAATAGCGAAATTGTAACATTAAATTATATTAAAAAAAACATTATATTTTTTTAAAGCTGTATCAGGATTATATTTACTTGTAAAATCTTTAATAGGTGCAAATTCTTCTTCTTCATTAACTCTAAGTAGAAGCATGTCATCAAAGTATTCGAAAGCATCAAAAATAAAGTTTTCAAACTTAAACGTATTAGGTTTATCAGGTATTTGTTTCATTCCTTCATCATTAATAAAAGTATTTTTCTTAAAAGCACGATGATATTTCAAATCAATCTCGCTAATTTTTTTAACAGCATTAAGACTCATTAAATGTGAAAGAATATTTGCTTCTCTATATAGGTATAATCCGTCTGAATCTTTGGATTCGGAAATTTCTAAATCAATCATATCATAATATAAAATTGAAGGTTTTCCGCATTTTTTACAATATACAGCTGTTTTTTCTAAAGGTTCTTTTTTGAAAATAGATTTAGAAGCAATTTGAAGATTTTTATCTATTGTTAATCCCAAAAACAAAGGATCAATATTTTTTAAAAGAACATTATCAATACCACCAAATGAAATCCACTTAATATTATTACTTTCCATTTCTTTTAAAATATTATTATTTTTTAAGGATTTAAAAACATTACCATTACCATTAGAAGCTTCTTTTACTATATGTAATTCGTCAAGTATTAAATCTTTGTTAATTGATATTAAAGGTAATTGTTCTTGTTTAAAAAAAGTTATTTTATCTTTAGGATAATCAAAATAATTATTCATTTCAAAAAACTTTTTAGTTTCAAAATCATTAGTAGTACTTGTCATTATATACCAAGGAAGAGTTGTATTAAACTGCTTATTAAAATCTTTTAAATCATCACACATTATTTCAAAAAGAGACTTTTTGTTAGGTTTAAGATCTAACATATATGTTCCTTTTGGCCCTTTATATCCAAGTCTAGTACCTTGACCACCGGCTAAAGTTACTACAGCAAAAGAACCAGATGAAACAACCTTATTTCCTATTTCAGTATAATACTTAATATCTTCAGTAGAAAATCTATTTTTTTCATAATGTATTAAAGGTGAAATATCATCTAGTGAAATCTCTTCATCTTTCATTGAATTATCATATAAATGAAAGATATTTTCAAAATCAATATTTTCAATTTGTTTTAATAACTTTTCTTGATTAACAGGGGAAAGTTCATCATAAAAATTCAGTAAATGATTTTGATTATATCTAAAAAGAAATTCGTTAATTTTTTTAAACTTTTCGTTCATAAGCACACTCCTATTTTAATTATATGTTGTTGGTATTGCAGATTTCAATGTTTCGATTATTATTTTTTTATTAGGCATATCACTATTTTCTAGTTCATCTATAACTTTATTTATATCATATGGAAGTCTTACAAGTTGAAATGAAATGCTAGAGAGTTTTGTACTATTAAAATCTCCTTCTATAATTAGATATGATGATAGAGTGGAAAATTTATTTTCTGGAGAATTTATATCCATATTAGACATTTCAGTAGGGATACCAACACTTCCAGGATTTAAGATAGTTTTATTTTTATATCTTGAGATTAAAGGTGTATGAATATGACCATAGCATATAATATCAGGAGTTTTGTCAAAACTAGATTTACCAATAAATTTAGTATTATCAAAAAGTCTTTCAGGGTTATATATCATAGGTTTATTAAACAATTCAACATCAGGTGTGTACATAGGATTAAATACGTCTATTAGATTATGTGGAGAAGCGTGAAAAAGTCTAATAAGATGTCCACTCATATAAAATTCATGTGATTTTGGTAAATTATATATATATTCTACTCTTTTTTCTCCTAAAATATTTCTAGTCCAAAAATTTTTAGTTTTCACATTTGGATTACAAATTGCTTCGTCAGAATTTCCAAGCAAAACAACTTCACAAACTTCTTTTAATTTATCTACAACTAAATCAGGATGATTGCATTTAAAAATACTATCACCTAAACAAAAAATTTTAGATATACCACGTTTTTGTATATCATTTAATACTGATTCAAGTGCAATCATATTACCGTGCACATCAGAAATAATTGCTATTCTTTCCATAAACCCTCCTAAAAACCTATAATTTCATTATAAATATTTATAGCGAAATTATCAGTCATTCCAATAATATAATAAATAATGGCTCTAATGTAATTTTCTTTAGTGTCTTCGTTGAATATAATCTTATTTTTAAAATATAGTTCTTCTCTATTTGAAATAAATATATATTGTGATATAAAATCACTAAAATTTTGTGATAAAGTAGGGTGAAAATTTTCTAAGTTTTTTGAAGAAGTTAACATACTTCTATTATCATAAGAATCTTTCAAAGTTGTATAAATTTCTGTTAAAATTAAATCAAAATATTTAACAGAAGATTGAACTTTTTTTGAATAATAGATATTTTCATAATTAAATCTTTTAATATTTGACATTAACTCAAAAGCTTCTTTAGAAAAAGATAATCCATTTTCTAAAGATGAATTATTAAATAAATCAGTAACTAAATAATTAATTAAAAAAGAGTTTGATACTTTTTCAGTAGTATAATTATCATTCAATAAATTATTTAATTCAGGAATATTTGTATCAATTATTTTTAAAGAAATAGCATCTTCAATATCTCTTCCTAAATATGCTATTGTATCTGCTATTTTGACTACACAACCTTCCCAAGTATATGGCATATATTGGTTAGGCTTAGAGTAATTATATAAATCAATAAATTCATCTCTAGGTTTAAGTCCGTTTTCAGTGACTTCTCCACAGTGAGAAATTATACCATCTCTAACAGCATAAGTTAAATTTAAATTTTTTTTACATCTGTTATGATCTTCTAATAATTCAATAGTATCAACAAAGATTAGTCCATTTTTTTCATGCCATAATGTTTCATCTAAATCTTCTAAAGAAAGACGTGATAGTATTTTTTCACCAGCATGTCCAAAAGGAGTATGTCCAATATCATGAGCTACAGAAATAGCTTTAGTAAGCTCTAAGTTTAATCCAAAATATTTAGCTATTGTATAGCTAATTGATTCAACATGATTCACATGCTCAATTCTAGTACATATATGGTCATTATTGGGAGAAAAGAAAACTTGTGTCTTATGCTTTAGTCTTCTATATCCATTAGAATGCAATATACGTGTATAGTCTTTTTCAAAATCACTTCTTAGATTAGTAGAATTTTTATCAGTATCAGATATTCTAGATATCATATTATTCCATTTAGGATTATTTATATTTGCACTTTGTTCTTTAAATAAATTTCTCATATTTTAATTCCTTTATTTATATTTTAATAGTAAAAGTATATCATTTTAATTGTTAAAATACAACAAAAAAAGAAGGAATAAATCCTTCTTTGATTTAAATTAATGTTATTGTGTTCGTTCTTCAGATTCAGGACTTTCAGGATTACCAGGAAAATTAAAATTTTTTGAGTTCAAATATTCTATAGTTTGAGATAACTCATCAGATGTAATGCTTCCAGGACAAAATCCATTTTCCATGTAAATTGCTTGGCATAATTTTCCGATATGTGCTAAATAGCTAACATTATCATTAGTAACTTGGTTAATAATATCAAGTTTACCAGTTATAAAGTCATTACAGAAATTTTTAAAATCTGAATACCCTAAACTTTTTGAATAGTTTTTTACATAAGTCTCCAAAGGGGAATAAATATCTTTGTTAGAAAAAGTTGTTTCGACTTCGAGATTATTTCCTAAAATTGAATAGTTATTGTTAGATATTGTTGTAAAGTGACGTTCTGGATTAGGAAAAGTGGAGTTATTACATTTTTCACAACACCATTGAGCAACGACTTCCTTTATACCAGTTAATCCATAAGCAGCATTAAATGAATTAATATTTTTAGCTTCTTTAAATACTGGATAATCAGAATATTTATCTGATAAAGATAATCTTTCTTCGTCCAATTTGTAGTCATTAACACTACTTAAATGAGTCAGTTCGTGTAACATAAGGAAAGCGTTTCTTTTATAACCATTTTTTTTGTAATTATCAAGAATAACCATGATTTCTTTTGAATAAGCGCTTACATTAAAAGTTGCCGTAGTATTGTCTGTCGGTTCAAGTTTAAATAGAGTTATTTTTGATTCTGATATTAAATTATATAATTTTTCTTGATCTAAAGAAATCCCAATCTTATTCATAGCTATGATATAAAGTGATAAGTATGATTTTAAAAAATCACGTATTTTAAGTTCTTCCATAGAATCGTCTAGTTTTTTCATTAATTTTCTCCTTGATTTATTTTAAAATATCTAACCTTCTTTTAATGGTAAAAACCAGATTCAAATGATGGCCTACCTGAGAATTCTTTAGATTCTAAATATTTAATAACTGAAGTAATATTATAGTCAACATTCTTAGATTTATAAGGAAAATTATCTTGGATTATTTGTTCATATAGTTTTCCTATATTAGCTAAATAAAGAATATTACCATTGTTAACAGTATCCACTATATTTATTTTTCCATTCATAAGTTCTGAACAAAAATCGTTAAAATTTGCATAACCTAAATGTTTTGAATAATTTTTTACATAAGTTTCTAATGGTGAATAAATATTATCAGACAAAGAAGTTTCTATATCAAATGTAGAATATGAAATAGGAACTTTTTCAGAAGATATAGAAGTATCTTTACTTATCACATTATTAAAACATTGTTGTGTACAGTATTGATTGACTAATTCGGTTATCGCATCTAATCCAGATGTAACATTTAATCCATTAACATTAATATTTTCTTGTATAGCTGGAAATGAACTATATATATTGTTTAATGGATTTGTTTGTGATTTTTTATATGATTCTAAAGAATAGTTATTAGCATTGCTTAAACATGAAAGTACATAGAAAGAGTTGAATAAGTTTTCTGATTTGCTGTTTCTTTCAAAATTATCAAGAATAACATTAATAGAATTAGAATAAGAATCAGTTATAAAAGTTTCATCAAATTTATACGAATCATTATCATTATTAAATATATTGATACGAGTGTTGTTAAGTAATAAGTCAAAATTAGTAGAAATTACTGGGTTACCAACATTATTTCTTAATTCTGAATAATTTGTTGCAATACTCTTAAACCATTGTATTATATTTTTAACTTTTTCATCATCATCAATTTTTTTCATTATTTTTTCTCCTAATACATATTTAGTACGTTAACTTAAAAGTTAACATAAATATAATAACATATATATTATTAAAAATCAATAAATAATATGAATTTTATAAAATTTAAATTAACTATTGTAAAAAAAAAGTAATATAGGTATAATCTAATCAAATAAATATAGAAAGTAGAGAATAAAAATATGGAGAAAAAAACCGGTAAATTATTTGTTATAGATGGAACAGATGGAAGTGGAAAACAAACACAATTTAAAAAATTAATAGAAAGATTAGAAAGTGAAAATATAGATTTTAAAACAGTGAGTTTTCCAAATTATGATAGTCCTAGTTCATCACTTGTAAAAATGTACTTAGCAGGAGATTTTGGTAAAAATGCAAAAGAAGTTAGTCCGTACATAGCATCAACATTTTATGCAGCAGATAGATATGCTACTTTTCAAACAGGATTTAAAGAATACTATAACAATGGTGGCATAATATTAGCAGATAGATATACAACAGCAAATATGGTACATCAAGCTGGAAAAATATCAGATAAGAAAGAAAGAGATAAATTTATGGATTGGTTATATTACTTAGAATTTAATTTATATGGACTACCAAAACCAACAGAAGTATTTTTCTTAAATATGCCTGTAGAGAAATCATTAGAATTAATGAAAGATAGAGAAAATAAGATTACAAAAGAAAGTAAAAAAGATATACATGAAAGTGATACAGAACATTTGAAAGATGCATATAATTCAGCATGTGAAGTTGCAAAAGAATATAATTGGAATGAAATTAATTGTATTAAAGAAGAAAAAATTAGAACAATAGAAGATATACATGAAGAAATTTATGCAATTGTAAAGCAATATAATAGTTAATAGAGATATAGTAAGATATTTTATGAAAAACAAAGGAAAAGTGAGAAAAAGTAGAAAATAAAACTTGAAGTAGAATATATAGAACAAAAATAACTGTATATAAAATTTGGAATAAATCTGAAAAAACTGTATAATATATAACGATGGTGCATTATTCTAGTCATACAAACTTTATGAGGGTGGGGCTAAAAATCCACTAAAGGACATATCGATGAAGTTTCTTATTTATGCGCGAAATGCCAGTTTTGTGTGTATCTAGGGAGTAAA
>CAYJGL010000059.1:0-9422 GCA_964369695.1 uncultured Clostridium sp.
AATTAATCTTGGATTTCTTTTTCTATATATTCCCATATCATATCTTTGTATATTTTTCTTTCTGAAGAAAAAGGAAAAGTAGGGATATCCCCTATAGGGTTTAATTCTTTTTGTAATTCCTGTGTAGCATTATCGACTTTTGTTATTGCAATTTTATCAGCTTTATTCGCTAATATAATAAATGGAAGTCCTGATGAAATAACATAATTATACATAAGCTTATCATTTGCAGTAGGCTTATGACGGATATCTACTAAAAAAATAATTAACTTAATTTCTTTCCTGTTTTTCAGATATTCTTCAATAAATCTTCCAACTTGTTCTTGTTCTTTTTTTGACATTTTACTATATCCATATCCAGGTAAATCTACAAAATAGAAAAAATCGTCCATTTTATAGAAATTAAGTTGTCTTGTTTTACCAGGTTCACTACTAGTTCTTGCTAAACGTTTTCTATTAATCATTGTATTTACAAAACTAGATTTACCAACATTTGATTTACCAACTAGAACTATTTCAGGTAATCCATTACTAGGATATTGTTTCGGACTAACAGCTGAAACTTCAAATTGAGGATTTTTAATTAACATATATTTGTTACCTTTCTGTCGCGTTGGGGACTGTCCCCAATGCGACATTTGTGTCGTTTTTGGGACAGGCCTTGCGTATTTAAATTTTGCTTAATCCACCCATATATGGTCTTAATACTTCTGGGATAGTTACACTTCCATCAGAGTTATAGTTATTTTCTAAAAGTGAAATTAACATTCTAGGTGGAGCTACTACAGTATTATTTAAAGTATGTGCAAAATAATTACTATTTTCTCCTTTAATTCTAATTCCTAATCTTCTTGATTGAGCATCAGTAAGGTTTGAACAACTTCCTACTTCAAAATATTTTTGTTGTCTAGGAGACCATGCTTCAATATCAACACTTTTAGCTTTTAAGTCAGCTAAATCCCCAGAACAACATTCTAAAGTTCTAACAGGAATATCCATACTTCTGAAAAACTCAACTGTATATGTCCACATTTTTTCATACCAATTCCATGAATCTTCCGGTTCACAAACTACTATCATCTCTTGTTTTTCAAATTGATGGATTCTATAAACACCACGTTCTTCAATACCATGTGCACCTTTTTCTTTTCTAAAGCAAGGTGAATAGGAAGTCATTTTACAGGGCATTTCATTTTTACTTAATATTTGATCTTTAAATTTACCAATCATTGAATGTTCGCTTGTTCCTATCAAATATAAATCTTCACCTTCAATTTTATACATCATAGCATCCATTTCTTCAAAACTCATAACACCAGTTACAATATCTGATCTTATCATATATGGTGGAATACAATAAGTAAACCCTTTATCGATCATGAAATCTCTTGCATAAGACATAACAGCTGAATGTAATCTTGCAACATTTCCCATTAAATAATAAAAACCATTACCAGAGACACGTCTTGCACTATCTAAATCTAATCCATTTAGTTTTTCCATTATTTCACCATGATAAGGAATTTCATAATCAGGAATTTTTGCATCACCATAAGTTTCAACTTCAACATTTTCGCTATCATCTTTACCAATAAGAACAGATGAATGCATAAAATTAGGTATTTTCATTAATTTTTCTTTTAATGAATTTGAATATGTAATTTCTAATTCTTCATTATTTTGTAATTCTAAATTAATATTTTGAACTTCTGATTTTATATTTTCGGCTTCTTCTTTTTTTCCAGATTTCATTAAATTTCCTATTTCATTACTAAGAGACTTTCTTTTTGCTCTTAGATTATCACCAGATAATTTAACTTCTCTTGATTTTATATCTAATTCTAAAATTTCATCAACTAAACTTAGTTTATGTTCCTGAAATTTCTTTTTTATATTTTCTTTTACTAAATCAGGGTTTTCCCTTAATAATTTTATATCTATCATAAATACTCCAGTCTATTATATATTATTTTAAATTATGCTAAATGGTTTTTTGATAATTCTGTGCATAACTTAAATCTTAATTCTTGACCTGTAATATTATCAGGTCTATTTATATCTATTTTTTCAAAAAACATTTTTTCAGGTCTAATCCAAATGGAAAAATCATCATCACGATTATATACTGGTTTATATATTACCATTCTTTCGGATGTTTCACTATCATAACCTACATTTTCAATAAAATAATAGTTCCCTTTAAAATGCCTATAAATTTTTCCTATACATATTTGGCTTGAATTAAAATCGTTCATAAATTTCTCCTTAAAATATATTTTTTATAGCTCGTATTATATACTAAAAGTATTAAAATATCAAGAAATATTACAATAATATTACATTATTGTTTATAGGATAAATAATATTTACAATTAAAAATGGTTATGATATAATTTGAAAAAAGATTAAAGAGGTGGGAAATTTGAATCAAATACTAAATGTAGAGCTACCACAGAAAAAAGAACAGTCTAAGAAAAAAAACTATAATAACTATAATAAACAACCTAAAGATATTAAAAGTATAACAAAATTTTTTGCAATTGTAATATTGATATTTGCAATTGTATTAATAGGTGTAGCAGGATATTCAATATATAATAATTATTTAGAAAGTATATCTAACACAAAACCATCAATATCAGTGAATCAAATTAATGAAAATACAATAGATATAAAAATAGAGCATGATAAAGCTATTTCAAAAGTTACGTATAGCTGGAATTATGAAAATGAAACTGAAATAGAGACAAATGATAAAAAAGGAATTGAGCAACAAATATCAATTAAAGAAGGTCAAAATACATTAACTATCAGGGCTGTTGATATAAATGGACAAGAATCTGTTTTTGAACAAAGTTATACATTAGTAGGAAGTATCTCTATAGATTTCCAAGCAGAAGGTAATAGTGTAAAAGTACTTTTAGATTCAGACAAAACAATATCTCGTATGACATATAGATGGGATGAAGAAACAGAAGTTGAAATACAAATAAATGACAAACAAGCTGAACAAGAAATACAAGTTCCACCAGGAGAGCATACTTTAAAAGTAATAGCTATAGATGAAGATAATACAACATCAACTAAAGAACAAGTAATAAAAGGAGTAGAAGAACCGGTAATAGAAACAGAAATTGATGAAACAGGAAAATTTGTAATAACATTGAAAGATGAATTTGGTTTGGAAAAAGTTGAACTTGTAGCGAATGAAACAGATACAATGTCAAGAGATTTAGAAGGAGTAAAAGAAACTAAATTTGGATATCAACTTCAGGATGGAGAAAATATAATACAAGTTTCTGTAACAAATATTGAAGGGATTAATGTAGTAAAAGAATTTAAACCAGTAAAATAAAGAAAATAAGGGAATAGAAGATGGGAAATAATATATTTACTTTAATGACATATTTTTTAATATATTGTATATTAGGATGGGCAATGGAATCAGTATACAGATCATTTTGCGAAAAAAAAATAATAAACACAGGGTTTTTACGTGGGCCATATTGCCCAATATATGGGATAGGAGCTATAGCAATAATTATATTGTTAGACAGTATACCTATACTAAAGAGTAATATACTATTATTGTTTTTTAGTTCAATGATTATCTTTACCTTGTGGGAAGATTTAGTTGGGATTGGATTAGAAAAAATATTTAAAACAAGGTATTGGGATTATTCAGATCATAAATTCAATATAAAAGGTAGAGTATGTTTAAAAAATTCTATTTATTGGGGAATATTAGGTGTTGTAGTTGGTATGTATATTCATCCTTTTATTACCAATATAACATATAGTACTTATATAGAATATGTAGAAGTATTTAATATAGTAATATATCTTATAGCAGGAATATTTACAATAGATGCATTAACAAGCATTGTAAATATGAAAAATGTATCTATTGTCTTACAAAAAGTTGAAACAATTAACATTGAAATTAGAGAAAAAATGCAAGAAATCACGAAACACGAAAAAGGAAGTGTACATTTTGAAAGAATTAATTTAAGTATAGATAAATTACATGATAGAAGAAATAGAATGTTATTAAACACATATAATAATTTAACAAGAATAAAAACAGCATTTCCAGCTATAAATACTAAAGAAATAACACAAGTTTTAAATATGAGAATGGAATTAGCAAAACAAAGAATAGAAAAAAGATATAGAACAATAAAAGGTAAAGTAAATAAATTTAAAAAATAAATGGTGGGTGAAATATGGTACAAGAGATATATATAATTGATGATGATGAAACATCAATATTAATTTTTAAAGAGTTATTTAAAAATGATAAAGAATTCAAATTTTTGAGTGTTAAAACTCAAGATATAGACATTGCATTAAAAAATATACCTTCTTTAATAATTATAAACGAAGATGCTATTGATAGAAATGTAATAGATATTTGTAGGAAAATAAGAAAAGACGAAGATAATACAATTACTCCAGTTATTGTTGTATCATCAAGGACAGATAGACAATATAGACTTGATGTATTAAAAGAATCAGTAGAATATTTCATAAAAAAACCAGTAGATGAATTGTATTTATACAATACCGTTAAAAACATAAGTAGACTTCTTACTAGTAATAGAAGAATGAGTCCACTTACAGGGCTTCCGGGAAATGTTCAAATACATGCGGAGCTTAAGAAAAGAATAGCAAGAGAAGATGCATATAGTGTACTTTATTTAGACTTAGATAATTTTAAATCATATAATGATGTATACGGTTTTTTAAAAGGTGATCATATAATCGAATTTACAGCAGAAACTATAATGAAAGGTATACAAGAAAGTGGATTAACAGATACCTTTATAGGCCATATAGGTGGAGACGATTTTGTAGCAATTGTACCAATAACTTCATGTGAAAAACTATGCCAGAATATGCTAATATATTTTGATGAAAATGTTAAAAAATATTTTACAGATAAAGATTTAGAAAATGGATATGTAGAGATTGAAAATAGAAAAGGTATAATAGAAAAATTCCCATTAACATCATTATCAATAGGTGTAGTTGTAGATGACGGAGAAAGGTTTACTAATATATTAGAAATAGGGGAAATTGGAGCACAAGTTAAACATGCAGCTAAATCTGTAATGGGAAGTAGTTACGCAGTTGATAGAAGAAAATAGAATATGAAAATAAAAATAATATTTAGAATTAATTAAATTTGTTCTAAATATTATTTTTGTATAAATGACTATTTTTTATCAGTATCAGTAGATTTTTTTTCTATAGGGATTACAATATTTTTAGGTTTATCTTTTGTATTAGGTTTACCTGGTTCAATATGTTCATAAACAGGTGAAATATCAAGAGTAGAACCATCACCAGAAACTATTTCTATATCTTCTTTTTCGTCCATAATTACCTCCAATGTTATATATAATAATTCTAGCACAATGATATTAAAACTTCAACAAAAAAACGAAAAAAATTGACATATGTGATATTTCATGACATAATATATAAAGTTAAAAAACATAAAAGGAATGAATAAATGGAAGAAAAAAATATTAAAAGTATAATAGAAAGTATATTATTTGCAGCAGGTAAAGAAGTTTCAAAAAAAGAACTAATTATGGAACTTGAATTATCAGAAGACGATTTAGAAAAAATAATATCAAATATGCAACAAGAATACAAAGAAGAAAATAGGGGAATTGATATAATTGCAGTAGAGAATGGATATCAAATGTGTTCAAAAAAAGAAAATCATGAATATATATATTCAATTGTTGATAAAAGAAGTAAACCTAATTTATCTAATGCAGCGTTAGAAACATTAGCAATAATTGCATATAACCCTAGGATAACAAGAGCTGAAATTGAAAATATTAGGGGAGTTTCTGCAGATGGTTGTGTATATAAATTATTAGAATATGAATTAATAGAAGAAGCAGGAAAAATAGATTTACCAGGTAAACCTATGTCATATAAAACAACTAATGAGTTTTTAAAAATGTTTGGTTATACATCTTTAAATGATTTACCAGAACTACCTAAATATAAGTTAGATGAAAACCATCAAATAGTTATTGATGAGATAATTGAGAATCAAGAAGATTTAAAAGATGAACCATTACCCGAAAGGGAAGAAGAAAAGATACAAAATAATAATTAAAATTAAAATTTGAAAGGACGATATTATGAGATTAAGTCATACAGGAACGGGAACTAATAAATTAAATAATTTAGATGAAATGTATCCAGCACAAAGTATTTTATTACAAACAGGTCAAATTGTACAATATGGAGCAGGATTATTTGGATATGGAACAGTTCCTTTATTATTAAGAAGGAAAATAGAAAAAATAATAGTAGATACGTTAAATAAATATGGATGTATTGAAGTGTTATTACCAACACTTCAACCAGATACAATCTGGAAAAATTCAGGAAGATATGATACTTATGTAGATAATGGAACAATGCTTGTTACGGAATCAAATAAAGGAATATTTTGTTTAGCTCCAACAGGAGAAGAAGCAATGCTTGAATTTGCAAGAAATAAGTTGAAATCGTATAAGAATTTACCAGCAGCATACTATCAAATAGGTGAAAAAACAAGAAATGAAATAAGAACAAGGGGATATTTGTTACGTGGAAAATCTTTTCCAATGCTTGATTTATATACTTTTGATAAAGACGAAGAAGGCATGGAAAAATCATATCAAAACGCAAGAAAAGCATTTTTGGAAATTTTTGAGAAGCTAGGAATGAAAGTTATAGCAATTGCAGCAGATAATGGAGATATGGGTGGTAAAAAGTCTGAAGAGTTTATGCTTGTATCTAATCAAGGTGAAGATAAAATATTATATAATGAAGAAAAAAATATTGGTTTAAATACTGAAATATTAGAAAGAGAAAATTATAAGGAATATTTAAAAGCAGAATATAATATTGAAGATTTATCAGAATTTAAAGAAATTAGAACAATGGAACTTGGACATATATTCCAATTAGAAACAAGATATTCAGAAATTATGAATGGGAAATATATAAATCAAGAAGGTAAAGAAGCTTTATATTATATGGGATGTTTTGGGATTGGTATAAGTAGAACTTTAGCAGCTTTGTATGAAGAACATTTATTAAATGATGAAAAATTTGGTCCAAATGGTTTTCATTTACCAGAAAACATAGCTCCATATAAAGTTCAAATTGTAGTTAAAACAGAAAGTGAAGAAAAATTAAATTTAGCGAATGACATGTATAATACTTTGAAAAAAAATGGTGTAGAAGCAATTATTGATGATAGAGAGTATATTTCTATTGGAGCAAAGATTAAAGATGTTAAAATTTTTGGAACACCATATTTAGTTGTAATTGGAGATAAACAAGAAGGGGATATTTTTAGTTTAGAAAATACTAAAACTGGAGATAAAGTAGATTGTACTATTGATGAGATGATTAGTAGGTTTAAATAAAATAACTAAAACGAAGGATAAAAGTAATGAAAGAATTAATAAAAGTAGTATCAAAAAAAATGTTTATTTTAGCGTTTATTGTAAGTGTTATATATTCAGTAGCAGATTATAGCGAAGCATTTATATTAGCACATTTTGGAACAAGTCCGTTAACACTTGAGAAAATAGTTAGTTTAACAATAGGAATTATTTTAATCGATATAATAATATTAATAGTTGTTAAAGTAGGATCATATGTTGATAATATTAATAATATAAAACAACAGACAGCTATACAAAAATATTATTTTAATAAAATTCAAGATATGTCTATGGAGCAAATTGCAAACACACATACAGGATATATTCATAAACTAATTACAAATGTATCATTTTATTTTTCGGAATTGACATATCAAATAGGGATAAGTGTAATTCCGCTTTTAATTGGTGGAGTATCTATATTTATAATGTTGTGTACACAATCTTTTATTACAGGAATTGTATGTATAATAATATCTATAGTAGCAGTTATTATTAAAGTAAGAATGTTAAAAGATAAACAAAAATATCAAAAGATAGTAAATGAAGCAGATTCAAAATATAATGCTACATTTATAGACTTTATTCAAAATATTATAACAGTAAGAAAACTAAATTTGAGAAAATTTTGTAGTGAAAAAATATCAGAAAATTCAGACGAGTACTTAAATGCAACAAAAGTAAATGAAAGAAAAAGGTCAATGACAAATGGAGTATTTACAGGATTAATGAATTTATTATATGTAGTTGTTTTATTAAGTACAATTGCTATAGTTGCTAATGGAGAAGATGGATTGCCATATTTGTTATTCTATATGTCAGCATTAGCCAAATTAACTTTAAATTTAAATAGTCTAGTCAGATGTATTGATATAAAAGAAAAATTCAATACTGCTAAAAAACAATTAGATGAATATTTCAAGGACAATAAAGAAATAAAGACAATACAAAAATTTCAAACAGTTAGAATAGTTGATACTGTATTTTCATATACTGAAGGTAGTACAAAAATTAAAATACCAGAATTTATAATGAAAAAAGGTGACAAAATAAGTATTATGGGGGAGTCTGGTCAAGGAAAAACCACAGTTATGAATCTATTAGCAGGATTATACCCAGTTAAAGAAGGAAAAGTATTAATAAATAATAAAATTAAAGAAAATATTAAATTAGACTTAGTTTTTGTATCACAAGAAGTTGACTTATTTAATTTAAGTATTAGAGATAATTTATGTCTTGGGAAAGATATATTAGATGAAAAAATAATTGAATTATTTGAAGAAGCAGGACTTATAAATTGGTATAAAGAATTACCAGAAGGATTGGATACAATAGTAGGAGAAAAAGGTATAAAATTATCTGCAGGACAAAAACAAAGATTGAATTTAATTAGGGGAATTTTAACAGATAAAGAAGTATATTTTTTTGATGAACCGACATCTAATTTAGATAGTTTATCAGAAGAAAAAATATCTTATATGATAGAAAAGTATTTAAAAGAAAAAACTTATATAATTGTAACACATAGACCAAAATTAAAACAATTGTGCGATAGACATTATATTTTTGAAAATCATATGATGAAGGAAGTAATAGGGTATAGATAGAAATTTATAAAGAGAAATAAATATAAAAAGTCACCTCTCCCCAGGGGTGACTATAAATTTGGAAGTTCTAACTCTTCAAATATCTGAAGAGTTGAATTTCTAAGAAAATCTTGGTTAAAATTTTGACCAAAAAATTCTTGTTGTTGATCATAAATCATTTTGAGTTTTTGGTCCATAACAAATATGTCATTAAGATCTACATACTTGCTCGTAACAATAATTGGGCTTTGACAATTAAAACCAAAACATGAGTGATCTTTAGTTTGTAAAATATCAAAAATTAAAGAATCCTTCATAAAATTTGTTTTAATGAAAATATCATAGATATCTCTACGATATTCTTTTT
>CAYJGL010000060.1:0-9300 GCA_964369695.1 uncultured Clostridium sp.
ATAATAAATAATAAATAATTAAATGAATTAAATAATAAAATAAATAAATAAATAATAAATTAAATAATAAATTAAATAACAAATTAAATAAATAATTAATTAAATAAATATTAATTAAATTAATAAATAAATAATTAAATAAATATTAATTAAATTAATAAATAAATAATTAAATAAATATTAATTAAATTAATAAATAAATAAATAATTAAATAAATATTAATTAAATAATAAATTAAATAATAAATTAAATAATAAATTAAATAATAAATTAAATAATAATTAAATAAATAAATATTAATTAAATTAATAAATAAATAATTAAATAAATAATAAATTAAACAAATAAATAATAAATTAAACAAATAAATAATAAATTAAATAATAAATTAAATAATTAAATTAATAAATAATTAATTAAATTAATAAATAAATAATTAAATAAATAAATAAATAAATAATTAAAAAAATATTAATTAAATAATAAATTAAATAATAATTAAATAATAAATTAAACAAATAAATAATAAAATAAATAATAAAATAAATAATAAATTAAATAATAAATTAAATAATAAATTAAATAATTAAATTAAATAATAAATTAAATAATTAAATTAATAAATAAATAATTAAATAAATAATAAATTAAATAATAAATTAAATAAATAATTAAATAAATTAAATAAATAAATAATTAATTAAATAAATAATTAATTTAATAATAAAATAATAATAAAAAAGAAACAAAAAAGATGGTGAAAAAAACAAAAATTTGTAAAAAAGTAAGATAAGAAGTATGTAACTGCTACGCATAAGTATACTTTTAAAATAAAAAAATATATAAAATAACATATTATTATAATAAATTAAATAATAAATAATTAAATAAATAATAATTAAATAAATAATTAAAAAAATAATTAAATAATAAATTAAACAAATAAATAATTAAATTAAATAATAAATTAAATAATTAAATTAAATAATAAATTAAATAATTAAATTAATAAATAATTAAAAAAATATTAATTAAATAATAAATTAAATAATAATTAAATTAAATAATTAAATTAATAAATAAATAATTAAATAAATATAAATTAAATAATAATAAAAGTTGAAAAAAATAAAAAAATGTAGAAAAAATAAATAAAAGAAATAATAATAAAGAAAATTGTAAAAAAAGCAAGATGAAAAATGATTGACAGATAGATATAAATAAAGTAATATATATAAAAGGAGGTGGAAAAATAAAAAGTAAAAAAGTACAAGATTGGATTGAAATAAAGGAATTTCATAGTGATGGAATTATAGAACTGAAAAATAAAAAATATATAAAAATAATAAAAATTAGTCCAATCAATTATAATTTAAAATCAGACCTAGAGAAAAAATCAATTTTAAATTCATATAAAATATTTTTAAAAACATGTAATTTTAATATTCAAATTTTAATTCAAAGTTCTAAAGAAGATTTAGAAAAAAATAATTTTAATATCTTAAAAAATATTCAAAAAAAAGAAAATAGTTATTTAAATAAAATAGGAAAAAAATATATTGAATATATTAACAATTTAAATTTAACAAAAAAATCATCATCAAAAAAATTTTATATCGTTATATCTTCAAATAAAAATATAAACAAAGAAAAAATAGAAAATGTAGAAATGATAAAAAGCGAGTTAAAAGAAAAATTCTTTAAAATTAAAGAATCTCTTTCAAGATGTGGAAATTCAATTTATGAAATTAATAATAGAGAAGAAGCAGTTGAAATTATATATGAATTTTTAAACATAAGAAAAAAAGTTTTAAAATCAGATAATAAGGAGGAAAGTTATAGAAAACAACAAAAATAATATAAAAGGTGCTGTAACAAAAGATGATAAAATATCACCAGCATATATTTGTATTAAAAATAAATATATTGAAATAGATAATTTATATTATAGTGGATTAATAATAGTTGATTATTCAAGAGAATATACAGATATAATATTAAAATCTTTAATAGAAAATAATGTAAATATGAATATATCAATTTTTTATGAAAAACAAGATACATATAAGAGTATAAAAGATTTAACGTATCACATAGGAAATGTTGGAGCAGAAATAAAAGATGTGAATGAAAATAGACAAGATATAGATATTGCGGCTTTTACATATAATGATGCGAAGTATATTAGAAAAGAAATCCAAATAAACAATGAAGATATATATTATTTATATATTTATTTAGATATATATTCTGAAAATATTAAAGAGTTAGAATTTTATTTAAATAAAATTGAAGGTTTGGCACAAAGTAAAGGTCTTGAAACAAGAAGAGCAAACTATAGGGAAGAAGAGATTTTTAAAGCATGCCTGCCAATAGACGAAAATTCTAATATAATAAAAGATGCAGCAAGAAGAAATGTATTGACATCAGGATTAATTGGTACATATCCATTTATTTCGTCAAACATATTTGATGAAAATGGAATATTTATTGGTACAAATATATATAATAATTCATTAGTTTTTATTGATAGATATAATTCGGAAAAATATAAAAATGCTAATATGTGTGTATTTGGAACAAGTGGTGCTGGCAAATCATATTACATTAAATTATTAATCATTAGATATAAATTATTAGGTATTATCCAATATATAATTGATCCAGAAAGGGAATATACAAATATATCAAATACATTAAAAGGAACAATAATAAAAATAGGGCCTAATTCTGATACATATATAAATGTTTTAGATATAAGAGAAGAAAGTATTGAAAAAGGAGAAAGTGGATATTTAGCTACAAAAATATCAAAAGTAATAGGTTTTTTAAATTTAATATTTGGTAATATAAATGAAGAAGAAAAAGCTTTATTAGAAGAAAAAATAATATTAGTGTATAAAGAAAAAAATATAACTTTTGATGATAAATCATTATTTAATAATAATAAATTTAAAAATACAAATGAAATGCCTATTTTAGAAGACTTATATAATCTGCTAGGTAAAGATTATAAAACAAAGAAATTTCATACTAAATTAATTCCTTTTGTAATAGGTTCGATGAAATTTTTTAATAATTATACAAATGTACAATTAAATAATGATTTAATAATTGCTGATATATATGATTTAGGAGAAGAAAATATTAAATATGGAATGTATTTATTCACTGATATATTTTGGGACAAGATAAAAGTTGATAGAACGCAGAAAAAAGCAATATATTTAGATGAGATATGGAGATTAATTGGAGTTACGTCTAATAAAGAAGTTGCTAGCTTTATATATAAAATATTTAAAACAATAAGAAAATATGGTGGGAGTGGTGTTGCAATAACACAGGATATTTCAGATATATTTAGCTTAGAAGATGGCATGTATGGAAAAAGTATAATAAATAATTCTAGTATAAAAACATTTTTTTCATTAGAAGAAGAAAACATAAAAACAATTTCTCAATATTCTGATTTAACAGAGAAAGAAAAAATAGAAATAAAATCTTTAAAAAGGGGAGAGTGTTTAATGTTTGTTGGAGCTAATCATATTTTAACAAAAATAGAATGTAGTGATATAGAAAATAAAATAATAAATGGAGATGATATTAATAGATAATATTTTAGTAGCTGTAAATAATAAAAAAATATATAAAAAAATAAATAAATATTTTAATATAGAATTTAAAGATATAATATATAAAGAAGGAATATTAGAAATATTAATAAATAATAAAAATATAAATAAAATAATTTTAAGTGATATTTTATTAGGTGAAATAAAATTAGAAAATTTAATTAATAAAATAAAAAAAATAAATAATAACATTCAAATAATAATTTTAATTAATAATAAAATAAATATAAAAAGGAAAAAAGAAAAATATAATATTAATTCACAAAATATATATTCAATTAAAGAATTTATAAAAAAAATAAATAAAAATATATTTAGTAATAAAGTAGATATAAAAAATAAAATATTAATAATAGGAAGTAATTATAAAGAAAAAATTTTTTTAATCAATAAAATAAATAATATATATTCAAATATATTAATAATAACATTTTTTTATTCGAAAAAATCCCCACAAAAAACATATATTAAAAAAAATAATACAATTAAATTTAATTTAGCAAATAATTTTAATATAATTAATAAAATTATAAAAAAAATTGAATTAGAAAATAAATATTTAATTTATAATGTAAATAATTATTTTATATTAAATAAAATAATAAAAAATATAAATAATATAAATAATATAATTTATTTATTAAATAATTTAAAAGAAATAAATTATATAAAAAAGAATGAAGAAAAATTAAATATAAAAGAAATAAATAAAAAATATATTATTATAAATAATAAATTAAATATAAATAAAAAATTAATTATAAAAATTTTAAAAAAAGAAAAAATAAACAAAATTATAAAAAATAATAAATTTTTTAAATTAGAAAAAATATTAAATGATTAAAAAAACAAAGTATAAAAATGTAAAAAGATGTTATAAAAAACATTAATTTGTTTAAAAATCGTATTAAAAATTAAAAACAACTAGGGTTCAGTAGAGTCAAATAAAAAATAAAATAATATTTTGAAAGTGAAATAATTAAATAAATAATTAAAAATAATTAAATAAATAATTAAATAAATAATTAAATAATTAAATAAATAATTAAATAAATAATATATTATTTAATATATTAAATTAATAAATAATTAAATAATAATTAAAAAATAATTAAATAATAATTAAAAAATAATTAAAAAATAATTAAAAAATAATTAAATAATAATTAAATAATTAAATAATAATTAAATAATAAATTAAATAAATGAATAATTAATTAAATAAATAATTAATTTAATAATAAAATAATAATAAAAAAGAAATAAAAAAGATGGTGAAAAAAATAAAATTTTGTAAAAAAGTAAGATGAGAAGTATGTAACTGCTACGCATAAGTATACTTTTTAAAATAAAAAAACATATAAAATAACATGTTATAATAATAAATAATAATAAATAAAAAATAATTATTAAATAATAAATTAAATAATAAAATAAATAATAAAATAAATAATAAATTAAATAATAAAATAAATAATAAATTAAATAATAAAATAAATAATTAAATAATATATTAAATTAATAAATAAATAATTAAATAATAATTAAATAAATAATTAAATAAATAATTAAATAATAAATAATAAATATTTAAAGAAAGAAGGAAGCATGAATATAGAAAATAATTTAGAACAAACAAATAATTTAGAAATAGAAAATAAACAAAATGATTTTTTAAAAAGTACAATGGGAACAGCAATAAATTTAGCAGTAGATTTTGGTTTAAGAGCATTATTACCTAATTTTATAGAAGATCAAATAATAGATATAAAAGATAATTTATTAGAAAATGGATTAAAAGAAGGAATAAGTAAAACAATAAATGATACTATTGAAATAGGTAAAAGTTTAATAGGAATGTTTAAAGGAGATTTTAAAAATGTGAATCAAATACAAGAAATTTTTAGTTCGGGTGGATTAGTTGATGATATGTCAGGGGTTTTAGATATAGCTTTAAATAATATTGAGAAAAAAGGAGTATTAAATAGTTCTGTTATGAATATAATAAAAAATGGGAAAGATATAATATTAGATAGTGTTGAAAAAAATGTACAAAATAATATATCAGACCAGTTAAATACAGAGAAAAATATAAATAGTTCTATGAACACTTGGGAAAATGCATATAATAATAGAGATTTTACTGGAATGGAAAAAAGCTATAACAATATTATGAGTGAATTAAATAAGTTAATTCCTATAGAAGAAAGTATAAATAGAGCAAGACAAATAGAAAATATTCATAATATAATAAAAAATAATGGAAATAATTTCAATTTAACACAAGAGCAAATTGAAATAAGTTCTAAAATTTAGTTTGACAAATATTAAAAATAAAGATATTATTAAGAAAAAAGGAGAAATTGTATGACTGAAATATTAAATAGTGAAGATTTTAAAAAAGAGGTAATTAATAAGAAAGAAGTTGTTCTTGTGGACTTTTTTGCAACATGGTGTCCACCTTGTCAAATGTTAGCACCTGTATTAGAAAAAATATCAGAAAGTAGAGCTGGATATAATATAATAAAAGTTAATGTAGATAATAATCAAGAACTTGCTATAAAATACGAAGTTGAAGCTGTTCCCACAATGGTAATATTTAAAAATGGAAAACCTGTAAGTAAATTAGTTGGATATAATGAAGAAAATAAAATAACAGAAGAAATGGCAAAATATATGTGATAGGAGGTTTATATATGAAAGGTTATGAATTAAATAAAGATAAAGAATATGTATATAAAATAATAGAAGGAATTTATAGAAAAGATGGTCACTGTCCATGTAGAGTTAATAGTGATGATACTACATTATGTCCTTGTGATGAGTTTATAGAAAAACAAATTTGCAAATGTAATTTATTTGTTAAAAAAGATTAAATAATAAAATCTAATATTAGTTATTTTTAAATAACTAATATTAGATTTTTTGTTTTCTAAACAATGCTATTCCCTAAAAAAATCAAGCATTTTACTTGCAAAATGAAAATAGTTTTAGTATAATACAAAGGTACAAGAATACAAAGAAAAGAGGGAAAAACTATGGAAGAAAGACCAGAAAGAATGGACGGAAAGATAGTAGAAAGAGATATAGAAAAAGAAATGCGTACAGCATATATTGATTATGCGATGAGTGTTATTGTATCACGCGCACTTCCAGATGTAAGAGATGGTTTAAAACCTGTACATAGAAGAATATTATATTCTATGCACGAAGATGGAATAACATCAGACAAAGGATATAGAAAATGTGCTAATACAGTTGGATCTGTTTTAGGTAGATATCACCCACATGGGGATAGTTCTGTTTATGATGCAATGGTAAGAATGGCACAAGATTTTTCAATGAGATATATGATGATTGACGGACATGGAAATTTTGGTTCTGTTGATGGAGACGGTGCGGCAGCAATGAGATATACAGAAGCAAGAATGTCTAAAATATCAGAATTCATGCTAACAGATATCGAAAAAAATACAGTTAAATTTATGCCTAACTATGATGATAGACTACAAGAGCCAACAGTTTTACCAGCAAGAGTACCAGCTTTATTAGTAAATGGTTCATCAGGTATTGCTGTAGGTATGGCAACAAATATACCACCACATAATTTAACAGAAGTAATAAATGGAATTATTAAAATAATTGATGAAGATGAAGTTACTGATGAAGACTTAATGGAAGTAATAAAAGGGCCAGATTTCCCTACAGAAGCGATAATCTTAGGTATGGAAGGAATTAAGCAAGCATATAAAACTGGTAGAGGTAAAATAACACTAAGAGCAGAAGCTGAAATTGAAGAAATGAGCGGAAATAGACAAAGAATAATAGTGTCGTCACTTCCTTATCAAGTAAATAAAGCAAATTTAATTAAAGCAATATCAGATTTATCAAAAGAGAAAAAAGTTGAAGGAATTTCAGAATGTAGAGATGAATCAGACAGAAAAGATAAAGTAAGAGTTGTAATAGAATTAAAAAGAGATGCAAGACCACAAGTAGTATTAAATCAATTATTTAAGCATACACAAATGCAAACAACTTTTGGTATAATAATGCTTGCTCTAGTAGATGGAGAGCCAAAAGTATTAACATTAAGACAATGTTTAGATTGCTATATAGAACATAGAAAAGACGTTATACTAAAAAGAACACAATTTGAATTAGATAAAGCATTAGCAAGAGCTCATATATTAGAAGGATTGAAAATTGCTTTAGATAATATTGATGAAGTTATTGAAATAATAAGAGCTTCATATGACGATGCAAAAGAAAGATTAATGGATAGATTTGGACTTTCAGATGTACAAGCACAAGCTATTTTAGATATGAGATTAAAAACATTGTCAGGATTACAAAGAGAAAAAATTGATGATGAATATAATCAATTAATGGCTTTAATTGCACATTTAAGAGATATATTAAACAGTGAAAGATTAGTATTTAATATAATTAAAGAAGAATTAATAGAAATTCAAACTAAATTTGGAGATGATAGAAAAACAAAAATTGTTGCAGCAGAAGGTGAAATAGATATAGAAGACCTTATAAAAGAAGAACAAACAGTTGTTGCACTAACACATTTTGGATATATTAAAAGAATGCCTATAGACACATATAGAAGTCAAAGAAGAGGTGGAAAAGGTATAACAGGAATTGCAACAAGAGAAGAAGATTTTGTAAAACAAATTTTTACAGCTTCAACTCATGATACAATATTATTCTTTACAAATAAAGGAAAACTGTATAGATTAAGAGGATATGAAATTCCAGAAGCAGGAAGAACAGCAAAAGGAACAGCAATTGTTAATTTATTAAATTTAGATTCTGATGAAAAAATATCTGCTATAATACCAATTCAAAACTTTGCAGAAGGAAAATATTTATTGATGTCTACTAAAAATGGTTTAATTAAAAAGACAGCATTAAAAGAATATGATTCAGCAAGAAAAACAGGACTTCAAGGAATAACATTAAAAGAAGATGATCAATTAATAACTGTTAGATTGACAGATGGTCAAGATAATGTAGTTTTAGTTACTAGAAAAGGTATGTGTATTACTTTTGATGAAAAAGATGTACGCCCTATAGGTAGAGTTGCACAAGGTGTTATTGGTATAAGAATAGATAAAGATGATGAAGTAATAGGAATGGAGTCAATTATATCAGGTGGAAAAGCAACACTATTAGCAATAACAGAAAATGGATTTGGAAAAAGAACTGAATTAGATGAATATAGAGTACAAATAAGAGGTGGAAAAGGAGTTATTACATATAAAATAACACCAAAAACAGGAAAACTTGTAGGAGTAAGAATAGCTACAGAAAATCAAGATGTAATGTTAATTACAGATACAGGTACAATTATAAGATTAAATGTTAAGGATATTAGTGTATTAGGTAGGTCAACACAAGGAGTAACATTAATGAGAACTAATGATGGTGGAAAAGTTGTAAGTATTGAAACATTAATACCAGATGAAGATATTATAGAAGAATAAAAATTAAAAATAGAACAATAATAAAACATTGTTTTATTTTTTTTTTTGAAAAAAAGATTTAAATTTATGTAATAAATTTAAATAGGGCGTTTTTTGTATACATTACAAAAGGCGCCCCAAAAAATAATTAAATAAATAAAAAATAATTAAATAAATAAAAAATAATTAAATA
>CAYJGL010000061.1:0-9220 GCA_964369695.1 uncultured Clostridium sp.
TCTATTTTATTTCCCCTTAAAAAATCAAAGACGCTCATTTTCTTACTATTCTCTCCTTGAATCTCTAAAATAGAAATAACACCATTTAAAGTTTTAGTATATAATCCTTTTTTGTCATCAGCTAGTAAAATAGTTCCATTTTCTTTACCTTCTAAAGTTAATTCCAGTTTCTCAATTTCGTCTTGACTTACAATGTCTACTTTCCATATTTTTATTTTCTTTCCATTTAGAAATGAATATGTTCCCATAATAGGATTTAATCCTCTTACTAAATTCTTAATATGATTAGAATCTAATTTATTCCAATCAATTTTAGAAATACTTTTATCTAACATAGGTGCCATTGAAAAATCTTCCCCTTGTTTTATTCTAGGAGCATTTCCTTCTTTAATTTGTTTAATTGTTTCTACTAATAATTTACCACCTATTTCTGATAATCTTATCCATAATTCTCCTGTTGTTTCATTATCTAAAATTTCTACTTCTTCTTTCAAAATCATGTCTCCAGTATCCATTCCTACATCCATATACATTGTAGTTATACCTGTTGTTTTATCTCCATTCATTATTGCCCATTGTATAGGTGCTGCTCCCCTATATTTAGGTAACAGTGAACCATGAACATTTATACATCCATATTTAGGAATATCTAAAATTTCTTTAGGAAGTATTTTTCCATAAGCTACAACACAAATTAAATCTGGATTTAATTCTTTTATTTCTTCTATAAATTCACTGTTATTTTTAACTTTTTGTGGTTGATATATTTTTAAATTTTTTTCTAATGCATATTTTTTAACATCAGAAGGTATCATTTTCATACCTCTGCCCTGCGGTCTATCTGGGTTTGTTACAACTCCTAGTATTTCATACCCAGCTTCATATATTGACTTTAATGACTGTTTTGCAAAATCAGGTGTTCCCATAAATAATATTTTCAATTTTGTATCTCCTTCCAAATGTTCTATTTTTCATCTTTATTTGGATCTATGTATTCTAAAGTTCCTGGTATTATTTTATCCATAAATACTTCACCATTTAAATGATCTATTTCATGACAAATTGCTTGAGCTAATAATTCTTTAGCTTGTACCTTTATTCTTTTACCAGTCCTATCCGTATATTCGGCTGTAAGTTCTTCTGGCCTTATTACATTTGCAAATTTATTAGGAAAACTCAAACATCCTTCTTGTTTTTCTTTTTCTTTTTTCATTTTTAATATGATAGGATTTATCATAACAATAGGTCCTTTATCATCGTATAAATCAATTACAATTACTCTTTTTAAAATACCTACTTGAACTGCTGCTAGTCCAACTCCGTTGTACTTATGCATTGTATCAATCATATCATCTATTAGATCTTGTAATTTATCATCAATTTGCTCAATTTCTCTTGATTTCTTTTTAAGGATTTCGTCTCCTTCATATCTTAAATTTCTTATTCCCATTTCTATTTTCCTTCTTCTTTTATTTACATCATATTATTAGGATTAACACTAATTGAAATATTAATGTCTTTTAAATCTTTTTGATATATTTTATTCAAAAAGACATTTAACATTTCATTAGTCCTATCTGTCATATTTCCTTTTATAATAATTCTCCATCTATATCTATTTTGTATTTTATCAATAGGTGATGGCATTGGTTTAAATACTCTATATTCTTCTTGATTTAAATTATTAAACATATATGTATATATATTGTTTGATTGTTTTATAACTTCATTTTCATTTAAACCATTTAAATTTATAACTATTATATCGCAAAATGGCGGGTACTTCAACTGTTTTCTTAACATTATTTCTGTTTTGTAAAATTCCATATAATCTTGTTTTTGAGAAGATAATATACTAAAATTATCCGGATTATATGTTTGAATTATTACATTTCCTTGCAAATTCTCTCTACCTGCTCTTCCTGCTACTTGTGTTAATATTTGAAACGTTCTTTCATTTGCCCTATAATCGTCAATATTTAAAGAGCCATCTGCAGCTATTACTCCAACTAAAGTTACATTTGGAAAATGGTGTCCTTTTACTACCATTTGTGTTCCAATCAAAATATCAATATTTTCATTCTTAAATTTGTTTAATATTTCTTCATGTGAACTTTTTTTATTAACTGTATCTATATCCATTCTAATTGTTTTACTATTTGGAAATTGCTTTATAATTTCTTCTTCTAATTTTTGAGTTCCTGTTCCAAAATATCGTATTTTACTACTTTTACACTCTGGACAGGTATTTGGTATTTGTTTCTCTTTTCCACAATAATGACATACTAACTTTTTATTTGTATTATGATATGTCATACTAATATTACAGTTATCGCATTTTACTGTATAACCACAATCTCGACACATTACAAAAGTCGAATGTCCCCTTCTATTTAAAAAAAGTATTGTTTGTCTTTTTTCTTTTAAGTTTTTTTCTATCATATTATATAACTCAAAACTAAGCATTGATCTGTTTCCATTTGCTAGTTCTTGTTTTAAATCTACAATTTCCACTTTTGGTAAATTAGAATTATTAGCTCTTTTAGTTAATTTTAGTAATTCAATTTCTTGTTTTTCTATAGCATTGTAGTATGTTGAAATATCAGGAGTAGCACTTCCTAATATAAGTGGACAATTATTTTGTATACATATATATTTCGCTACTTCTTTTGCATCATATCTTGGATCAGATTCAGATTTATATGATGTATCATGTTCTTCATCAACTATTACCATTCCTAAATCTTTTATCGGTGCAAATATTGCAGATCTAGCTCCAATAACTATTTTCGCTTCATTTTCTTCAATTCTTTTCCATTCATCAAATCGTTCACCAGTACTAATTTTACTATGTAATACCGCAATTTTTGCTTTTCCAAAACGTGATATAAATCTATCTATCATCTGAGGTGTTAATGATATTTCTGGCACCAATACAATTGCTGATTTATTTTTTTCAATAGTTTTTTCAATTAATTGTAAATACACTTCTGTTTTCCCAGATCCTGTTACTCCATATATTAAAAACGATTTATATTGTTCTTCTTTAACAGTATCAGCTATACTTTTAAATACTATTTTTTGTTCTTCTGTTAATTCCAATTTTCCACTTCTAACAAATTCTTTATTTATTAACGGATCTCTATTTACTTTTTTTTCTTCAATTCTTAAATATTTATTTTTAATAAGAGTTTTCACTATTGCAGCTGAACACTGTGTTTCTTCTTCAATTTCTTTAATTGTTTTTCCTGAATTTTCTTTAACAAAATCCAATACTCTTATTTGCTTTTCTGATTTTATTTTTCTATTACTAATATCTTCTTTTAGTTCTTTTATCTCTTTATTTAGAAATATAACATTTATTTTTTTCTCTTGTATTCTTTTGTGTATATCTGAATTTTTCGTACCGGGTGATAGCATTAATTTGATACATTCTGAAACATTAGTATAATATTTCTTAGCCATCCATCTAGCAAGTTCTATTTTATCTTTTTCCAAATTTTGTTCAACTTTAAGTACACTTTTCAGCTCTTCTTGAAATTTACTAGTATTTTTAATCCTGATAACAAAAGCTTCAGAAGTTCTATTTCCTTGTCCAAAAGGTACAATTACTTTTGAACCTATAAAAATAATATCAATTAATTCATCTGGAATTTTATAATCAAATGTTTTATTTAATTTTTTCGTACCCCTATTTATATATACTTCTGCAATCATGTTTCTCCTTAATCCAATTAAAACTTGCCAAAATATTTATTGACAAGTTTTTCTTTATATTATATTAAATATTTTATTTAGCTAATCTTTTTTCATTTTGTATTATTGCCATTATTATTTGAACTGTTTTTTCAAAATCTTCGTTTTTAATCATATAGTCATATAATTTTATTTTTGACTCTTCGTACTCTAATCTTCCAAGTCTTAATTTTATTTCATCTTCAGTAAGGTTATCTCCCCTACCTATTAATCTTTTTTCTAATTCTTCTTCATCAATTTTCAAGAATATAGTTATTATTTTAACATCATTTTTTAGTAAATTAACAAGATTTTCAGTTCCATTAACATCAATATCTTTTACTATTATTTTACCACTTTCAAGTTTTTCACTTAGTATTTTTTTAGATGTACCATAATAGTTTTCGTGATGTTCATTATATTCATAAAACTCATTGTTTTCTATTCCTTTTTCAAATTCTTCACGAGATATATAATGGTACGGATTCCCTTCAACTTCACCTTCACGTGGTTTTCTTGAAGTAATAGATGGAAGTGTTACTACATCTTCCATTCTTTTTATTAATTCTTTTTTAATTGTATCTTTTCCTACACCTGAAACACCAGATAAAATTACTAACATACTATTGTTACCTCTCCTTCTGCAATTTCATTTGCAGCTAAAGTTACTACTGATTCTTCTTTTACACTTGTTCTAGCAGGATCTCCATTTGATATTTGTCTTGCTCTCTTTGCTGTTGCTATAACTAGCTCATATCTATTTTTTGATTTTGTTAATAATTCATTAACTGTTGGTTTTACTATCATTTTAATTTTCCTTTCTACTTTATACATATTTTAAAATTATTTATCTTCTTCAGAAACTTGTTTATTTGCTTCTTCTTGCATAATATTTTTATCAATTCTTCCACCTACTGTTTCAGGTTGTACTGCTGATAAAATTATATGATTAGAATCCATTATAAGTACAGCTCTTGTTCTTCTACCGTATGTAGCATCAATTGCAGTTTTACTATCCTTAGCTTCTTGAATTAATCTTTTTATCGGTGCTGATTCTGGACTAACAATTGCAACTATTCTATCTGCTGAAACTATATTTCCAAACCCTATATTTATTAATTGCATAAAATCACCTTTCTTTCTATTCGATATTTTGAATTTGTTCTCTAATATTTTCTAATTCTGCTTTTATATCAATAACATTTTTTGTTATTTCCAACTTATTTGCTTTAGATCCTATAGTATTTATTTCTCTATTCATTTCTTGTACTATAAAATCTAATTTTTTTCCTATGCTACCTTCAGCATTAAGTAAATCTCTAAATTGTAATATATGACTTTTTAACCTTGTTATTTCTTCTTCAACAGAACACTTATCTGCATATATAACTACTTCTTGCATTAATCTACTTTTATCTATTTCTTGCTCTTTCGTTAATTCTTTTATTCTATTTTCTAATTTTACTACATAATCCGCAATAAGTCCAGTAGAATACGTATTTATTTCATTAATTTTGTTATTTATAATATCAATTCTATTATTCATATCATTGAAAATCTGATTTCCTTCTTTTTCTCTCATATTTATCAATGACATTATAGCTTTATTTATACATTCAAGTAATTCCTTTTCAATTACTTCTTCATTAATATTATTCTTCATTTTCATAACATCTGGAAGTTTTGTAATTTCTGTGACTTCTATATTTGAAGATATATTTTGATTATCTGCTAATTTTTTTAATTCCTGAATATATATTTGAGCAATTTCTTTATTTATTTCTAACTCATTACCTTCTAATGAATTATTTTCAAAATTTATATATATTTCTACTTTACCTCTTTTTATATATTTAGATACTTCTTTTTTTACTACATCTTCAAGATAACTTATTATCCTTGGCATTCTAACAGAAATATCTAAATATCTGTGGTTTACACTTTTAATTTCAATTTGATATTCTCTCAAATTTTCTGAATAGTTATCTCTTCCATATCCAGTCATACTTTTAATCATTTTTGCACCTTCTCATTCTATATTATTCACTAACTTTTTCTTCTTTAACTTTCTTTTTTGTAGTTGTTTTCCTTGGCTTTTTTGTTGTTTCTTCTTTAGTTGATTTAATAGTTTTTGATGTTTTTTTAGTTGTCTTCTTTTCTTTTTCTATATTTTTTTCATCTGCACTTTTCTTTGTTGTAGATTTCTTAGTTGTTTTTTTAGTTGTTTTAGGCTTAGTTTTAGAATTGGTTTTAGTCTTAGTTTTCCCTTGTTTGGTTTTTGTATTTTTAGAAACTATATTTTTCTCTCTTTTTTTAGCTTCTTTTATTGTGGGTTCATCTTTTTTGACTATCTCAGAAATATCACTTAAAGTTTTTATATATTCTTTCTTTAATTTTATATAAATACATATTGATTTTATAATATAGTATATTCCTATTACTGCACTTGATATGATATATAATATATTTGTATCAAATTTATATCTTTGCAATAAATATGTGGTTGATAACAGATATATTGATAATACTATAAATTCTAATGCTGATATTGTTTTTGTTCCACTATCTTTTCTATATGCTATTTCTAGATATATAATTCCAAGTCCTAGAAAAAATCCTGAAAATATTTTAATATCGTTTTCAAGTCTATCTACAATCATTGTAGAATATGCAATATTAATTATAATTAGTATTGCAACAATAACACTTCCTTTTGATAATGTTAATAGTATTTTTTTTAATATATTTTTTCTAACATCTTTTGGCATTTTTTGTTTTTCTATTTTTATAAATTTCTCTTCAAGCTTTTCTATAAGTTCTTTTCCTTTTTCCATTCGTTCCCCCATATTATATATAATTATTTAATCTAACTTTCAATTTTCAAATTCATACATTAATATACTTATCATATTAAGAGCAACTGTTTCTGTTCTTAATATCCTATTTCCTAATGTAATTACTTTGCCACCGTTTTTTCTTATATAATCTATTTCATCTTCTGTTATTCCACCTTCTGGACCTATCAAAATTGCAATCTTTATATCTTCTTTTTGTTTACTTTTATTTAAAATTTCTTTTAATTCTACAATTTGTTTTTTTAGTGTATTTTCTTTCTCATTTTCATAAGCTACAATGAACATATCATATTGTGCAATAGTGGAATTGATATTATTAAACATAATACAATTATTTACGTTTGGTATAATATTTCTTCCTGATTGTTTTGCAGCAACTTCTGATATTTTTTTCCATCTCTCTATTTTCTTAACTTTATCTTTTTCTGTTAATTTAACAATACATCTTTCCATTATAACTGGTGTTATATCATACATTCCTAGTTCAACTGATTTCTGTATTACAAGTTCCATTTTATCTGACTTAGGAAGCCCTTGAAATATAGATATCTGAATATTCGAGTTATTTTCTTTACATTCATTTTCTTTTATTATTTTACATATAGTTTTTTCTTCTTCAAATGATATTATCTTACAAATATAATCTATTCTATTTTCATTATCACATACTATTATTTCATCATCTACTTTTTTTCTTAATACTTTTTTTATATGATAATTATCTTGATTTTCTATCACTATAATTCCATCTTTTATTTGATTATTTTTAACAAAAAACTTAGGCATCTTCTTCTCCTTTTATGTTGATATTATATCATTTCATGTATAATTGTCAATGTTTTTTTTAATATACTAACATGAAAATGACCTCCGTAAATACGAAGGCCATAAAATCAATATAACTTTTATAATTTTATCATTAAGCTATATTGATTTTGAAAAAACTTTAATTCATAATTCTTTACCGACAAGTCATATAACCACAACTGGTTATTGATTTGTCTTTTTTTGAACTCTTCTACGTCTATTGCCAGATGTGAAAATGTTTCGTTTTTCACATCTTTCACAACATCAGAAATATATTCTGTTCCATCTAGAATAAAATATACACACGCATGCGTGTTTCCATCTTCTTCTAAACTTCCTGCCAAATGAGATTCTATCCCCATATTTTTCAGCTTTTTCAACCACGCTGTTGCGTGATGTAAGCAACAACCTATTTCTTTTTCAGAAAAGACTTCTACGAAGTCTTTTACACTAACATCACTGTTCTTAAGTATATGAACATTAGCATCTTCTAAATTATATTCCCTGTCCACCAGGAATTCTTTGTACTCAAAACTTAATTCTTGCTCTAGTAAATTTGTCATAGATATTTCTCCTTTTGTGTAATGATATATTTTGTTTGTGTTGGATGTATATATAAAATACAAGCTTCTGTGTAATAGAAGAATGTATGAATCTTTATTTTTTCAATGTACTAATTATGGGGTTATTATATCATATTTCTTTTCTAAATGCAAGCTTTATGTAATCTTAATTAAATAAAAGACCTGATTTATATATCAGATCTCCTATTTTTAATAATTTTCAGCTTTAATTTCAAAATATGCTTTTGGGTGTTCACATACTGGACAAATATTAGGAGCTTGTTTTCCTATTACAATATGTCCGCAATTTCTACATTTCCAGATTGCTTCTCCATCTTTGCTAAATACTACCTTATCTTCTACATTTGATAATAGTTGTTTATATCTTTCTTCATGTTCTTTTTCTATTTTACCAACTTCTTCAAATAAGAAAGCTATATGATTAAAACCTTCTTCTTTAGCTTCTTTTGCCATTCTATCATACATATCAGTCCATTCAAAATTTTCTCCAGCAGCAGCAGCTTTTAAATTTTCTTCAGTTGATAATATACTTCCACCTTGCAATAATTTAAACCATATTTTAGCATGTTCTTTTTCGTTGTCAGCTGTTTCTTGAAAAATTGCAGCAATTTGTTCATACCCTTCTTTTTTTGCTTTACTTGCAAAATATGTGTATTTGTTTCTAGCTTGTGATTCACCTGCAAAAGCTTCCATTAAATTTTTTTCTGTTTTTGTTCCTTTTAATTCCATATCCTTTTCCTCCTAAAATTTTTTAATTTGTGATTTACAATTTTCACATATTCCATTTATACATATATCTTTTATATATATATTATCATTTATTTGATTTTTTATACTATTAGAAATTACATTTATATCAAAAATTCCTTTTACATCATATATGCTATTACATTTGCTACATACAAAATGATAATGTGGTTCATGTATATAGTCATATTTATCTGCTCCTGTTGATGTGTTAATTTTTTCAATAACACCAGATTCAACAAGTGAATTAATATTTCTATAAACTGTACTTTTACTAATTTTCGAATCTACTTTATTTACCAAATCATATATTTGTTCAGCAGTAGGGTGTATTAAATTTGTTTTAATTACTTCTAATATTACTTCTCTTTGTTTGGAATAGTTAGTCATAAATCTCCTTTCTTAAAATAGGAATAATTCCTACTTTTGCAGTTTATACTATTTTACTATATTAGTCAATAGTTTTTTTATTTTTATTTAAACTTTTCGGTT
>CAYJGL010000062.1:0-9040 GCA_964369695.1 uncultured Clostridium sp.
GTGGTGATTTTTCTATTTCAATATCTGGAATGAGTTTAGCTGCTATTATAGGAATATTATTAAACTTTATAATACGCGATTCAAAAAACAATGAAGAAAAAACAAAGACAATAACTGATGGAGAAAAATAATATATTATACACGGCCATATAATTATTAGATAATATAATTATATGGTCTTATTTATATTCTATTTTATATTATCAATACTCTATTCACACAAATTTAATACTATTTTATTGACTATTTTTCCTTTTTGATATAATATATATTGTAATATATATGTATAATATACATAATAAAGTAATACAATAAAATAGAAATGAGGAATTAAATATATGTTATGTTCGGAATGTAATGAAAATCCAGCAATAATTTTTTATAAAAAAATAGAAAACGGAAAAGAATCAATGGAAGGTTACTGCAAAAGTTGTGCTGATAAAAAAGGAATAGATACAGCTAAAACTTTAAATGAGCAATCAAACATTGTTAATAGCGGGAAAATAGATATGAATAATATGAATAAGCAACTTGAATCACTTTTTAAAGACTTAGCTGAAAACCTTGATATTGATGATATTCAAAATATAGATGGGGCTATAACTTTTGAAGGCCCTTCAGACGATAGTGTTGATGGTACTTCTTCTAAAATATCTGGTACAGCTATTCCACTTGGTTCAATTTTTCAAAATTTTATGAATCAAGGAAATAAAAATAAAGAACAAAATTCAGATGAAGAAACTTCTAACGGAAGAAAAAAAGTTAAAGTTGAAAAGAAAAAAAATATAAAACAAAATAAAAAGAAAAAATTTCTTGATGTATTTGGTACTAATTTAACTGAAAAAGCAAAAAACAATTTGCTTGATGCAGTAATTGGAAGAGATAAAGAAATCCAAAGAATTACACAAATACTAAATAGACGTTCAAAAAATAACCCATGTCTAATAGGAGAACCTGGTGTTGGTAAAACAGCTATAGCTCAAGGATTGGCTATTAAAATTGCTAATCAAAATGTTCCTGCCAAGTTATTAAATAAAGAAGTATATTTATTAGATATGACTTCTGTAATTGCTGGTACTCAATTTAGAGGACAATTTGAATCTAGAATGAAAGGTATTATCGATGATTGTAAGGAATATGGTAATATTATTCTAGTAATTGATGAAATTCATAATATAATAGGTGCTGGTGATGGCGAACATTCTATGAATGCTGCTAATATATTAAAACCCGCATTATCAAATGGAGAAATACAATTAATTGGTACTACTACAATTAGAGAATACAGAAAATATATTGAAAAAGATTCAGCATTAGAAAGAAGGTTTCAACAAGTAATTGTTGATGAACCAAATATAGAAGATTCAATTAGCATATTAAGTGGAATTAAAAAATATTATGAAGATTATCATAAAGTTAAAATTTCTTCTGATGTTATAACTCAAACAGTTATTATGTCTGAAAAATATATACATGATAGATTTCTTCCAGACAAAGCAATAGATATTTTAGATGAAGCTTGCTCTAGAATTAACTTAGAAAATAAAGATTTATTTAAATTAGAAATTTTAAAACAGGAATTAATAAAGGTACAAACTGAGAAAGATGAAGTAGTAGCTGCTGATTCAACAGAAGATTATCAAAAAGCTGCTGATTTAAAAACTAGAGAATGTCAATTAATTGAAAATATAGATAAATTAAATTCAAAAATGAAATTAAAACACTTAACAATACATGATATAGCAAATGTAATTGAACATTGGACAAAAATACCTGTTACTAAAATAACAGAAGCTGAAACTCAGAAACTTCTTAACTTAGAAGCTAATCTTCATAAAAGAGTTATTGGTCAAGATGAAGCAGTAAATAGTGTATCTCGTGCTATAAGAAGAAACAGAGCAGGGCTTCAAACTACAAAAAGGCCACCATCATTTATTTTTGTAGGACCAACTGGTGTTGGTAAAACAGAATTAGCTAAATCATTAGCTTTTGAAATGTTCGGTAGCGAAGATTCAATGATTAGAGTTGATATGTCTGAATTTATGGAAGTACACTCTACTTCTAAATTGATCGGTGCGCCTCCAGGTTATGTAGGTTATGATGATGCAGGACAATTGACGGATAAAGTAAAAAGAAAACCTTACTCTATTATTTTATTAGATGAAATAGAAAAAGCACATCCAGATGTTTTTAATATATTACTTCAAATTTTAGATGATGGAAAACTTACTGATAGTCAAGGTAATACTGTTAATTTTTCAAATACAATTATTATTATGACTTCAAATGCCGGATCTAACCTAAATACTAATTCACTAGGTTTTGGTGGAAATTCAATTGATAAAAACAAAGCACTTGGACATCTAAAAGATATTTTCAGACCTGAATTTTTAAACAGAGTTGATGAAATTGTTTCTTTTGAACCACTTAACCAAAATCAATTATTACAAATTGTTGATTTAATGTTAGACAAAACTATTAAAGCACTAGCTGAAAAAGATATAAAAATGTTACTTTCTGATGAAGCTAAACACTTCATCCTAGAAAAAGGAACTGATATAAAATTTGGGGCAAGACCTTTAAGAAGAGCTATACAAAGACATATAGAAGATGAACTTTCTGAAATGATATTAAGAGAACAGCTTTTAGATGGTCAAACAGTTAATGTAAGTTTGAATAATGATATTTTAAATTTCACAATAAATAACTAATATTAAGCAGTTCCAAAATATAATACTTGGGACTGTTTTTATTTTAAATCATCTAAATACGAATACAAATTAACGTTTTTACACACAATAAAATATAATAATATATATTCTTAAAATTATAAAAATTGAATTATTATAATAGGAGAAGTTTATGATTAAATATATACCTAATATTTTAACTGTTGCTAGATTAATTTTTATTCCATTTATAATTTCATTTATTTTTACAGAAAATTATATATCTGCACTTGTTGCTTTTACTTTTTCTGGAATAACTGATATTTTGGATGGATATCTAGCAAGAAAGTTTGATGTTATTTCTAATTTTGGAAAGTTAATAGATCCACTTGCTGATAAATTAACCCAAATTTCAATAATAACATCACTTACAATACTATCAATAATTCCAACTTGGATATTAATAATAGTATTTTTAAAAGAACTTATACTAATTATAAGTTCAGCGTTTTTATACACAAAAAAAATTATAGTTTTTAGCAAATGGTACGGAAAACTAACAACTATATTATTCTATTTGGCTATTGTATCTTCTTTCCTTAGAGTACAATTTGACACAAATAATATATATGCATATCTTGACATTTTACTATATTCTTTAGCTATAATTTCAACTATTTTTTCTTTTGTTATGTATGTTAAAAATATAATAAAAAACAAATTGCTACTTAATTCAGATTCAAATAAATCAGATATCCAAATTAAGAAAAAAGTTTCTTAATATACTAATAAAATAGCTATTTAGAATTTATCTAATAGCTATTTTAATCATTTTATGAACCATAATCTTCTAATAAAGAATTTAATTGTTCCCTTCCTTCTATAAATAGACCTTGTTCTATACTGAGTTTGTCTGTTTCCGTTAAATAATCTACTGCAATTTCTGTTTTTTCATACAGTATTTCTTCACCACTTTCTAATATTTTATATATTTCTAAAAAACCATCTACATTTTTAACTACATAATGTTCACCACACTCAGCATCTTTATCTCGAACTAAAATTATTTCATCTTCGTCGAATTTTTCTACATCATATTCAAAATATATTGCTTCTAATTCAGCTTGTGTTTTATTAACTAAACTTTCATCAATTTGATGTTTATCTACAATAGAATGACCACATTTCAAATAATTTGTTTTCAATTTCAATTCTGCATTTGGTGATATTTTCTCTTCATCTGAATTAGTATTTATAGTATTATTTACTTCGTTTAAATTCTCTTTTACAATTTCACTTGATATTTTATTACTATCTATTTCTGTAATTGTAATTTCCGCTTCTTCCTGCATATTCATTCTGTTATATATATATATTCCAAATATAACAGCTAGCAAAATCACAACAACAACAATTAATCCAATTATAATTTTATTCATCACTCTCTCCTATCAATGTTTTACTATATTATTTACATTTTTGGATAATATATACTATTTTAATTAATTTTCTTTTTAATAAAAATTTCACCATTATATACTTCTAATGATATTTCACCATTCAAATCTGTTCTAAAAATCTGAACTTCTTTTTCTTCTAATCTAGCTATAACGTCACTATTAGGATGTCCAAACAAATTATTTTTTCCCACTCCTATTAATGCAATTTTAGGTTTTACTGCTTCCAAAAAACTTTCAATTGTAGATGTTTTAGAACCATGATGTGCAACTTTTAAAACTGTTGATTCAAATATTTTTTTATTTAATACACTTCCAATTAATTCTTCTTCAGCTATTTTTTCAATATCTCCTGTAAATAACATGGAGAATTCTTTATAATACATTTTCATTACTAATGAATTATTGTTTAATACATTCTCTTCTATTTGTTTTTCTTCTGGCCATAAAATATTAAAATATATGTCTTTTTCAATATTTACTTTATCACCTTTTCTTAGAATTTCCATATTTATATTTTCCCTATTTACAATTTCTTCTAATTCTTTATAGTTTTCCGATATTTCTATTTGTTCAGATATAAAAATATTTTCAACTTTTAATTTATCTGCAACTTCAATTATTCCACCAACATGATCTGTATCAAAATGAGTTACAAATATATAATCTATTTTAGTATAACCTTTATCTAATATATATGGAATTAATGTATTTTCACCCACATTAAACGTACTTGACCCACCGCCATCAATTAATATAGTCTTATTTTGTGGTGTAATTATAAAGGTACTGTCCCCTTGCCCTACATCTATAAAATTTATTTGTAATTTTTTTGGTATGAAATTTAAAAGAATTAAAATAATCAGAATTAAAATTATTGATATATGCACTTTTTTTCGATTTATACTATACATATATTTTAAATATGAAATATAGTTTTTTATTCTGTTTTTACTATAATTAGATTTACTACCTAAATATACATCATGTAAGATTTTCAATATAACTAAAATACAAAAGTATATTAAAATTTCCAACATGCTTGGGGTTTTAATATATATTTGAGAAAAAGGTAAATTTCCAATATTAGAAATTCTTACTAATAAATTTATACTTATTTCAATAATATATGAAAAATATATTACAATATCAGTCCATATTATGGATATAACTAAGAATATAAAACTTAAAATTATAATTGAACCTATTATTATTCCAACTAAAAAATTAGAAATAATAAAATATGTATTAAATATGTTAAAATTATATATCATAACTGGTAATATTCCTATTTGAGCGGATATTGTAACCCCTAAAATTTCTTTTACTTTTGTTATAATATAGTTGTTTTTATTAACATTTATATGTTTATGTTTTTCGATATATTTATTAATACATATATTAAAAATATTTATTATTATAGGATACAATATTACAATCCCTATTGTTGCTATATATGAAAATTGTAATCCTTGATTTAATATTAAAAACGGATTGTATATTAGAATTAATAAAAGAGATAAACTTAATGAATTAAAAAAATCATTTTTACTATATATTAATTTTGAAATTATTAGTAGTATTCCCATACTTCCAGCTCTTACAATTGACGCTGAAAAACCCGTTATAGCCATATATATAATTAGTAAAATTATTATTATATATCTTGACTTTCTTTTTCCAAATAACTTATATAATATACTTTCAAATAATATTATTAAATATGATATATGCATTCCAGAAATTGCAAGTATATGAGAGATATTTGCTGACTTAAAATCTTCCTTTATTTCTTCTTCTATTCCTGATGTATCTCCTAATATCAAACCATTTAACATATTTGATGTTTGTTTGCTAAATATTTCATTATTCTTTTGTTTTAAATATTCGGAAAAATAGTTTATTTTAGAAGCAATGCTATTACCTTTATTTTCTTCTATTAGAGCTATGCCACTTACTTTTATAGTTCCATATATTTTTAATGTCTTTAAATATTGACTATAATTAAATCCACCTGTATTTCTTTGTATCTCTGGTTTTATATATTTACCATCAAAAGATATTTTATCACCATATTTAATTTCTAAACTGCTTTTTTTATCTATATTTATATATACATGTGTATTGTTATATATATCATTATTATCAATACTTTGTATTCTGACAATATAGATATTATAGTAATCTGTCTGTTTTAAATTACTCTCTACTATGCCTATTATATTATTTAATTGTTGGTTTTCTTTGTACAGATTTTCATACTTTTTATTTTGGAAAATTATTATCGAATTTGAAATTATTGAACTAACTATAGCTACTGCTATTATTTGAATATTAAAAATTAACTTGATATATCTAAAATGTCTTTTGAATGTAAATGTTTTGAATTTTTTATTATCTTTACTTTTATTTTCTTTTTCATTTGTATTTGTATTTTTAATTTTTTCTTTAACATTTTTTAATATCTTATATCCTATATATATTATTCCTAAAATTATATATATAGGGATTATACTATATTCAAAGTATAATCCCCACAATATTCCTAATATATATCCTAATAAGATAACTAAAAATGGTCTTTTTAATTTATCTATATTATACGTCCTTTCTGTTTTTAATTATATATCTTGTTTTTCATCTGACAACAGTGATGATAATACATATCCTTCTATTCCTTGTGATTTAACTTTCGTCCAATCACCTTCTGTTCCTACTACTTCAACTTCTTCATTTTTATTTATTGATTTTATTACATCAGATGTTGTATTTGGTTCACTTCTTAAATTTACAGCTTCCCAATTTACATACATTGTATTTGATACTTGAGTTGTTTGTGTTTGTTCTGTTTCTGTTACTTCTTGTTTTTCAGTTGATAATAGTTGTGATGATATATATCCTTCTAATCCTTGATATTTAACTTTGGTCCAATCCCCTTCTGTTCCTATTACTTCAACTTCTTCATTTTTATTTATTGACTTTATTACATCAGATGTTGTATTTGGTTCACTTCTTAAATTTACAGCCTCCCAATTTACATACATTATATTAGCTGTTTCAGTATTTTGTTCTTCTGGCTTTTCTTCTTGAGTTTGTTCTTCTACTGGTTGAGTACTTGTTTCAACAATAGTATTTCCTTCTTCACTTATATTACTAGATATTATCCATCCAGTTATATCTTGTATTGTTACAGATGTCCAATTTCCAATTGTTTCATTAATAGTAACTTTATCACCATTTTTTATATCTAACAAATCAGTTGAATTTATTAGTGGAAGTAATTTTAATTTACTATCTTTATTTATAGTTTTTGTATTTGAATTTTCTACTTCGATTGTGTTTTCTTGAACAGGTTCATCTTCTGTCTGTTCTTCAGTTTTTTCTTCAACTTTTTCCACAATTTTTCCATCAACTGTTAATAAATCTTTCATTATATATCCAGTTAACCCATCAACTGATACTTGATACCATTCTCCTTGTTCAGAAAGTATTTCAACTTCTTTATCAATTGGTAATTGAACTAGTATTTTACTATCTGTTGAAGCTTCTTCTCTTAAATTAGTTGTTTGCGATATTATTTTTCCTATTGCTGCATATACATTATTTTGATTTATATTATATAACATTATACTACACAATGTAGTTATAATTACCATCACTATTACTTTTTTAATTATATTTTTCTTCTCCATATTTAACTCCTAAATCATTCAGATTTTATATTGAAAGTATATAATTAAATACTATAAAAGTCAATAATTCAAAACCTAAATTTTCTGTTTTTTTTACATTTTTCCAACTTTATTCCTTTGTTATATCTAGTATTTTCAGTCTTTTTAGCACTTGGATAATATTTTTAAATTTTTAAAGGCAATTTCTCTTGACTTTTCAAGTGTTTTGTAATATAATATTTGAGCAATTATGTTAAAATATGATTAAGATTAAAAAACTTCTCCCCGGTAGTTTAATAGTTTTATTTCATATATTATAAATAAAAAAATTAAATAATAGGAGGGTATTTATTACCATGAATAATGTTACATATAGTGCGAAAAAAAATGAAATAGAAAGCAAATGGTATATATTAGACGCAGCAAATAAACCATTAGGTAGAGTCGCAACAGAAGCTGCTAAATTATTAAGAGGAAAACATAAACCAACATTTACACCAAATATTGATATGGGAGATCATGTTATTATATTAAATTGTAAAGATGTTATCTTAACTGGAAACAAATTAAATCAAAAAGTTTATAGACATCACTCAGGATACATTGGTGGAATGAAAGAAGTTTCAGCAAAAGTTATGCTTGAAAAAACTCCAGAAAAAGCAATGACACTAGCTGTTAAAGGTATGCTACCTCATACTTCATTAGGTAGACAAATGGCTAAAAAATTAAGAGTTTATGCTGGTAGCGAACATGAAAACCAAGCACAAAAACCAGAAATTTGGGAGGTAAAATAAGATGGCAAAAAAAGATAATGTAGTTTTTTACGGTACAGGTAGAAGAAAAAGTTCTATTGCTAGAGTTAGATTAGTTGAAGGAACTGGAAAAATAACTATTAATAAAAGAGACATCGATACTTTTTTCGGATTAGAAACTTTAAAAGTTATTGTTAGACAACCACTAACAGCTACAAATACAGTTACAAAATATGATGTTGTTTGTTCTGTAAAAGGTGGTGGATTCACTGGTCAAGCTGGTGCAATCAGACACGGTATTGCAAGAGCATTAAATGAAGCTAATCAAGAGTTTAGACCAATATTAAAATCAAGCGGATTCTTAACAAGAGATTCTCGTGCTAAAGAAAGAAAAAAATACGGTCTTAAAAAAGCAAGAAAAGCTCCTCAATTCAGTAAAAGATAGGATTAGAGTTATATATACAAATAGAAACCTTAGAAGTTTACTTCAA
>CAYJGL010000063.1:0-8686 GCA_964369695.1 uncultured Clostridium sp.
TATATTTTAGTCTATTTTTTTGATTTTTAAAGTATACATATACTATACTATTTTTTAATGAATTGTCTATATTTTTTTAATAATTCACAGAAAATTCACAAAAAATATCAATGCTTTATCAAGATTGATATCTTTCTTTCTATGGTATTTATTCCTTTAAAAATCAATTATTTTTTTACTATCTAAATATTATTTAAATCTATCTATTTTCGTTTTCTAATTCGTTTTTCAAATTCATAATTTCTTCTTCTGTTAATTGTGTTATTTCGCTAACTTTACTAATATTTAATTCTGAAGTTTTTAAAAGTTTTTTTGCTACTTTAAGTATTCCTTGTCTCTCGCCTTCTTCATGAGAAGTTTCCATTGCAGTGTTATATCTTCTTAGTCTTTCTTCTTCTGCTTCTATCATTTCTAATAAGTCTTCATCTGCTGATAATTTTTCTACTTCTTTCATTGCTGTTTGAATTTTTGTATTTTTCTCCATAACAACTCCCATTTCTTTAACATTATCACTACTTATTACTGTTAGCCATTGTTCTAGTCTATTATCTAAATTATGTTCTACTTCTTTAAATTTTGGCAATTCTATTAAAAATATTTTTAGTCTATCATTTAAGCTTTCTATTTCATGTATTATTCCATTTTTATCTACTTTTTGTATGTAATAGTTTGTTTCTGAAAAATAGTTATAATTATCTGAAAATAGGTTAAAGTTTAATATTCCAATTACTACTGCTTTTTTTGCTTTATTATATTTTTGTCCTGATTTTATACTCTGATAATACATTCCTGATTGGTAAAATAGGAGTCTTTCTATTATATTTTTTTCATCTCCTATTTGCATTTCGATATCTATGTTTGTTCCATCTTCTAGTTCTGTCCTTATATCTAATACACCCAATTTACCATCTTTCTTGTATTTATCTAATGTGAAATCTTTGCTTAGTATTGTTAAGTCTTTTATTTCATATTTAGTAATTGCTTTTAATAGATCTATTAGTATTTCTTTATTTTTAGAAAATACCATTTTAAAGATAAAGTCTACTTTTAGTGATACTTTGTTATTTATTAATTTTTGAATATTAATTATATATATTCCTCCCTTATATTACCATAGAAAAGAAAGAACATCAATTGTTTTTGGATATTTTTTAACTTTTTAGTTGAATTTAACGAATTAATTTTTAGAAATAATCTTTTTGATTTTAATTTTTGTTTTAGATTAAAATTGTATTTTAGTCTATTTTTTGATTTTTAAAGTATACATATACTATACTATTCTTAATAAGTTGTCTATGTTTTTTTAATAGTTCACAAAAAGTTCACAAAAGGAAGTTAAGATCTTAATATTCTTAACTTCTTCATTTTTATTATGTAATTACCCATCCACCATTTATTGATATAACTTGACCTGTCGTATATTCATCTTCTATTAACCAATTTATGCATTTTACTATTTCTACTGGAGTTGCTGTTTTCCTTAAGGGTATATCTTTTTTTATCTCTTCTATTTCATTTTTATATTCTTCATTCATTTCTGTTTCTATAATCCCAGGTGCAATTGAATTAATCCTTATATTTGAAGGGCCAACTTCTTTTGCTAATGCTTTTGTCATTCCATCCATTCCTGCTTTAGATATAGAGTATAGTACTTCATAAGATGCTCCTACTATTCCCCATATAGAAGATATGTTTATTATATTTCCTGATTTTTGTTTTATCATACTTGGTAATATTTCTTGTGTTGTTACAAATGCAGAATAAAGATTTGTATTTATTACTCTATTCCAATCATCATCTGTTTCATCTGAAAACATTTTATATTCAGATATTCCCGCATTATTAATCAATATATCTATTTTTTTATATTTTTCTAATATTTTTTCTACCATAGCTCTAACTTCATCTCTTTTTGAAACATCTGCTTTCATTATATCTATATAAATATTTTGTTTTTCTAATTCTTCTTTAATTTCTTCTGCATTCTTTTTTGAATTGTTATAGTTTGCTATTACTTTAATTCCTTTTTTTGCTAGTTGAATAACTATTTCTTTTCCTATTCCCCTAGATCCACCTGTTACTAACGCTACTTTTCCCACTATATTTCTCCTTTTTTTCTTTATTATACAAAAAAAAAAGCCACTAATCAAGAGACATCTCAAAACTAATAACCTTGTGGAGCCACTTATCCGATTCGAACGGATGACCCTCGCATTACAAGTGCGATGCTCTGGCCAACTGAGCTAAAGTGGCAAAATATAAAATTGGTGACCCGTACGGGAATCGAACCCATGATTCCGCCGTGAAAGGGCGGTGTCTTAACCGCTTGACCAACGGGCCATATAAAGAATTAAATATTACTATTTAATTCTTGGTGAGCTATCCGCGATTCGAACGCGGGACAACTTGATTAAAAGTCAAGTGCTCTACCAACTGAGCTAATAGCCCCCGTATTCGCGTTGTTTCTCACAACGCTTTTATATATTACAATATTTTTTTGTTTTTGTCAATGCTTTTGTGTAATTTTTGTAACTTTTTTATGTTTTTTTATTAAAAATTTGCAAAAAAGCTAAAATATTAATTATTTTTTATCTATTCAGCTTTTTATTTTTATATTAGGCATTTAATTTAGTTAATAATTCATTAACATCTACACCATGAACTTCACAAGCTTGTTCAATTGTTTCTATTTGTGCAGATGGGCAACCTAAACAATGCATACCAATTTCTAATAATATCTCAGCTTTTTCTGGAGCTTTTTCTAAAATTTCTCCTATTGTTGTTTCTTTTTTAAATTCCATTTTATTCTTCCTTTCCTTGTTTATTAATTATAAATTTTAACATAAATTTTAAAAAATGTATAGACAAATCCAAAAATATATTGTAATATGGAAAATATTGTAAGGCGGTGATTTTATTTCAAATATAATTAATCTATATTTTATCTCTTTTATTATATCTCTTTTAATAACTTTATATTCACTATATACTTTTTTCGAAATTATATTTTTCCATTCAAAACAAGGTTCTAAATTAGAAATTAAAAAGAAATATTAAAATCTATTTTTATTTTATTCAATTTGTTAGGAGGTTATTTTATTTTAAAACAATTTTTATTTTGTTTAATTGTATTGATACTTTCCTGTATCACTGCATTAAAACTTTTTTATCCTATATATACAGCCACAGAAGTAATTATTCCCTATGGTTTTACACCTTTTGATATATGTACTGAAAATCCTGATTTATGGATTATTGTTAAAAACACATTTATTTTTACTTTTATTTTTTCAAATATTGTTTTATCAAATTTTATTTATTTAAGAATACTATTACCAATCTTTAATTTTTTTAATCTTAGATTTTCCACTAAAAAAAATACTATTGTTTATAGCAAAGTAGATGATTCTATAAATTGTAGATTAAATAAAAGCTTATTAAATCTAGTTATTGGTTTTGATAAATTAAATAAAAAGCATATTGTTATACCTGAATCTGGACTATATCAAAACTTTTTAATTACAGGAACTATAGGCTCTGGTAAAACTTCAAGTAGTATGTATCCTTTTACTAATCAACTACTTGAATTTAATTCTAAAAATATTAATAATAAAATTGGTATGTTAATTTTAGATGTTAAAGGTAATTTTTATTCTCAAGTGTATAAATATTGTAATAGTTTAAATCTAATTGATGATCTCATTATAATTAATATTAATTCTACTGTATATTACAACCCCCTACATAAACCTAATTTAAAACCACAAGTTTTAGCAAATAGACTTAAGACAATTTTACTTTTATTCTCAGAAAACAATAGTGAATCATTTTGGCTTGATAAAGCTGAACAAGTTATTACTGAGTGTATTAAAATTTGTAGACTATACAATGATAATTATATTACATTTACTGAAATTCATAAACTTGTTACTCTTCCTAGTTATCTAAAAGAAAAACTAGAAGTTTTAAGAAATATGTTTTTATCTTCTAAATTTAATTCAAAAGAATTATATGACTTTAATATCTCTTTAGATTTTTTCCAAAAAGAGTTTGAATCTCTTGACTCGCGTACAAAAGGAATTATTATATCTGAAATTACTAGAATTACAGGCGTATTCGTTTCAGATTATTCTGTTTCAAAAACATTTTGTTCTGATAAAAAATCTCTTACATTTTCAGGTTTTGAAGAAGTTATTAAAGAAGGGAAAATTGTTGTTTTAAATATGAATATTTCAGAATATAGTGACTTATCTAAAATAATTGCTACATATTTAAAATTAGATTTTCAATCTGAAATTCTAACTCTACTTTCTAATAATATTACCAAAACTACTGCTTTTATTTGTGATGAATTTGATAAATTTGTTACAAAAAAAGATGCTGAATTTTTTTCTATGAGTAGAGAAGCTAAATGTATTAATATTGTTAGTACTCAAAGTTATTCATCTTTAAAATCAACTTTAAAAGATGATTCAGATGTTAAAGTTATTATTCAAAATTTGATAAATAAAATTTGGTATAGAACTGATGATATTTTCACAATTGAAGAAGCTCAAAAACAGTTAGGTAAAGAAGAAAAGCAGAGACTTTCTACCAGTATTTCTGAAAATGCAAAAGAAACTCGCTTTAGCTATATTTCTAACACATTAAATTCAGATGATTCTAGCATTTCTGAAACTTTTAGTAAATATACACAAAATGATTTTATTTTTGAAACTAATTTTTTCACACAAGAATTAGAAACTTTTACTGCTCTTACATTTTTATCTGATGGAAATAAGGTTTTTAAACCACAAAAATTACTTATGTTCCCATATTTTAAAGACTTTATTTCATATTAAGGAGGTGATTTTATGTTTTTAAAAATACTTGTACTTTTTTTAATATATACTTTTGGTTAAAAAATATATTTTGAGTTATAGGATACTTTAATCCTAAATTTATATAAGGATGTGATATTTTGATAAAAAAATGCTTTAATATTTTAATTGTTTTTTATTTACTATTTATATTTTTCAGCTTTTTCTCTTTTAGTTATTCTGCTTTAGGAGAACCAAAACTTATAGACAAAATTGAATCTGCTTTTGAAGATATTCAAGGATGGCTATTAGTAATTGCAACTCCTGCTGCGGCTGTAGCTGTTGGTACAGGAATTTTTATGCGAAAATTTAGTTTTGGCGATGAAGAAAAAATTCGTACAGGTAAGAAACTTATAAACGGATCTTTGTTTTCTTATGCTTTTATTCTTGCCATCGATTTAATTTTATCTACTATTAATTCACTAATTAGTTAGGAGGTATGTTGGATACTACTGTTGATATTACTCAAGTTATTATTGATACTATAAATACTATATTTGGTAATTTGTTTAATTCTATTGATAATAATTTATATTCCATATTAGATAAAATCGCTTTTCTTGATTCTAGTATTTTAAATGATAGCTATTTTGAAAATTTATTAGGGACTTCTAGCTCAAATGGTATTTTATTAATTGCTAATTCTCTACTTATTGGTTTTATTTTGTATTATTCTATTAGATATTTTCTGTCTCATCTTATTAATACAAAATCTGAAAACCCTTCAAGTTTTATTTTCAAATTAATACTATATGGTATTTTTATGAATTTTTCTTTTTTCTTATTAGAGTATGTATTAAATATGTTCTCGTATATAACTCTTTCAATTACAGACTTAGGACAAACTTTATATGGTAAAGAAGTTTCGTTTTCAGAACTTATTTCAATTATTAATTCAGAAATTTCTGTTTCTGATAGTTCTATGGATATTTTTTCTTTAGATGGTTTAATAAAGGGGAGTATTTCTATTTCTTTACTAAATTTAGTCTTTTCATATTCTATACGATATATATTAGTTAAAGTTTTCATACTTCTCTCCCCTTTTGCTATTATTTCACTTACACTAGATACTACTTCTTGGTTTTTTAAATCATGGTTTAAAAACCTTTTTTCTCTTTTGTTTCTGCAAATTTTAATTGCTTTAATTCTTTTAGTATTATTTTCTATTGATTATACTTCAACTGATCTATTTACTAAAATATTATATGTAGGTGGTTTATATGCTTTAATAAAAGCTAATTCTATTGTACGTGATTTTATTGGTGGTATATCCACAGAAATTTCACAAAATGTGAATAACTTTATGAAATTTAAAAATTAGGAGGTGATTATATTAAATTTATTTTTCCAAAAAACTATTTTTTTAAGAAAAAACTTTTAGGAATTATTGATTATGGTACTGCAATTTTAAATATTGTATGGTATTTTATTATTTTTTCATTTCTTTATTTAATTCCTATTGATTTAATTATACGAATATTTATCTTTATTTCCCTATGTTTTCCTGTCTTTTTAATTAGCATTTTAGGTTTTAATGGTGAAAATATTCTATATATTTTAAAGTATACTATTAATTTTTTAATTAAACCTAAATTGTATTTTTATGTTAAAAATTGATGTTTTTAATTTTATTTTATATATTTATTGAATTTTTTGTTTAAAGAAGTTATAATCATATTTACAAAATACTTTTATTAGGAGAGATACATATGAAATTAGAACAAAATGAAAAACCTTTAATATTTTCTGAAACATCAATACCTGACTTATTTTTTTCAGACTATTTATCAATACTTCCGGGGGATTATCTTAAAATATATTTATATATAACTTTTTTATCTAAATATGGTAAAGATATTAAAATACATGATTTATCTAAAAAGTTAAATTTACCTTTAAAAACTATTCAAGATAGTTTTAAATGCTTAGAAGATAACAGATTAATTACTAAAAAAACAACTGGATATATTGTGAATAATTTACAAGAAATTACACTTCATAATTTATATACTCCTAATTTAACAATGTCTAAAGAGAAAATAGAGAAAAATGCTCAAAATTCAGCTCGTTCAAAAGCTATCGACCACATTAACAATATGTATTTTCAAGGTATTATGAGTCCATCATGGTATAATGATATAGATACTTGGTTCTCTAAATTTAATTTTGATGAACAAGTTATGATTGCTCTATTTAATTATTGTTATGATAAAAGTGCTCTTCATAAAAATTATGTTCAAACAGTTGCTGAAGCTTGGCATTCTCACAAAATACAAACTTGGAGCGATTTAGAAAAATATTCTGCTAAACAAGAAAACTTAAATATTTTCAAAAAAACAATTTCTAAAAAACTTGGTAAACATGGCGGACTTACTCAATACGAAGAAGCTTATATAGAAAATTGGGTTCTTAATTATGGTTATGATATGAATATTATTGAAATTGCTTTAAAAAGAACTACTTTTAAACAATCTCCATCTTTTGAATACCTTAATAATCTAATAACTGATTGGAATGAGAGAAATTTAAAAACACCTGAACAAGTAAATGCTTTTATTGAACAAAGGAATAAACAACAAAAAGATACAAAAGAATTAAAATATCAAGTGAATAAAGTTAGTAAATCTAATTATGATCAAAGAAATTATGATGATTTAGATTTCCTATATGCAAATACTTCAAATTCTTAAGGAGGGTTACATGTCTAACGATGTTTTGAGTTCTTTACTAAAAGAATTTTCTCAAAAAAAATTAAAAGCAGAAATAGATTTAGATAGAAGAAAAACTCTTCTATATTCTAATATACCAAAACTACAGGAGATTGATGATAATATAAATAATTATGCCATACAAAGAACAAGAAGCATATTATTAAATACTTCTACTGATACTTCTGATTTCAAAAATAAAATTGAATATTTAAATTTTCAGAAAGCTCAAATTTTAAGCGAAAATAATATTGATTATTCATACTTAAAACCATATTATGATTGTAAAATTTGTAATGACACAGGATATATCACTAATTCTGATTACACTTCTACAATGTGTTCTTGTTTAAAACAAAGGTTATTAGATATTTCTTTTAATAAATCTAATATGTATAATTTGGATAAAGAAAACTTTTCTACTTTTAATCCTAATGTTTTTTCAAATGAAGTAGATTTGGCAAAATATAAGCAAAATATTTCACCAAGAGCTAATATAATTAATATTCAAAAAAATTGTGCTGATTTTATTAATAATTTTGATAATTCTAATACTAAAAATTTACTTTTTTGTGGAAATACTGGACTAGGGAAAACTTTTATGTCTAATTGTATTGCAAATGAGTTAATTAAAAAAGGTAAAACTGTTTTATATCAAACAGCACCTGTTTTAATTGATAGTATTATTGATTATAAGATGAATAGAAATAAAGATAAAAATGAAAATATATTAAAATCTGTTTTAGATGTAGATTTATTGATTATTGATGATTTAGGTACAGAAAGTTTAAATAGTATGAAACTTAGTGAACTTTTTACTATTATAAATACTAGAATTTTAAATTTTAATAATAAACCTACTAAAACTATTATTTCTACTAATTTAAATATTAAAGATATATTTAGAAATTATGAAGAACGTATAGGTTCTCGTATAGCTGGATATTATGATATTTATTATTTCTTTGGAGATGATTTGAGATTTAGAAAATAATATATTCTACTTATTTAAGAATAAATATTTTTATATTTATTCTTTTTTTAATATTTAATTATTTTTTATTTATTTAATTATTTTTTATTTATTTAATTATTTTTTATTTATTTAATTATTTTTTA
>CAYJGL010000064.1:0-8330 GCA_964369695.1 uncultured Clostridium sp.
AATAATGGATATAGAAACAACAACCAAAACGGACAATATAACAACAATAATAATGGATATAGAAACAACAACCAAAATGGACAATACAATAATAATGGTAGATTTGGAAGAAGACCAAATGATGAAAAAAGTATTGATAAAGATATAAAAAATATTGTAAATTTAGACACTTTAGAAAAAGAGAATGTTAGAGAGTACGCAAACAAAGTAATTGACAAACAAAAAAATTATAAATTAGAAGAAATTAAAGAGAATAAAAAATCTAAAGCTAAAAAATCTTTTAATGGAAATGATTATGATGAAGGAAAATTAAAATCATTAAAACAAACTGATAGATTATCAACTATGTTTAGTGATCAAGATGGTGGAATGTTAGATTTCTATGATTTAAGTTCATCTAGAGGTAGAAGAAATAGAAAGAAAAATCATAAAAATGGAGAAGGAAAATCTAAACAAAAAATATTTAAATTAACAGATATAGCGATTCCTGAATCAATTACAGTTAAAAATCTAGCATTAGAAATGAAAAAAACAACAGCAGAAGTTATCAAGAAGTTATTAGGTTTTGGTATAATGGCAACTATAAATAATGAAATTGATTTTGATACAGCTTTCTTACTTGCACAAGAATTTGGGATTACAGCTACTAAAAAAGAAGTGTTGTCAGAAGAAGATATATTATTTGATGATTCTGATGATCATGAAGACGATTTAATGACAAGACCACCAGTTGTAGTTGTTATGGGACACGTTGACCATGGTAAAACATCTCTATTAGATGTAATAAGAAAAACAAATGTAATAGGTGGAGAAGCTGGGGGAATTACTCAAGCAATTGGTGCATACAAAGTAAAAATACATGATAGAGAAATTACATTTTTGGATACACCAGGACATGAAGCATTTACATCAATGAGAGCTAGAGGTGCTCAAATAACAGATATAGCAATTTTAGTAGTTGCGGCAAACGATGGTGTTAAACCACAAACAATAGAAGCTATTAATCATGCTAAATCAGCTGAATTACCAATAATAGTTGCAATAAATAAAATTGATTTACCAGATAGTAATATAGAAAAAGTAAAACAAGAATTAATGACTTATGAATTAGTTCCTGAAGAATGGGGTGGAGATACAATATATGTTCCTATCTCAGCAAAGCAAAATGAAAATATTGACCAATTATTAGAAATGGTAATACTACAAGCAGATGTCTTAGAATTAAAAGCAAATCCAAACAAACAATCTAAAGGTGCTGTTATTGAAGCAAGACTTGATAAATCGAAAGGTACAATAGCAACTATGTTAGTACAAAGGGGAACTCTTGATATAGGAGATACAATAGTAGTTGGATCTTCAATAGGTAGAATAAGAGACATGAGAGATGATAAAGGTAAAAAAGTTAAAAAAGCAGGACCATCGACACCAGTTGAAATAATGGGATTAACAGAAGTACCGCAAGCTGGAGATATATTCTATGAAGTTAAAAATGAAAAAATGGCAAAACATCTAATTGAAAGAAGAAAACATCAACAAAGAGAAAAAGAAATAAATGCAGCTACAAAAATAACTTTAGACAATTTATTTAGTCAAATGGAAGAAGGAAACTTGAAAGTATTAAACTTAATTTTAAAAGCAGATGTTCAAGGTTCAGTAGAAGCTATTAAACAATCTCTTGAAAAAATGAGAAATGAAGAAGTTAAAGTTAAGGTTATTCATAGTGGAGCAGGAGCTGTAAATCAATCAGATGTTACACTTGCAAAAGTTTCAAATGCAATAATAATAGCATTTAATGTAAGACCAGATGTTACTGCAAGAGAAATGGCTGAAAAAGAAGAAATTGAAATCAAACAATATTCAGTTATATATCAAGCAATAGAAGATGTTGAATCAGCAATGAAAGGTATGTTAGAGCCTAAATTTGAAGAAAAAGTAATAGGTAATGTCGAAGTAAGACAAACATTTAAAATTTCAAATGTTGGAACAATTGCTGGAGCTTATGTACTTTCAGGAAAAGTTGAAAGAAATGCAGGAGTTAGAGTAATTCGTGAAAATGTTGTAATACATGATGGAAAATTATGTACTTTAAAAAGATTCAAAGACGATGTTAAAGAAGTTACAAAAGGATTTGAATGTGGTATTCAAATTGAAGGATATAACGATATTAAAGAAATGGATATTATCGAAGTATATATTATGGAAGAAATAAAAAGAAAATAAATATAATTTTGAATAAAAATATTAGAAATATTAATACTAAAATGGGGTTTTACAATTTTGTTGAACCCCATTTAAACTCTAAATTAAATAGACAAGTATTATATGGAAAGGGAATAATTATGCCAGAAAATCAAACAAGATTAGCTAGAATAGAAGAAGAATATAGAAAAGTTTTAAGTAGCATTATAGGATATGAAATGAAAAATCCTAATGCTACAGGATTAATTAGTGTTACTAAAGTAAAGGTAACAAATGATTTAAAATATGCAACAGTTATGGTAAGTATTCTAAATTCTAAAAACATAAAAGATACATTAGCAGCACTTAAAAAATCTTCAGGATATATAAGAAGTGAACTTGCTAAAAAAGTTAATTTAAGAAACACACCAGAATTAATTTTTGAATTAGATGAATCTTTAGAATATGGAGCTAAAATAGACAGTATTCTAAAAGAAATAATGCCTAAAAAAGAAAATTAAAATAAAATATTTTGGAGGACAAAATGACATTAGATGAAATATTAAAAGAAATAAATAAAGCAGAAAAAATAGTAATACTTACACATGAATCACCAGATGGAGATGCTATAGGAAGTAGTTTAGCTACTAAATTAATATTAGAAACTTTAGGAAAATCTGCAGATGTAATAATACCAGAAGTTCCTAGATTATATAGATTTTTACCAAAAGTAAATGAAATTAAAGACGAATCAGATATAGAAGAATATGATTTAGCAATATCAGTAGATTGTGGTGATTTAAAAAGACTTGCTAAAAGAGAATATTTTATTAATGCACGAAAAACAATAGTAATAGATCATCATAGAAGTAATACAATGTTTGGTGATATTAATTTTGTTAACCCTGTATCGCCAGCGTGTTGTGAAATATTAGCAGGAATATCATTATATTTTGAAATACCTATAACAAAAGAAATTGGTTCATGTATAATGACAGGAATAATAACTGATACAGGTGGATTTAGACATAAAGGAGTAACAGCTGAAACTTTTGAATTTACAGCAGAATTATTAAGAGCAGGTGTTGATATATCTGACATATACAAAAAAACACTAAAAACTAAAACAAAAGCAAATTTTGAATTATCAAGAAAAGTTATAGATAGAATTGAAATGTATGAAGATGATAAAATATCTTTTTCGTTTATGGATAAGGCTGATGAAGAAAAAGTTGGAGCTAAACCAGGAGATCATGAAGGATTAGTTGAAATTGGTTTAGAAATTGAAGGAGTTCAAGTATCAATATTTTTAAGACAAAATGATGAAAGAACAGGATATAAGATTTCTATGAGATCAATAAATAAAATTGATGTTTCAGATATATGTATGACATTTGGTGGTGGTGGACATCAAAAAGCAGCTGGTGCATCTATTTTGGGGGATTTAACTACAGTAAAAGAAAAAATATTAAACGAAACTATAAAATCTATGAATAAATTAAAAAGGTAGTAAAATATGGACGGAATATTAATAATAGACAAACATAAGAATTGTACTTCACATGATATAGTATATAAAGTTAAAAAAATATTCAACGAAAAAGTAGGACATACAGGTACACTTGATCCAATGGCAACAGGTGTATTACCTATTTTAATTGGAAAAGGGACTTTAGTATCAAAATATCTAATAAATCATGATAAAATTTATGAAGTTGAATTGGAATTAGGTAAAAAAACAGATACAGCAGATATAGAAGGTAATGTAATAGAAGTTAAAGAAGTTGATGAAAAAATATTTGAAAAAGAAAATATAAATAGTATTTTACAAACTTTTTTAGGTAAACAGAAACAAACACCACCAATATATTCAGCCATAAAAGTAAATGGAAAAAAACTATACGAATATGCTAGAAAAGGACAAAAAGTCGAAATAAAGCAAAGAGATATTGAAATATTTAATATAGAGTTAATTAAAATAAATGCTAAGGAAAGCAAGATAGCTTTTAGAGTATCATGCTCAAAAGGTACATATATTAGAAGTTTGTGTGAAGATATAGCAACTAAATTGGGAAATATCGGTTACATGAGTGATTTGAGAAGAATTAGAGTTGGTGAATTTGATATATCAGATTCTACCGGAATTATAGAGATTTTAGACCAAATGAATAAAAACAAAGAAAAGTTTATAAAAGAAAAATTTATATCTTTAGAAAAACTATTTAGAGAAAATAAGGAAATTATTTTAAATGATAAAGCAACTGAATTAGTTTTAAATGGAGTTAAAATTAATAGAAATTTAGAAGATGGAATATATAGATTATATACAGAAAAAAATATTTTTATTGGAATAGGTATTATTAAAGAAAATTCATTAAAAAGAGATATAATTGTAATATAAATATAGAATAATGGAATAAAAAATCATTTTATTAATATATTTTAATATGAAATAATATATTAAGGAGTGATTTTTTTGTATTATATCCAAGAATTAGACAAGCAAACGAAAATTGATAAAATCTTTTTAAGAATTAAAGTAAAAGAAAATATAATATATATTCCAAAATTAAAAGAATTTAAAAATCAAAAGTTAGAAAAAGAATATTTAGGAAAAAGAAAAAACATATTAAATATAGTAAATAAAGTGGTAAAAGTCCTGGAAAATGATGATTGTAACAAAGTAGTTCTTAGTAAAAATCTAAAAGAAAATGAATTATTTGTGAATTATTTATATACTTATAATATTGATATATATAACGGTAAATATCTATTAGAAATATTGTCTGCAAATATTATAGATTATATAGTTGAAAAAAAATGTCTAAATAAAGAGCAAATTCAAATTACAATTGCTGTTAATGATATTTCAGACATAATGTTTGAAAATATCAAACTAATAATAGAAAAATATAAGAAAGTTAATATTGCTACAAAAAATATAATAAGATTTAAAAAAATGGAAGAAATTATATTAGAAAAATTGGGAAAAATTATACAAATTTCAGACAATAAAAAGAAAAGTTTATTAAAATCAGATATAATATTAAATATTGATTTTGATGAAGAATTATTAAATAAATATATAATAAAAGAAGATGCAATAATTATGAATATTAAAAATAATGTAAAGATCTATAAAAAAAGATTTAATGGAATTAATATAAATGATTATGAAATTACTTGTAAAGATGATATATTTAAATTACCAATCATAACTGAAAGTTATTTCACTAAGGATATGTATGAAGCTATATTATCTAATAAATTATTATATCAAGAAATAAATAATAAACTAAGGAACGATAATGTTGAACTACTAGTATTAAAAGGGAATAATACTAATATTTAATAATAAAAATTTAATTATAGGATAAAATTTTTTGAAAGCCTTTCATTTTTTTTAGAATTGTTATATAATGTCCATAATATATATTGGCAAGGAGGATTATTAAATATGCCAACTGAAAAAAAACCAAAAAAAGCTACTACAAGTACTAATAAAAGGAATATGTCAAATAAAAGAAAAAAACCTATAGAGAAGAAAAAGAAAACTTCTAATAATAAATCTTTAGATTCTAAGACAAAAGTTATGAAAACACCAGAATCTAAAAAAAGGAAAAAAGCTACTGAAAATAGTGACAATACTAAGATAGTACCTACAGGTAAGAAAAATCAAAAGAACAAAAAAAATAAGTTTTCACAAAGACATCCTAAATTGATAAAAGCAATTAAAATTTGTATGATTTTAGGATTGTTACTAGCAATTATAGGAATAGGTGTATTTGCAGGTATATTTTTTGGTCTATTTGGAGATGAATTTGAAATAACAGAGGAACAATTAACAATTGGAGCATCAAATTCTGTTATAGTAGATGTAAATGGAAATGTAATTGCAAATTTAAGTGGCGATGAGAAAAGAAAAACCATTCCATTAGAAGAAATGGCATACTATCTACCAAAGGCATATGTGTCCATAGAAGATGAAAGATTCTACGAACATAGTGGTGTAGATATATGGAGAACAGCAGGAGCTATTGTAAACACTGTTTTTGGTGATTCTAGTTATGGTGGAAGTACTATAACACAACAGTTAGTTAAGAATATAACTGGAGACGATGAAGCGTCAGGATTGGAAGGTATTTATAGAAAAATACGCGAGTGGGCAAAAGCGTACCAAGTTGAAAGAATGATTTCTAAAGATCAAATTTTAGAATTATATTTAAATATACTTTATATTGGTGGAGAAGGTAATTTGCATGGTGTAGAATTAGGAGCTGAATACTATTTTAATAAAAGTGCAAAAGACCTAGATTTAGCAGAATGTGCATTTTTAGCAGCAATAAATACATCACCTAATTTATATAACCCATATATATTACATCCTAATTTTGATTCAGAAGAAGAGAGAGATGAAAGTATTAAAAATAAAACTTTAACAGTTCTTGATAAAATGAATGAATTAGGGCAAATAGATTCACAAGAAGAATATGATGCAGCAGTTGCAAAAGTTGAAGCAGGATTACCTTTTGAAAAAGGGACATCTTCAATTATTTCAGATTATTCATATCATACAGATGCAGTAATAGAACAAGTTATTTCTCAAGTAATGGCGGAAAAGGACGTATCTAGGCAGATAGCCGAAAATTATGTATATAGTAGTGGATTAACAATATATTCGACAGTAGATTTGAGTTTACAAGCAAAGATAGAAGAAGAATATAGTAAAACTAGTTATGAAATAGCTGGAAGAGAAAAAAATAGTGATGGAACATTAAAAAATGAAACATCTGAATCAGCATTTGTATTGATAGACCATAAGACAGGATATGTAGTTGGAGTAGCAGGAGGATTAGGAGAAAAAACATTAGAAGATCAAAATAATAGAGCGACTCAAGCTCTTAGACAACCTGGATCTACAATTAAACCTATAGCAGATGTTGCACCAGCATTACAAGAAAAAATAATAACAACATCAACAATGTACAATGATGTGAAAACTACTTTCAGTGGTGGATATTCACCTAAAAATGATGGTGATTCATATAGAGGATTAATAAATATAAGAACAATTATGGCATATTCTCAAAATGTTCCGCAAGTTAAAATAATGGCCGAATTAACTCCAGCAAAATCTATTGAATATTTAAGAAACTTTGGAGTATCTACTTTAATAGATTCTACTCAAAATTCTTCAAATAATGATGAGAATTTATCACTAGCATTAGGTGGAGTTACTGAAGGTATAACACCACTTGAAATGGCCGCAGCATATGCAACAATTGCAAATGGTGGTGAATATATAACACCAATTTTCTATACGAAAGTAGTTGATAGTTCTGGGAATACAGTTCTTACTCCAACTCAAGAAAAAAGAAGAGTTATTTCTGAGCAAAATGCATATTTAATGCAATCTATATTACAAGAGCCTTTAAAACAGGGATATATTGGTTATTTATCAATACCAGGTATATCAGTAAGTGCTAAAACTGGAACAACAGACCAAAGTAAAGATAGGTGGTTATGTGGATTTACTCCATATTATACAGCAGCAGCCTGGTATGGATATGATGAACCTGAAACAATATATTATTATGCTTCATCAAACCCGGCAGCACAAATTTGGGATGCTATAATGACACCTATACATGCAGGATTACAATCAGCTTCATTTACAAGACCAAATGGAATAGTTGAAGCAACAGTATGTAAAGATACTGGTTCATTAGCGGTAGAAAGTTGTACTAATGTGTATACAGAAATCTTTTCACAAGATAATTTACCAGAAAAATGTCAAGGACATGGAGTACAAGAAATTTGTAAAATATCAGGGAAAGTAGCTAATGAGTATTGTAAAGAAACAGAAAGTAGATCATTTGGAGGAGTTATACCTAAAGAACAATTAACTTTATGGACACCGAATGGAGTAACAAGTACAAATAAAGAGATATTAGAAATATGTGATATTTGTAAAGAAGAACCAACACCTGTTCCGGAACCAGAACCAACACCTACTCCAAAACCAGAACCAACACCTGCTCCAGAGCCAGAACCAACACCTAAACCAGAAAATACAACGAATACAACAAATACAACGAATACAACAAATACAACGAATACAACAAATACAACGAATACAACAAATACAACAA
>CAYJGL010000065.1:0-8289 GCA_964369695.1 uncultured Clostridium sp.
TGTATTAATTCTCTTTTATTCTTTTTAGTTAAACTTTTAAAACTAAAAGATAATATATTTTTATCTATTACAACTTCTTCACCATTAATAGTAGTATCTAGCTTAGATTTTAAATCAATATCATATTCCCTTGAATCATTATATGGATCTATATTGTTTTTCTTTTCAGTCAGTTTTTCTATTTGACTTTTAATCATCTCATTTTTGCTATTTATAGTTTCAACATCTAAACTAGATGTTAAATATAGGTCTACTAGCTTTTTTTCTTGTATCTTTAATTTTTCTATAGCTTTATTAATATTCTCTACGTCACTAGACTTTGTATTAGTAGCTATTACTACATCATTATTCATACTTAGCATATATCCTGTTAATTCATCTAATAACGTGGCTAGTTTTTCTTCTATAACATCTACATTATAGTGAGCATTTGAATCACATTCTTTATTCTTACAAGTTAAATGATAATATGTCCTAACTACAACACCATTTTTACTTTTCATTGAATTTACACTAGCAAGTATTTTCCCACAATAAGGACAAGGTACTAAGCTATGAAACATGTGTACATGCTCACCATAATTAGAATGTTTATTTTTCTCTATTTGTCTTGCAGCTAATTTAAAATCTTCTTCACTTACTATTGCTTCACAATAATTCTCATATACCTGTGTCTGATTTTTAATAGTTTTTCTAAACTCAAATGTACCAATACAAACCTTATTTGTTAATACGCATAACACTGCTCTTGGTGTCCATTCGCCTCTTCCATAATATTTTTCTTCATTTAAAACACGTGCTATCTTATGGCATGAATCTCTTTTCTTAATCATTTCAAATATTACTTTTACTACTTCTGCTTCTATTTCATTTATTTCTAATTTCCCTGTTTCTTTATTTCTAGTAAAACCAAATGGAGCTTTACTTGGATGAATTCCCTTTTTAACCATTTCTTCTAACGCTCTTCTAGTTCTAGCCCCTATTTCTTTTCTTTCGTGTTGCCCATACATTAAATTCATACCATAAAGCATTTCACCACTTGATGTTGATAAATCAAACGGTTCTAGTATTAATTCCAATTTAACATCATTTTTCTCACAATGATTCTTAAACCAAAATCCATCATAATTATCTCTTGTTAACCTATCAACTTTAATTGCTAATACCTTATCTAATCTTTTGTTTTCAATGTCTTTAATTAATTGTTGCATTGCTGGTCTTTGCAGTGACTTACCAGAAAATCCAGCATCATTATATGTACCTACCACCATATAATTATTTTTCTTTGCATGCTCATTTAAAATTCTAAGCTGTGCATCAATAGAGTGTCCATTATCTCTTTGGTCATCAGTAGACACTCTAACATAAATTCCTACTTTCATATAATCATCTCCTTTTCTTAAAGTAGTTAAAGAGAAATATTTTATATCCCTCACTTTATTCCTCACTCAGAAGCAAAAAAACAACCCTCTAAGTGAAAAAAAGTGAAATTTTTTTAATTTTTTACTGTTTTTAGCTAAAAAAGTGTAAATTATAGTAAAATTCAAAATATAATACCTCTCATTATATACCTCACTTAAAGACTCATTTATAAGCCCCTAAATTGATTTTTTTAACTTTTTAAGTAAATTTGTTAATTCTTTAATATTAAATTTTTGATTAAGACTTTTAATAAAAATAGGTTTATTATTTTTTTCAGTTAGTTCATATTCAAGTATTTCTAAATTAAATGGACTAGTAATTAAATATGTAGTTGGTATAACTATTTTTAAGTTAGTATCTTCTATTAGTCTTATTTTACCTTGTAAAACCATATATCCTAATTTATTAATATCTAATACATCAAGTATTCTTTTATTAGGAACAAGACTTGTACTTGTAATTTTAAACATAAAAAATGCCTCCTTTCTAACAAAGAGACATCTTTCAAATATCAAAAAAGCTCACAAACATTACTGTCTGTAAGCTAATAAGTTATGGAGCAAGTGACGTAGGTATCTACAACTCTTGCTAAAGACGATTGATATAACTCAATCACTAATTAAATTTTATAATATATTACTAATTTTTACAAGCGATATTTGTATATTTATAAAGTTTAATGTTATAATGAGTATTATTAAACGCATTTAAGATAAATATTTAGGTTGTTTAGTATCTTGTGTCAAATTTAATTTGTGAAATAAAATTTAATATGGAAATTTATCTGTATTAATAGCTTTATAGGGAGTAATAATAAATGAATGGTATAATAAAAAATCAGTTAAAAATTTTAAAATTTAAATATTTCTTTATAATAGTTATATATTTAGTCAATATTTCATTAACGATATATGAAGCAGTATTATTTGGAAATATTTTGGATTTGATTATAAATAATAATGGACATCTAAATAATGAAATAATTTTTAAAATTGGATTGTTTTTACTATTATTGTTAATACAATACGTAAGCCACTACATATATAGAATAAAACTTTTCCCATTAAGTAAAAGATTTAAGCAAGAAGTTATAAAGAAAATTTTTGATAAAATTAAAGATTCAAATATTAGTTTTTTTAGGAAAATGGATAAAGGTAACTTTTTGTCTTATATAATTAATGACATCTCACATATATCATCTATCATGAGTCACGGAGTAATTGAACTTACAAGAGTTTTACTAGTAACTATTGTAGGGTGTATTATATCTATATTCTTTATTGATTTTTGGTTAACCATTTTAGTTTTTTTTACATTTCCAATATATATATATTTAATTTTAAGAATCAATAAAAAAGCTCAAGATGCTTTGTATAGAAAAAAAACAGAAGAAGCGGAAATGTTGAAAGTTATTACAGATAATTTTAGTGGATTTAGTGTCATAAAATCTTTTGTTAAAGAAGAAAATGTTATAAAAGAATTTGAAGCATGTAATGAAAATTTAAAAAATGCTGGTGTGGATTACAATAAAGTAACATCATCAATTAACTCTTTTTCTTATTTATTTAAAGGGTTCAGTTTATCTATAACGATATTATTGGGATTGTATTTAGTTATAGAGGGAAATATAACTATTGGTTCATTTGTTGCATTTAATTCTATAGTTCAAAAAGTTACAAAAGATTATATCTATGCAGGTCATTTAATCTCTAAATTCAATTATATAAAAATTATAAATAAAAGAATAAATACACTTTATAATACTGAAACTTCCAAAAAAGGAAAAGTTCATATTTCTTCTAATATCACATTATCTATAAAAAATATGAGTTTTAAGTATGAAGATTCAAACGATTATATATTTAAAAATGTTAATTTAATAGTAAAACAAGGAAATTTTATTGGTATAGTTGGAAATACTGCGAGTGGTAAAACAACTTTAGCTAATATACTTTCTAAATTTGTTCAAATACCAGATGGAATGATTTACTTAAATGATGTAGATATAAATAATGTTAGTAATGAATCGTATTATAATGAATTATCATATATGATGCAAAATGATTATATATTTGATAATACTGTTAATTATAATGTTAAATTAACTAAAAATTATAGTGAGAAATTGATAGATAAATCACTAGAAAGTGCAGAATTATTAAGTACTATCAAAAATTTTCCTAACAAAAATGAAACTTCAATCGGTGATAATGGGATCAAACTTTCAGGTGGACAAAAACAAAGATTAATTGTTGCAAGAAACTTAGTAAAAAAACCTGGGATTATAATTATTGATTCAGCTTTAACAGGTTTAGATATTATTACTAGAAAGAAAGTTGTAGAAAATATAAGAAAAGAATATGCAAATACAACTATAATTTTAATTACTAGCATTTTAAGTGATGTAAGCGACGCGGATTCAATATATAAATTGGAAAATAATACATTAAGAAAATTACATGAAGGAGAAATTTTATGATTAATGTTAATCTTATTATAAAAAAATATAAATACAAATTTATAATAGTTGTCTTCACTATGTGTCTTTTGTCTCTGATAAGCTTATCGTTACCATTTATTTTAAAAGAAGCAATGGATATAACAGAAGGTGTTCTAGATTTCAATTCTGTGAAAAATACATTAGTTATCTTGTCAATAAGTTATATATTTATATCAATAGTTTGTGCATGTTTAGATTATTTAAAAAATGTATTGTTACTAAGATGCACTGAGGAAATAATAAAAGAAATCAGAACTAACACATATAAAAAAATTATTAATTTAAATATGAATTCTTTTTCCAATATGCACATATCTACTCTTATAACAAGAATGACAGCTGATATTAATAAAATAGGAGAATTCATCGGAAAAATTTTACCAATGTTTCTTAATTCAGGAATTTTTTTGCTAACTATACTTATAATTATATGTTTCATAAACATATATTTTGCGATTATTATGACTACTTTTAGTATTTTATTAATAATTATTTTGTATAAGATTGGTGAAAAAATGAAATTTTTTAACAAAGAAGATATGGAAAATTTAGAAAATATAAATAACTATTATAGTGAAACTTTTTCAGGAATAAAAACAATTAATTTATTTAATGTGTATAATGAAAGATGTATTGAGTTTGATAAATTGAATGATAAAGAATTTAATATTTCTAAAGATTATTATTCTCACCAAAATTTATTAGGTCCAACTCAATCTATTATAAAATATTTAATAATTAGTATAATAATATTTTTATGTTTAAATAACGCTATGAATGGTTTAGATATCGCATTAATCTACTTAGTAGTAAGTTATATTGATAATTTTTTTGAGCCACTTACTCATATAATATATCATTATGAAAAACTACAACAAGGTAAAGTTTCAATAAATAGAATAGATGAAATATTGTCAAAAGAACATGATTTTGAGGATATATATAAAGGTAATAAGACAATTGAACTAGATGGGAATATAATATTTCAAAATGTTGATTTTTCTTATGAACAAGACAATCAAGTACTTAATAACGTTAATTTCTCTATATCTAAAGGAGAAAAAGTTGCTCTAATTGGAAATACTGGAGCTGGTAAAAGTACAATAATAAATTTATTATTAGGTTTTTATAAAAATAATTCTGGCAATATACTAATTGATAATAGTAATATAAAAGATATTTCGTTAGAAAGTTTGAGAAAAAATATATCTTATATACAGCAAAATCCTTATATATTCCAAGACACAATAAGAAATAATATTACAATGAATAATTCAGAAGTTATAGATGATACTGAAGTTATTAATATTTTAAAAAAAGTACAATTATATGAAAAAGTATTTAAATTTAAAAATGGACTAAATGAAATTATTTATGAAAATACTTTATCTTTAGGGGAAAAACAATTGTTAGCTTTTGCTAGAGCAATAGCAAAAAAAACAAAAATATATATATTTGATGAACCTACAGCAAATGTCGATGAACAAAGTGAAGACAAGTTAACTAATTTAATGGAAACATTATTGCAAGATTACACTATAATTGTGATTGCTCATCGACCAAATACGATCAAAAATGTTGATAGAATATTGAAAGTTGAAAATGGTAAAGTAGTTGATTACACTAACAAAAAATAAATATATAATCGTTTTTATAGATGCAATTAAAATTAATATGATTACTTATTTTTGATGTTATCTTTTTTTTCTATAAATGTAATTTATTTAATAAAAAAATCGAACTAATAAAAGTTCGACTAAAATATCATTTGGAGCCTTTTTGGTGGCTATTTAAGAAATTATGGGAGTATATCCCTCTGTATTTATATTATATAATATAAAAGTATTTATTTCAATATTATTTTTGTTAATAATTATAATATGCTAATCTTCTTTTAAATTTAATATATCACCTAAAAATAAATATGTATATATTAGGTACCTTTCTGCTTCTTTCTTTGATATATCATCATGTGTTCCTTTACAAACAGCATTATTTAAAGCATCTAGTTTATTGCCTATATCATTTAATGTAGTTCCAACAACTTTACTAAATGTTTTACTTTTTGACTTACTATTAATATATTGAATAAGTCTATTAATATATTGTTCACTACCCAGTTTTATTTTCTTCCCATCTACTTCTATATCATTTTTAGTAGCTGGATATAAAACATCAGCAACTTCTTTCAAAATTCTTCTACATGAATGAATAGCGTTAGCCCAGTCTTCTTGACTTGAGGATTTTAAATTATCATAAACCGATGAAAACTTTTTAATTGTATCTGGGCAAATATCTTTTAATTTTATATCAACATCATTTCTATTTTCTCGAAAAATATCTTCTACTATATTTCCGTAAATTAGTTCATTATACAGTTTAAGAACATAGTCATAGATTTTTAATTTTACTGTTTGTAATCTTTTTGAATTAGTTTGAACTGATGAAACTATGCTTGTACGTTCATGTGTATTTTTTGCTCTTGAAATTGCCAAAGGGGTAACATTATCGCCATACGCTGTAGGATCCATAGCCACTTTCATTCTTTCAGTTTGCAGTTGATTAGTTGATTCTAATTCACTAATTGTTGACGTAAAAGCTAATTCTATATCATTACCGTCTTTATCTTTTTCAAATCTTCTTCTTCCCATAATCCCACATAAATTCCAAGCTTCAGAAGTTAATTTTCCATTTTCATTAGTAGGATAACCAACACCCTCATATGTAAATATTTTAATTCCATCATCGTCATTTAATAATCTACATAACCTCAAACCTTTTAACACTATAGAATTTAATGGTATTTCAGATAATTCAATATTTCTTAGTATATCTTCTGCTAACTCTGTACATTCTTTTTTTCTATCTTTCATAAAACACCTTTCTATAAATAATTCCAAATACTTAGTTTCCCAGATATTTCTTTTTCTATATTAATTTTTTTACATTTTCCAATTTCCAAGCATATTCGTTTCTTATTTTATTTCCATAAACTAACGGATTATGCTTGTTAATTTCTTATGATTTTATTTAAATATCTTATTTTCATGATATAATGTGATATCTTCAACTGCTATTATTGCTTTACATACAGTTTGAAACCCTAATTTAGAATATAACTTTTCAGGAATAAATCCTTTTTCTGTTTGTAAATAAGCAAATTTAACATTATTTTGTTTTAAATCATTTAAAATTTTGTTCATTAGATTTTTACAAATACCTTTTCCTCTATAGTCTTTGATAGTACCCACAAAACCAATTAATGCTATATCATCTTTTACAATTGTCATAGCACAGCTAACATCTATGTTATTAATTGATATGGTATAAAAAGTTTTATTATAAGTATCGTTATTATTTTTATAATTCAAAACAGCAGTTCTATAATATTCTGGCATTTCTCCGTATGGATCTTCTTCACTTACAGTGGAATAAGATTTCATAAACACATCTGCAAATTTTGTTAAGTTATTACTAGTAGTGATTTTTAAATCTAAATCGGTATTATTTTCATAATCATTCAAAGATTCAAAATCAGTAAATAACATCCAAATTTCTTCAGATTCTATTTTCATGTATTTTGGTAATATCTCTTTATAATTATTTATTAAGTTGGAGTTAGGTGTTATGTATAGAGTTGGGGTTCTTTCTTTGTTCAACATAAGTTGTCTATTAATCTTCCAAACTTTATTAAAATCTTCTTTGCTTTCAACATTAATATTGCTGATAAAGTTCCAAAAAGAATCTTCTATATTTTCACTATACACAAATTTACCATTTTCTAAATCTATAATATTCGATATTAAAAAATTAAGATTACAATTTATTGTGAAATTATCTAACTTTCTTATTAATTCATTTTTCATATAAATTCTACCTTTCTAAATAATATTTATTTTCTATCCTTAAATAAACTATGTATAATACAAACTTTTATCACTTGAATTTAAAGATTATTTATTGTTTTCAATTAAATTTTTAAGCAATTCTAAGGCATCAATCCCCATAAGGCCATCTAAATTTCCTTTTTCTGCCCATTCATAATATTCAAAATCTGTTCCATTTTCTTGTTCTCTAACTGTATATTTTACAAAGTAGTCTCCATTTAATCTTTTCAATGTGAAAGTTTTTCCATCTATAAAGTCTATCATTTCATATTGATTCCATTCAGTACTGTTAACTCCTATATTTTTAAGTTTAGTACCTTTTCTTACTGGTCTTTCAAGTGGAATTTCTTCCTTAATTGAAACAATCCATTTAGGCACATTATCAGACTCTAAAGAGTAATCAAATACTGCTTTTGGTTTTTCATTAATAAAAATATTTAATTTGTTTTCTTTCATAATATCATCTTCCTTTCGATACAA
>CAYJGL010000066.1:0-8203 GCA_964369695.1 uncultured Clostridium sp.
TAAAGAAAAATGCCTATTATCCCAAGCACTGTACTGAACACTACACCGAACACTAAACTTATATTCTACTATCAATATTCTACATAATATTACAGAGAGACAAAAAATATGTGTGATATTAATTAATAAAAATAACAGAAGATTGCAAAAATAAATTTTTGATAAATTAAATATTAGGCTATGTAGTGTAAAATATAATATAAAAATAATTAAAAATGCTTGAGTAAAGAAATTATATCGAGTATAATCAGATGAAGATTATTTATATAATAACAAGTATAGTTATTTACAAAAAGATAGATAATAATATATATGTTTTTTTGTATTTAAAGGAGAAATTTAAATGAAACAGCATAAAACTCGGGTTAAAATCTATGTACTAAAATATACTATTCTTATAATAATTGCTATTATAGGAATACAATTAAAAGAGAGAAATATTCAACATCTTTTATGCGCAATGGTTATTTGTGAAGTTTTTAATGATTTTAGTAAAGTTAAACTTTTAAAGAAATGTATAATATTTGAAAATGGATATTTACATTATATACTTTGGTGTATATTATGGGAATTATATCAATATTTTACTAAGTTATATTTTCAGATAGATCAATTAGTATTTGATTTATTAGGAGTAATACTTGCATATTTGATTTTTAGTAAATTTAGAAGCCTTTATAAAAAAAACTTATAACTATAAGTTTTTTTTTGTGAGTTATTATGAAATATATTAAATATACTAAAATAAGTAAAAATAGTAAAAAATTACAATTGAATATTAGATAAAAAAAGAGTATAGTAATATAGAGGTGTTGAATATGTTAAATAATATTATAGAGAAAGAATTAAAAAGAAGTATAATGTTTTTTGTTAAAGAGTCTAATCTAGATAAAAAAAGTAAAGGATATGGATTAATAAAGGATAAGACAATATTAGCAGATAATATAGCAAGTATTGCTTCAGTAGGATATGGACTAGCAGCGTTAATAGTAGGAGTAGAACATAAGTGGTTATCCTATAAGAAGGTATATGATAGAGTGAATGGCACATTAGACACAGTTTTAAATAATTTAGAAAATATAGAAGGGTTTTTCTATCATTTTATAGATATAGAAACAGGCAAAAGAGCATGGAATTGTGAAGTATCAATTATAGATACGGCAATACTTTTATGTGGTGTAATATATAGTGGCGAATATTTTAAAGGGGAAATTAAAGAAAAAGCACAAAAAATATATGATAGAATAAATTGGGAATGGTATATAAATAAAGAAACAAATCAATTTTATATGGGGTATAAGCCTGAGATAGGATTCTGGGGAAAATGGGATATGTATGGAGAACAGTTAATGTTATACATATTATCAGTAGGTTCAACAACTTATCCAGTAGAAAAAAGTATTTATTATGACTTTAAAAGAATAAAAGGTGACTATAAACAATATAAAGATATAATACATACTTATTGTGGAACACTTTTTACATATCAATTTTCGCATGCTTGGATAGACTTTAGAAATAAAAAAGATAGAGATGGAATAGATTGGTTTAATAATTCAATATTAGCAACTAAGGCTAATAGACAATATTGTATAGATAATGCAAACAAATATAATACATATGGAGAAAAATCGTGGGGACTGACTTCTTGCATAGGACCAAAAGGGTATAGTGAATATGGTGCAGCTCCTAATATAGTGAATTTAGATGAACAAAATGATGGAACTGTAGCGCCAGCAGCAGCGATAGGTTCAATAGTATTTACGCCAAAAGAAACTATAGAATATATAGAATATATATATAGTAAGTATAAAAAAATATGGGGAAAATATGGATTTAAAGATGGATACAATTTTGAAGGAATAAAAAAGTGGTTTGCAAAAGAATACATAGGAATAGATAAAGGGATAGAAGTGTTGATGATAGAAAATTATTTGAATGGAACAATATGGAAATTCTTCATGAAGAACACTAACATCAAAAAAGGATTAAATATTTTAGAAATAAATTCAATAGAAAGTAGGAATACATTGGATAATCATTGTAAATTAAATAGTTAATAATAATTTTAGACATATGTAAAAATAGTTTTAACTAAAGAAAATGAGCATAATGTGTAGTATTAATAAAGTAGAGAGTTAGAACCTAAAATTCCAACTCTTCTTCTTTCTAATTAAAACATTTTGTAAATCAAAAGAAATATAATTTTCTTTTCTGAATGTATAAATTTTATTAATTAAATCATAATTTTATATTGGTAGTTTCTTCATCTAAATGTATTATACTAGATAATATATATTCTTCTTCTAGATTCTTATATTGTTTAGCAAAATCATTAGCAGTTTAGAAATATTACAAATAAAACAAGCTAAACCGTAGAGAAAAATAGAAACATTACAATTATATTACAATTATATTACAAAAGTAACAAAACTGTAACATAAATGTAAAGATAAAAAATGTCGAAATCCTTGTAGTTTAATGTAACTTAATGTATAATTATAATTGAAGATACTAAAAGTACGATTTGCGTAAGATAAAGGAGGGACAATGCGATGTCGAAATCTGGCATAGTATATGTTAAAATGGTTATAACAGAAGAAAAAATATTATTTAATATAGAGAAAATACAAAAATTAATAAATCCGAAGAGTAAAAAACAAATTATTCAATTAGATGATGATGTATTTTTTAGAGATTTAATAGAATCTGTAAAAACATACTTAATTGAATACCCTAAAAAGAAAAATTTTCCAGCTTCAGTATATAAAGAAGCTTATGGATTAGTTGAATATGCAACTACACAGTTTGAAGAAAACACAAAAAAGATAGAAGAATTAATAAGACAAAGAGAGTTAAATATTTCAACAGCGGCTGAATTATCAACAATACTTGAAAGCGTTGATAGTAAATCAAAAGATTGGAAACAACAATTAAAAGCGGCAGAAGATATATTAGATGAAGATATAGTACAAGCATTAAATATTATTGGGCAATCAGAAACTGATGAAACAGAAGAATGTGAAGACGCTATTAAATTAGTTAAAGCAAGAATAAATAATTTAGAAACAAACTTACATATAGAAATTGATATGGAAAGAATAGAAGATAGATCAAAGGCTCTAAGTTATATTGGAATAGAAGTAGCAGATGCTTTAAAATCAATTCCAGTGCCAGCACAAGTATTTGAAGAGAGAATAGAACAAGTTGAAGAAATTCAAGAAGAAGTTCAAGTTGCACCAGTAACAGAAATTATTAAAGAAAAAGTACAACCTATAGTCGAAAATACAATTGATGGAAATACTACAATAGAACAAGCAAATGAACAAATACAAGCTGTACAAGTAGAAGAACAACAATATATAGAGCAAACAACATTTACTAAAAAACCTACATTATGGCAAAGATTTAAAAACAGTAAATTTGTTAATGCTATAAAATATATCACTAAAATAAGAATAGTTATAGATAATACAGATGCACTTCCAGAAGGTAGAGGAGAAAATAATTAACATATAAACGATAATTAAAAGATTTTAAAAAGTTAAATCATAAGTTGGGTTTGACTTTTTTTGTTTTATGTAGTATAATTGTTTAGAAATTAGCAAAAGCTATAAAAAGAGATTTTATTAAATAACCTAATGTAAGAGAAAAATTAGATTTATGTATGAGATATGTATAAAAAAGAGATAATATTAAAATAATTACTTAATAAAAGTTGAAAGAGATATAGAATAAAAGAAATATAAATTAATTAAATTATTAAGAAAAGAGAAAATATATATTACATATTACAATAGATAAATATATCAAGAATATTTTGGTATAAATTAAATCAAGCTTATATATAGGAATTAGTTGAAATATACTAATTTTTTAATGTTAAATAAAGGATAAAATCAAACAAAAAAGAAAGGGAAAATTAAATGTTAGAAGAAAACAAAGAGAAAAAAACTAGAAAACCTAGAAAAAGAATTCAAGAAACTGAAAATATGAAATCAGAAGTAAAAAAAGAAACAAATGAAGAAAAAAAAGTAGTAAACAAAAGACCGTTTACAAATAGGAGACAAAATCCTAGAAGTGTAGGAAATACTAGAAATATGAGAAATGACAGAAGTGTTAAGAAAAATGAACAAGAAATCTCAAATGAAAACATATTTAGAAAAGGAAAATTAAAAATAATACCATTAGGTGGATTGCATGAAGTCGGGAAAAATATAACTGTATTTGAGTATGAAAATGAAATAGTTGTAATAGATTGTGGGTTATCTTTTCCAGAAGATGATATGCTAGGAGTAGATTTAGTAATACCAGATATTACATATTTAGAAAAAAATGTAGATAAAATTAAAGCAATAGTTATAACTCATGGTCATGAAGATCATATAGGAAGTATTCCGTATTTACTAAAAAAAATAAATATTCCAATTTATGCACCTAGATTAGCTTGTGGATTAATAAGGAATAAATTAGATGAACACAGATTAACAAGAAGTACAACATTAATAGAAACAACAGAAGGGCAAACTCTAAAATTTGGTAAAAACTTTGAAATTGAAATAATAAGAAGTACGCATAGTATACCAGATTCAGTAATGTTAGCAATTACAACACCAGTAGGAACAGTGCTTCATACAGGAGATTTTAAAATTGATTATACACCAATTGACGGTAAATTAATGGATTTAGGAAGAATTGCTGAATTAGGAAACAAAGGTATATTAGCATTAATGTCAGACAGCACAAATGCTGAGAGAAAAGGATTTACAATTTCAGAAAGCAATGTAGGAGAAGTATTAGATAAGCTTTTTCTAAACTGTGCAAAAAGAATAGTTGTAGCAACTTTTGCATCAAATGTTCATAGAGTGCAACAAATTGTAAATTCAGCAGTAAAACATGATAGGAAAATAGCTGTTTGTGGTAGAAGTATGATAAATATGATAACTACAGCAAGAAAATTAGGGTATATAAAATCACCAGAAAATATATTTATAGATATAGATATGATAAAAAACTATACTGATGATAGATTAGTAATATTAACAACTGGAAGTCAAGGAGAACCTATGTCAGCACTTACAAGAATGGCAGCAGGTGAACATAGAAAAGTGAAAATTACACCAAATGATTTAGTAATTATATCAGCAACACCAATACCAGGAAATGAAAAATTAGTATCAAAAGTAATTGATGACTTAATGAAAATTGGTGCAGAAGTTGTATATAGTTCATTAGCAGACATACATGTTTCAGGACATGCTTGTCAAGAAGAACAAAAATTAATATTAGCTTTAACTAAACCTAAATACTTTATTCCAGTTCATGGGGAATATAGACAATTAATGGCACATGGTCAAACAGCTCAAAGTATGGGTGTAGAAAAACAAAATGTAATCTTAATGATGAATGGTAAAGTTATTGAAATGGATCAAAAAGAAGCTAAAATAACAACAACAGTACAATCAGGAAAAATCTTAGTAGATGGTTTAGGAGTAGGAGATGTTGGAAGTGTAGTTTTAAGAGACAGACAACATTTATCACAAGATGGATTAATTGTTGTTGTAATAACAATGGATTCTTCGACAGGTGAAGTAGTAGCAGGTCCAGATGTAATATCAAGAGGATTTGTATATGTAAGAGAATCTGAAAACTTAATGGACAATGTAAAATCAGTAATAAGAAATGAAATCAAAAAATGTGAAGAAAATGGTGTTCGTGATTGGGCAACAATAAAAATAACAACAAGAGAAACATTGAGAGACTATATATTCTCTAAAACAAAAAGAAATCCAATGATTATACCAATTATAATGGAAGTATAAAAAAAGAAAATATTATTGTATTTATATGATAATATTTTTTTAATTATCTGATATTAAATAAATGTATTTATTGAAAAAATACAGAAAATTTGATATAATGCGAAAAACAAGAAACAGAAGGAGAGATGAATAATGGATTATAAAGATTTAGCAAATTTAATATTTCCAAATAGTAAAGAAATATCATATTATGAAGAAAAATATCCTGAAAGAAGATTAGAAGAAGGTGCAATAGTTACAAGAATAGCACCAAGTCCAACAGGATTTACACATATAGGAAATCTATATCAAGGATTAATATCTAAAAAAATAGCTACTCAAACAAATGGAGTATTTTTTGTAAGAACAGAAGATACAGACCAAAAAAGATTAGTAGAAAATGCTGTTAAAAAAATGACAGAAGCACTTAATGGATTTGGAATAATTGCTGATGAAGGTGTTATATCAGAAACAGAAGAAATAGGAGAATATGGGCCATATAAGCAATCAGAAAGAAAAGAAATATATAATGCGTATGCTAAATATTTAATTGAGCAAGGTAAAGCATATCCGTGTTTTTGTTCATCAGAAGAATTAGATGAAATTAGAGCAAAACAAGAAGTGGCTAAAATTAGACCTGGATATTATGGAGTTTGGGCAAAATCAAGAAATTTAACCGTAGAAGATACAATTAATAAAATAAATGCAGGTGAAAGTTATATAATTCGTTTTAAATCTCAGGGGAGAGAAGATAGAAAAATAAAGCATAAAGATGTTATAAAAGGAAATGTAGAATTTCCAGAAAATGACCAAGATATAGTTATAATAAAGGCAGATGGACTTCCAACATATCATTTTGCGCATGCAATAGATGATCATTTAATGAGAACAACTCATGTAGTTAGAGGAGATGAATGGTTATCATCTGTGCCACTTCATTTACAACTTTTCTATGAATTAGGATTTAAAGCTCCGAAATATGCACATATTGCACCAATAATGAAAAATGATGAAGGAAATAAAAGAAAACTAAGTAAAAGAAAAGATCCAGAAGCAGCAGCAAGTTATTATGAAGAAGAAGGAATACCAAAAGAAGCAGTTATTGAATATTTGTTAAATATTGCAAACTCAACATTTGAAAACTGGAGAAAAGCAAATCAAGATAAAGATATATCTGAATTTGATTTACAGTTAAATAAAATGAGTGTAAGTGGAGCATTATTTGATATGGTTAAATTATTAGATGTTGCAAAAACTGTCATATCAAAATTTACAGCAGAAAAAGTATATGAAAATACTTTGGTTTGGGCGAATAAATTCGATAAAGAATTAGCAGAATTGTTGAAAAATAGAGATTACGCAATAAAAGTATTTAGTATAGAAAGAGGGAATAAAAAGCCTAGAAAAGATATATCTAAATGGTCTGAAGTAAAACAAAATATTACATATATGTATGATGTAGAATATGAAAAAGAAAATTGTAGTTTTGAAGAATATGACTGGCAAGTTATTAATGATAAAGAATCAATTAAAAAAATATTAGATTTATATATTAATAAATACTATAACGAAAATGATGATAAACAAGAATGGTTTAATAAAATAAAATTATTAGCAGGTGAGATGGGTTATGCAGAAGAAGTTAAACTATTTAAAGAAAACCCAGAAAAATATAAAGCTCATGTTGGAGATGTTAGTACAGCTTTAAGAATAGCTTTGACAAAAAGAACAAATACACCAGATATGTTTGAAATTATGAAAATATTTGGGAAAGATAGAATTCAAAAAAGATTTGAAAAAATATTGAATTAAAAGGTTTGGTGAATATATGGAGTTTCAAATTGGAGACATAGTTAGAACAAAAAAAATACATCCATGTGGCAGTAAGTTATGGGAGATAACTAGAATAGGTGTTGACTTCAAATTAAAATGTCAAGGTTGTGGCCATGTTATAATGATAGAAAGACAGAAAGCTAAAAAAATAATTACAAAAATAGAGAAAAAGTCAGAAAATAATTAACAAATATATATATTAAGCGTATAATATAATATGATGAATTTTGTCATATTGGAGGTGCTACATGGAAGAAAATATAAAATGTTATTATGTAGGAAAAAGACAAAAAAACAGTCAGTGCCGTTGTGTAAACTTGATTTTTGGAATATTAGCAACAGTACTATTATTCATAATTGGAATATTAGTAGGTGCTATATATAGTTCCACTTTTTTAGAAAATATGGCGGTAATGTACCTTGCATCTGCAATAGTGGGTTTAATGTTGCTATTAGTTGGAATATTTAGACTTTGTGTTTGTAATTATAGAACCTAAATAAAAGAAATCCGAGAAATTAATCTTGGATTTCTTTTTCTATATATTCCCATATCATATCTTTGTATATTT
>CAYJGL010000067.1:0-8162 GCA_964369695.1 uncultured Clostridium sp.
AGCATATTTAGTTACTAAAAAAGAAGATTTAATAAGTTTAGCAAATAGATTATAACAAGATATATATAATTTATACACATATTTTGGTTACTTTTTTATTAGATTTTGTTAATCTTTAAGCAATACATTCCAAATGATTGTATTTTACATAAATTTGCCAATTTATAAATGGAAACAATAGATATACTTATTTTTGATTTTCTAATTTAGGAATATATGTTCGACTAATTCTTAACAGTTCAGCGTAGCATAATAAGAGGATACTATAAATTAAAAAAGTATGAGGAAAAAGTTGATATGTGTTGTACAAAACTGGAACGTGTTTCATTCATACTTTTGGATACTCTTATTGTAACATTTATAAAAACTAATATAAGTTATTATAATACTAGTATCTACAATAAATGAATTTATGAGAAATGAAGATATAAAAAAAGAAAATAAAGAAAGTACAGAATAAATAAAAAAACAAGACTGTGAATTGAATGCAAACAAAAGGTTACTAAATAATTTAAGAAAATATTATCCAAGATTACCAGTAAGAATAATAAAAAATTCATTGTATCCATATGAAGGAATAATAACGATATTTAGGAAAAGAAATAGAATATATATTAGTATTAAAAGATAATAATATACTAAGTATAACAAGAAAATTTTTAACATTAATAAGTGATACAGGAGGTAATAGAAAAATAGAGAAAAATAATAGAACATTCAAAGATAGTAGAAGATTTTAAAAGGGTATATAGAAATGCAAAAGTATTTTGTAAAATAATATATGCAGAAATAACAGAAACAATAGTAGATTTAGATTTTCTTGATAAAAAGATACAGATTAGATACATTTAATAAAAAAATCAGAGATAGAATATTTCTGTGAATTTTTATGAAAAAAGTTTAAAAAACCATTGAAAATAGCCGAGGGAGAAAAATGTTATATATATAACAAAAATACTTATTTTGTATTTTTCGGCATTCCAAAAAAATTATTCATTAGTATGATAGAACACGCTAATCAAAAGTGTAATATGGGCATCGTCTATGTAAGTACAGGAAGTAAGATATCTGATGAATTATTAGATTGTCTGGTTGAAAATGCATCCTTTATAAGAATAAGTTTTCCAGGAATTTCAATAGATTCATATAAAACTTATTCAAACCAAAAATTAAAAAATAATGATTTTTCGTATAATGATGCAATTCATCTTTTAGATAAATTGTGTAACGCGAGAGCAAAAAACAATAGAGAAAATTCATTGTTGATTGGTACAAGAACTTGCATTAGACCATTAAATACTGGACATTATGATGATTTTATTAGAACTATCGCAAATGTTGGGGTAGATGTATTTCAAGGAGTAAAAGTCCTTATTCCAGACTTTAAAAGTGTTAAAAATGAAATTGTTTCTTTAGATGTCATAGAAGAACTCGTAGCATTAAAAGAAACAGCTTATGCTTATGGACTTAAGGATTATCAAATTCCTAATGATTTAAATACTATCTACAATAACAGAACCATGGTAGAACGAGAAAAACCATCTAGATGTTGGAGTTCTCTTATCTCTCCTCCATTGTACGGAACTAATCTTCTGTGTTGTGTACTTTGGGATAAAATCACAGATCTTAATTATCACTACGGAGTATTAGAAGGGAGAAAAGGTGAACTTGAAAAATTAATGCATGGCGAACGAGCAAAATTCATTATGAATAACTGCCCTAAAAACTGTACAGAATGTTGTTCCTTTAAAGATAATAATTTTATGGAAAGTTTGTGGCGCGTATTGAAACTCCAGGAAAATCTGGACGCTGTGAAATTCATCACGCATTACTAATTAATCAATACGTACAAATAGAGTATGCCCTACAATAGAGCATACTCTTATTTAAAATTCTTTTTAATTTTATCGATACAATTTAAAAGTTCCTTTTTATAATCATCACTTACATTTAGCACCTCTTTAGCATAAATCCCCATTTCACCAAAATTTGCATGAAATTGATTTGTCCATTCATGTCTTGGTATAAAATTGATATGTAGATATCCTGAACTAGACTCATCTTGATATATCAATACTTTTTCAAATCCACAATCATGCATAGCTTCTAGTAATCTATTTGATAAATCAACTAATTTTTCTCTTTCATCTTTTGTTAATTCCGTTATTGTACGTATTGGTTTATTTATTGCTAATATCATATATCCTTTTATAGGAATTTCAGGGTCAGTTGCAATATTGAAAAGTTTATCCTCATATACATAGCTACCTGGAAAATTTGTTATTTCATGTCTAGTAATAGCAGAACTCAAATTACCTTCAAATTCCATATATTGACCTAACCAATTTAAAATTTTTTTCATATTATTTAACCCCTTTTTTAGTTTGTATAAAATCTTTCAAACAATTTAATTCTAATTCAAATTCATATCTAGTAAATGTAGTATCTTTTTTATCATTTTCTCCAATAGAATGTATAATAAATCTGTTACAATTACTTAATATTCCTCTGTAAATTGGATTTTGTATTGCAGATATATATAATTCATCAACTAACATTTCATATTCTTTACTATCTCTTTTTATTTCTTTACCTTGCCAATAAATTATTCCACTTTTCTTCCAATCATAATTAGTTGCAGCTTTTATATGAACAGCTTGTGTTCCATAATATGTAAACACATAATTTTGAACTCTTTTATCTTTAAATTTAATTCCTTGAAAAAAATTCTCTATACTTTTCATCTTTTTTCCTCTAAACTTAAATGTATACGGAAATAGATTTGATAACATTTGAGCATAGTTTCCTCTATTTCTGTATCCAACATCAACCCATTTCTCTGTTTCACTAATTTTATTTCCGTTCTTTATCTTGAAGCAACTCATTATCACAGTAAATACATTCCTCTTTTTTTATTAAATCTTTTTGTAAAAATTTATAATTGTTTTTGTATTTTAAAAATTCTTTTAATTCTTTTTTTATTTTATTCATCTCTACCTCTATCTTGAGACGGAAAGTCTCTTATTATTTCTTTAATCTGTTCTCTTAATTTAGTACATAAAAAAGTTGAACTCTTTTTTATTTTCTTATTGTTCATATCATACAAATCAATTCCTGAACTTTGAGAATATTTTTCTGCGAGTTGCATTAAAATTGCAATATCTGGATGTTTATCTTGACGGAGTCCTTCTTTTTTCATAATAGATAAATAAGTATCACCGTCTGTTTCTTTTAATATTGCTATAGAATCTCTCATAATCCAATATCCAGGTTCATCTAATATTGTTAAGAAATCAACCTCTGATACATTGAAAGTTGGATGATCTAATTCTCCATGTTTTACTTGATTATAAAAATCCCAATTATATTTAATTGCTCCAAATTTACATGTTTTGCCTTTTTCTTTTAACTTTTCAATAATTGAGTTCATTGTGTTACATGAACTCACATTATCATCAATTAACACAAGTTGATTATTTGTATCTTTCCATAAATTATTACTACATATATCATCAAAATTTTTTTGACTCGAAATATTTCTTAATTTTTCGTCTTTAGAATATAGGCTAAATAATATATTAGTATATTCAAATCCATACATACTTTTTAACATTGGACCAACGAAAATTGAACCCAATCCAGGAGTTATTATATGTTTAGAAGTATTAAATTTTAGATTCGAACAAAACAAATATAATATTTGCTTATTGTCCATCTCGATGTGACGTTCTAAGATTTTATTACTTCCATCTGGTAAGTTATGTTTAATATTTTGTAATGGTTCACTTTTTAAAAATCTTACTATATTTGTGCAATCTTCTTCAAAACATTTTTGTGCTTCTATAACTTGATTATCTTGATTTTCTATTTTTTTCTTTAATTCTTCAAAATATACTTTTGCAGATGAATTTGCTAGATATTCAAGTATTACAAAATTTTTCTTAGAAAGATCCTCTGTTAAAAGTTTGCTTAAATTTTTTCTATCATCAACAAGTTTTGAATATGTTTTTGCTTCATAGAAAGAAGAATTTCTTGATAAATATTTTCCACATCTCAACGGCGATACAAGTTTTTCTATTCCAGTAGCATCTTCTAAATCAAATATTCCATTAGAATCAAATTCATATAAATTAAGTTTTTCATTTTCTTTTAAAATTGGCTCTGTTATATACGAAATATTTTTTCCTTCATCTTGATATAAAACAGTATGTTTAAGGTTCTTGCCATATTCTTTAAATACCAAATTTCCATTTTCTATTTTATATGAAATATTTTCTCCTTCAGATTTAGTATATATAACTCCATCTTGTATAAAAAGATTATTATTTATAATATTTTCTAATGAATATCCTTTGTTTAATAAATTATTTTCAAATTTATTAAACAATCTTAAAAACTCATTATTATGTACTATATTTCTATCGGCTCCATTACTTTTTAAATATTTTAATAATTTAACTGGATATTGAGACTTTATTGATATATTATTTTCTTTTACAATATTCTTCCATCTATCTTCATCATATTCTAATACAGTATCATTTAATGATAAAATATAATTAGTATTATCAAAATGGATAACTAGTCCTCTTTTTCTATTTTCTTTATTTATAAGTATATTCTTTAAATTTTCATCTTTCAAATCTTTACTATCTACAAAAAAGCTATAAACATGAATTCGTTCTTGTTCCGTATCTGTAAATAATTTTTTAATTATTATATTAGAAAACATCACTAAATCTACAATACCATTTAGGTTCTTTCTATTGTTCAAATATTTACTTATAAATTTTAACTTTAACTCGGTTTTTTCTTTCTCTGAAAATTTTCTTCCATCATATTCTTGGCCAAGCAATTCAAATGCAATTGAATCATTAGTTTTTAATAGTTCTTCTATATTATCTAATTTTGTTCTTAATAATTTTAAAAAATCATCTAGATATATTCCATCATTTTTGTATCCAATTTTAGTATCAATTTCCGCTAAAGTATCTTTACTTAGAAAACTAATATTATTTAATATTCCTATATAATTACCTTTATAATATTCCTCTGAAGCAAAATTATTTGTTCTCATGCTTACTTGCATTTCAATTAAGTCAGTTAATGGATCAACTATATAGTTTTTCCCGTTTTGAGTTTTTATAAATAAATCAACATGTCTAAATTTATCTTTAGCAGGTGATACTAATTCAGAATCAATATTATAAAGTTTCTTTAGTAACTCCATGATTATATTACAATAACTTTTACATACAATTGCAAAATCTTGAATATTATTTAATTCTATTTCCTTATTATAAATACCTTCTCTGTCTTTTATATTTTCTTTATCCAAGAAAAAAGTATAATCACGATAAAACATTTTAGAAGCTTCTTTCATAACATATCTTACAATAGCTAATTCACTAAGATCTTCATCAATGTTTTTAATTCTATCTATATGTATATTTTTTTTAACATAATCAAACAAATTCATAATAAGTTTCATTCCTTTCTCGCTTCGCTCAAAAGGCACACATAGGAATGAAAATTCCTATTTACCTTTATTTTCTAAGCTTTTAATATATAATATTTTCAAGAGATTTAAACACTACAAAGCACGGAGGGGAGAGTTGCAGATTTTGTAACTCTTACAATTAAAGCAGTATATTAAGCAGTGCAAGTGCAGTTGTTTCAAGCATACATAAGTAATCCTTGAGGTTGTAAATTAATCATTGACTGTAGTCAAACTTAGTGTTAATTGCACAGTCCCTTTAAATCTCTTGAAATTTATTTTAAAAGGAGTGCTCTATATGGAAATTATTTATTCAAAATCATGTGGTGTTGACGTGCATAAATCTTTTATTGTCGCTGTAATATGTGACTCTAATTCCGTCAAACCACAATATCTTCGTAAACGCTTTTCAACCTATAATAATTCTTTAATATCCTTTAGAAATTGGTTATTAGAAAACGACTGTCATAATGTATGCATGGAATCTACTGGAAAGTACTATATCCCTGTATACAACGTATTAGAAGGTTATATTTCTAATATCGTCGTTGCTAATCCAAAATGGGTTAAATGTATTAAAGGTCAAAAAGACGATAACAAAGATGCTAAATGGATCGCAGACTTATTCAAATTTGGTATTGTTAAAAACAGCTTCATTCCTAGTAAAGACATTCGAGTTCTTAGAGAACTAAACAGATACCATTTTAAATTAGTAAATATGCGTTCCTCTGAAAAAAACCGTTTTACTAATGCTTTAACTGTCGGTAATTGCAAATTAGATATGGTATTTTCAGATGTTTTTGGGAAATCATCATCTTCAATTGTAGATATTTTATTACACAAAGAAGATTATTCCCATGATGATATTCTATCAAATGTACACAAACGTTGCAAGTCTTCTCCAGAAGATATTATCTCAGCTGTTGATGGTACATCTTGGGTATGGCAACAAAAAGACCGTATGGATATTATTCAAAAACATATGAAACAATTAGATTACCATATTATTTCAATAGAAAACATTATCGATTCCTCTGTTTCAGAATATGAATCTGCAATTACTTTATTATCCACAATTCCTGGAATTAGTCGAAAAAGTGCTATTTCTATAATTTCAGAAATTGGAACTGATTTATCACGGTTTTTATTCTCACCAAAGACTAGTTTCATGGGCAGGACTTGCACCAGGTTGTAACGAATCTGCTGGAAAGAAAAAATCTGTAAAAATTTCACGTGCTGGTGTATATTTAAAACCTATGCTTATTGAAGTTGCCCATGCAGCAATTAAAGACAAGCAATGCCCTTATTTTGCTATTAAACACCAACAAATATTTAAACGTCGTGGTAAAAACGTGCTATTATTGCTATTGCTAGAAAAATATTAGTTGCTATCTACCATATGTTAACAACTGGTGAAGTATTTAATCCTTCGGATTTATCTTCTGTTGAAACAAACAAAACCCAAAAGATTAAATATACTAAAAACAATTTTCTTCAATCAACTAAACAATTATTATCTTTAGGTTTTACTCAAGAAGATATTGTTAATATTATTAGTTCTTAACTGACAAATCTATTTTTCTCCTTTTTGATTTCTATATTTCTTGGGGGTTTGGGGGCTCGTTGTCTTTTTTGCTATTTTTAAATAATTTTTATCTAAATTTATTTTCAAATTAAACATATCCTTTTTATAAAGTTTAGGGAGAATAATATATTCTCCCTATTTTAGCTAATTCGTTTTAAGAAAATCTTTGACTTTTTCTGCAAATACTAACATTTCTCTTTTCTGTTCTATAGTCATATTTTTTCTAGCATACATTGTGATTTGTTTAAGATTTTTTCCTCTTCCAAATTGAAACATCCAATCATCAGAAGGAATAATCCATCTTCTATAATGTTCAACAAATCCATCTTCAAATAAGAGAATATTTTTTTGCCCTAGAAATTCCAGAGCTAATTTCACCTTGTTGGTAATATCTTCTATTCGAATTCTTTCTTCTCTCGTCATTAATGTAGTAGTAGCTACATGTCTTCTACTTCCTATAACAATAAACCCCTTAATAGGAATTTCTGGATCTATTGTTACGTTAACGAGATCATCTTCGTATAAATATCCACCAGGTAAATTTGTAATTGCATGATTTCCAATCGCACAACTTTTACATCCGTCAAAAATCATTTCTTCATTCATGAAGTTTGTAACAGTTACTTCTTCACCACTTGTATTTAAGTAGCATCTTTTTCCTTCTTTGTCCACAACTCCGAGTTTGCTTTGAAAATTCCCTACTGCTTCATATCTGATTTCACAGATTTGAGAGCCATCTTCATTGATATACCCCCATTTATTATCTATTCTGACCGCTGCAATTCCTTCTGAAAAATTCCATACTTCATCATAGATAAATTTACAAATAGGTTCATCTTTTTCGTTGACAAATCCCCACTTACCAAGTACTTCTTTTTTTGTGTATAACATAAATAGTCCTCCTTAAATAAATAGTTTAAATTTTAGAGATAGGAACGAATTAGCTAAATATAGAAAAAACTACATAGTTAGTATACCATGTTTGTTATATTATGTCAATTACTTGTTTTGAACCTTGTAGTTAAGTATGTGTCAAGTTCTAGTAGGCAAATTTTTTTATAATCCTTTTTTTGCATCTAA
>CAYJGL010000068.1:0-7998 GCA_964369695.1 uncultured Clostridium sp.
ACTGTAATAATATACTTTTAAAGGTGATAATCACATAATATGGGATTATCACCTTATATACATATTCTTATTTTTTTAATACTTCTAACATTCCATAAGTACTGCACTAAGAACTTTTGATATTAAGCGGACGTTACTTTGTTAATTGACCAGAAAAAGTCAGTATTTTTACATTAACATTTCATATATGTTTTATTTTTTTATATCAAAATGGGATTTAATCATGTCTTCAAGATTTTTAAAATTTTTTTTAGTTTCTGAACCAAGATCATTTAAAATTTCTCCTTTTTGTTTTGTCTTAATATCAAATGTTAATGCATTCATAATAATTTGATAATCCATTTTTGTATACTTTTCTTTTTTTTCAAAATTTAATTTTTCAAAAAACAAGTCATAATCTGCTTTAACTATTAAATTTTCCATTTTACTATTTGACTTAGGTAGCAAGCAAAATTTACGACTCTCAGTAGTACCATAAAATTTTTCCGCTTTATTTTTATCCTTAATACCAGCTACATCATTATCCCATAATGCTATATATGGTATTTTATATGTTATAAAATATGCTAAATTATCAATTATAGTATCTGTATTTACACTAGGAAAAACAAGAATATCGTTCCCTAGTGAACAAAAGAATTCAATAGCATATTTATCATATATACCTTCAACACATACAATATTTTCATTTTTATGAAAGCTGTTATATAAAGGAATTCCTAGTGCTTCGTACACTGGTTGCAATGCTGCAACTTTTTTATTTTCACATTTATAATCTGTTATATTTTGAGCAATAATTTCCCCGTTATTTTTACTTACTATCTTTATTTTGTTTGGTGAAATTACGCTTGGAGATAATAATTGAGGCGAATGGGTACAATATATAACACTATTTTTTTTAGTTGCTATTTTTTTTAAATCCGCACATAGTTCTTTTTGTGCTGTTTCATGCAAATAACTTCCTGGCTCATCTAATAAAAAAACGGTATTTTCAGATTCACTATTTTGCTTAGGATTAAATCGTATTTTCATTATAAAATTATAGTACCATATAAACCCTTTACTTCTATCAGTTAAATCAAATTCGCAACTATAACCTTGAATATTTTTTTCATTTATTTTAATTTTTAAAATTTTTTCTTCTACTATTACTACATTTCCCTCTTTTGTACTTACTTTTTTATCTTTTTTTTCCATTGTAAACTTAACATTTATTTCTTCTGATTTTAAAGTTAATTCTCTCCATGCATTCGTTAATATTTTACTTAAATAGGTAGATGTTAAACTTAATATAGTATTCTTTCTATTTTCTGGTAAGTCAAATACATCAGATAATACATATGAATCTTTTTTATTTTCATCTATACTATCAAATACTTTTATATATATTTTTTCCCAATCACTCTCTTGGTCACTATTAATTACTATATTTGCAATTGGCTTATCATTAAAATCATCATTATATAAAATATATGGAGCACTATCAATTAAACTTTCACATAATTTTTGATTACAACTTTTATTTAAATATTCTTTAAATTCGCTTATTTCATACAAACTATCTATTGTTTCATTTGATTTTAATGATATTACTCTTTTGATAACAATATTAATTGTCTTATTTTTATCTTCTATGTATTGTTTCAAATTTTTTAATTTTTCATAACTGTCCTTTTGTTTAGTCAAATCAGATTTGAGTTGTTGTATTTCATCTTCCAAATCATCAGCTTTTTCAATTTTATGTTGCAGTTCAGATTCTAAAACTTTTAATTTTTCATCTAAGTTTCTGATTAAAATATTAATTTCTAAGATTATTGTTTCTACTTCGACATTTATTTCAGCTGATATCACACAATTCCCACGATCTACTGTATCATATAAATTAAGTATATTTTTTAAATGTCTACCTCCATTTAGATTATCGTTATTATGATCAAAACAAAATATTCCCTGTAAAATTGTTGTCTTTCCACACTCATTAACACCAACTAAAGGTACTATACCATGACTCAAATTTATTTCAATTTTTTTCACAATAGCTCTATAATTTTCTATAAAAAATTTATTATATCTCATATTATACCTCCTAAAACACTCTACTTAATACTTTCCAATTATCTCTATCCATATTTTCTGTATATTCAGTATTACATATGTACAGAGACTCATTTTTATCATAATCCCTTACAAAACCAAATTCAACATTATGTTTTTTAGCATAATCTTTTAACACTTGGAATTTATTTTCCACTTTGATATCTATATTTTTACTTTCCCCACTTGATGTTTCTCCACCCTTAGTTTCTATAATCCATATTTTGTCATTATTATCACAAACTATATAATCAGGATAAAAGTTCCATATCTTATTCGTTGAATCATTATAATAAATTGAAAAATATTCTTGTGATTTTTCTCCATTTTTATAAAACCATTTTACATTTTCACTATTTTCACAATAAGATTCAAACATTCTCTCTGACTTTGATTTAATAGTACTATTAGGATATTCTTTATATACATTTTTTTCATATATTGTTGTATCTTTCATTTTCGAATCATATTTTATATAATCTTTCTCAGGTATATACCATTCTGTAGTTTTTAAGTCTTTTATTTTTAATTTCATTTGTCTTGCTTTTTGTGACACTGCTTCTAGAAAATCATGTTTAAGTAAATCAACATTATTAATTACAAAAGCATAAAATTCAATTAATGTTAAGTCAACAAACTTTCTTTGAAACAATTTCCCCTTATTAAACATTCTTTCAAGCATTAGTCTTGTACGATCTGGTCGCATTCCAATTTTGCTCGAAATAATATTTATTGCATTACGCATTTCAAATCCATTTTTATTAGTTGATAATTCTGACTGTATTTTAACTCTGTCTGCTTCATTAATATCTTCTATCTTTACAAATTTTCCTTGTACAATATGTCTATCAATTGTAGTTTTAAATTCATATCCTTTAGCTTCAAATAAAAGCTTATTATCTGTTTTCTTCTTACTTAAATTATATTTATCATTAAAATATTCAAATAATATTTTAAATGTTTCTCTTTCATCAAATTTATCAAATCTACTGTCAACAGTTATTTTAGGTAATGTAATATTTTTAAAATTATCTTTTAGAAAAACTATCTTAGTATCATGTGCATTTTGTCCTAATTCTTGTCTTACAGACTGCTCATATTTTTCATCAAAAGTATATAAATAACAATTATCCATTAAAATGTTATCATAATGTCTTGCTTGTGGCATTCTTCTAATTCTACCAATTGTTTGTGTTTCAAAATCGTCATTCATATTATCACGAAGCTTAACCAAAATTTTTGCTCTTGGACAATCCCAACCAGTTGAAATAGCTTGTTTCATAATAAGTACAGATTGACTAGCTTCATTGTTTTCTATCTCTTCAATATTTTCTTTTCTATCAGCAAGCCATATAGCTAAATTACCACGATTATATGCATATGATTTTTCTTCTAAAATTGTTTCTATTTGCTTAATTAAATCGTCTGACTTACTAGGTACTTGAATTATTATTAATGGATTAACTTGTATATTGTGCTTTACATACTCTTCCTTAATTTCCCTTCTTTTATTTATGGCTAAATCTAATAAATATTCATGCTCATTAGATAAAATAACTTGATTTGAGACACTTTCGTTTATGTACAATGCTTTTGTTATTAAACCTTCTCTTATTACATCAATAACATCTATAATAATATTTTCTGCTTCTTTATTTGTTTTAGGTGTAGCACTTACTCTTATTACATATTCTGGATTAATATAGTCTATAATTGATTCTGATTTTACAGTTTTATGTAGATGTTCTTCATCGACTATTACTATAAATTTATAACTATTATTATGTGCTTCTCTTATTCTTTCATAGAGATTTTTTCTTTCAGCCTCTTTTAATGCTGTATTTCCTTTTTTAGTGATAGTCTCCCAATTAATAAATGCTGTGTCTCTAGCATCAAAACCTTGTAATAACACATCTTGAATATTTTTAGTTGCATATCTTGGTAAAATTTTATTCATTTTGTTTTTACTTTGTTCCTCTAACTCTCCTTTTCCTGGAGTAAGCCATACTGCAATTGCATTTTTATTATCTTTAAAATATTCTTCTAAATATGAAAGTAATATGATTGTTTTACCGCTTCCTGTAGGAGCTCCCAATAAAATTTCTTTCTTTTCTCCAACAGAAGTTGCATCTAATAATTTATTAACATTTTCTACTTGAAAGTCTTTTAACTTAATTCCTTGCATTACATTACCTCCATAATTTCATCTTCGAAATAATATTCTGGTATTATAAATACTTCTATATTATTATCTTTAAATATTTCTTCTTGTTCTGATGTTATTAATATATCTGACGAAATATAAATTTTATCACATATATCTAATTGTTCTTTATTTTCACTAAACTTATCCAAATTTTCTTCTTCTAAAAATACTTGTATTTTTTTATCATCTATTTCAATTCCATTTTCTAATTGTATCAAATTTTTAATATTTATTAATAAATTTGAATGTAGGTTTGCTTCTTCATTATTCATTCTAGGAATATATGCTGTTTTGTAATATTTCAAATTATCTGAAATACCTTCTACTTCTCCATAACCATTAATAACATTTTCTAATCTTTTATATGTTATTTCTTCACATATATTATTTTCATTATTTGTACATAAAATAAATTTACGATTACCACCATCTTCCTTGTTAAGTTCTAGTACCGCATGTCCTGTTGTTCCAGATCCAGCAAAAAAGTCTAATACTGTTATATCATCTTTTGACATCATATTAATTAAAGTCCTTAGTAATGTAGTTGGTTTAGGATTATTAAATACAGCCTTATTATTAAAAATTTTCATTATTTCTTTTTTTCCGTCAGTATTATCTTCAATTAAAGATTTTACAATATCTGTCGTAACAGTATCCAAATATCTTTTATACTGCGGAACACAATTTTCATTTTTCCCAAAATATATTCTATTATTTCTCAAATGCTCTTGCATAGTTTCCTCTTTGTATGCCCATCCACGACTTGGAACTATACAAGGTTTTCCAGTTTCAGGATGCAATACTTCATATCGTGCACCATTTCCACTTGGAGCAGACGAATCACTTATCCTGAAAATATTAAAGTTTTGGTCTATATTTTTATATTGTTGAATCCCTTTCCAATTTTTATTTTTTATAAGGAACTTTTTCAATTCTTTTTCAGCTTCTATATATGTTTTTCCATTTTTCTTCATTTCTTCAACAAAATTAATAACCTCATGTAAACCCGGTTTTATTGTTTTAAATATATTATTATTGGACTTGATATTTTCAATATTTTTACAATAACACAATATATACTCATGATTAGTTGATGTTGTTTTAGAATTGTTTTTTGTTGCATTTTTTATCCATATGAAATTCTCTATATAATTATATTCTCCAAAAATATCATCACACAATATTTTTAATTGAGCATATTCATATTCATCTATACTAATAAATATAATTCCATTTTCAGATAATATTTCTTTTGCTGCTTCTATTCTTTTTCCCATAAAGGATAACCATTTTGAATGTCTAAAAGAATCGACATTATCAATACATTTATCATTATAAATAAAATCATTATTTCCTGTATTATATGGTGGATCAATATATATTAAGTCTATTTTTCCTGCGTGTGTTTTCTTTAATAAATATAAACTATGTAAATTATCGCCTTCGAGTAAAAAGTTAAATTTATTACTAGCTATACTCATAATTTTTCTTTTTTCAATTTCTTCAAAAGTGGGGATTTTAGTTTCAAGTTCTTTGTCAACTCTTTCTTCATGTTCTTCCCAAATTAATCCATACTTTTTTTTATTCAATTCGTTTTCAATTAACGAAATATTCTCTAGCACTTTTTCATCAGTTATATCTCTTTTTAATTCATTAATTGTATTTAACATTTTTTCTCTTTTTATTTTTGATAAATTAGTTGTTTCCATCAAATTCCACCTCTACTATAACCATTTTTTTAGTTTCTTTTCTAGCACAAATTATATCACATTTTGTCGCCAAATTAAACGATTTAAATAACATTCTTTACCAAAATCTCAAATTTATATACTTTTCTTCTTTCTTCGACTTATTTCGACAATTTTCTTATTAAAACTTATATAACTTTTCTAATTTGATTGCTAGATTTTTAATAATTCCAATGCACAAGTTTTTAAAATGGGGATTGGGGTATCCCCACATTAGAATTTAACACTATTTTATCAAAATAAAATGGAAGGTGTACAAATTCAATGCTTGTTATAACCTTAAAATAATATATATTTTCTAACTTTTTGTAATTTTCTTATCTTTAATTTCTAAAAAACAACTACTTTTCAATCTTTTTTTCTTGATTTTTATATAATATATTTTAATTTCTTTATATTTCCTTCTCCATTTTATTTTTATTATTTCATACATTCTTCCAGTTAATTTATTTCAAATTAAACTTACTATCTTCAAAAATTTCATACACACTTTTAGGAATTCTAGTACCATTACAAATTAAAAATGGATTAATAATATATAAGTTTTCTCTACCTATTTTTTCTGTTTTAATTATCTTTTTATCTTCTAAACCTTTAATACCTCTATTAAAAGAACTATCAGAACATTTAATTATTTCTTTAATATCATTACTATTTAAGTATCTAAAAAAGCTTCTATTTTTTAATTTAATAGCATAACAGCTATATTTATTCCATCCAATATGAGCCATTAAAACAAATAATATTGCACATTCAGTTGATGTTAAATGTTCTGTTGCTAGTAATGTAAAACTACTATTTATTGCTTTATTCCAGTTCTTATTTTCATTAATTATTACATTATCATTTAAATATTCTATTTGTTTTTTAGTTACTTTTTTTAATCTATCTCCTGTTTTTAATTCATCTATTACTTCTCCAGTTTCTTTATCAATTAAATAATGAGTTACTTCTTCTTCATTCATACATCACCACTACTCTCTTTTTTGATAGTTATTTATTACTAATACCTTTCATTTTTGATAGGTATTAATCTATTACTTTTCCTTTTAACTTAATACTTTGTTAGCTATTTTTTAACTTTCTTTATCTATTATCTACTTGCTGAAAAAAGAATTAGTTATTACTGTTATAAACTACATTACTTATAACTATTTCTTCTACTACTTTTTTATAATAATTCATATTTCTAACCCAATCTAATTGATCTATCTTTTTATATTCTTGTGTTAGTACATATTCATCTTCTATAAACTCATCCATTAAATCATAAAATAGTTTTAATGCTTCACTACTTATATCAACTAAATGTTTAGTTAATTTATCTTCCATTAATAAATATTCATACTCTATTCTTTTAAAATTTCGTAAATAACTTAGTCTTAATCTTCCATACTTATTTATATCTGTTTCATTATAATGTCTTCTTGTAATTATATTTTTACCTTCTTTAATTTCTATTTCAATTACTGGTTTCGATAGTTCTTCTATCATATTTTTTATATCTTTCATTTTTATCTCCTTCTTAATTTTTAGCTACTACTAGGAAACTATCTATTAGTTTTCCATCTGTAATAAACATTCTACTTTTAATTTTATTATCCATAAACTTATCATATATTTTTAAAGCAAAGTTATTTACCTCTTCTTTAGAATACTTGTTATTAATTTCTATTAAAGAATAAACATCATTGTTTTCTTTAACTTTTTCTAATTCTTCATTACTTAATATTGGTTCTTCATATTTAAGTCCAAAACTATCAAATATTAAACTTTGTAAATAGTGTAGATAATTAATATGATTTTTACTTACTAATTCTTCAGTAAACTGAACATTACTAACTATTATTTCATCATTATCATTTCTATAAACTTCAAAACTTTTAATCATAGTTTGTATTAATTCTCTTTTATTCTTTTTAGTTAAACTTTTAAAACTAAAAGATAATA
>CAYJGL010000069.1:0-7724 GCA_964369695.1 uncultured Clostridium sp.
TATTTAAATATCTTGGTATATTGGGTAAAGTAAATGCTCCACTTCCACTAGCATTATTACCTGAATAAATACCTACTCCTGCATCAAATGATGCGGAAAAATTACAATTACCATGACTATCATGATATAAAGTAAACTGCCCTGAACAGATTTCTGTACCATCATAACATGTTACTCCTGAACTAGCTGAAAATACATGTTGCCCTGCTATCCACAAATTTTTTGCATATACACTTCTATAATATCCTGGCGTATTTCGAGCTATAACATTATAATTAATTACTGAATAATTTCCTTCTGTAGAATAAGAAGCTCTACTCCAATTAAAAGTAAAATAAAAACTTCCTACATTATTAGTATTAAATGACCCACTAGACATCTTGCACTCCTTCTCATATTAAATTTAATCAAAATATTGCATATACATATCTCCATTTACCCCTATATCATCTGTTGGCTTATCAAGTCCACTCTTAATACTCTCTTTTAATACATATATACTTCCTTCTTTTGCTGTAGTTAATTCTTCTTCAAGATTTTCAATTATACTTTGACCTTGATTTTTTATTTCTTCATATATCGATGTTAAATCTAAATATACTCTCTTATCTTGAAATTCCGTGATTTGATTATTACTCATTCTAAATCTAGCTAATTCAAATTGATATATCCCTAAATTTTCTTCAACAATATCATTTTTAGTTAATTCTGGATAATTATTAATTCCTTTTAAAACTTTATAAGTAACTTGTTTAAGCTCTTCTTCTGTGTTTTCTTGGTTGAGATCTACTTCAATAACTAACACACAATAATCATTTCCACTTTCTACAATAATATCTTTTGAAGAATCTTCTTCTATGAATCTTCCTCTTACACAAACACATCCACTTCTTACTGTAATTGTATTTTCATTATATGAAAGTGCCATTTCTTCTTTATATCTTGCTATTCCATTTTTTTTATCTAAAAATGTATCAATAAAAAGAGCAAAAATTTCATTCCCAAAAATTTGCTCTGTAAATACATGACCTTTTAACATCTTATTTTTTCTCCTTTAATAATTTTTCAATAAAATTAATTCTCATTTCTCCACATTTATAATCTATGTAGTTTGAATTTTTGATAGAAATACTAGATATATATGTGTTTAATATTTTACTATTATTCGTCTTAATCATAATTTTTGTACCTAAGTCTAATAATCTATTTAGACTAAAAGTTAATAAATGATTATATATATTACTATTAAAAATATCTGTTGCAACTTGATGAGCCTCTTCCAACTTTTCCGTATATACTAACTTACTTTTTCCTAAAACTCTGTTTGTATCATATTGGTTTGTAGTAATACTTCCATCAGCAAGTAAAAAAGCTAAATATGTTCCTTGAGTAGTGATTACTTTTACTTTTGAAACTACATTTTTTTCAAAAACTTCTATATAATTAGATATATTAAAAGCTTTTGTATTAAGCAATTCTAGCTTATTATTTTTTTTACTTATTGTTATTTTTAATCTATTGTTATTTATTTCAAATTTTAATATTATAGAATATTTGATAAAACATTCTATAATAAAATTGTATAAATTAAATATTCCATTCTGATTTTCAATTGATTTATCTATCTTAGTATGTGTTTCTATACTAATATCCATATATGACTTATTCATATACGGATCATCAGTTATATCAATAAAATTATCATTAATCATCTTAGCTATAAAATCTTCAATCCCATTTTCTTTTATTAAATGTTCATTATTTAGCATAATATCTTCATTAAATATATTATTAATATATTTACACTTAATTTTATATTTGTTTTCATTATTTTCATTTTCTATATCATCAATTGTTCCCATATAAATTAAATTACCATTTTTTTTTATAAAAATTAAATCATCAGATTTTATTGCCACCTTTTCTTTTAATATAATATTTATGTTTGTAATAGGGTTTGTTTCTTCATCAATATTAATCTCATAATCATTTATTATTTCTGATACGCATATTACATTAAAATCTCTTATATCTAAAATATATGCAAATATTCTTTGACTTTCTTTTTTTATCATATTACACCGCCTTGTATTGTGGAAAAATTCCTATTTCGGCTTCTGTTATATCATTTTCAGAAATCAATTTAATTTCACAACTTTTATTAGTTGGTATCCTTATTATTTCATCAATATTCATAAAATTAGGTAATGTTTCTAAATTTATAATCGATTCCAAAATATTATTTTTTTCTTTATTTATATAAAATTCATTTTCTTTTGAGCCATATAATAATGTTTCATCATCTCTAATTTGAATTTTTAATTGTAATTCTTGATAAACTACTCCTTCAACAATTAATTTAATTGTTGGATTAACTAATGGACCTTTCATCTTTATTTCTATTGGTGCTTCAATATGTCCTTTATTTATATATGTTATCTTTTTAATATTTCTGTTGCTAAAAATACTATTCCATTTAAAATCCCATTTAATTTCATTTTCTTTAACCTGTGTATTATATCTTGTTATATTTTCTTCATACCACAAACTTAAACAATTAAATACTACAGATTCAATTATCATACCATTTTTCTTTTTTTCAGATTTTGTCAATTGTTCTAATTGAATATCTTTATAGTAGTTGATTGTTCCTTTTTCATAAGGCACCTTATATAAAAATCTTACTTTAGTAGAATTTTCTATATAATTTATAAACTTAGAATAATTTTCATAATTTAAAAAAACTAAATTACCAATTATTTGTCCTTGCTGAATCTTTCTTACATCTTCAACAAATACATTTCCAACTTGTTGATAATTTGTACTATATGCGTATCCTAATCCGTTCGGACTTTCGAGAAAACAATATTCTTTTATATTCATTAAGGAATATTTTTCTCCCTTTTCATTAACTAGCATAAATTCTCTTACCATTTTCCCTCCTATTAATATTCACTACCAAATTTCCTGTTAACATAGTTAAAACATTGCTCTAGCTTTTTATCATCTAAATCTTGAACATTAAAAGTTATTTGTGGAGTAGTAAATACAGTTTGATTTTTAGCTGTTATCTTGTTATCTATTCCTTCAAAATCTAAATTCATATTTGTTTTAGAAAATCTATCCAATATTCCCTTTGAAATTTCATCAGTAATACCATATAACTTTTTTTTACCTTTTTCCATTTCATTAATTGGTGATTCCATAACATAACCAAATATTTTTTTAGTCTCTCTTGAAGGAGAATGTATATCAAAAGCTGTCCTTAACCTATTTAATATTCCATCTGCTATTCCTGTTGCTTTTGCATATAGTGTAGGCTCTTTATTTTCCATCTCAGTCAACATTGGTTCCATAGCATTTTTCATAGCTTCTTGCGTTTCCTTTGGCATACTATCAAAAGAGTCTGTTATAGATTTGACAATCCTTGCAGATTCTTCATCTATTTTGCCACCTTGCATTTCTGTATCAGCTTGCATTGCAAGCCAAACTCCTAATTGATCTGCCTGTGTTTCTGACATGTCCGCGTACATACTATCCCATATTGCATTCATGTTATTTTGATGTAATTTCATTTCATTACTTCTTAAATTATGCTGTGCAATTCCAGTTCCTTCAATCCAATCTAGTTCTTCAGTATGCCTTTTTTGTTCTTCTTCATTTTTAACGTTTGCTTCTTGAACTTTAGCAAAAAATTCACTGTCATTTATCAATCTTGTACTATATCCATTTGCATATACAGCTGTTACTTCAGTTACTTCTTGATTTGCAGCATCTATTTTTAATTGTTGCTGTGCCATTATATCTTCATATTCTTTTGCGTACTCTTCTGTTCTCCTTGATTCTTCAGTTGTATATTGTTGATTTAATAATGCTATTTGTTCTGTAGTTGAATCTTGTATAATCTTAACAGTTGCATCTTTTTGTTGAGTTGCTGTATTAATCCAATTTTGACTTATAACTGTATACTCTTCTAGGCTTCCTTTAAAAGTTTCTGATTGAGTTACTGCTTGTTGAGTTATTGACTCTGCAATGCTAGCTTGGATTTCTATTTCTCTATCTTTTAATTCTCTTAATTTATTAAAGTATTCTTCTAGTTGTACTATTTCTTGTTGAGTATAATCTCTTCTTTCATCTGCTGCAGTCTTACATATTGAAGTAATACCTTGTTGTATTTCATCCATATTTTTTTGTAATTCTGCTTGTTCTTCTGAAGTAGCAAATAAAGTGCTATTAAATCCATCTAAATATGATGTAGCACTCGATATTCCTTGTATATATTCACTTGCAGAACTTGCCATATTAGTCATTGATACTCTTGTTTCTTCTTCTGCTTGCTTAATAGCTACAGTTATAGCTATCATTGCAGCTGATATTCCCACAACAGCTAATCCTGTAGGACTTGCAAGTGCTGATATACCTTTTGCTAATAGCCCTGTCGCATTATTAGCAACAGTCATTCCACTTCTTACTTCTCCTACTGTTTTAACTAGAGTTCCCATTGAACTAATAGCTTGTCCTGTAGTACTTATTAATTTTCCACCAACTGATACTACAGGACCGATTGCAGCTGCAAGTGCCACAAATTTAATAATATTAGCTTGTGTTTCATCATCTAATTCATTAAATTTAAAAATTAAATCTCTAGTAATCCCCAATATATCTTCAACAGCAGGTACTGCTGTTTTAAGTATTTCTTTTCCAACTTCGCTAAACTCTGTTTTTAATTTTTTCATTGCTATTTCGGCGTCATCTGTTTCATCAGTAATAGTATCGTATGTTTTTTCTACAATTCCTTGAGAATTTTCAAGCACTCCTAAAAAGTCTTCATATTCAAATCTACCACCTTTTATTGCGTCAGCTAAATCTGGCCCTGCTTTTTGTCCAAATATATCAATAGCTTTGCTTGTTGCAGTTGCTATATCAGGACATTTTTCAATTTCATTTAAAGTCTTCTTAAACTCTTCTGTTGCATCTTTTCCTTCTTTTCCCCATTTTCCTATTGCTGCTTTCATACCACTAAAAGCTATCTCAGTATTAACACCTGCTTTTTCCCAACCTGCAAAGATTGCGATTGATTCTTTAGTATCTAATCCTAGTGCTCTCATAGGTGCACCATAGTTAACTAGATATTCAGCTAAACTATCTATAGCAATACCTGAAGCTTGTCCTACACTTGTTAAATCATCTAATACTTCTGCATATTTTTCAGCTTCAATGCCTGCGTCTCCCATATATCTTGATACTTTTTGAACAGCTGTATTTACATCAACATCATTGATTTTTGCAAATTCTAAAAATCTTACTGAGGCGTCTTCTAATAATTTGTCTGTAAATCCAAATCTTGTATTAATTTCACCAATAGCAGCACCAATATTATTAAATGATCCTGTTACTTTTCCCGATACATTTTTATATATTTGTTCCAAATTTTGTGCTGATTCTCCTGTTGCTCCTGTCTTTTTAATAATAGTATCATAACCTTCATCGACTTCATTAAATACTACTATAGCACTAGCACCAAGTGCTATAGTACTTGTAGTAACTGTAGCAGTTAGCTTATTACCTAACTCCCCAACTTTATTACCTATACTATCTACCTTTTTACCGTATTCATCTATGGCTGTTCCTGCTTTAGTCCAGTTAGATGCCTCTACTTTCATTTTTTTTAACTGATTTTCAGTACTTATTATCTCTCGTTCTAAATTTCTATAATTTTCTGCTGATATATTAGTACCATTTTTCATTTGCTCATCAGCTTGTTTTTGTGCATCTTTTAAAGTCTTTAATTTTTCTTCAGTTACTCCAATTTTTTCATTTAAAACAGTTTGTTTTTGTGCCAATAAGTCACTATTAGAAGTATCGAACTTAAGTAAAGTATCAATACCTCTTAATTCTTTACTTAAATTAGATGTAGAGGTATTAACATTTTTTAAAGACTTTTCTAGTGCCGACGTATCTCCGCCAATTTCAACTATTATTCCTTTAATATTCGCCATTTTTCCCCCTTTTCTAATTTAAGAGAGGTATTATCCTCTCTTAACCAAAATATTTATCTATTTCACTTTGCTGTGTTTCAATTTTTTCTTCTTTTCCAATGTATTCACTTATTATAGTTATCACTTCAGCATAAGTAAGTTGCTTTAAATCTTCTATCTTTAATCCGATTTTCAAACAATTACTTACAAAAGAATATTCACTATATTTATTATCTTCTTTTGTAGTTTCTTCTCCACTTGATATTCTTTCTAATATTTCATCATCAACTTCAAAAGGTATCAGCTACAAATTTAGCTACCTCAACTATCCATTCATCACTAACTTTAAAATTAGTAATTGTTTTTAACCATTTTTCATATTCTATAACAGAATTATCCGCTGTATATATTAAAATCCACGCAATTTTTGTTATAGATATTATAAAGTTTTCTGTTTCTGCTATCATCATTTCGCCCAATAAACTATTTAAATTTTCTTCACTTATATTGGGATTTTTATTAGTTATTTTTTCTTTATTTGTTTTTTGAACAAATATGAAAGTTTGAACATTTTTTAATGATTCAAATATACTCTCTTTAAAAAAACTTTTAAATTTCACATAAGTAAATGCACTACATTCAATATTATAGCTTTTACCTGATATATTGATTTCTTTCATATTCTAAACTCCTTATACTTGTTCTGTTTCATCTTCATCATAAACATCTTTAAAAAAGTTATCATATACTGCTTTATTTGATGTTGATTCTTCTAATACAGCTCTAACTTTACCATCAGCTCTTGCAGAAGCACTTACACTTAATTTATCTGTATTTGGTTCTTTTGATTTTTCAATAGTTTTTGCTTCAATAGCTGGTCTTGATACTGTAGTGTTGTAATAAACAAATCTTCTTCCTTTTTTATCTCCTTCTATTTGAAACATCAAAGCAAACCTTTTAATTGTTGCATTTGCCATTTCAGTTAACGCTCCGTTTGAGTCTTTAACTTCACCTAATATATCTGTTTTAAATGATTCAGGTGTATCTGCTATCTCTAAATCTCCTGCGTAACCATCATTACTAAATTCGTTATGGTATTTTTGATTATCAGCATAAAATGTTGTTTCTTCTCCTTCTGCTTCTAAACTTAATGATACCGCCCCTGGAATTGGTACTGGAGTACCATAACTAATAGTTCCATCTGCAGCTTCATTCATTACTCCATAATGTACGTTTTTCAATCCAAACTTAATTTTATTTTTTTCATCCATTTTCATTTACTTCCTTTTCTTTAAATTTCAAATCGGTATTTGATATTATATACTCTCTCTGATTCTATGTAGTTTTCTTCTTTGTCCCAATTCACATCAAATAGTATATGTTCTTCAACTTTGTTTTCTAACTCCAAATCTTTTTTATCTACTATTAAATCTAATACTACATTTTGCTTTAGCATATATACTTTATTATCTGCATTAAAATTATCTGTTTCTTCACATTTCCCAACTAAATATGGTGGTTTTACATCTTTGTCAAAATGATTATAAGCATAGTTAAAACCTTGTTTTTCTGCTCTCACTTTTAATTCTTTTATGTGCATACTATTTCCCCTTTATTTTTTGTTCTAAATTTTTTTCAAACTCTTTAACATATTTTTCTTCAACTTTTCTAATATGCGGTTGACCTTGCACTCTTTTACCATTTCGTGTTAAATGCCCAAACTCTAGTAAATGTGTGAGTTGGTAG
>CAYJGL010000070.1:0-7652 GCA_964369695.1 uncultured Clostridium sp.
ACCCACGATCTCCAGTGCCACAAACTGGCGTGATAACCACTTCACTACATCCACCGTAATTAATGTTATTCTTAACACGCTTTATATTTTACCCTATTTATCCCCCACTTGTCAACTATTTTTCGAATTTTTCACATAGTTTGTCAACTTTTTTTATTTTGTTACTATAAATGTATTTTAATCTTATTTCATTTTATTTACTCTCTATTAGTTTTAATAACATTTCTGGTTTCCCTACATTTAATTCTTCTGCTCCATCTAACATTAAGTCCTCTACAAATTTTCTAATATCATCTTTATGCTTACTGTAGTCTTCCCCATCATCTTTTTTAAGTTCTACCTCAATAAATGTGCCTAATGTTTTTTCTTCTTCAATTACAATTTCATAATCTTTAAATATAAATGTATCCTTACAATTATCCGCAACAATTAATTCTTTAAAATCTAAATTCTGTATTATTATTTTAGCTTCATTAAAATCTTCAATTTTAGTTTCATATTCATTACAATATTGCCATATCCCTTTGTCATCAAAAATATTTTCCTTAAATGTCATAAAATTACCAAAACTACTTTTTCTTAATCTAAAACAAGCATCTAAAATAATACCTTTTGGCATCAACTTTTTTAAACTTTCATTATAGTAATATATATCAATTACATTATTTCTTCCTTTAAAGTCAGCGTCAATATTTTTCACTTTATTTATTATATCTTGCTTTTTCATATCTACTTTATACAATATTTCTATCTCTCTCATACTAACTCCTTAATATATTCAATTATACAAAAACAGATAAAATTATCAACAATTCTAAGGCAATTCTATCTGTTTTATCTAATTATATTTCTTAATTAATAGTTTTCATCTCTTCAAATCTTTTAATTTTCCTAGTAGTAGTTTTAATTAATTCTTTATCTGTAATTATAATATCTCTAACATATTTATATGCCGGCATTTGTTTATTTACTTTCTTAACTTCTGCTAATATTTTTTGTTTTAACTCTGCTTCATCTTCTGTTCCAAAAATTTCTTTAACATTTTCTTTATCATATACTATCTTAGCACAAATTTTATAATCTCCATCTTTTTCTAGCTTTCCATAAACCATGCTTTCTGCTATACCATCAATCTTGTTTATTAGCATTTCTAATTCTTCTGGATAAATATTTTTACCATTTTTTAAAACAATTACAAATTTCTTTCTTCCTGATATATATATATATCCATCTTTATCAATTCTTGCTAAATCTCCAGTGTATAGCCATCCATCTTTAAGTGTTTCTTTTGTAGCTTCTTCATTGTTATAATATCCTAACATTATAGATGGGCCTTTAGCTAATAGCTCACCAACACCATTTTCATCTGGATTATCTATTTTAACATCTAAACTTGGAACTTCTTTTCCTATTGATCCTTTTCTTCTGAATTTATCGTCTTCAACAGCTATAACTGGTGAACTTTCAGTTAAACCATATCCTTGGTATGTTAATATACCTAAATCTGTAAAGCCTTGATGTGCTTCTGGATCTAATGCTGCTCCACCTGATACAAATACTCTTAATTTTCCACCAAAATTTGCATGTATATCTTTAAATACTTTTTTTCTAATATCTACTCCAAATTTAAGGAAAAATCTTGATATTTTTATTCCTTTTTGTACTGCTTCTGTTTTACCTTTAGCATCAATCCCCTTCATTACTTTTTTGTATATATTTTCAAATAATATAGGAACAGAAACCATTGCTGTTATTTCATACTCTTTAATATTTTGAGCAATATATTTTATCCCATCACAAAAAGCTATTGAACTACCTGTTGAAATAGGAAACATGAATCCTGCTGTGCATTCAAATGTATGATGTAATGGTAAAAATGATAAAAACCTTTCGGTATCTATTAATTTTACTATAGAACATATATCATATAAATTTGAACATATATTATCATGTGATAACATTACAGCTTTTGAAAGTGAAGTTGTTCCTGATGTGAATAGCATTATAGACATTGCATTATTATCTATTTTAGCATTTAAAAAATCTTTGTTCCCTTTTTCTAATAAATCTTTTCCACAATTTATTAACTCTTTTTGAGAAAGAATTCCCTTTTCTTCTTTTTCTAAGTCCATTGATACGAAATATTTTATATTTGTAGATTTTTCATTTTTTAATTTATTCATTACATTGTCATATTTGTCAGAATAAATAACAGCTTCAACTTCAGATCTTTGAATTAACCCTTCAATTTCATTTTCTGGAAGTGATTTATCAAGTGGTACAACAATCCCTGTTCCAGCTACTGTTGCAAAATACCCAACTCCCCATTCATATCTGTTTTCACTTATAACAGCTATTCTTTTACCACTAAGACCTAATTCAACTAATTTTGTTCCAAAAGCATTAATATCATCTCTAAATTCTTTATGTGTTATTGTTCTTAACACACCTTCTTTATCTGTTTTAAAAACATATGCTGGTTTACTACCAAATTTCTCTCCTGTTATTCTTAACATCTCTTTTAAATTTTCATATTTTTCCCATTTATATATTCTTTTTCTCATTCTACTCTCTCCAAACTAATATTATTTTTTAAACCTTTTTAACTCTTAATCCATCAATTACTGTATTTTCATATTCTTTATATATTTTTAATATATCAATACTATTATCATTTTTTAGTTTATACACTAATGTCGACCCTATTATTCCATATATGACAGATGCTATTAATTCTGTGTTTCCTTCTTTTAATTGACCTTTTTCAATTCCTTCTCTAACTATTTGCTCAATTTTATTTATATATTCAAATATATGTTTTTTACATTTTATATTTCTTTGTTCTTTTCCTAAAAACTCAGTAACTAAAATTGTTATTAAATCTTCATATTTCATTACAATTTTAATCTGTATTAAAACAATAGCTTTTATTTTATCAATATAGTTTTCTATTTTTGCTGTTTTTATATCAATACTATTTTGTAATAACTTCACACCTTCTTCAACTAAGAAATTAAATATTTCTTCTTTACTTGAAAAATGATAATAAAGCGTACCTTTTGCTACACCTACTGTTGCCGTTATTTCTTCTATACTTGTAGCATCATACCCTTTTTCTGCAAATAATTTCATTGAAGTCTCAAATATTTTTCTTTTTGTCTTGTTCATATTTATTGACCTTTCTATATTTTAATATATAAAATTTATATTCCAATTATATATATTTCATATTCATTTTGCAAGTTTTTTTCTTAATTTATACTACTTGTTCAGATTTGTTTTTTAATTTTATTATTGATTTATTAAAATTGAATATTTATGTATTTTTTAGTAAATACTAACAAAAATATTTTATTTAAATATTAATAATATTAGATTGGAGATTTTATGGGATTTAAAAATATATATAGTAATTTTTTAAAATATGTTCCTGAAAAAAAATATACTTTTAATGTAACAGAAAATAGTACTGCTAAAACTGATGATTTAATTTCCTATTCACTATTTGACGAATCACAAAAGAAAGTTTATCCGAATTTAAAAAGTAACTTAGATTTCATGAAAACCAAATTTAATTTTCTTATAAACAGTGATATTGTCTTTCGTGAATTTATTATAAATGCAAAAGGTAAACAATTTAATGCATTTTTAGTTTATGTAGATGGTATGGTTAGACATGAACTTATGGATGAATTTGTTATTAGGCCACTTATGATGAGAAATCAAAACAACTTATTTGATGGTTCTCAAGCTCAGGTTAATTCAAATAAGATAAATATACGAAAAGTAAAAAAGTTTAATTTAGCAGATTATATAACTACATCTCTAATACCACAAAATGCTTTAAAAAAAGTCGATACTTTTGTACAAGCTATTAATGGAATTAACTCTGGAAATTGTGCTTTGTTCATTGATACTTTAGATGTAGCTTTTGATATTGAAATGAAAGGTTTTAGTCAAAGAGCTATTAGCAAACCTAGTAATGAAGTTGTTATAAAAGGACCACATGAAGCTTTTGTTGAAAATCTAAGAACAAATACTTCAATGGTTAGGAGAATTGTAAATAATGAAAATTTAGTTGTTGAAAACATAGAAGTTGGAGATATTACTAAAACAAGATGTGCACTTATGTATATTGCAAATATCACTAGTGACGATTTGATAGCTGAAGTTAAATATCGACTTAATAATTTATCAATTGACTCACTTTTATCTGCAGGACAATTGGAGCAATTAATAACTGATGATGACAATATGAGTCTTCCACAATTACTTACTACTGAAAGACCTGATAAAGCTTCTAACTATTTATTAAATGGTAGAGTTATAATAATAGTAAACGGTTCTCCATATTCACTAATTATTCCTGCTGTATTTTCAGATTTTTTATCAACACCAGATGAGAAAAACTTAAGGCCTGCTTTTGCTAATTTTATAAAAATAATTAGATTAATTTCTGCATTTATTACACTATTACTCCCTGGGCTTTATGTTGCAATTACTGGATTTCATCAAGAATTATTCCCATCTGAATTACTTTTTTCAATTATGGCTTCAAGGACTAATGTACCTTTTCCAGTAATAATTGAAATAATCTTACTCGAAATTTCATTTGAACTTATACGTGAAGCTGGACTTCGAGTCCCTTCTCCTATAGGACCTACAATAGGTATTGTTGGTGCTTTGGTTCTAGGACAAGCGGCAGTTAGTGCTGGTATAATTAGCCCTATACTAATAATTATTGTAGCAATAACAGGTATAGCATCTTTTGCAATTCCAGACTTTTCATTTGGATTTCAACTTAGAATATCAAGATTTGTATTTATATTGTTAGGATTTTTAGCTGGATTTTTAGGTATAGGACTTGGAATTTTTGTATACTTAGCTTTACTTGCAAACACAAAATCTTTTGGAATTCCATATACTTTAGGTTTAACCCCTTTTGAAAGAATAGAAGGTAATAAATATTTCCTTCCCCCTATTTGGAAAAGAGAGTCAAGAGCAAGCTTTTTAAATTCAAAAAAACCACAAAAACAAGAACATATTTCTATGAATTGGAAATATAAATAAAGTTTCTAGATTTTTCTTTTAATTTATTAATTATAAATTATAAATTATTAAAATCTAAATTTATATAAGGATAGAAAATATGGAAGATTCAAAACTTAATAATTTTGAAGCAATTAGTATTGTTCTTACAGTATTTGTTTCATATACACTTGTTTCAGTTTTAAAAACACTTATTGATGATACTAAATCCGCTTTAATTATTAATCTTATATATATAGGTATAATTGGAATTTTATTAACACTGCTTATTATACGTCTAATGAGCAAATTTCCCAATAGTGATATTATAGATATTTCTGAGTTCCTTGGTGGAGATGTTTTTAAAAAAACTATAGGTATTATTTTTATAAGCTATTTCATTTTCACATCATCAATATTACTTAGAAATTTTAGTGAATGCCTAAAAATAGTATATTACCCTATGACAAATGTACTTTTTATAATACTTGCTTTTATTATAGCAATAAGTGTTGTTTCTAGATTACGTTTTTCTAGCTTTGCAAAGGTAAATTCATTTATATTACCCATATTTTTAGCAAGTGTTTTCTTTGTTTTTTTAGCAAATTTCAATAACTTTTCTTTTAGTAATATATTTCCAATCTTAGGAAGTGGCGCTATTAATATATTTGTATATGGAATTGGAAACCTTTTTGCTTTTGCAGGTATAGGAATTATATATTTTTTACCACCAATGTTAAAAGATAATTCTAATATTAAAAAAGTTTCTTTAATTTCAGTCTCTATTGGTATAATTTATTTTATTATAACTTCTATAACTGTACTTTTCTTATTTTCTCATTCTGTGGAAATAGACCAAATATCAATCCTATATTCCATAACTAGAAATATTGAATTTACTGGTTTTTTGGAACGTTTGGATGCTGCTTTTGTATTAATATGGATACTACAAGTTGTATGTTTTGTAACTCTAAATATACATTTTAGTATGAATATTTTCAAGAAAATAACAAAAATCAAAGATACTAATCCTATTGCAATTCCATTAACCATAATTACATTTTCAATTGCTTTGTTACCAAAAAATTATGCTATTTCATATTTTTTAGAAAGTGTAATTTATAAGTATTTAAATATTAGTATAATTTTTGTACTTGGGATTTCTATTTTAATAATTGCAAATTTAAAATTAAGGAAAAAGGAGAAATTAAATAATGAAAAAATTAATTAAAGTTATTTTTATTCTTTCTCTAATTATTATTTTTTTAGCTTCTTTCTCTAAATCTTATCAATTTTTACGTATTGATAATATTGCTGTTGTTGTAGCTATAGGTATTGATGTTTCTAGTAAAGATGAACTTCAATTAAGTTTTCAATTTTCTAATGCATCACCTAGCTCTGATCAAGGAAGTTCTAGTTCTTCTTCTTCTTTTATCTATACTTTAGACGCTCCATCTATAACTTCTGGAATTTCTCTTATGAATACGTATTTAGAAAAAGAACTTTCTTTTTCTCACTGTAAATTAATAGCCTTTTCTGAACAATTTGCTAAAGATGGTATATCAAATGAAGTTTATACTTTAGTTAATAACCCACAAATTAGGCCATCTACAAATATGCTTATAACTAAATCAACTGCCAAAGAATATTTGGAAACTGTTAAACCTTCTTTTGAAAATTTGCTTAGTGAATATTATGGCATTTATGATTTGTCTAGTGAATTTACAGGATATACTGCTAATATGAATATAGGCTATTTTTTCCATTCTTTAGAATGTGATTTTTGCCAACCTTATGCTATTTTAGGTGGAATAACTAGTAGTGATGAAAGTTTTTCTCAAACAATTTCTTCTTCAGGTTCACAAGGTAAATCTGGTAATTCTGCTTTATCTTCTCCTGTAAGTCCTGAAAGCATAGGTATTGCTGTTTTTGATGAAGATAAATTAATAGGCGAATTAAATGCTATTGAGACAGCAATTTGCTTAACTACTAAAAATGCCATTACCGGTTTTTTAGCTACAATTCCAGACCCTGTTGAAGCAGATTCTCTTCTTGATATATATATAACACCATCTAAAAATACTGATGTAGAAATTGATATTGTAAATGGCTCTCCACTTATAAAAATCAATTATACTTTTTCAGGTACAATTCAGTCAATGAAATCAGATTCAGAATATCTTGATCCTTTGGTCTTAGAAAGAATTTCTAATTATGCTAATACCTATTTAGAAAGTATTTTTAAAGATTACTTTTATAAGACTTCTAAAGAATTTGGTACAGATACTACTGGTCTTGGCAAATATATAAAGTCTAATTTTTTAACAGTAGACGATGCTGAAAGTTTTAATTGGAATCATAGTTATTCAGATGCTTTTTTCGATATAACTGTTAATACTAATATTGTTTCAAGTTCTTTATTAAGTGAAACATAGATAAGGAGATTTTTATGGTTAATTTATTTGAATATATTTTTTTAATTTTAGTTGCTTCTTATTCAATTATAAAGAGTTTATCTTATGCTTTTTATGAGATTAAGGAACAAAAAAATAGAGTTGGTGGAATTTTTATAATTCTACTTTCTCTACTTGCTTTTGTTTTATTGAATATTAGTTTGTTAATAT
>CAYJGL010000071.1:0-7630 GCA_964369695.1 uncultured Clostridium sp.
CTTCTGAAATTTGATTATTATTACAAAAATCAAAGAATTTATCTATTATTGTAATTTCTTCAATATTATTTTGTGTAATTTCTTCTCCTGTTATAGGTGACTTTTCAGTTTGCACCTTGACAATACTATAATTATTATTTATATCATTAACTTCTTTGTCTTCTACTTGAATATTTTTATTTTGATTACTTACAAAATAATTTAATAGTTGAAGAACTATAATTAGGAGAATTATACCAATTATAACTTTCCATATTGATTTTTTATATATATTATAAAATCTTATTATATTATGCATAATCTCCATTCTCCTTTTTATTCTATAGCTTTCCAATATGAATTAGATAAGTGAATTGTTTCATTTGCCATACTTTCTGCTTGCTCTGGTGATAAGCTTGGATATTTTTGTATATATTCTTCTGTAAATCTTTTTTTCCAATCTTCTAATGCTTCTGATCCTAATTTATTAGTATCTCCCATTCTTTTTGCATTGCTTGCTACCGCTATTCCTTGTTCTATAGTTTCAACTTTACTATCTTTATCTGCAATTAATTTTTCTATTGCTCCTATATCCTCTGGAGAGTCAAGATTATTATTTATATATTTTTGTAAATCTCCATTTTTTTTCATTTCTTGAGCTTCATCATATCCAACTCTTCTTTCAAGTTGTTCCATACTTTGTGCATTATTTATAAATTCTTTATATTCTTGTCTCTTTTGTATTTTTGCATATTTTTCTTCTCCATGCCAAGCTCTACGTATTGCATTTAAATTTGCTTCACTTCTTTCTTCGTCCGGAGTAAGGGTATTTACAGCTTTATTTCCAGCTGCATATCCAGCCGCACCACCAATTGCACCATATTGTAAAATATTTGATGGATCTCCTGTTGCAATTCCTGCCGCAACACCAATCATTCCTAATGTAGCACCAGGTATCAATCCAAATGATTTTTTAGCTACTCTTCCTGTAAACTTCACTCCTCTTTTACCTAAATCTCTTGCTCCACTTTTCATTCTTCTTCCCGCTACATGCCCAACTCTTGAAAGTCTAGACATGTTTTTTTGTTTTCCATTTAAAGCTTTTCGATTAATTCTAGCATTATTAATTTTCTTTGTATTGCCTGATTTTTTACTAGCTCCAAATTTAGTTATTCCTTTTTTTATCTTAGGCTTAAAAATTTTTCCACCCATATTTTTTAAAGAATTTCCTGCTCTTTTAAATATATTCTTTTTAGAAGCTCCTACTCCTATACCTGAATTGGCACTTGATTTACTTGAATTTTCTGTAGAAGATGAATTTCCAATACCTAATAAACTTCCCATTTCCTTATCTTTGTCTATAGGATTAAATTTTCTGGCTGGTTTACTATCTAAAGCTTCTTGTTTCTCTTTATTATCACTACCAGACAAACTTCCACTTCCTCCACTTGACCCATTTAATCTTTGCATCATGTTTGATACCATTGCTCCTCCAGCTACTGCTCCTGCTAACGACCCTGCTGTTTCTGACTTGCTGAATCCAAATAAACTTCTTAATAAGTTTTCTGCTGGAAGCATAAAACCTAAAGCAACAAGCATATATATTACATTTTCCACAGCTAGTTCAAATACTGATGCTATTAATACAGTATATAATAATAGATGTAATGGTTGTATTAATAAATTAAATATATATTCTCTTAACCATCTATTAAATCCTTGTGCACTTCCATCTATACTCTTATCTATAGGGTATGTCATAGCTACAAATGGAGCTATCATAGTTAAAAATGCTAAATATATTACCCTTCTTAGATATGTAAAAGTAAAAAATACTGTAAACATTACTAATATTAAATAACATATTGTATACCCTACATACATTACAGATTCATCTGCCATCTCTGCTTGAATTCTTAGCATAGACATAGCATTGTTCATCGGCCATGTTATCCAAGTTTTACCATCATATTCATATATAAAGTCTTCTTTTGAAGCTCCCGTTAATTCTCCAGCAGCTAACATTCTCTCTATTGTAGCACTTAATTTTCCCTCCTCATCATTTTCCAAGATTCCAGTATAGTAATTATTTATACTAATACTTTTAAGTGCTACATTAATATATTCAACTATCGTAATAGCAAGTAACATTATTACATTTATAAGGAACAGTAAGCACATTCCTACAAACCAGTCTAATAACATTTGTTTATACTTAGCTTTATCTGTAGAAACAGAAGAAAGTAAAATTCTAATTCCAATGTATATCAAAATTGATAACATTAATACAATTGCTATATTTCTTATAGATACAAACCATCTACTAACAACATCTGATAGATTATATGCTATTCCAGTATTAAGTAATGCATTCATTTCATCAACAGACATAACAATTTTTTCTCCAGAGGAATTTACTCCGGTATATGATATTGGTCTTATTTCATAGTGAGTAGCCACTTCATATGACTGTACATTATGTTCACTAACTTGTTCAATAAATTCCTCAATACCTTCTAATAACTCCTCATTAGAAATAGCATCATACAATAGTTTATCTCCGTATAATTGTGTCATTTCCTCTTCTGTTTGTGCATCTGGATAAGATTCTTGTATTGTCGCAATAGGAGCAGTTAAGTCTTTCGATAAAGTTGGTGAAAGAAGCTCTATATCTGAAATCGGTATAACTCTTTCTTCAATTTCCCCAAAACGAGAATCATAATGAATTAATGATTCATATTCAGCAAAAAACTCATTAATTGCATCTTCTCTTTGCTTTATTTTCTCATTTTCTGTAAGATTGTTATCATTCATTATAATTTCTATTTTACCATTTGTATTTACAACCTTCAACTTTATTATTTCAATTATATTTTCATACATATTGCCATTCAAATCATTTTCTACTCCAAAAAAATCTAATAAACCACCACTCCAATATCCAATTTGATCATCCCAATCTGACCACGCTATTTGGAGAAAATTAGCATCAGTTTCCACTATTTCTTTCATTACCACTCCATATTGAACTGTTAAATTCTCTATACCTCCCATTGCACTATACTTATCTTTTGGATTAAAAAAGTTCACATCTAGCATAGGCAATTCATTAGAAAAGATTTCTTCTGGAGTATAATTAAACATTGGTAACATTAACTGCTCTCTATATGCACTTGCATAATAATAAACTCCTGCCACTAAACCTAATGTTAATGCAGACGATACTATAACTTTTCCAACAGCAGCAACAGCTACGAAACTACTAGCAGCTGCAACTCCTCCGTACTCCTGCTGTTATTACCGTTACTACAACAACTATTGCTATAGCTATTACTAATGTTCCCCACTGGTCCCACCAGGTTTGACTAAAATCCACTGATATTAATGCTGTATCGTTTCCTGCTATATATGTATGTAATATAGAATTCACTCCGTCTGCTAATGCCAAAACAAGAGAAGTAATAGGATCTAATAAGATTCCCCATCCTTCACTTGCTTCAACTGGTTCAGGAGCTACAAATTGAAACACCATAATTAGCAATAATACACATATTAATTTTGTCCATATTTTTTTATTTTTAAAAATACTCATTGCTTTCCTCTTTCTTCGATTATTTTATCTTTATCTATTTTCATCTTTAGAAAACTAATATTTTGACTATTACCCTTTTTTAACTAATTCATTTAAATTAGTTTCAACAAATTCAAATTCTTTTTTCGTTGGCATTATTTTTAATATAGCAGTATCTGCTCCTACTTTTAATAATCCTTCTCCTTTTTGACAACTTATTAAAAAACCTGCTTCTCCTTCTGATAATTTAAAAACTTTTTTTAAATATTCAATCTCAGATTTATCTTGTGCTAAAAACAATTTTGTATCAGATGATGTAAGTATTGCTTGTGCTTCTGGCTTTTCGTAAAAATCTTGAAATCTTTGAGATATAATAGCCAAAGATACATTTCTTTTTCTTGCACGCCTTGCCATTTTATTTAAAAAGTCTACAGCTTCTGGATATGGTAATAGCATCCATGCTTCGTCTACTAATACTCTTTTTTGAACAGCTTTAGCTCTATCTTCACTATTTTTTTTAACAAATTTTTCCCAAATCCAAGATAATAGTATTTGTTGCGCAAGTGGTCTTGCAAATCTTTCTTCTAATTGTGATATATCAATATTAATAAATGGTGACCCATTTAATAATTCAAAAGTAGATTGTCCATCAAAATATGCCATTTGCCCATTATATTCTCTTATATATTGTTTCATAACTTTTAATAAATAGCTATAATGAAATTGATAATCTTGATTTTTATTTACCTTTGCTTTTTCTTCCAATCTTTTATACCAACTACCTACAGTAGGCATGTCTTTCTTTTCTTTACCTAAAAAATCTTCTCCTGTCCTTTTTGATAATTTAATTTTGAATATACTGTTAGGATCACTATTTATCTCTAAAGATTCATATTCTTCTGCAACTGTTTCAGCTATTATTTGTTTTGTAATCTCATTTATTTCTTTACTTCTTGTACTTCCTTTAGCCATTGTAAGTAGTGCTTGCGTAACATCTTCAACTTTATTTTCTATACTAAGAATAGTCCTTTCTTTTCCTGTTATTTCATCTTTTATTTTTTCAGTTTCCAAATCAAATACATTAATTACTGTTTTAGATGTAGGACTAATTACAATATTTATTCCTCCTAGACTTTCTGCAACAATTGTATACTCACCTTCTGCATCAAGAGCTAAACTCTCTATTCCCATAAGCACATACGATCTTGATACAAGCGTCTTCATTGTAACTGATTTACCAGCTCCTGATTTAGCAAAAACCACCATATTATAATTAGTTAACGAAGAATGAAAATTATCAAATAAAATAGGTGTCCCCGTTTGTCTATTTATTCCTATTGGAACACCTGACGAATGACCAACTTCCGATGTAGTAAAAGGAAATACTGTACCCATAGAGTCTCTGTCAAAGGTATGTGGTTTGTTTATTTGATTACTCATTAACGGCATATTACTTTTAAACACTTCTTCTTGCATTCCCCATGCAGATCTTATATTCACCATTGTTTTTGCCATTTCTGATGCTAACATTTTAGTTTGTTTATTTAAATCATCTAAGTTATATGTAAATAATGTTGATACTATAGTTGATTCATATAATTTGTTAAACCCTGATGCTATTTCATCTCTCAGTTTTTCTGCTTCAAATCTTTTTTGGGCAATAGTACTTTCTCTATTTATATTTCCTCTATCCCTAGCTACTATTCTTTCTGTCTCCAACTCATTTATAGTTCTATTTAATTCATTTTGCGATCTTTCTTCTTTAATTGGTTTTATATATACAGATGTATTTACATCTCCAAATAAATACAAGTCTCTAAATAGTTCTGGGAAAACACAAGTTCTTGGTAGATTCGCTATAAAAAAACTTCTAGCATACCTTTTTACATTTGATATAATCTCCATATGATCTATATTCGATACATCTATGCCTGTAGGAGCTATTATTTCTTTAACCCCTTTTGTTTTTAAAATATAATTATTAGTTTCTATTTTTTCTAGTTGATTATTTTTTCTATCTTTTTTCATGGCTATTATTTCACCTCTTTTTTATTTTCTTTTAAGCTTTTAGTTTTTTTACTATTTTCTTTCAAAACTTTTTTAGACTCTTTGTATACTTCTTCCCCTATTATCTCTTTATTATCTTTTAATATCATACTTGCCATTTGTTCTATCATAAAATCCATTTCTTTTTCTTTTTTTACAATCTCTTGATTTCTAATTACATTATTATATGCTTCTTCTGCAACTTGATTTGCTTTTACTTTAGCTAATCTTTCTATTTCTTTTTCTATTTCTAAAGCTCTTTTCTTCATTACATTTTTAGCCGTTGAATACATTTCCATATATCCCGCATCCATCATTTTGTCAATTTCTAACAAATCTGCAGTATCACGATTATACGAAAAGTACATCAACTCAATAAGTTGTTTCGTATCTAAAACTTTAGCATTTACATTTATAGCAGCTAATAAACTAACCATTGAAAGAACTTTAGTATATAAATCTGAAAATGCTATTTCTCTAATTTCTTCTTCTGCATATTCTCCTTTTTCTGTTTCTTCAACACTATGAGCTATAATTAAATAATAATGTTTTTTTAATACATTTTTATTCAAATTCATCTTTTCAGTATCTTTTAAAATATCCATTCCATATTCATATAGATTTTGTGCTTTAACATATTCCTGTTTGGCTGTAAATTTTTCTTTAGTTGTATATTCATCAGAATTATCAATATGCATATATTTCATTTTACTATCATTATATTTTCTTTCAATTACATCAAGTTTTTCTTTATATCTTGTTAGTGTTTTTCCTAAATTAATACTTCTTGTCTGTATATGTATTTGTATCGGAAACCTTAATGCATTCAAAAATTCTATAAATCCAACTTCAGTTGAATTTTTTTCTAATCCTGACATTAAGTCATAGTTTATCCCTTGACACTCTAACACCATTAAATATGTAGACTTTTTCTTTTTTATTATCATATTATCAATTATATCTTCAAACTCCATAAAATCATAAACTGATTGTATATTTTGTTCTTTTTTTATCTTTGGAACTTCTTTTTTTTCTTCCTTAATCTTTTTGTTTTCATTATTGTTTTTTCTTGATTTTATCATTAATATAATAAAAATAGTAACTATTATAAATAGCAGTACAACTAATCCTATTAATAAATTTGTCAATAATTGCGATATTTGATCTTCGTTCATTCTTTCACTCAATAATTATTTTGTAATAATTATTTTCTCCTTATGTATTATTTAGATTTTTTTAAATCTATAAACTTTTATTTAGATATATATATTGTATTTTTTTTTCTTTTAAATTTTATCCATCTTTTAATTATATCGTCTGTATATTCTCCACCTGTTTTTCTGGTTATTTCAAACTTTTTAGTTTCTGGTATTTTAAAAGTACCTATTACAAATCCAAAAATAGCTAAAATTCCTGCTATTACTATTCCTACAGTTCTAAGTCCTACTAAGTCAAAAATAAATACAAATATTAATCCAATGCCTATACCTATTGCTGTATACATTAACGCTTTAATAGAAAAAATATTTAAAATTCTACTTTCACCTTTATAATTACGTGGTATTTCATGTATTTCCATATAACGCCTCCTTAAAATATAATTATTGTATTTTAATTATATCATACAGTTTAGCTTTTTTCTACTTTTTTCATGTTTATAATATATTTATATTAAATTTAATATTTTTGTAATATTTTCGTAATATTTTTGTAATATTTCGTAACATAAAAAAAGCTCAAACATTAATGATTGAGCTTTTGGCGGAGAAAGAGGGGTTCGAACCCTCGCGCCGATTACTCGACCTAACAGTTTAGCAACATTTTATTCCTAAATACTACTGCTATCGTCAATTCCTTGTGTATCAAAGCTTCCATATACATTTTTTTATATTTTATATTTTTTACCATAAATAAACCATAATTTATATATTTATCTTCTATTTTATACTCTATTTTATGTCTCTTTATCAATAGTACGAAAAAAATTTCATAAAAAAAATAATACTTAATTAAGTACTACTTTTTCTTCTATTA
>CAYJGL010000072.1:0-7186 GCA_964369695.1 uncultured Clostridium sp.
AAAAAGGCATACAGCTCCCTATACACCTTTTATCTCTATTATTCTCTTATTTTCTTATATTAACTACTATTTTTAGCAATTAATTTAACTCATTCTTAACTGTATCAATTTCAGTCGTTGTAGCTTTTTGAGCTGGCTTATAATAACCTTTTGACTGAGCTATTTTAAACAATTCAAACTGAAAACTTTCATCTGAATTTCTAATTTGTTGTAATGTTTGTCTTAACTGAATATTTTCACATTGTGATATAGCTGTTTGATATTCAGTTAAATCTGCCCTTACACCATCTAATATGTCATTAACCATTGTTTTTTCTTCCATATATTTCACCTCTTTTCTAATTATTCAAAAATGTCATTAATTTTTGTTTAGTATTTTGTGCATCTTGTGCTGATTTTGAAAATAATTGTTTAATTTGTGGATCAACAGCTTGTGAAGAATAAGTATTTAATTTTTGAAATGTAGTTTCATGTGCACCTATTAAATGTCTTAATTTTTGTAATTCAACTTGATTTAAATCTGCCATTTTATCATTCCTTTCATTTTTATTATTTTAATATTATTAACTCTATATATTTTTTTATACAAAAAAAGAATAATTTATTTTAAAATTACTCTTTTTCTCTTATTAATCAATAACTTCTAAATTAGCATATTTTGCCATTAATCTTTTATTTCCAAATTTTTCAAAAGTTATATCAACTTTTAAATCTCCATTTTCTGGTTCTGCAGTATTAATTATACCATTACCAAATTTTTTATGGAATACTTTAACTCCTTCTCCATAATCGCTTAAATCAACATTTTTAGTTTCTTTTTTAATTACATTATTTAAAAAACTTTCTGCTGTTCTAAATGCAAATCCTGTATTACTTTTGGCAGCAACTTTTTCATTTGAACTATTTATATTATATGTTTTGATGTTTGAATTTTCTTTACTTCCGTAAGACCATGTATAATTCGAATCTTTAAAACTATCATTTAACTTATTTGTTCCAAATGCTTCTTCATATCCATTTAATAATTCTTGTGGTATTTCTTCTAAAAATCTTGAAGGTGGATTATAGCTTGTAGATCCAAATACTGTTCTTTGCTTACTATGTGTTAAAAATAGATTTTCTTTTGCTCTTGTAATTCCTACATAACATAAACGTCTTTCTTCTTCTAATTCTTTTGGCTCCATCATTGATTGATGTCCTGGAAAAATACCTTCTTCCATTCCTACTAAAAACACTACTGGAAATTCTAATCCTTTAGCTGTATGTAAAGTCATAAGTGTTACCGTTTCTTGTGTTTCTTCTAAATTATCTAAATCACTTGACAGTGTTATCCCTTCTAAAAATTCACTAATTGAATTTTCGGCAAATTCTTCTTCGAATTCAATTACTACTGTTAAAAATTCATCTAAATTCGCTATCCTATTTTCAGCTTCTATTGTATTTTCATTTTTAAGTGCTTTTGTATATCCACTTTTATTTAGAACTAATTTTACTATTTCCGAAATTGTAAGTTCATCTTTTTTACTTCTTAACTCTTCTATTACATTTACAAATTCTCTCGATGCTAGAAACACTCTATTTAGTCCATATTCATCTGTTTTCTTAATAACATCATACATTGATATTCCTGCTGAATTTGCAATTTGTTCAATTTTATCTAAACTAGTTTTACCAATACCTCTCTTAGGTTCATTAATTATTCTTTTTAAACTTAGATTGTCTGATGTATTTTGAATTAATCTTAAATATGCAACTATATCTTTAATTTCTTTTCTTTCATAGAATTTTAAGCCACCTATAATTTTATATGGTATATTTTCTCTTCTAAATATATCTTCTATAGCTCTTGATTGTGTATTCATACGATACAATATTGTAAAATCTGAGTACTTATAGTATTCTTCTCTTTTTAGTTTTTCAATTTGTGAAACTATATATTGACCTTCATCATATTCATTATCTGCTTTATATACATTAGGAAGATTTCCTTCATCATTATCAGTCCATAATTCTTTCTTGTATTTCACTTCATTATTTTTTATTACAGCATTTGCTGCTTTTAATATATTTCCTGTACATCTATAGTTTTGTTCTAACTTTATAATCTCTGTACCCGGAAAATCCTTTTCAAAATTCAATATATTTGAGATATCCGCTCCCCTAAAACTATATATCCCTTGATCATTATCACCAACAACTGTTATATTCCCATGTTTTGATGCTAACATTACAACCAAAGTAAATTGTGATTTATTTGTATCTTGATACTCATCTACTAATACATATTTAAATTTATCCGTATAATAGTCTAATATATCTGGATTTTCCATAAGTATTTTTATAGTATAATTAATTATATCATCAAAATCTATTGCATTATTTTCTTTTAACTTCTTTTGATATAAATTATATATAGTTGCTATTTTTTCTTTTCTAAAATCACCTTTTGCTCTTAATTCATAATCTTGTGGCTCTAACATTTCATTTTTACTATTGCTTATTTCTGATAAAACACTTCTATCTGTAAATAGTTTATCATCAATACTTAATTCTTTGATACAGTTTTTAACTAATGTTTTTTGATCAGATGAATCAAATATTATAAATGATGAATCAAAACCTATTCTATCTATAAATCTTCTTAGAATCTTAACACAAATAGAGTGAAATGTTCCCATCCATATATCTCTTGCTTGATCTCCTACTATTCCAGTTATTCTTTCTTTCATTTCATTTGCAGCTTTATTTGTAAATGTAATTGCTAATATATTCCATGGTTTTGTATTTTCTTTTTCCATTAAATATGCTATTTTATGTGTTAACACTTTTGTTTTTCCACTTCCAGCTCCAGCTATTACTAAACATGGCCCTTGAGTTTTTACTACGGCTTTGTGTTGTTTATCATTTAATCCTTCTAATATATCTTGCATTTATTATCATTCCTTTTCATTTCTATTCAAATATTTGTTTGTATTTTATACTATAAAAATATAAAATACAAGATAATTTACTAAATTTATACAAAAATAAATATTGGTACATTTAATATATACCAATATCATATTTATTCTATTAATCGTCTTCTATAGGTCCAAATAATTCATCGAATTTAGCTTCTAATTCTTTTTGCAAATCGTATATAGGTTCATCTTCTTTGCTTTCTTCCATAGGAAGTATTGGCGAATTATCATCTCTTTTTATATTTGTTTTTTCTTCTTTTTTTGATTCAAAATCATCATCTTCAAATAAATCATCTAATGATTCTATTTTTAAATCTGGACCACTGTTACTATTGTCTTTTTTCTCTACATACGGATTATATGGATTATATTTTCTCCAAACTCCCCTATCAATTTCCCCAATATCATTATGGCTAATCTCTGTTGATTTTAGTTTTTTAAGAACATCGTTGTGTTTAAAGTAATAGAATTTTTTAGTTTTTACAGGTCTTATACCTTTTACAAATATGATACAATCATCATTATCCATTCTTCTTAATTCATCTGGTGTCATAAGTGGCCTTGCCATAACGTTATCTGATACACTTTTACCTGTTCTATTATTTTGTTTATCTCTATTTACTGATATACCATCTCTTGCTATTGTTTTTTCTCCTAGGGCTTTTGAAAAATATTCAACTGTTTTAAATGAGTTACTTCCTAAGAATAAATGTGTATCACAGTTACCCATAATCGTTTCATAAGATTTCTCATAAACCGCTTCTAATTGATCTATATTTTGAAGTATAACACTAAATGAAATTTTTCTACTTCTTGATGTTGATATCTTTTTATCAAAATCTGGTATTTTACCTATATTTGCAAACTCGTCAAGTATAAAATATGTTGGTACTTTTAAAGCTCCACCATTTTGGTCTGCAAAATCATATAATTGTTGTATCATTTGAGAGAAGAATATTGTTAATAAAAAGTCGTATGCTGTATGTGTATCTGATGATATAACATATACTGCTGTTTTCTTTTCTCCTATTTTTTCAAAATCAATTGTATCTGTTGATGTAAGTTCAGCTATTTCTTTTGAATCAAATTTACCTAATTTTGATTGAAGTGAACTTAATATAGAACTATATGTTTTATCTGGTGCAATTTCAATAGATTTATAGTACATTCTAGCTGGGTGGTCAAGTGGTAATTTGCTTATTAAATCTGTCAATAAGTTACTTCCACCATTGTTATTTGCTGCTCTTACTAATTCCGCACAACTTGCTAAGTTTTGTTCTTCTTCTGGTCTTACTGCTATCAAGTAGTATATTAATGCTTTTAATAACATTTCTGCCATATCATCCCAATACGGATCTGCTGAGCCACCTTCTGATTTTTGTCCTTTTACTATAGTATTAGCAATTACGTCTACATCTACTTCTGAATTTATGTGCATAAGTGGATTGTACCCATCACTATATTGTGGTCTTACTAAGTTTAATACTTTAATTTCATAACCATTTTCTCTCATATATCCAGCTGTTCTATCATACAATTCTCCTTTTGGATCGGTAAAAATATATGAACCTAAAAGTTGATATGCATTTGGTATTGAGTATGAAGCTGACTTACCAGAACCTGAACCGCCCTACTACCAAAACATTAACATTTCCAATTTTGTCAACTGGTAAATAGTTACCTTCTGCAAGAACTATTCCTTCTTTTCTATTTAAAATTTGAAATTGTTCACCTCTTTGACTCCAATCACTTGAACCATGTTCTATATCTGAATATTCATTTTTTGGAGCTGATCTTGCAATTCCTATAAAGAAAAATATTGCAAATACTACTGTTGCAACTAATAATGATGATATGTACGTTTCTAATGCTCCTTCTGAGAATACTCTCCCAAATGTTCCTAGTGGATCTGTTATTGAAGAACCAAAAGTTTCTATAAATACACCTAATGTATCTTCACTTTCCATTCCTGCTTTATGCGAAGAGTACGCAAAAGACGGAACTAGTACTATAGCTATAATAAGCCATAGTACTCCAAATATTATAAAATTATTTCTATTTCTTTTTATTGCACCTTCTAATTTATAATGCATAATTCACCTCTATTTATTCTTTAGTATGTTACTCGCCTTTTTCGTGTTCTTTATTAACTGTATTTTCTGCTTTTATACTCATTCCTTCTTTTAATTCCAACACTGATATATTAGTTCGTTTACTTCCTGATAAAGTATCATTCATTATTTTATTTTGAATTTTATTACCTTTTTCTATAACTGCTAATTTCATATCATAAAAACAAATTATAGGATTATCATTTTGTCCTGCTGGTTTTCCCGTTTTTCCTTTTTTATTCTTTTCAGATGTCATTTACGACCTTCCCCCTTAACTATCCTCTCTTATCTCAAATGCGAAATAAGATTTATATGGTTTTAATTTACACTTTCCTTTAACCTCGTTTGTTTCTTCATCGAAATACAATCTTGGTTTAATTTCTTCTGTAGTTTCTGGGTCTATAATTGATATAGCTCTTTTTAAATTCGGAGTATAATCAAATTCTTTATAGACAGTTTCTTCTGAATACATTGTGTCGAATTTAAAAGGTGTTGGTTTTTTTGTTATTCTAACTTCATCACCTAATAATAGTCCATTGTTTATTACAACTTTATCACTTGCAAATGATAAAATAACTAGTTGATTTCCATCTTTTCCAACTTCTTCAACATAGTATGTTTTTTTGGTATTGTTTCCTACAATCTCTTGGGTTTGATCTAACCTTTCAACTGTATATTTTGGATATTTATCTAAATACTCTTTTTTAGTCTTATAAATCTGATATATTACAGTTTTTACTCCTGCTGGATCAGTTATACTAAAATGTTTCCCTTGAGTAATATCCATTTCTTTACACCCCTTTTCTATGATTTAATCAAAGACTTATCATTTGTTTTTTCATTACAAGTTTAATTATAGCTTAAAATAAGCATTTTGTCAATAACTTTTTATGTAAATAAATTTATGATATTTTTCTTGGATTAAATTTTGATATTTTTTCTAGTTTTTCAAATATTTCTTTTTCTTGTTTTGTCATTTCTTGAGGAATCATTATTTTAACTTCTGCAACTAAATCTCCTCTCAAGTTATTGGGTTTTTTATATCCTTTATTTGGTATCCTTATTTTTTCTCCTGTTTGTATTCCTTTTGGTATATATATTATTGTTTCATTATCAATAGATGTAATTCTAACTCTTTTGCCAAGTGCTGCTTCCCATGGTGTAAGTAACAAATTTGTATATAAATTTCCATTTTCAAGTTTCATATCTTTTGAATCTTTAATATTTATCTTGATATATAAATCTCCGTTATTTCCACCATTTATACCTTGTTTTCCTTGTCCAATTAATCTTATTTTTTCTCCATTCACTATACCTTCTGGTATGTTTATGGTATAAATTTTAGATTTATTTTCAATTGATTTTAGAGAGATTTTCTTTTCAGCACCAAAAAATCCTTCTTCAATACTTATATCTATATGTGTATCAATATTTTCTCCCTTTATAGGTTTTGTACTTTCAGGATTGTTCTTCATCTTATTTTCTTTACCAAAAAACATATTAAATACTGGTTTTTTTTCACCCTTACTCCATACTTGTCCTTTTCCAAACTTAAATTTTGAATTCCATATTCTGTCATATTTTCTTTTTGTTGATACTGTGGATAATATTTTATATGCTTCGTTTATATCTTTTATTCTTTCTTCTGCTAAATTATCTCCAATATTCACATCTGGATGATATTTTTTAGCAACCAATCTGTATGCATTTTTTATTTCTTCTGTGCTTACTGCACTTGTTTCTAATTCTAATATTTTATAATAATTTTTAAAGACCATTTCTAACATCCTTCCTACTAATAGGTACTTGCATTATATCATAAAAACAAAAAAAAGCTATAGTTATTTGATATTTTTATTTCTTTTTTTGCTTCACATTAATTATAATACTACAAATAAATATTTCTATAAAATTTGATACATAAACATAAAAAGTCAGAGTTAATACTATTTGAAGTATACTCTGACTTTTTGTAATAATATAATTATCTTTTTATGATAATCTTCCTTTTAAATTTCTTAGAATTAAATATATAATATTGTTGTTTTTTAATTATATTATTTAAATATTAAATATTTATATTTTTAATATTTTCTTAATTTCTTTTTTATCTAT
>CAYJGL010000073.1:0-6925 GCA_964369695.1 uncultured Clostridium sp.
AAAAAGATTCAAATCATCTATTAATTATAGGCTTAATTGATGATTCCAATCTTATTGGATTTATTTCTCTTTTTAAAAATGATAGTGAAGAAGAGAAGCATTTAACACCTTGGTACTCAACTTTATACATACATAAAAAGTATAGAAATAATGGTTACTCTAAACTTCTGCATAATGCTATTATTATCAATTCAAAAAAGTTAGGTTATGATAAATTATATTTAAAAACTTCTCTTACAAACTATTATGAAAAATATGAAGCTATTTATATAAAAGATTTATCCCAGACTGAAAAATTGTATTGTATAAATATATAATAGTTTTATTTATTAATTTTCCCCTACAGGAATTAAATCTTCTGTATATCCTGTTCTACTTACTATTTTATCATTTATCTCTATTACTTGAGATGATGGTACATATTCTTGATTATCAAAAATTTCATTGTGTAATCGTGTAACATTTCCTTCTAATGTTACTGGAACACCATACCATGCATCCAATGTTATACCTCTAGTATAGTATGGCCATCCAATACTATCTTTTATTTGAATACTTGGTAATCTTGGTATCATTTCAGTTATATCTGATATTGTTAAATTAGTATATATTTTAGGTAAAACAAAATCCATTAATTCATTCAATTCAGAAAAACTAAAACTTTTTATTTTATTTGTTACAGCTTCTAAAACTGTTCGCATTCTTTCAGTTCTAACATAATCTCCACCTGTAGCATATCTAATCCTACTATATGCAAGAACTTGTTCTCCTGTAAGATTATATGTTCCCGCTTTGCTTATTCCATTAATATGAGAAACTTCTTCAGAAGTTATTGTTATTTCAACTCCACCTATGTAATCAACAACATCTTTTATTGTTTCAAAATTGACTGTTACAAATTCTGTTACGCTTAAATCAAAATTAGTATTTAAAGTTTTTAGTGCCAGTTCTGCAGAACCGTACGAATACGCATGATTAATTTTATCCAAACCGTATCCTGGAATTTCAACATATGTATCTCTATATATAGATGTTAAATCAACTTCATTTGTAGCTTCGTTTAATGTTACTAATATTATAGAGTCACTTCTAGTCCCTTCTTCTAATCCATAATTACTATCAACACCATAGATTACAATATTTCTATAACCTTCTAAGTTTTCTTCAACTTCTTCATTTATTCCTAATTCTTCTTCATTTATCTCTACAATTTGAATACTTTCGTATTTTCTAATAAATTCTAAATATACTATAACTACTCCTGCTATAATCGCTATTAGAATTATACTTATTATTGTTATCACTGCTACCTTTATTTTACTTTTTTTATCTTTCTTACTTTTTTTACTCATTATTACCTCTTGTTTTATTTCATTTTATATTCCAATCCCGTATTTCTCTTTTTGCTATCTACATTTTGTATCATATATTCTAATACTTTATCATTCCCAACTAATATCAATAATTTTTTAGCTCTTGTTATTCCTGTATATAATAAATTTCTAGTGAGTAACATTGGAGCTGATTGTGGCACAGCAAGTATTACTACATCAAATTCACTTCCCTGAGCTTTGTGAATAGTTACAACATAACTATGTTCTATTTGATCTAATTCTGAAAATTCATATATTGCTATTTTCTTATCATCAAATATTATTTCTAGCTGTTTCTCGTTTTCATATATATTTGTAATTGTTCCAAATTCACCATTAAATACACCTGTCCCATGACTAACTTTACCTTTAAGTTCTTTTTCCCAATATATATCATAATTATTCTTTATTTGCATAACTCTATCTCCAATTCGATATATAACTCCCATTGCCTGTCTTTCTAATTTATTATCAGAATAAGGATTAAGTTTTGCTTGTAATTCTTTGTTTAATTCTCTTGTTCCTAGTAAACCTTTTTTTGTAGGTGATAATACTTGTATGTTTTCAAAAAAATCATAATTTCCAAATTTTTTTAGTCTACCTGTACACAATGATATTATTTCTTCAATCATATTTTTTTGTGCTGTTTGTTTTATAAAGAAAAAATCTTCTTTAAGTTCTTCTTCATTTCCTTTTGCTTTTAATATTAACTTTTCTCCATTATTCACATTGTGTGCGTTTAATATAATTTTACTTTTAGCGGCTTGTCTAAATATTTTATTTAAATGTATAGTAGGTATTTCTTTTGATTCTATTAAATCTTTTAATATACTACCTGGGCCTACTGAAGCTAATTGATCTTTATCTCCAACTAATATTAATTTTGACCCTTGGTATATACCTTTCAATAAATAACTTATTAAAAACATGTCCACCATAGAAACTTCATCTATAATTATAATATCTCCATCTATTGGTGCACCTTGATAATTTGTATTTTCTTTAAATAAATTATCTTCATCTATTTTTCCTATTTCTAATAATCTATGTAATGTCGATGCTTCTTTCCCTGTTGTTTCGGTCATTCTTTTAGCAGCTCTCCCTGTTGGTGCTGCTAAAACTACTTTTTTATCTTTTTGCTCATATATTTCTATTATTGTTTTTATTATTGTAGTTTTACCTGTTCCTGGCCCACCTGTTATTATTACAACATTATTTTCATTTACCAGTTCTACTGCTTCTTTTTGCTTTTCAGATAACTCTATATCTAAATTTTTATTTATTTTCTTTATATCTTTACCAATATTTTTAATATGCTTAGTATTTTTTGCATTTTTTAGTAATTTTAGCCTATTTGCTATTTCCTTTTCTGTTAAATAATATGTTGATATATATACATATTCATTTAACAGTTTCTCTTTAATTTCTTCTTTTGTATTTTTTATTTCTTTTCTCTGCTCTATTACTATTTCATTTTTCACATTTAAACTTATTAAATTTTCTTCAACTAATTCTTTTGATATATGTAATAACGTCATAACATCTCTAATTAACTCTTCTTTCTCTACACAAGAATGTCCATTTAATGTACTTTTTATTAGCCCATATTTTATTCCACTTTTTATTCTTTTTTCATTAGTATTATCTATACCTAACTTCAATGCCATTTTGTCTATCTGAACAAAATCTACTCCTCTCACTATATCAATTAATATATATGGATTTTGTTCTATTTGTTCTATAGTGTTATTTCCCAATACATCATATACTTTTTTTGTATACTCAGTACTTATTCCTATTTTCTCTAAAAATCCTACTATTTGCCATATTTCCCAATTTTCTATAAATTGTGTTGAAATTTCTATTGCTTTTTCCCTTGTTATTCCCCTTATATTAGCCAATTTATGTGGTTCTAATTTAAATATATTTATTGTTTCATCTCCAAATGTTGTTATTATTTTATTTGCTAATTTTTCTCCAACACCTTTTATATTGCCACTTGCTAAATATTTTTCTAATGATTTCAGTGTTAATGGCATTAATTTTTCAAATTTTTTAACTTGTATTTGTGTTCCATATTCTTTATGTTCTATAGTCTGTCCAATTATTTTTAAACAATCGCCTTCAGAAATAAATGGCATATAACCTACAATAGTATATATTTCACTATCAACTTCAAATTCAGCTACTGTATATGCATTTGATTCATTTCTAAATATGATTGATTCTAATTGTCCTATTAATTCCATTTATTTTCTCCTGATTCTTTTTGAACTATATTACCATATTTATATCTTTTTTTCAACTTTTCATACAATTAGAAATTTTATATCTCGTCAATATTATCTATTATTTCTTTACATTCTTTCCAACTCATATATTTTATCATTTCATTTTCTTCAGATATTTTTTTCAATATCTCTTTTGTATTATCTTTTGATTTCAAATCACTAACAATTATATTTTTTAAAAATTCATCTTTTCCATATATTATTCTAAATAAAGTTGAACGTAGTATTACTTCTATCTTATCTTCTTGGTTCTTCACTGCTAATATTAAATATATTCCTTCTGATTTTAAATGTGTATATGTAGCCATGTATATTATATTTTTAATAATTTCAAACAAACCATAAAATGCTAATGTCCAAAATATAGTATTAAATATTAAATTTATCATTTTCCCCCCATAATATATATATTTATATATTATATGAATTTATATTAAAAAAGTTAAGATCCAATACAATAATATTAACTTTTTATCATTATTTTGTTCTATTAAAACTAAATTATTAAAATTAACAAAAAATCAGGACAGAAAACTTTTAAAGTTTTCCACCCCAATTATTGATAAAGAGCAATTATCACATAACTCTTATATTTTAAAATTAACCCCACATTAGCCGTTAAATATAAATTTTTAGGGACCTGTTTGTCAACAGGTGGGTGCCTACCCAAATATTCATGGGCTTCTCACTACTCTAAAGTGTGAGCATGCACGCTATATTATGGAGATTGGCCCCTAATAAATTGTGTTGGTTCTAAAAATTCAATTCACACGCACCATGCAGGAAACATGTTGTTCTTCTCTTAATGTATTTATATCTTAACATATTATTGTTATATTATCAAATCATATTTACATCGTATTTTTCCTTTTACATCTTACTATATTCTTTTTTCTTATCTTTTTATATTAAATCTCTTCTAATCTCTTTTTTTTAAATTTGATTTTATATATTAAATATGTTAAAATTAAAAAGATTTATATGTGTTAAAAGTTGTCGAAAAATGACAATTTTTTTATTTAAAATTACATTACATACATTAATATACAAAGGAAATGTAATATAGTTCCTAATAATATAAATAAATGGAATACTGAATGAATATATTTGTGTTTTTTTCCTATTCCATATAATACAGCTCCTACTGTATATGCAATACCACCAGATAATAGCAATACAAAACCTGCAGTTCCTAATACAGTTGGTAATATATTAGCTCTAATTACAATCGACCATCCCATTATAAGATAACAAATCATAGAAAATTTTTTAAATTTTTTAATATCTATAGCATTCAATACTATTCCTAAAATAGCCATAGACCATATTATTCCAAATATTATCCAAGCAGATACTGGATCATACTCTCTAATAGAGACTAATACAAACGGTGTATACGATCCTGCAATTAATAAAAAGATTGAACAATGATCAAGTATTTGAAATACTTTTTTTGATAATAATTTAGGACTTAATCCATGATATACACTAGACATAGTATATAATATTACCATAGTTATCCCATATATAGCCCCACTCACTATCCCATATACATTATTGTGAAAAACTGCAACCATTATACACATTACTGTTGCTATCACTCCAAGTACTGCTCCAACAATATGTGATGACATATTAAATATTTCTTCTCCTTTTGTATATTTAGGTAGTATTCTATCAATTAATTTTGTTCTTCCCATCATATCTCCTTCTATATTTTTTCTACAAGCATTCCATCTTTTGAATCTTTTAAACTATATCCTTTAGATATAATTTCATCTCTTAATTTATCTGACTCGTTCCAATTTTTTTCTGCTCTGGCTTTTATTCTTTGTTTAATTAAATTGTTTATTTCTTCTGGTAATTCTTGTTCTGTTTTACTTGTTTGTTGACTTATATTCAGTCCTAATACTTTATCAAACTTTAACAACAATTCTGCTATTTGTTTTGATTTTAATTCATATCTTACAGCTTCCCAAACAACAGAAAGTGCTAATGGCATATTTAAATCGTCATTTATAGCATATAAGAATCTATTTTCAAATTCTTTTAATATTTTTTCGTTGATAGTTTCTGTACTATTATCATGTACTTTAAATCCACTTTTTAGTCTTTCATAAGACTTAACTGTACTTTCTATAGCTTCCCAAGTAAAATTAAGTTTATTTCTATAATGACAAGAATAACTAAATAACTTATACACTAATGGATCATATCCTTTTTCTATTATATCCTTAAGTAAATATACATTTCCTAAACTTTTTGACATTTTACCATTGTTAATTAATAAATATTCACCATGTATCCAATAATTTGCTGGATTTTTACCGCAGCAGCCAATACTTTGCGCTATTTCATTTTCATGATGTGTTGGTATTAAATCAATCCCACCTGTATGTATATCAATTTTTTCTCCAAGATATTTTTTTGACATAGCTGAACATTCAATATGCCATCCAGGATAACTAAGTCCCCATGGACTTTCCCATTTCATCAAATGATTATCCGGAGCTTTTATCCATAACGCGAAGTCTTGTGGATTTCTTTTTTCTGTATCAACATCAACTCTTGCTCCTGCTATTTGTTCATCTAAATTTATATTTGATAGTACTCCATATTTCTCTAGTTTAGATACATCGAAATATATTGTATTAGAAGTTCTATATGCATATCCATTTTCTAATAATATTTCAACATACTCTATCATTTCTTTGATATTTTCTGTTGCTTTACTTATAATCTCAGGCTTTTCTATATTAAGTAGCTCTAAATCTCTAAAAAATAGATTTGTATAGTACTTAGATATTTCAAGTGGATCTTTTTTTTCTTCTTTAGCTGCCTTAATTAATTTATCTTCACCAATATCGCCATCTGATACTAAATGTCCCACATCTGTTATATTCATAACATGCTTTAATTTATATCCATTATATTTTAAAACTCTTCTCAAAACATCCTGAAAAATATTTGTTCGTAAGTTTCCAATTGTAGCATCTTTATATACAGTAGGACCACAGGAATATATTGTTATTTCGTTAGAATTTATAGGTATAAATTCTTGCTTAGTTTTAGTCATTGTATTAAATAGTAAAATTTGTTTATCTATAGAGTTATTCTTTTCATTCATTCTATATCCCACTTTCTGTATTTTTAAATTAGTTGCTAAAAGATAAGCTTTTAGCAACTAGCATTTTATTCTGTATTATTTGTTGTATTTGTTGTATTCGTTGTATTTGTTGTATTCGTTGTATTTGTTGTATT
>CAYJGL010000074.1:0-6866 GCA_964369695.1 uncultured Clostridium sp.
AAGAAAATATCATTACTAGATACTTTCTTAATATTAATTATACTTTTTTCCAAAACCAATCTAAACTATTATCATAACTTTTTTTACCTAATTCTTTTGCTTCAATATCATCTACCCATAGATATGCAAAAAAAGTTAAAGCAACTAATATAAAGTCTATTATAATACATTTCGTTAATATTGATAATATTTGTTCATTTTCATTCGGCAATACAAATGCTTGTATTACATGCATTATCAGTAATATTAGATATACAAATAGCATTAGACCATTTATATAACTCTTTTTTATCTCCTGAGATAAAAATATTAGTAATCCCGTTACAATGATTATAAGCAATAGTGTTAGTGGATTAGATACATCAATAATATACATTTTTCTCCTCCTATTTTTCTTTTGTTAATTTATAATTTTATAATATCATTATTATAATTTAATTTCAATATTTTATTCTATTTTTTTTATTTTATTAAATCTTTAGCACCTTTCATATAATCTACTCCTGATAAAATAGTTGCTAATACTTGTATTAGCATAAAAGCTGATGCTATTATATTTAATACTAATCCAAAACCTTCAAGATTTCCATTTATAAACTCTCCAAATGCGTATATATCTATAAAAGCTAATATTATAGCTACCATCTGAGTTACTGTTTTAATTTTCCCCCAATTTGATGCAGCTATTACTTTTCCACCTTTTTCAACTGCTAATAATCTATATCCTGAAACCATAAATTCTCTTGCTAGTACTATTATTGGTATCCATGCTGGTAATTTATCCATTTCTACTAGCATAATCATTGCAGATAAAACTAATATTTTATCTGCAAGTGGATCTAAAAATTTCCCAAAAGTTGTTATTTGATTATATTTCCTTGCTATATACCCATCTAACTTATCTGTAATTGATGCTATAATAAATATTAAGTCTATTATTAAAAATGTTATTGGTATGCCCATAAAAGAACCTTTTATTCCTAAAAACGGAATTATGACCATTATTGGTACTAATATTATTCTGAAAATTGTTAGTTTATTTGGTAAATTTAATTTCATAACTTCCTACTTTCTTATTCCTCTTATTTTAATTCTTCTATTGCTTTTTGCAATTGTAAATCTTCTTGTTTTTCAATTACTAATTGATTTTCTAGTTCAGCAGGTAATTTAACTTCAATATCTGGAGATATTCCAATTTCATTTATTTCATTTCTATTTGGAGTTAAATATTTTGCTGATGTTACTTTTAATCCACTTCCATCTGGCATAGTTAATATTTGTTGTATTACACCTTTACCAAAAGTAGTTGTTCCTAATGTTTTTGCTTTACCTAAATCTTTTAATGCTCCTGCTAAAATTTCTGATGAGCTAGCAGTATTCTCATTTGTAAGTATTATTACTTCCATATTGATTATAGGATCATTTTTTGATTTTTCTATTAATTCTTTTCCATCTTTATCTACTTCATATAATAGTACTGAATCTTTGTCAGTAAAATAGTCCGCTATTTGTAATGCTTGATCTACAATTCCACCACCATTATTTCTCAAATCAACAATAAGAGATTTAGCTCCTTGACTTTCTAATTCCAAATATTTTTCTTTAAAACTTTCTGCTGTATTTTCATCAAAAGATGTAAATGAAATATATCCAATATTACTTTCTAACATTTCTGATTCAACTGGATTAATTATAATATTATCTCTTACTAAATCAAATTCTATTTGCTCTGTCCCACGAAGTATTTCTAATTTTACAGTTGTTCCAATTTCACCTTTTATTTTCGCTGGTGCTGTATCCATATCATCAGCTGTTATTTCTTCACCATCAACAGATAATATTATATCTCCTGGTAAAATTCCCGCTTTTTCTGCTGGTCCATTTTTTATTGGTGATAAAATTTGTATCATATTTGTATCAACATCTTCTATCATATATATTCCAACGCCTACAAAATTACCAGATAAGCTTTCTAAATATTCTTCCATTTCGTCTGGTGAAATATAATCAGTATATGGATCTCCTATTCCATCTATATATCCATCTATAGCACCTTCAACTAATTTTTGTTCTTCTATTTCTCCTATATAATATTTATCTATTACTTTTCTATACTCTTCTAATACATCGTCTATTTCATCTTCTGTACTCTCTTCTGATGATATAATATCTGTAAAAATATTCTCTCCTGTAAAATATCTGTATGTTGCAAACATGGATAATCCAACAGATATAAATACAACAATTATTACTGTTATAACTACTTTGTATAGTTTCATTGTTTTTTGTTCTTTCACTAAATACCTCCTTGAATTTAATATCAATGGGCGGAAGTTATCCGCCCTTAATATGTATATGTATATTTTTTCTATTAATAACTATTTATTTTTTTATGTCCAAACAATTTTAATTTTATTTTTTCATTAATAATAATTTGGTGGATATACTCTATTTGAAGTTCCATAAGGTGATGTTCTTGCTTCAAAATGTAAATGTGGACCTGTAGAATTCCCAGTGTTTCCAGATAACATTATTTGTTGTCCTCTAGATACTGTTTGTCCTATTGAAACTGAAATCGATCCAACTGTTCCATGAGCATACCATGTTTCTAAACCTATACTTGTATGTCTAATTACTACATATGTACCATATCCATAGGATAAACTACCTGTCGAAACAACTATTCCATCTGCTGCTGCATATATAGGTGTTCCAGATGGTACAGCATAATCAATTGCTCCATGATAATTCCCTGAAGGATAATACCATGTTGCTGATACTATTCCACCTTGTACTGGTTTTTGCAAAGCTCCATTTGTTGGTGCTACATAGCTTCCACCACTTGAGCTTCCAGAAGAAGATGGTGGGGTTATTGGCTTGTTTTGAGCAGCTAATTTTTCCTCTAATTCCTTTATTTCTTGTTCTATTTTATCACTTGAACTATTATACTCATCCATACGTTCTTGAATATCTTTTTCTTCTTGACTTAAATTTGCTACTTGTTCATCTTTTTCTTGTTTAGAAGATTTTAATTCGGTTGCCACACTCTCTTTTTCAGCTTTAGCAGTAGTTACTTCATTTTTATTTGTTTCTAATTCTTGCTTCACTTTTTCAATTTCTTCTTGTTGTTTTTGGATATTATCTAACATTTGACTGTCATTTTTTGCAAGTTCAGATACTAAGTAATAATTAGATACCATTTCTGTTATATTGTCTGATGAAAGTATTAATTCCAAATATGATGTTTCTCCTTGTTCATATATAGCTAATAGGCGTGCTTCATACAAGGCTTGTTGTTCTTCATACTCTTCTTGTTTCTTCTTCAACTCTTCTTCTTGATTTGCTATTTCATCATTTAATGTAGTAAGCTTATTGTCTAGTTCATCAATTTGATCTTCATATTGTAATATTTCATTTGTTAACTCTTCTACTTGTTTTAATGTCTCACTTTTTTCAGCTGACACTTCTTCTTTTTGTTTTTCTAATTCTTCAGCTTGTTTTTCTTCCTCATTTTGTTTGCTCTCTAAATCATCTATCTGCTGTTGTGTTACTGTAGCAAATACCTGTGAATTAAGTTGAATTATTAATATTAAAATAACAACTAAAGCTAGTGTTTTCATAATTAATTTTTTCATACGTTCCTCCTAAAATTATTTTAATTTGTATTTTCAGTTTGTTCTTCTTGCATTATTGTTTCTGCATCTTGTGTTTGTGGTATAAGTCCTGTTGTTATATATGGTAATGGATCTGTAGAAATTCCATTTATCCTTACTTCAAAATGTGCATGTGGTCCTGTTGAATATCCTGTACTTCCTATTTTTAATACCGGTTCACCTCTTTTTACTATTTGACCTACATTTACAAGATTTTCAGATCCATGTGCATACAATGTAGTTATACCACCACCATGATCTACTATTACCATGTTTCCATAAGCAAAATCATATTCAGCCTTTATAACTATACCATCATTTGCTGCCACAAAATCAACTCCTGTTGGTGCACTTATATCTAATCCAGTATGCAATTTATATACTCCTGTTACAGGATGCTCTCTCATACCATATTGAGATGTTATTCTAGAATATCCCGGTACTGGCCATTCTAGTTCTCCACCAATATATTCTGTTCCTATTCCTTGTTGAGCAAGTAATAAAATTTCTTCATTTACTGCTTTAAAACTATTAATATATTCGTCTATACCTGCTTGAATTACTTTTTCTTCTTCTGATAATTTTGCTACATAATTTTCTCTTACACCTTTTGTATTTTCTAAAATTCTAGAAGATACTGCTTGATCTTGTTTTTTTACTGCTAATTGTTCTTTTTGTTTTTCCAATTTCTCTTTTTCTATTTCAATTTCGTTTTTCTGTCTTTCTAATTGTTCTACTATTTTAGCATCATTTTCAGATATTTGAACTAACATATAATAACTTGAAAAAAAGTCAACTATACTATCAGAATCAAGTAGTATTTCTAAATAAGATATTTCTCCTTCTTTATACATTGCAATTAATCTTTGATCAAATATTTCTTTTTGTTCTAAATATTTCTGTTCTGCTATTTCTAAATTTTCTTCTACTTTATCTATTTCATTTTGTAATATCTCTATATCCATAGTAAGTTTTTGTATTTCTAATTCTGCGTCTATTATTTTATCATCTAATTCTTGAAGTTCTAATAAATTTTCAGATAACTCTTCTTGTAATAGTTCTAAGTCTGATTCTGCACCTTCTATTTTTTCTTCTAATTCTTCACGTTGTTCGTCTAAAGTTGTTGTATTTTGTGTCGTATTTTGCTCTACGTTATTTGTATCTGTAGAATATGAAAAACTATATATATTACAAACTATTACAATTATTAGTATTCCACATAAAACTTTACGCATTTTGTCTCCTTCTTACACTCTTAAGTATCTTCTCATAGAAATTATACTTCCTACAGCTCCTATTCCAATACCTAATAACATGTATACAATTATAATTGTTCCTGTAAACACCCCTTGGAAAGTTAATAATTCCATATTTATTATTTTCATAAAATCCGAATTTACCATTTGTTGTAATGAAAGGTTGTATACTACCCCTAAAATTGTTATAGATATAATATTAGCAAAAAGTCCAATAATCATACCTTCAACAATAAAAGGCCATCTTATAAAATTATTTGTAGCACCTACATATTTCATAATTGAAATTTCACGTCGTCTTGCATATACAGTTAGTTTTATAGTATTTGATATAATAAATATTGATATTATTACTAATAATATTGCTATTATACCTGTCACTATTCTTATTCCTTCTGCTAATCCCATAAGGTTTTCTCTTACAGTATCTGCACTTGTAATTGTTTCTATTTCTTCATATGTTGCTAGTGTAGTTTCTATTTCACTACTTTTTGATAAATCTTTAAACTTTAATATGAAAGAACTTGGAAAAATATGATTTTCTTCTGTATATCCTGCTAATGCTGCTGGATTATCTTTCCATCTTTCTTGCATCTTTTTAAACGCTTCATCTTCTGAAACATATGTTATTTCAGAAAATTCATTTAAATCTATTAGTTTTTGTTCTAATGAATCTGTCTCTTCTTGTGTAGCTCCTTTTTCCATGAATACTTCTATTCCTTGTTCTTCTTTTAAACTGTCCATAAAATGGTTTATATTTTCACCTAAAATCCAAAAAATTCCAAATATTATCATTGTTGCACACATTATCATAAGTGATGCTATAGTAGATTTTTTGTTTTTAAATACATTTCCTAATCCTTCTCCAATTAAATATCCAAATATATTATATTTCACTATCGTACCCACCTTTTTTATCGTCTCTTATTATTTCACCTTTTTGAATATGTATAACTCTTTTCTTCATTCTATCAACAATGTCTTTTGCATGTGTTGCTACAACTACTGTTGTACCTCTTGCATTAATATCATTTAACAAAGTCATAATTTCCCAAGCTGTTTCTGGATCCAAATTTCCTGTTGGCTCATCTGCAATTAACATTGATGGATTATTTACTAAAGCTCTTGCAAGTGCAACTCTTTGTTGTTCTCCACCTGATAGTTCATTAGGATACATTTTTGCTTTATTACTAAGCCCAACAAGTGATAATACCATTGGCACTTGTCTTCTAATATGTTTTGGCGTTGCTCTTACTATATACATTGCATAGGCTACATTGTCATATACAGTTTTATCCGGTAATAGTCTAAAATCTTGAAAAACAACTCCCATACTTCTTCTTAAAAAAGGAATTTTACTTTGTTTTAGAAAAGTTGTATCTTTTCCGTTTATAATTAACCTACCTGTTGAAGGTTCTTCTTCTTTTAATATCATTTTTATTAGTGTAGATTTTCCACTACCTGATGTTCCTACTAAAAATGCAAATTCGCCTTTTTCTATCTTAAAATTCGCACTTTTAACTGCTTTTGTCCCAGTTCCATAGGTTTTAGATATATTTTTAAATTCTATCATTTTTTTCTCCTTGCTTACTTTTTTGTATCTTTTGTAGAAATATTTATTCTTCCTTTATAATAACAATAAACTACTTTTTTTGCAATACTTTTATCTACAAAAAACTTAACATTTTTTATCTTTTTTTACATTTTTTATCATAAAAGTCGCTCTGCTCTTAGTTTTTAAAATTCACAAGAAATTCACATTTTTTCTGCTAATTTTTCTGTTGAGTTTCCTGTATTTTTCAATGTTTTTTACTGTTTTTATATTTTTTTTATATTTTTTTTAATTTTGCTATTGACAATACATATAAAAGTTTGTATAATAGACATCGTTGAAAGAAACATGGTCGCATAGCTCAGCTGGGAGAGCATCTGCCTTACAAGCAGGGGGTCATAGGTT
>CAYJGL010000075.1:0-6740 GCA_964369695.1 uncultured Clostridium sp.
GATAATTGAAAGATAAAATAATAAAATGTTTAGCATACAATGGTAAAATATCAATAGTATGTGCAAATACAACAGAATTAGTAGAAGAAGCAAGAAAAATACATGACTTAAGCCCGCTTGCTACAGCAGCATTTGGAAGAATGTTAACAATAACAAGTATAATGGGACTTGAAATGAAAGATGAAGATAATACAATAACTACTCAAATAAAAGGAAATGGTGAAATTGGTAAAATGCTAGTAGTAGCAAATAACCAGCCTTGTGTAAAAGGATATGTACAAAATCCACATGTAGATTTACCACTAAATGAATTTGGAAAATTAGATGTAGGTGGAGCAGTAGGAAGTGAAGGGTATCTAAATGTAATAAAAGACATAGGATTAAAAGAACCGTATATAGGTATGTCAGATTTAGTTTCAGGAGAAATAGGAGATGATTTCGCAAATTATTTTGTTAATTCAGAACAACGAAAATCAGCAGTAGGAGTAGGAGTTTTAGTTGATGCAAATGGTGTTAAACAAGCAGGTGGATATTTGATAAATGCAATGCCAGATGCAACAGAAGAAGATATATTTAAGTTAGAGCAAGCTATATTTAAAGCAGGAGCAATTTCAAGAATGTTAGATGAAAAATTATCATTAATTGATATTGTAAAAAAAGTAACTGGTGATGAGAATATTATTGTTTTAAAAGATGATATTGAACCACAATATAAATGTGATTGTTCTAAAGAAAAATTCAAATCAGCACTTACAACTATTGGGAAAGAAGACTTACAGGAAATACTAACATATGATAAAAAGGCTGAAACAGTATGCCACTTTTGTAACAAAAAGTATGAGTATAATGAAAAAGAGCTAGAAGAAATATTAAAAAATATTGACAATAAATAGAAAAAACAATATAATTAGTAGGATTTAAAGAAATTTAAATCCTTTTATAATGTAAAACTAATATATGAAATGGAGAAACAAAATGGAAAAAGAAATATTAATATTTGGACATAAAAATCCAGATACGGACTCAATATGTTCAGCAATAGTAAAACAAAGATTAAATGAAAAAAATGGCAAAAAAAATAGTAAAGCTATTAGAATAGGAAAAATAAATAAAGAAACAGAATATATATTAAACTATTTAAATATAGAAAAACCAGAGTTAGTAGAAGAAGTAGAAGAAGGACAACAAGTAATATTAGTAGATCATAATGAATTTAATCAAAGTATTACAGGAATTGAAAAAGCTAAAATAGTAGGAGTTGTTGATCATCATAGAATAGCTAACATTGAAACATCAGAACCTTTATATATGACAATAAGACCATATGGCTCAACATCAACAGTATTGTATCAAGATTTTAAACAAAAAGGATTAGAAATATCAAGAGAAGAAGCTATTCTTATGGCTAGCTGTATAATATCAGATACTTTACTTTTAAAATCACCAATAACTACAAAAAAAGATATCGAAGTTTTAGAAGAATTAGCGAAAATAGGAAATATTAATGTAAATGAATATGGATTGGAAATGTTGAAAGCGGGAACAGATTTAGATGAATTTTCAGAAAAAGAATTAATAAATATTGATTCAAAATCATCAGAAAAAAATGATATTAAATTTGTAATTGCACAAGTAAATACAGTAAGTATAGAAGATGTTTTGAAAAGACAAGAAGGAATAGAAGCTGTTATAAATAAAGAAATAGCAGAAAAAGGACTATCATTATTTGTTTTTGCAATAACTGATATATTAAATAGTAATACAGAGATAGTGGTATTAGGAAATAAATCAGAAATAGTTGAAAAAGCATTCGATATTAAGTTGGAAAATAATAGAGCGTTTTTAAAAGGTGTTGTTTCAAGAAAGAAACAAATACTACCTAATATAGATAAGAATATATAAAGTATATTTTATATGATTTAAGAATTTTTTGTATAAACAAGATTATATAAGAAATTCTTATTTTTATTAATATAGAAATAAATAGAAATTTACTTGAATATTTAAATAATTAAAATTATAATAAATAAAACAGTAGAGTAATATACATATAAAATAGGGAGTGATAGGATGTCAAAAGAAAAGGAATTAGAATATAAAGAAGTAAGAAAAGAAACATTTATACAAGGAATTGTAACATTGATATTTTCTCAAATTTTAATAAAGTTATTAGGTTTAATATATACGCTATACTTAACAAATAGAGAAGGGTTTGGCGATGAAGGTAATGGAATAGTATCCGCAGGATATCAAATATATGCAATGCTACTTACAATATCTTCAATAGGAGTTCCAAATGCAATATCTAAGTTAGTATCAGAAAGAATTGCGGTAGGAGACCATAAAGGTGGACATAGAATATTTAAAATAGCTTTTGGGACATTTGCAGTGATTGGATTTGTTGGAAGTTTATTATTATTCTTTGGTGCAAATATGATTGCAAATTACTGGCTTCAAATACCAGAAGCTGAAATGACTTTAGTAGCATTATCTCCAGCAATATTCTTTGTTTCAATATCATCTGTAATGAGAGGATATTTTAATGCAAGACAAAGTATAAGAACAACAGCTAGATCGCAAACAATTGAACAAATATTTAAAACAGCATTAACAATAATATTTGTAGAGATAGTGGTGGTATTATCACATGCAAGTACTGAATGGATGGCAGCAGGAGCTACACTTGCAACAACAGTAGCAACTCTTGCAGGATTTGGATATTTATATTTATATTATCAAACAAGAAGAGAAGAAATAGGAAAAGAAGTTTTATCAACTGTAAATTATAAATATGAAAGAGTAAGAAGTATTATTAAAAGTATTCTTTTGGTATCTGCACCAATTGCTTTAACTGCAATAATGTCATCATTAAATAAAAATATAGATTCATTCACAGTAGTACGAAATTTAAAAGAATTTATGCCTGAATCAGAAGCTTTAGCACAATATGGAATATTAGGTGGTAAAGTAGATATGCTAATAGGACTTCCATTATCAATTAATGTAGCATTTGCAACAGCTTTAGTACCAGCAATAGCAACAGCTAAAGCTAAAAAAAATGATAAAGAAATAACAGAAAAAACATCATTCTCATTATTGACATCAATGCTAATAGGATTACCATGCACAATAGGAATGTGTATGTTTGCTGCACCTATTCTAGAATTACTATTTCCAAATGCTAGTGATGGAGCATCAGTACTTCAAATAGGAGCATTTACGATAGTATTTACTATACTATCCCAAACAATAAATGGTGCATTGCAGGGATACGGAAAATTAATAATACCGCCAATATCATTAGGAATTGGAATGCTTGTAAAATTAGTATGTAATTTAATATTAATACCTATTCCTGAAATTGGAGTACATGGAGCTATAATTGGATCTGTTGTTTGTCAAATTGTAGTATTTGTAATATCAATAGTAGCCCTTAGAAAGAATATAAAATTAGATTTAACATTTTCAAAATTTGTAGTAAAACCAGTTTTAGCAACAGCTATGATGGCAGTATGCTCATATTTTATATATACAACATTTACCGGAACAGGTATATTACCACAAAATTTGGTAACAATACTATCATTAGCAATAGCTATAGTTGTATATACATTAGCAGTTCTTATACTTAAAATATTTACACAAGAAGAAATTGAAAAATTGCCATTTGGAAATAAAATTAGTAATGCACTTACAAAATTACGAATTTATGCTTAATTAAATATTAAAAAAACAATAAAAGTAAAAAAAAAAGAAGGATTTTAGGTATTTTTGGCGAAATATTGAAGTAGATATATAAAAAGTGTTGATAAATCAATGGATTTTATATACGAACTTTAAATCTTATAGGAGGTAATTTAAATGAACAAAGCTGAATTAATCGCGGCAGTAGCTGCAAAAACAGGAGAAACTAAAAAAGTAGCAGAATCATCAGTTAATGCATTTGTAGAAGTAATAACAGAAGCATTAAAAAAAGGTGATAAAGTTCAATTAGTTGGATTCGGATCTTTTGAAGTTAGAAAAAGAGCAGCAAGAAAAGGAAGAAACCCACAAACTAAAGAAGAAATCAAAATTCCAGCATCTAAAGCTCCAGTATTCAAAGCTGGTAAAGCATTAAAAGATTTAGTAAACAAAAAAAAATAAATTAAATAAATATATATAGATATATGAATTAAAGAGAGAAGCGTAAAGCTTCTTTTATATTACAAAAAAATAAAAAATCACTTAAAGTAGATAAAATATACATTAAGTGATTTTTATTAAAATAAATTATTTTTCGATTATTGAAATATGAACGTCTTTTAATTGGTCTCTTCTAACAGGACTTGGAGCATTCATCATTACATCTTGTGCTTTACTATTTAAAGGAAAGGCAATAACTTCTCGAATAGTTTCTGAGTTAGAAAGAAGCATTAACATTCTATCAACACCTGGTGCTATTCCAGCATGTGGTGGAGCTCCAAATTGAAATGCTGTATATAAAGCACCAAATTTAGATTTAACTTCTTCTTCTGTATAACCAGACATAGTAAAAGCTTTTAGCATTACTTCAATATTATGATTTCTAACAGCTCCAGAAGAAAGTTCAATACCATTACAAACAATATCATATTGATATGCTAATATGTCTAATGGATTTTGTGTATTTAAAGCTTCCAATCCTCCTTGTGGCATAGAGAATGGATTATGACTGAAAGCAATTTTTCCATGTTCGTCTTCTTCAAACATAGGGAAGTCAACAATCCATGCAAATTTAAATATATTTTCATCAATTAAATTTAATCTTTTACCTAATTCACTTCTTATTTCTCCAGATAATGTATCAACAATTTTAGGAGATTCAGCAATAAAGAATAAACAATCACCAGCTTTTGAATTTGTTCTTTCAAGCATTTGAAGTCTTGCTTCATCTGGAATGAATTTAGCTATAGGTCCTTGGAATGTTCCATCTTCTAAAACTCTAAGCCATGCTAACCCTTTAGCTTTACATTCTTTTATAGCATAATCTGTCATACCATCAAAGAAACTTCTTGGTTGATCAGCGACATCATGTGTAGCTATAGTTCTAACAATTTTACCTTTAAAAGCATTTAATTCCACTTTTTCAAAAATATCTGTTACATCTTCAATAATTAACGGATTTCTTAAGTCGGGTTTATCAGTACCATATTTTTTCATAGATTCTTTATATGGGATTCTAGGGAATGGGTATTCTGCAATTTCTTTATTTGAGAATTTTTTAAAAGTATTATACATTACTGGTTCAATAGCTGTAAATACATCTTCTTGAGTCGCATATGACATCTCTAAATCTAATTGGTAAAACTCACCAGGAGCTCTATCAGCTCTTGCGTCTTCATCTCTAAAACATGGAGCTATTTGGAAATATTTATCTATTCCAGAAACCATTAATAATTGTTTGAATTGTTGTGGAGCTTGTGGTAGAGCATAAAACTTTCCACTATGAACTCTACTTGGAACAAGATAATCTCTAGCTCCTTCAGGAGAAGAACTAGTAAGTATAGGTGTTTGAACTTCTAAAAATCCTTGAGATATCATTTCGTTTCTAAGGAATTGAAGAACATTAGCACGTAATACTAAATTATCTTTTAAATTAGCATTTCTTAAATCTAAATATCTATGTTCTAAACGTAATTCTTCTCTTACATTTTGTGAAGAAGTTATTTCAAAAGGTAAATTTGAAGTTCTTTTTCCTAAAATTTCAAAATTTTCTACAACAATTTCAACAAGACCTGTATCTAATTTTTTATTAATTGTATCTTCATCTCTTTTTTTTACTTCACCATAAATTGTAACTGAAGATTCAGCAGGTATATGTGAAAGTGAATGAGTATCAATATTTGAGTTCTCATGTGAAGATACAACTTGAGTTATACCATACATATCTCTAATATCTAAAAAAACTAGTCCACCAAAGTCCCTTATAGTTTCAACAAAACCAGCAATTCTTACTTTTTTCCCCACATCATTTAAACTTATTTGATTACAGTTATGTGTTCTGTACATATTTTTAATCATAAATCATCATCCTTTTTAATATATTTTTGTTTTTATCTTTTCTTTTACAAGATTTGGAACACAAAAAAATCCCATGCTTGTTGCAGGGACGAAATATATTCCGCGGTACCACCCAGCTTAAAAAAGAATAAATCTTTTTTCTCTTATAGCTAATTTACTCCAATGTGTTTCGGATATAGGTTGACCTTTAAGGGTTTACAGCCTAGGACCCTTATTCTCTAAAAGTGATTTCTATATACTTTGCATTGTACAAACGTAATATTTAATTTACAATATTCTAATACATATATGTTTAAAAGTCAATAAAAACATTTGTTTGGATAAAAAACTGAAAATAGGAGAGAAAGAACAAAGCCATTATTAATAGACTTTGTTCTTTCATAATAATATAATTATCTTTTTATGATAATCTTTCTTTTAAATTTCTTAGAATTAAATATATAATATTGTTCTTTCTAATTATATTATTTAAATATTAAATATTTGGATTTTTTAAGTTTTTATTAATCTTTCGATTTCTTCTTTTTTTATGTTTGTTATTTCCGAAATTTTTTCAATGTTAAATCCATTTTTTAGTAATGATTTAATAATTTTTAGTTTTTCATTATCAGCTCCCTTCTTAAATCCTTGTTCTGTAGCATATCGCATATTATCATTATTATTTCTTAAATCATCTTCTAGTTTTTCTATTTGAGCTTCAA
>CAYJGL010000076.1:0-6331 GCA_964369695.1 uncultured Clostridium sp.
AAAATTATCAGCAGATGAAGACTTATTAGAAATGATAGAAGCAGAAGAAGAAAGATTAAGAAGATATAACACTGCAATGGAAACTTCTCATGAAGAAGGTGAAGCCAAGGGAATATCCATAGGAAGAGCTGAAGGAAGACTTGAAAGCAAGATTGAAGTAGCAAAGGAAATGTTAAGAACTCTAAATTTAGATATTAATCAAATTAGTAGAATAACAAAATTAACAAAAGAAGAAATTATAGAATTAAAAAAAGAAGTAGAAAATGAAAAGAAATAGATTTAAGATATGTATATAAAGATTAAATAATAATATATAATTGATTTTTAAAGGAATAAATACCATAAAAAGAAAGATATCAATGTTAAAAAGGCATTGGTATTTTTATTTGATAGCTTATAAAATTAATAATTTAAAATATATAATTAAAAAAATATTTTTATTTTTAATTATTGCATTTATAAATAAAATGTAATAAAATGTAAATTGAAAAATACAAAAAAATAAATAAAAAAATATAAAAAAAAATAAATGTCTAAAAATAGTCAAAAGTATACTTTAAATATTAAAAAAAATAGCAAAAAAAAAAGAAAACTTTTATAATATAAATGACTAGAAAAGACAAAAACCACAAAGGACAAGTAGTAAAATGGAAACACAAAAAAATAAAGAGGTGGTAAGGATGTATCAAAATGTAAATGAAAACACAATAAACATTAAAGAAGAGTGGGAAAAAAAATTCAGTAAATTTAGTTTTATGTCAAAGGTTTTTGAAAAAAGAAATACAGTAATATATATAATTTCTTTAATGTTATCATTAGTCGGTTTAGGTGGTCAATATTCAATATTTAGTATAAGTATATTAGCAGCATGTTTTTCAGCAGGAGTACCAGCAATTGGTATAGTTATAATGTCATTAATAGGAAATACAATAAGATATGGAACTATGGGAGCTTTAGGATATTTTCTAACAACATTAGTACTTATAGTATCAATGCTATTATTTAAACCAAAATACAATCAAGAAGGTAGAAACGAAAAAATTAAAATTGCTAAAAACTTGATATTAGCATTAGTAACAGTACAAGCAATTCAATTTGCTATTACAGGATTTACAATATATGATATTTTATCAAGTATAACAATATCAATAATTGGAGTTGTATTCTATAAAATATTTGTAAATTCTATAGTAGTATTGCAAGACTTTAGAGAAAAAAAAGCTTTTTCAATAGAAGAAGTAATAGGAACAAGTATACTTTTAGCAATAGCTGTTACAGCTTTTGGAGATATAAGTATAATGGGATTTGGTATTAGAAATATACTAAGCATATTAATAGTAATGGTATTAGGGTGGAAAAATGGTATATTAGTAGGAACAACATCAGGAGTAACGATAGGTGTTACTCTAGGAGTTATAACATCATCAGAACCAATAATGATAGCTGCATATGCAATATCAGGTATGGTAGCAGGAATACTTAATAAATTTGGTAAAATAGGTGTAATAGTTGGATTCATATTAGGAAATGTACTATTAGCTTATGTATCTAATGGGTATACAACTGAATTAATATTATTTAAAGAAATATTAATTGCTTCAATAGGACTTTTAGTAATTCCAAGAAGTTTTACAATAGAGCTTGAAGAGTTTATAGGGAATTCTAAGTTTCTACCAGCAGTGCCAAATAGAGCTTTAAATAGAAATAAAGAAATGGCTCAAAACTTAAATAATGTGTCAGAAGCAATTCAAGAAATGGCAACAACATATAAGAGTGTTGAGAACTCAACATTTAGGGCAAATACAGAAACAAATGCAAACAAGCATATATTTATGGCAGAATTATTAAATAATTTAGAGCCATATACAGAAAACTTTCTATACCATGATATTGCAGATATTGATGGAAAGATATCAGAAGAAATATTTATAACATTATTAGATAAACAAGAAATAAATATTGATGATTTAAAAAATATATTTAAAAAATGCAATAGCTATATTGTAGAAGTTGAAGATAAAAAAACTAATGAAATGTTAAATAAACAGTTAGAAGAAATAGTAAGAACAATTAATTTATCATATAGAATAAGCAAAACAGATTTTATATGGAGAAAAAAAGTAGAAGAAAATAATAAAGTTATTAGTTCACAACTTAATAAAGTATCAAATGCTATAAGTAAAATGGCAGATGATATAACAGAAGACTTAAAGGAAGAAGAAAAATATAATAGAGAAAAACTAGAAATTACAGAGTTGTTAAAACAAAAAGAAATAGAAATTACTGATATATACATAAAGAAATCAGATAGATACATTATTGAAATATACACAAAAGGAATATTAGAAACAGCTAAAATAAGTACAGTAGAAAAAATAGTTACACAAATATTAAAAGAGCCAATAATCATTAATGAGAGAGTAAGTGAAAACGAAAAAATTTCGCTACTATCAGATGATAAATATGTTATGGCATTTGGAATGGCAGAAACTTCTAAATCTAAGAGTGAAGTATCAGGAGATACAATTCTAAATACTAAGTTAAAAGACGGGAAATATCTAATAGCAATTAGTGATGGAATGGGAACAGGAAGAGATGCTAAAAGAAGTAGTAAAAAAGCTTTAGAGTTATTAGAAAATCTTCTCATATCAGGATTTGATAAAAATATATCATTAGACTTAATAAATGGATTATTAATAAATCAAAATGAAGAAATATTTGCAACATTAGATATTGCAATAGTAGATTTATACAGTGGTAAAATTGAATTTATAAAAAGTGGATCATGCCCTACATATATAAAGAACAATAGGAAAGTACAAATAGTAAAATCAAATTCATTACCAACAGGTATTGTTGAAAATGCAGAAGTGCAAATATTTGATAAAGACATATCTTCAGGTGATATAATATTTATGTGTTCAGACGGTATAATAGATTCTAATATAGAGTATAAGAACAAAGAGTTATGGGTTAAATATATATTAGAAGATATAGAAACAACAAATACAAATAAAATAGCAGATTTAGTATTAAATGAAGCAATTGATAATAATTTTGGTAAAGCTAAAGATGATATGAGTGTTGTTGTTATTAAGATAAATGAAAAATAAAAGAAATGGAGAAACAAATGGAAAAAGAATTTGGAGAATTAATTGAAAAATACAAAGAAAGCAAAGAAAGTGCTAAGACAAAAATACTTAAAGAAATAACAGAAAGTAATAAAATTAAATTATTAATAGATAATCTTAATACTCAAGAATTTTTTGAGTTAGTTAGAATACATCCAAATAAGGAAAAAATATGTGATTTAATTATAGAAGAAATGAAAGGCAAAAAATATTTCTTCTATAATACAACAGCAGAAATAATAAATGAATTTATGAATAATTTAAGTAGTAATGCAACTAAATTATTAAATGGACCTAAAAAAAACAAATCAATTGAAGGTAAAATTAATGAAATAGAATTAAGTTTATATGAGCAATTAAAAAAATTTCTTAGTGAAAAAAATCTAGGAAGTAAGATGGAAGAGCTAGATAAAAATAAAGAAGGAACAAGAGAGTCCGACAGAGGAACTAAATGTAGAAAAACTAGTGACTGGTATGAAATGTATAATAAAATAAGAAAAGATTATTATGATAATTTTGATCAAGAAAAAAGCAATAAAACATTTAATGAATATCTAAGTAATAAATTAGAACGAGAATATAGAAATTTATTGGAAAAAGATATAAGGTTGGTAAGACTATTTGCAAAATTAGATGCTAAAAATGAAGTGGATGTAGATAAATCTAAATATTTAGAAAGAACGTTATTAGAACTTAAAGAAGTCCCTAAATTTAAGTGTGAAAAAAATGGAGAAGAATTAAATTTAGGTACAATATATATTGCTGAATATGATACATATGATAATAAGACAAAAACATATTTTAAAGAAACTGAATATTATCAAAGACAAATTACAGGTGAATATGCAAAAATTGGAGAGAATAATTATAAAGATAAGGAAAAGAATCAAGAAGAATATTATAAAAATAAATATTCACAAGAAGTAGAAGCAATACAAAAAAGATTGGCTAGTAAAGTTGTAAACGGAGAACCAGTAGAATCTAAAAATAAAATAGTTAGTAGTTCTGAAGCTATGTGGATTGAGAATATGATTAAAGAAGATAGAGATATACTATTTATCTTAGATAAAGGTGGAGAAAAAGTACTAGTAGCGGAAAATAGACAAAATAGCAGTGGAGATAAAATTACTCAAAGAGAAATTCAATCGAATTTTTTAAAAAGAAAAATAAACCAAGATATTTCAATAACACATGAAATTAATGATATTGTCGAAATAACAGATGAATTAATATTGAGAAATATAGAACAAGATATAGGGAAGAATGAAAATTGTCTTACTGGAGAAATGTATGTAATTTCTAGTGGAGAACAATCATATAAGATATTATATAAAGACATAAACGGAAAATACCAAGAATACCAGACAAATAAGCTATTTAAAGAAAACTATAAAATACCAAATACATTGGATGAAAAACATACTATAGCTGAATTTGATATAAATAATAACAAATTATTATTATTATATAGAAACAATAAAAACTGTATAAAAGGTGTAGAAGTGTATGATGGATATGCAGAAGGTATGGGTAAAAATACAAGAAAAGTTGATATGTATAATGTAAGTAATAATAATCTTGAAATTAATCATAATTCAAAGGAAGATACAAATAAAAACGTGAAAAGAAGACCTATAAGTAGATAGTTAATAATAAGAAGAGAGATAATATATAAAAGTATTAGTTAAAAACTAGTGCTTTTTTAGTTTGAAATATTTAATTACCTATTCCCTAAGCAATTTAACAATATTTAGTAAAAAAACATTAATTGAAATAAAAATGTAATATAAATGTAATATTAATCAAATAATATGAAAAATATCTACTTCCGTAAATGTGTATAGCTAATATATATAAATATAACTAAAAATTAGAAAATTATACCATTGAAAAAAACATACTAAGGTAATATAATTTAATAGAATAGATATAGTATTTTATATTAAATATAGAATATAGAAGGGAAGAAATAAATGAGAGTTAAGTTAAAAAAAGTTGTAGCAAGTATATTATTAGTTACATTAGTATTACCATTATTAAATCTAACAATATTAAAAGAGAATATGTATGTTTTTGCACAAGAGAGTGAATTAACTACAGAAGATGGTAGATATGAGTATAGAGTCTTAGAAGATAATACTATTGAAATTACAGATTATTTAGGTAATGATACAAATCTTATTATACCTAGTACGATTGATGGAAAGAGTGTGACAAGTATAGGGGATTTTGCATTTTATGATTGTGATAGTTTAATAACAATAGAGATACCAAACAGTGTGACAAGTATAGGAGATTATGCATTTTCTTATTGTTATAGTTTAATAACAATAGAAGTAGATGAAAATAGTCAAAATTATAAAGATATAGAAGGAGTATTATTTTCAAAAGATGGAACAGAATTAATACAATATCCAATAGGAAACAACAGAGAAGAATATATAATCCCAAACAGTGTGACAACTATAGAAGATTATGCATTTAGTTGGTGTGAAAGTTTAACAACAATAGAGATACCAAATAGTGTGATAAGTATAGGTGGGAGAGCGTTTTGGGGTTGTGGAAGTTTAACAACAATAGAGATACCGGACAGTGTAAGAAGTATAGGAGAGTACGCTTTTAGAAGTTGTGATAGTTTAATAACAATAGAGATACTAAACGGTGTAACAGATATAGGAGAAGCAGCATTTTCTGATTGTAATAGTCTAACAAGTATAGAGATACCAAGCAGTGTAACAAGTATAGGAGATTATGTATTTTATAATTGTGAAAGTTTAACAACAATAGAGATACCAAGCAGTGTAACAAGTATAGGGGAATATGCATTTTATAATTGTTCTAGTTTAACAACAATAGAGATACCAAACAGTGTAACAAGTATAGGAGATTATGCATTTTATGGTTGTGAAAGTTTAACAACAATAGAAGTAGAAGAAAATAATCAAAATTATAAAGATATAGAAGGAGTTTTATTTACAAAAGACGGAACAAATCTAATTCAATACCCTATAGGGAATGTAAGAGAAGAGTACTTAATACCAAACAGTGTAACAAGTATAGGAGATTCTGCATTTTATGGTTGTGATAGTTTAACAACAATAGAGATACCAAACAGTGTGACAAGTATAGGCTATTCTGCATTTTATTGTTGTGATAGTTTAACAACAATAGAGATACCAAACAGTGTAACAAGTATAGGA
>CAYJGL010000077.1:0-6015 GCA_964369695.1 uncultured Clostridium sp.
TGACAATATTAAATCCATACATCATTGTTACTTCCATATATAGTTTTACACCTTCTCCGTAATTTTCAACTCTTGTTTTTAATATTTTATGAATTGGCTTCGCTTCACTTGCTAAGTATGTTAGAATTTGTCTAAATACAATATCAGATATTGTAAAATTGCCTAAATAACTAAATGTGGGTCTTATTATTGATTTTTCAGCTATATATGGTTTCTGTCCTTTTCCTTTTGATTTAAAAATTTGTAATGGATCTAATAAAAATCCTGAAAAGTCTTTTTTTATTTCAAATGTTGGTACAGGTATAACATGTTTTCCTTCTGTCATTCTTACTCTTTTAGCTGTTTTCATTTCTTCTTCTGTTGCAACTTCTGTTATATATATAATTTCTGTTATTTCTGGTAATCCTAAATTTGCTGCTATCTTTTTTACCATTCCATCAGATGTACCAAGTATTAATATACTTTCTGGGTTAAACTTTTTTAAAGCTTTAATTATAACATCTCTTTCTTTTTCGTTATAGAAAAGGGCTTTTTTTACTGTTGCAACTTTAGTTGATGCTTTCTTTGCTGATTCCCCTGCTACAACTTGACTCTCATTAATTAAAAGTCCATCATCTATAATGTATTTTATATTTTTTTCTCCTGCTACCATTTGTGCTCTATAACTTTTACCTGTTCCAGAAGGCCCTACAAAAGCATATACTTTTATTTTTGTTAAAAACGGAAATAGTTCTCTTAAATTAATCATTTTTCATTTTCCTTTCGTTTATATCTCGTGAATCTTTACTATTATATATTTTTTCTTCTTAATTGTCCACATGCCGCTTCTATATCTGACCCTAACTCTCTTCTAATTGTTGCAACAATCCCTTTGCTATTTAAGTAATCTCTAAATTTTATTATATTTTCATTACTTGATTTTACAAAATCACCATTATCTATCTTGTTAATTGGTATTAAATTTATATGACAATTAATCCCTTTTACTAATTTGACTAATCTTTTTGCGTCTTCCATATTATCGTTATTATCTTTTGCTAAAGCATATTCAAATGATATTCTTCTATTCGTACTTTTAATATATTCTTTACATGCTACAATCAATTCTTCAATTGGATATTTCTTATTTACAGGCATCATGCTACTTCTTTGCTCATTTGTTGTATTGTGTAATGATATAGAAAGTGTACATGGTATTTTTTCTTCTGCTAATATATATATTTGTGGTACAAGTCCACTTGTTGATATACTAATATGTCTAGCCCCTATATTAATCCCTTTTTGATTATTTAGAATATGTATAGCTTTTATTGTATTGTCATAATTATCTAGTGGTTCTCCAATTCCCATAAAAACAACATTTGATATTCTTTCTCCTGTATCTTGTTCCACTTTTATTATTTGCTCTACTATCTCTCCTGCTGATAAATTTCTAATAAATGGTATCCCTGTTGAAGCACAAAACTTACACCCCATTTTACATCCAATTTGTGATGATACACATATTGTATTCCCATGCTTATATCTCATCAAAACTGTTTCTATAGCATTTCCATCCAAAAGATCAAATAGATATTTAATTGTTCCATCTTTTGATTCTAACTTTTGTAATATCTTAAAATCACAAATAGTATAATTATTTTTAATCTTTTCCCTTAAATCTAATGATATATTTGTCATCTCATCAAATTCCGTTATTTTATCTTGATATATCCATTTAAATATTTGCTCTGCTCTAAATGGTTTTTCTTCTAATTCTTTTAATTCTAATTTTAAGTCTTCTAAATTATAGTTTTTAATATTTTTCATTTATTTTCCTTTTTCATATCTTTACTTTTAACTCTTTAATTGTATCAATTTTCCTAATACTTTGCAACTTTTTTAAGAACATTTTTATTTTGTACAAAAAAATATTGACTATATTAAACAGCCAATACTCTAAATTTATTTTCTTTTATATAATTTAACTATATTTTTCATACTTAATTTCGTTCCACCATTTAATATTGCATTTTCATATATTCTTACAGATATTTTTGAAATAACTATAATCGAAACAATTAACACTGTAATTGATAGTGCAATATCAGTAGGTGTTGCTAATCCCATCATAATTCTAGTTGGCATTGAAAATGGAGATGATAATGGGAATATTGATGCAAAATAGTTTATTTCACTTGTAGGGTTCATCATTGAGAAATATGCTAAGTAAAATCCCACAACTGCAAGTATTGCAACTGGTCCATTTGCTGATTGTACATCTTCTGGTTTGCTTACTGTTGCTCCTGTTAAAGCATATAAGAAGGCAAACAAGAAATATCCTAGTATAAAGTATATTATTGTTGTAATAATAAATAACGGTGATAAATTACTAATATTTAATAATTCTTCTATCATACCTTGTTCTAAAAATGTATTTGCTGAAATATATGCAACAATTCCTAAAAGTAGTATTTGCATTATTCCTACTAATCCTATTGCTATAGTTTTCCCTATGACAATTATTTTAGGTGATACGATTGTTACTAATGTTTCAACTATTTTTGATGTCTTTTCTGTTGTTATTGACAATGACACTTGATATGCAAACATATATATTCCCATAAATAACACAAGTGATATTATCATTACAAAAAACATATTTGACCCAACTTCTGTTTCTTCTGCTTGTAATAGGTTTGTTTCAAATACAGGTGTTATACTTTGCATTTGCTCATTTGTTAATCCTAATTTTGATATTTGTAAACTCTTATATTGTTCATTTAATATATTTATTAGTAAATCAGATGATGTTGCCATTCCTATATTTTTAACAATATAGTCTAATTTTATAGTATTGCCTTCTAAATTAACGACTATAGCTGTATCGATTTCACCATTATTAATCATATTTTTTAAATCATCTGTTGATTTTTCTTCATTAATAACAGATATTTCATAACCTAAATCCATTTCATTTAATGATTCTAATGTTCCTTCATAAATGTTTTCATCATCTACAATTAGTACTTTACTGGTAAAGTTTTGGTCTATTCCTAATTCTGTTAATATTTTAGGTATATTAAATGCAACTATTATTAATAATATAAAAATAATTGTTGATATTATAAATGGTTTTTTAGTTACTAATTCTTTCATTGTAAATTTGATTACTGTTAATAAACTTTTTAAATTACGCATCTGTTCCACCTACCTTTTCTATAAATATATCATTTAATGTAGGTTTTTTCATTTCAAATTTAAGTACTTCTATATTATTCGATATTAAATTTTTTAATAATTTATGTGCTATTTCTTCGTTTTCAAGTTTAATATAGTATGAATAGTCTAAAGTTTTTTCTATTTCTAAATTTAATTCACTTATATATTTTTCGATATTTTGATTTACAGTTACTTCTAATTTATTTGATTTATATGAGTTCTTTATTTCACTCAAATTACCTTTTAGTACTGTTTTACCTTTATTTAAAATTAATACATCTGTACAAAATTCTTCTATTGATGACATTTGATGACTTGACATTATTATATATTTACCTTTTTCCAATAAATCCAATACTATATTTTTTAATATTTCTGCATTAACAGGGTCTAAACCACTAAATGGTTCATCTAATACTATCAAATCTGGATTGTGTACTAAAGCCGCAACTAATTGAACTTTTTGTTGATTCCCTTTAGATAGTTTTTCTGCTTTCATATCTAAATATTCTTCAACTTTTAATTCTTTAGCCCATTTCCTAATTTCTTTATCAGCTTCATTTTTACTCATACCTTGTAGTTCTGCAAAATACATTATTTGTTCATATACTTTTGTTTTTTGATATATACCTCTTTCTTCTGGTAAGTATCCAAAATTAACTGTTTCTCTTTTTACTTCTTTTCCATTCCATAAAATATCACCTGAATCTTTTTTTAATGTTCCTAATAACATTCTAATTGTTGTTGTTTTTCCAGCACCATTTGTTCCTAATAGTCCAAATATACACGGTTTATCCAGTTTAAATGATATTTCATCAACTGCTGTTTTGCCTTCATATTTTTTCACAACATTTTTTAATTCTAATCCCATATTCTCTCCCTTCATTTATATTGAGTGTAAATAGTTTTTACTCAAATTACCTGTTTTTTCTTTATTTTTCTGGGTTCTAACTTGATTTATATATTCTCTCTTTTTAGTTTTTTTAGCTATTTCTCGTTAAAAAATACCAAGTTTCTTTATTGATATTATTATATTTACTGCATTTATTCAATAATTTTCGGATTTTTTAATAAAATTTATAAGTCACTTTTTATTAATTTTTATGACTTATATTTTTTATAAGTCCTTTTTTTTGAAATTTAGGACTCATGATTTTTTATAAGTCCTTTTTTTTGCTTTTTTGAACCTATAATATTTTATAAGTTCATTTTTTTGCTTTTTTGAACCTATATTTATCAACTACTGTTTTGTCTTCATATTTTTTCACAACTTTTTTAATTTTACCCCGTATTCTCTCCCCTCATTTATATCTCGATTTATATATTATCACAGGATAATATAAGTTACAATATAATTAACTCTATTTTTAGCTTCTCATTTAAATTATGTGGCCACTCTATCGTATATAGCTCTTTCTCAAAATGTGTGTGTAATAAAAAAATGTATATAATCAAGTGTTTGAAAATTTATTTTCCCTCACATTTGTTATATACACCTTTTAGTATTGTTATAACAATACTTTTTCACATTTTGTTATGACGAAATTTCGATAATTACGTTACCGTATTTATCTACTTCGTATTCCCCTCTCTTTAAACCAAATTTTTCATAAATTTCTTTTTGAAAAATTCGGTCATACTCTTCCTTGGTAATCTTGCCTAAATCTAGCATTAACCCTGCCAGATTTATTTCGTCATAATTTACATTTATTACTTTCTTCATGATAGTCTTCCTTTCGTAGTACAAATGTGATATATATTCTTCATGCCATCTATTATACTATATTTATATACATTACACAAGACATATTCTAGATTTTAACCTAATTTATATCTTCCCCCTTTTTTTGTTTTTTAACTATTTCTCTTTAAAAAACAGCAAATTTCTGTGTTTATATTATTATATTTACTCCATTTATTCAATGATTTTCGGATTTTTTAATAAAATTTACAGGTCACTTTTTATTAATTTTTATGACTTATATTTTTTATAAGTTCATTTTTTTGAAATTTAGGACTTATGATTTTTTATAGGTCGCTTTTTTGATGTTTTTACGACTCATAAAATTTTGCAAGTCATTTTTTTGATGTTTTTGCGACCTATAAATTTTATTTTAAAAACAAATCAATATATTTTTGAAAAGCAAAAACTTGATTTCTTGAATAGCCTGTAGTTTCAACTAAAATATTCTTTCCTACTAACATGTTTATTATTTCTTTAATAGAAGTAATATGTATATTTGTTAATTCATGTATTTTCTTTCTACTTAAAACAGGTTCATTATACATAACTTCAATTATTTTTTTAGCATTATCAGTTTTATATGGTAATTCCATGACTAGTTTATCCATTTCTACAGTTAAATCAACAACTTTTCTAAATTTATCTTTTGCTGTCTTTGATGTTTCAATAACTGCTTCTAGAAAAAACTTAATCCAGCCAATCATATCATTTTTAGTTCTAACTCTTGTTAATGTATCATAGTAAACATCTTTATGTCTTTCTATATAATCTGATATGTATAAACAAGGTTTTTCAAGCATACCTTTACTTTGCATATATAATGGAATTAATAATCTACCAATTCTGCCATTTCCATCTAAAAATGGATGTATTGATTCAAATTGATAATGAATTATTGCTATTCTAATCAAATCAGGTGTATCAATTTCTTCATTATTCATAAATTTTTCTAAATCACTTAAACATTCTCCTAAATCAGAATGAATAGGTGGAACATAAACTGCAGTTGATGGCATAGTTCCACCTATCCAGTTTTGACTTTTTCTAAATTCTCCTGGTGTTTTATTCTC
>CAYJGL010000078.1:0-5875 GCA_964369695.1 uncultured Clostridium sp.
TACAATATTATACTACCTTTTATGTTAATCCGCAATAGTTTTTGTGTTATTTTTTACTTTTTATGTAAATTTTTTCTAATTATTTCTTATATTCCCTATATTTTAAATATTTCTTCAATGTATTTTTCTTTTTTAATTGTTTTTTGTGTTATTTTAATTAATATTTGTATTATTACAATTCCTAAAATAATTCCACATATTACTCCTGATGTATCTATTAATACATCTCTAAATTCAGAACTTCTACCTGGTATGAACATTTGATGGACTTCATCTATAATTGCATATATCATTCCTATTATTAGTGATTGTATTATTTTTCTTTTTATTGTTATATCAAATGTTAAGTTTAGTAATATTAATAGTATACCTATTACTGTATATATAGAAAAGTGTGCTATTTTTCTTACTATTGTTTCTAGTTCATCTATTCTTTGCACTCTTTCTTTTTCTTCTAATTCTTGTATATCTTTGTTGTTTTGCACTAATATTTCTGTTGTTATTTGACTTACATTTGATGATTTTTCTGAATCTTGACTTGAAAATCCAAATGTTACTAGAAACATTAGTATTAATAATATGATTAGTATTATTCTTGATATAATTAGGGGGATTTTTTTTGTTTTTTTCAATTTTTTCTCCTTTTTCACAATGTTATCTATTTTACTATATTTTCTGTGTTTATTCAACCTTTTTTTCATTTTTTTTAGTCAAAATGAATAAAAATTTTTAAATAGAAAAATGAAATATAATATATATTATTCAGATGTATAGAAAAAATATTTTTATTTTAGTTCTATGTTTATATATATTAGAAAAATTAACATCTAAAGTAGAACTGAGTCATAAATTTGCATATATAGTTGTAATCTTATTTACTCAATATTATGTGTATGCATAGATTGTAAAAGTATTTCATGTTTTTTATTAAGAAAAAAAATATTTGTTGTTTATGTTGGTTTATATTATAAAGGTTAAAACTAAAATTTATGAAAATGTTCCTAAAATTTAAAGATAAATAAAATTATATTTTATGCTTAGTCTTTTGTATTCTATATTTATATTACTTTTTTTGTTCTTCTTGTTTTTCTTTTCACTCTTCCTTTGTTCTTTTGTATGACTTTTCTGATATAAACATGAAAACAAAAAATAGCTTTAAACTATTTTTAGGTTAAAACTATTTTAATTTTTTATATTTAATTAACTTAGCATGAATTACTAATCTTTCAGTGTTACCATTAGAATATCATGTAGAAAGTGTAAGTGATTTATCAGTTGTGGTTACATCAATATTGAAATCATATATACTTCTATATAATTTTTTCTTCTTTAACTTTTTCTTTCCCCTGTGATCACTTTTGTTGATTTTAAGTCTTTACTATTTAAATATATTTCAAGATAAATTTATATTTTCTGCAAGTTTTACGGTTTTGAACGTAAAACTTTGTTTTTTTGTTTTTTTTTACGTTTGCATTTGTATATTATTTTAATAATATTTTCAATGTTTTAGAGATAAATCACATTAAATTCTTCTTATTTTTCTTTAAAATATCTTTTTAATAAAAATGTCATGAAATATGGGAATGTATAAAATTTACCATTAAATCCTATATTCTTATTACATAGTTTAATTCCATATTTTATATCTTTATAATTATCACTATTAATTAAATTATTTAAAGAAGGTGTGCTATTATCACCTGCTTTTACTTCTACTGGTATTAATGAATTTTCATCTCTAATAAAGAAGTCCATCTCTAATGTACCTTTTTCATTCTTATAAAAGTATAAGTTATATCCTTGCTTAACTAGCATATCTGCAATAACATTTTCATATATTGCACCTTTATAAGTATTAAAATTTTGCTTTTTTCTTAAATCATCTTGTGCTTCTTCATCAAGTGAACCAATTAATAAACCAGTATCTCCAAAATATAATCTGTAATTATTAGGGTTGTAATTACCTTTTAAAGGTAAACTAAGTTGTTCTAATGAATAACAAATATTAATAATCCCTGCTCTATTAAGCCAATCTACTACTCCTATATAGTCTCTGTTTCTAGCTCCATCTCCTATTTTAGTAATTTGAAATTTTTTGTTTTCGTTACCAAGAAATACAGGAATATTTTTATATATAGAAAGAATTTTACTTTGATCCAATCCTTCAGCATATTTAGTAATGTCTTCTTCATAATCTAATAGTATTTGTTGTTGCATTTTTAAAATACCGCTAAAATTTTTATTTTCTATAAAACTATTTACTATTGCAGGCATTCCACCAGTAATCATATATTCTTTAAAGTTTTCTAACATTACGTCAAACATAGTAGCAGATAATGGCTCTAATTTTATCATACTATTTAACATATCATCTATTACGTCTTCTTTATAACCTTTTGCCCATAGGAATTCTTCAAAATCTATAGAATGTAATGTGTAATCTTCTTTGTTTCCAACACTATTTGATTCTATTTTTTTATAATTTATTCCCATTAATGAACCTGAACATATAACGTCATATCTACCATCTTCTTTAAAAGATTTTAGGGACGTTGCTGTACTAACATATTCTTGCATTTCATCAAAAAAAATCAATGTTTCATTTGGTATTATTTCTATATCAGGACGTCTAAGAGTTATTTCTTTAATTATTTCATCAACTGCAAATGATCTATCAAATATAGTTTTAAATTCAGGATTTAATGCAAAATTTATCTCTATAAATAATTTATAATTATTAACTCCAAAATTCCTAATTGCATTAGTCTTTCCTATTTGTCTAGCTCCCTTTATAATTAGTGGTAATCTATTAGCATTATTTTTCCATTCCATTAAAAATTTGTCTATTTTTCTATTTAAACGTTCCATAATTTCACCTCTCTAATAATATTTTATCACATTTTCCCATATATTTCAATATATTTTCACCACATTTTTCCTGTTGTTCTATTGGGTAATTATCACATTTTCCCATTTTATCATATTTCCCATAAACAATTACATATTCTACAAAACTATACTTTTTCAAACCATTTCCTATTATATATATTTATTATATACTGTTTTTTTGCTTATTATTACCTATTTAGTGCGAACTTTTTTCAAATCACTCCACTTAGTTTATAACTACTTTTAATATAAAAGTTTTAAATTTCACACAAACTTTTTTATCACTAAAAAATCTTTTGTATTTCTTTAAGAATGATGTCTACATTTGCCAATTTTTATTCGTAAAATTTCTTATATATATATTCTAACACCAATTTAACAAAAAACAGCTTTAAACTATTTTTAGGTTAAAACTATTTTAATTTTTTTTATTTAATTAACTTACCATGAATTACTAATCTTTCAGTGTTACCATTAGAATAGCATGTAGAAAGTGTAAGTAAGTTATCAGTTGTGGTTACATCAATATTGAAATCATATACACTTCTATTAGTCATATTTGCTATATAATCTTCAAAAGATTTATCATTGTAAAAGTCGCTTGTAATATAGTATTCTTCGTTTAAAGTAGTATAAATTGAAAAAATTTGATAATTAAAATTCCCTTCTGGTGTAACAAATTTCATAACTTGATTTTCTGGGTTTGTGTACCATTCTTCATTTAGAGTATTATTTAAACTACCAAACATACTTCCATCTTTACGGTTATGTCCAAAAAGAATAATGTTTTTATCTGTACCATCAAATACATCTGCATAGTCTGAAAAAATCCATCCAGATTCATTGTATGTTTTGTTAAATGAATGATTTAAATAATAGTCATTATTTGTTGTTTGAACAACAGGGTAGTTTATCTCTGTGTTATTTACTTTTATATATCCAATAGTATCTTCATTTATTTCTTTTAAAGCATTAAAGTCAACACGAAGTACATTTATTTCTTCTGGTACGGTTGTGTTGTTATTCTCTATAGTAATAACTTCGTTTGAAACAAATTTATTTATCTCATTTAACATATTCTGTGTTTTTCCATTTTCTATAAACCATACAACTATATTATATATTGAATATATTAATATTATTGCAAATACAACTTGTACACTTATTAGGATATATTCTTTTTTTCTTCTTTTTTTCAAATTTATTCCTCCCAATATTTTTTACCTGACTTTTGTATTGATTTCATCATAATGATATTACTTACATACCTATAATTGCAATTACTCCTATTTCTAGTTACTGAATTATCATTTAAAACAGTATTAGTCTTAATATTTGTTTTTGAACTATCTTTTTTGAAAATAATTCCTTTTAATAATTGTTTGCCATTTAATTTATAATAGTTTGTTTTCTTAGACTTTTTCAGCTTAATTTTATAGAAAAAACACTGTAAAGTCAATGACTTTATTTGATAAAGATAAATATATACTATTTAATCTAAAGTCTATATAGTTATTGAAATTTTGAATAAAATAATAAATAACTGGTTCTACTCAGGTCAAAATAACGAAATATATTATAGTTATATATGATAAATTAAAATAGCTAATTTTTAATATTATTGTATCTTATGTTATCATAAATGTTTATTCAATATAATATGTACAAGTAACTATACTTATTTTTTATTAGTGATTTTATATGGATTAACATGTTAAAAACAACTATATTTTTATTTACAGCTGTTTTTTAGTATTGTAATTTATATATTAAATAATTTAATATATAAAACTTTCTTTATTTTCTTTATTTTCTTTATTTTCATTATTATCTTTTCTTCCAAACATTCTTTCTATATTTACTTTTAAATTACTAACTTCAAGCATAAAATCATTTACATATCCACTATATCTAATATTAAAATTTATTTTAATATTTTTTAAATTAGTTACTAATTGTTTTATTTCTTTTTCATAAGCTTTTATTTCATTTTCATTTCCATCTCTTTTAGCTACAAAAATATTATTATTTATTTTTTCTAACTCTTGCTTTAATTTTTGTATTTCTGATGTGTTTTTTATATCTATGTTTTTATTTATCAATTCATTCATATTTTGAATTAAGTTAATTAGATCTTTCATTTTATTTCCTTTCGTTTTAATTTTAATATTTTATATTAAAATCTTTGGAAAGTAAAGGCTTTTACCTGTTTTTTTATTTTATACTTTTTATTGCTTTTTTATTTATTTTTATCTCTATTTTTATATTTTTTGACAAAATTTTAAAAAAAGACTTGAACATTGTAATTTTTAATATTATAATGTAGAAAGCAAAAGATAAATAAGGAGAGATTAAAATGGAATTAACTAAGAATATCTTTTTTAATACTGATAAATTAGTACAGAATAGTAAGGTAAAAATATCATATACAGGTGAACTTTTCCAAAATAATGCTGGAGACGTGTCTATTCACTATGGATTTGGTTCAAACTGGGATAATATAAATGAAATATCAATGGAAAAAACTGAATTAGGTTTTCAAGCAGAGATAGAATTATGCGAAAATGATACATTTAATTTTTGTTTCAAAACTACTGAAGGTGTTTGGGATAATAATAATGGTCAAAATTTTATTTTTCCACTTGAAAAAATGCAAACTCAATTAATAGTTCTAGAAGATGAACCTACTTCTTTAATTACATCTAAAAGATTAAGAAGGTCATATATATGGAATAAAAAAATACGTTTAGCTGTATATAAAATTATTTCATACATTCCAAAATTGATTTCTGGTAACTATAAAAGAAAACTAGAGACTCAATAGTAATTTTTACAAAAACAAAACATTTATTTATTAATTGTTTTGTTTTATTTTTTACTAATAAATACTAAAAAATATCAATGCTTTATTAACATTGATATCTTTCTTTTTATGGTATTTATTCCTTTAAAAATCAATTATTTTTTTACTATCTAAATATTATTT
>CAYJGL010000079.1:0-5746 GCA_964369695.1 uncultured Clostridium sp.
TCCTTCTTCATATCCCATATGTTTGTATGCTGCTGATAAAGGTTGTCTACCTCTTAATGTTCTAGCAATAAATCCAATTTGAATCAAATATGGTTCATATACATCTTCTATAGTTTCAACTTCTTCTCCTATTGTAACAGCTAACGATTCAATCCCAACTGGTCTTCCAGAATATTGATTAATCATTGTATCTAGTATTTTTCTATCTATTTCATCTAACCCCAATTCATCAATTTCCAATTTATTTAGTGCATGTTTTGTAATTTTCATATCAATTATACCTGTACCTATGACTAAGGCATAATCTCTAACTCTTTTTAATAATCTATTTGCAATTCTAGGTGTTCCTCTTGATCTTCTTGCTATTTCTACTGCCGCTTCTTCTTTTATCTCTATTTCTAATATATCAGCAGATCTTGTTATGATCTTAGTTAAATTTTCAGTTGAATATAGTTCTAGTCTATGTACTATTCCAAATCTATCTCTAAGTGGTGTTGTAAGTGATCCTGCTTTTGTTGTAGCACCAATTAGTGTAAACTTTGGTAAATCTAATCTAATTGATCTAGCACTAGGCCCTTTCCCTATAATTATATCTAATGTATAATCTTCTAATGCTGGATATAGTATTTCTTCAACAGTTTTACTTAATCTATGAATTTCATCTATAAAAAGAACATCAAATTCTGATAGGTTTGTAAGTAATGCTGCTAAATCTCCTGCTTTTTCAATTGCTGGTCCTGATGTTATTTTTATATTGGAATTCATTTCATTTGATATAATATTTGACAAAGTAGTTTTTCCCAAACCGGGTGGTCCATATAAAAGAACATGATCTAATGCATCTCCCCTTTTTTTGGCTGCTTCAATATATATTTTCATATTTTCTTTAACTTTATCTTGTCCAATATAGTCTTCTAAAATTTTAGGTCTTAATGAATTTTCCATTCTTTCTTCAACTTGATTTTCTAATCCTGGTGAAATAATTCTTTCTTCTTCCATATTCATTCCTTCCTAATCAACCCATTCTAATTCCCAGTCTTCTAATTTAACTGTATCTCCTTCTTCTATTCCCATTTGTTTTAGTTTTTGCTCAACGCCCATATTTTTTAAAGATTTATGAAGATAATGCATTGATTCATTGTCTTCTATATTAACTCTTCCCATTAGTCTTTCTATAGGTTTTCCTTTTACTACAAACACACCATCTACTATAGTTATTTCCCATGTGTTTTTCTTGTCTTCTAATGTATATACTATTTTATCTTCTATATCTACAACTTCTTCTTTAGGAAGTGTTTTTAATATATTTGATACATAGTCAATTAATTTTTCTAAACCATTTCTAGTTATAGCTGATATTTTAAATATTTCAATTCCTTCTTTTTTAGCTAATTTTTCAACTTCTTTTATTGCATTATTTATTTCTTCATTTTCATCTGTTACAACGTCCATTTTATTTATTACTATAATCTGTTTTCTAGTACTTAGCTTTTCACTATGTTTTTTCAATTCTGAATTTATTGTATAAAAATCTTCTACTGGGTTTCTTCCATCTTGCATTGATATATCAAGAAAATGTAATAATAATCTAGTTCTTTCAACATGTCTTAAAAATTGTGTCCCAAGTCCTACCCCTTCACTAGCTCCTTCTATTATACCTGGTATATCTGCAATTACAAAACCACTACCATCCTTAGTCTTAACAACACCTAAGTTCGGTTCTAATGTTGTAAAATGATAATTAGCAATTTTAGGTTTAGCGTCTGTAACCACTGATAAAAATGTTGATTTACCAACATTTGGATATCCTAATAGACCAACATCTGCAAGAAGCTTTAATTCTAATATTACTTCTTTTTCTTCACCTTTTTCTCCATCTTCTGAAAATCTAGGTGCTTGTCTTGTTGATGTTGCAAAATGTGAATTCCCTCTTCCACCTTTTCCACCTTTTAATACTAATTCTTTTTGGTTCGGTTCTGATAAATCTGCTACAACTTTACCTGTTTCTACGTCTTTTACAACTGTTCCTCTAGGTACTTTTATATATAAATCTTGTCCATATTTCCCATAACAACGATTTCCACTACCATTTTCTCCATTTTTTGCTACAAATCTTTTGTTAAAACGAAAATCTATTAATGTATTTTTATCTTTATCTACAACTAAGTATACATTTCCACCATTTCCGCCGTCGCCACCATCAGGCCCACCTGCTGCAACATACTTTTCTGTCCAAAAAGTTGCAGCACCATTTCCACCATCTCCAGCTTTTATTATTATTTTTGTATAATCTATAAACATTTTTTCTCCTTCTACTTTATATAACTTCCCTTTTATTTTAAGACAATTCTAGCTCATTTTATTTTTCATTCAAAATAATCTAATTTCATAGCTTTTTTTACTTTTTTCATAGTTTCTTTAGCAACTCTTCTTGCTTTTTCAGTACCTTCGATCAACACCTTATCTACTAATTGTGGATTTTCATCATAATATTTTCTTTTTTCTCTAATAGGTTTTAATGTTTCACAAATATTTTTTGATAATTCTTTTTTACAAGATACACAACCTCTTTTGCCTTCTTTGCATTCACATATTACATTTTCTAAATCTTCTTTATTTGTAAATAATTTATGATAATATGCCACCATACAAACATCTGGATTTCCTTTGTCATCTTTTTTTATTCGATTAGGATCTGTTACAGCTCCCATAACTTTTTTATTTATTTCTTCTTCACTATCTGACAAGTATATTGCATTACCTAAAGATTTCCCCATTTTTTCATTACCATCTAGACCTTTAATTCTTTTACCTTCTGAAAGGACTGCTTCTGGTTCTACTAATACATCTCCGTACATACTATTAAATTTTCTTACTATTTCTCTACATTGTTCTACAACTGGTAATTGATCTTCTCCAACAGGAACTAACTCACCTTCAAATGTTGTAATATCCGCTGCTTGACTTACAGGATATCCTAAAAAACCATATGTTACACTTTCTCCAAATAATTCTTTTTTTTGTGATATTTCTGTTTTTACTGTTGGGTTTCTTTGTAGTCTTGCAATTGTAACAAGATTAGAATAATATACTGTTAGCTCTGCTGTTTCTGGAATCATTGATTGGATATATATAGTTGTTTTATTTGGGTCTAAACCTATTGATAGATAATCTTTTACAAGTTCTCTTACACTATCTCTTACTTTTTGCGGATTATTAAAGTTATCTGTTAATGCTTGAACATCTGCAATTAATATATATTGATCATATTCTCCACTTTCTTGTAGTTCTACTCTTTTTTTTAAAGATCCAAAATAATGTCCAATATGTAATTTCCCTGTTGGTCTATCTCCTGTTAATATTCTTTTCTTCTCCATGACAATTCTCCTTTATTTTAATCTTGCTTATTATACTACATATATTACATTTTAGCAAATAAACTTACATACTTTCATTGTATGTAAGCTTATTTATATATATTATCTTAATATTTTTATTCTTCAAACATTGTATGTTCTGTTTTCCATTGTTCTAATTTGATAAATATCCAAAAACTGTATATTCCTAAAGTTATTATTGTTAATAAAAACCATTTTACCCAATTTCCAAATAATCCTATTGCACTTCCTGTAAATTTTAATCTTTTGCCATTTATTACTGTATGGTTAATCTTCCATCCATATATCATACATAATGCCCATGGATAACATATACCTAGCGTAAAAAATGTTATCAATGCTCCTAATATTACCCAACCTATATAACTTAATAATCCACCATCAAAATATGATTCTTTCATTGCTCCGTCTCCTTTTTTATCTAATACTTTTATAATATCTCACTATTTTTCTATTTCTTTTAATATTACATCATGAGCACTACCTTCTGCTATGCTTACTTCTGATACCAATGTTAATCTTGCATTCTCATGGAATTCTTCAATTGATATGCTTCCACAATTACACATAGTTGATCTTACTTTCATACATGTTATATCTAAATTATCCTTTAATTTCCCTGCATACGGAATATATGAGTCTACACCTTCTTCAAATGAAAGTTTCTTATTTCCACCCATATCATATCTTTCCCAGTTCCTAGCTCTATTTGAACCTTCTCCCCAGTATTCTTTTACATATCCATTTCCTTTTTTTATAACTCTTGTAGGACTTTCATCAAATCTAGCAAAATATCTTCCCATCATTACAAAATCTGCACCTAAAGCTAATGCTATTGTTATATGGTGATCATGTACTATTCCACCATCTGAACATATAGGAATATATATACCTGTTTCTTTAAGATATTCATCTCTTGCTTCTACAACTTCTATGATACTTGATGCTTGGCCTCTTCCTATACCTTTAGTTTCTCTAGTTATACAAATAGATCCACCTCCAACACCAACTTTTATAAAATCTGCTCCTGCATCAACTAAATATCTAAAACCTTCTTTATCTACAACATTACCAGCTCCAATTTTAACATCATCACCATATGTTTTTCTTACAAATTCTATTGTCTTTTTTTGCCATACTGAATATCCGTCTGATGAATCTATACAAAGTATATCAACACCTGATTCAACAAGTGCTGGTATTCTTGTTTCATAGTCTCTTGTGTTTATCCCTGCACCTACTACATATCTTTTATTATCATCTAATAAAGAGTCTGGATTATTTTTTCTTTCTTCATAATCTTTTCTAAATACTAGGTATTTTAATTTTTCTCCATCTAATATAGGTAAACAAGCTATCTTATTCTCCCAAATAATATCATTTGCTTCTGGCAAAGTCGTACCTTTTTGTGCTGAAACAACTTTTTCTGCAGGTGTCATAAAATTTTCAATAGGTGCATTCATATCATCTCTTGAAATTCTATAATCTTTATCTGTAACCAATCCTAAAAATTTCCCATTAGCTGTCCCATCATCTGTTATCATAACTGTCGAGTGACCAGTTTCTTGAATTACTTCTAAAACTTCTTTTAATGGTGTCCCTAACTTGACATTGGAATCACTTACTACAAATCCTGCCTTATGTTTTTTTACATATCTAACCATTTCTGCTTGGGATTCAATTGATTGTGAACCAAATATAAATGAAAGACCACCTTCACGTGCAAGAGCTATTCCCATATCTTGTCCTGATACTGATTGCATTATAGCTGAAACCATTGGCACATTTGCTATATATTTTGCTTTTTCTCCTTCTTTGTATTTAACAAGTGGTGTCCTTAATGATACATTTGTTGGTATACATCTTTCGTCTGTTAAATTTGGAATTAATAGAAATTCATTAAATGTTCTTGAAATATCTTTTAAAATCTTCGCCATTTTTTTCTCCTTTTACTTTATAAAATATGACTAATTATATCACAATGAATTATTTATGTAAATAATTTTACAACATTTACCAAATTATTTTTTTCAATAAAAAAGCCATTAATATAATAGTCTTGTATTATATTAATAACTTTTTAAATTATACAGTTTCTACAGGATAAACACTTATTTGTTTTTTGTCTTTTCCTTTTCTTTCAAATTTTACTGTTCCATTGATTAATGCATATAAAGTATCATCACTACCTATACCTACATTTTTTCCTGGATGCATTTTTGTACCTCTTTGTCTAAATAGGATATTTCCAGCTAAAACAAATTGTCCATCTGCTCTTTTGACACCAAGTCTTTTAGATTCACTCTCTCTACCGTTACTACTACTACCTTGACCTTTCTTATGAGCCA
>CAYJGL010000080.1:0-4470 GCA_964369695.1 uncultured Clostridium sp.
GGTCCACATCTTCATTTTGGTGTTAGGTTAAATGATAGTTATCTGGATCCACTTAATATATATAATAAAAATTAGCTAGATTTAATCTAACTAATCATTTTACATATCTTCATCTTCATCACTTAAATATCCTTTTTGCAAATCTGCTCCACTTTCTGTAGACCAATCAAGTTCTATCATATTTTCACATTGTGGACATTCTAGCTCACTATTTGTTTCATCTAAGTCCGCAATAAATCCATAATTACAATATGGACATGTAATTTCAAAGTCATATTCATCATCTTGATATATATCTTTTTCAATATTTTGAACTGTTTCTTCTAATCTTCCCATTTTGTTGTCTAGTTTTTTTTGGACTTCTTCCATTCTTTTTATTTCATCTTTTCTATAATCCAATACTCTATCCATTTGTTCTAACACAACATCTAAAAAACTATTTAACTTTTTAGTTATATATTCTAAATCTTGTGGATCTTTTATATTTTTTTGTATGTCTTCTAAAAAACTATTGTATTCGTTTTTTAAATTCCCCATTCTTGCATTTCACCTTTCTTAAACACGTTCCATATACTCACATGTTCTTGTATCTATTTTTAGAACATCACCAATATTAACAAATAAAGGTACTTGTAATTCTAATCCTGTTTCTAATGTTGCTGGTTTACCAGATGTATTAGTTGTATTTCCACTAAATCCTGGTTCTGTATATGTAACTTCTAATTCTACAAATGTTGGTGGTTCTACTGTAAAAATATTTCCTTTATATGAAAGTATTGTTGCTTCCATATTTTCTTTTAAATATTTTATACATTCTCCTAATGTTTCTTTATTAAGTGGTATTTGTTCATATGTTTCATTATCCATGAAATAGTATAAATCTCCATCTTCGTATATATATTGCATTGTTTTCTTTTGTATTTCTGCTGCTGGAAATTTATCTGATGGATTAAATGTTTTTTCTAATGTAGCTCCTGAAATAACATTTTTCATTTTTGTTCTTACAAATGCTGATCCTTTACCTGGTTTTACATGTTGAAATTCAACTATTCTGTATACGTTCCCTTCCATTTCAAATGTTGTTCCATTTCTAAAATCTCCTGCTGAATATACTGATGCCATAATTTTTCTCCCTTCAATCTATTAAATTACATTTTATTTTTAATTTTAACATTACATATTTTACTATATTTTAACCGAAAAATCAAGGATAACGCGAGATTTTATATTATAATATAATTTTTATCAGATTTTGTTAAATTTATACTTCCAAATTTTGTTACATGTACTGTGTCTTCTATTCTTATACCAAATGATCCTGCTATGTAAATTCCCGGTTCATTCGTTACTACCATATTTTCTTTTAAATTAACATCTATTTTATTTCCTATAAATGGATTTTCATGAATTTGTAAACCTAATCCATGCCCCAAACTATGAATTAAACTATACCCATTTAATTCAAAATCATTTTGTACCATTTTTGTTAATAGTTTTGTACTAATTCCATCTTTTATTTCTCTGCTTGTTTGTAGTTGATTCTTTAATACTAAATTATATGCTTTTTTCATTTGTTCTGACACATTTCCAACAAAGAAAGTTCTTGTCATATCTGAACAATACCCATTAAACTTGCATCCCATATCAATCATTATTATATCTTCTTTTTCTATTTGCCTGTCTGTTGGTTTTGCATGCGGTTTTGATGTATTATATCCTGATGCTACAATTGTTTCAAATGCTAATCCATCAGTTCTTTCTTTAAAATATTCTTCTATTTCTTTTGCTATTTGTTTTTCTGTCATACCAGGTTTTATATATGTTAATATATATGTAAAACAATTATCTGTTATTTCACATGCTTTTGTTATATTAGATATTTCTTCTTCTTCTTTTATCATTCTTTGTTTTTCAATTATACTTTCTGTTTCAACAAAATTGTTTATTTTATATTTTCTAATATACTCTTTATATTTGGAATATGAAATATGATTTTCTTCAAAACCAATATTCTCGCAAAACAAGAAAAAGTTTTCATAATCATCTTTTGATAAATCATGTGAATCATATACAATTATCTCATCAAAAAGTGTAAGTACTCCTTGTACTTCTTCTACATATCTAGCATCTGTTATATATATATTATCTTTTCTTGTTAATATTAATTCCCCTTCTGCTTCTATGTTTGTTAAATATTTAATGTTTACTGGATTTGATATTATTATACCTTGAAGATCCAAACTTAACATTTTATTTCTTAACCACTGTAATTTAGAATTCATTTTATTCCCCCATTTTATTTCCCTTTATTATCCCGAATACATTCCTAACGAAAATATTTCCATAAGTATATTTTTCATATATTCAAATGGTATACATATACTAATAAATGTAGCTATTACTATGAATGGTCCAAATGGTATATATTCGTCTTTTTTCTTTATTTTAGATACAATTAATACAATACTTAATATTGCCCCAATTAAAAATGAAACAAGTGTTATTATAAGCATATTAGACCATCCAAAAAATAGTCCTAATGCTCCCATTAATTTAACATCTCCTAACCCCATAGCTTCTTTTCCATATAAAAATTCACCTATCAATGTAATAGCTAAGAAAATTCCTGCTCCTAATAGCATTCCTAATATCATATTTATTGATATTGCAAAATTTGATGTTCCATATATAAATGTTGTTATTAATCCTATCTCAAATATCGCTAAATTTAATCTATTAGGTATTATTTGTAATTTATAATCTATTACAAATGCTGATAACAGTAATGGTGTAAGTAGTATGAATTTTATCAAATCTAAATTTGCTATAAAGGTATCTTTTATTCCATATATATATAATAATGATACATATATAACTGATGTTAATATCATTAATATATAATTTGGTTTAAATTCTATTTTATATTCTCTGAATATATCTCTTGAAAATACTTTTTTATATTCTGGAAGTCTTTTATTTGCCCAATCTACTAATTGTCCTACTATAAATCCTAATATTACTATTCCAAGATAATATCCAATGTGTACATCATTAAAATACATTGTTTATTCCCCTTTTTCTTTTGTTTTTTTATAATTTTCAATTATTCTTTTTTCTATTGGCCTTTTAAATGCAGTATACCAAAATTCTTTAACTTCTATTGGATCAACTAATATTGTAAACATTTTACATCTATTGCCACCTATTATATCTGTAAATATTTGATCTCCCACAACTGCTATATTTTCAAATGGTATATCTAGTTCTTTTTGAATTTTAAGAAATCCTGATTTTAATGGTTTTTTTGCAAAATATATATATTTTATACCTAATCTTCCTGATATATTTAATATTTTTTTCTTATTATTTGTATTTGATAATATATATAGTTGTATCTCATTTTTAAGCATATTCTTTGCCCATTCAACTACTGTCTCTTCCATTTTTTGAGCATAATTTATAAGTGTATTATCAACATCTAATATTAATGCTTTTATATTATTTTCTTTTAAAAACTCTATTGATATATCTTCTACTCTTGTTACATATTCATTTGGGTATAAATTCATCTTCTTCCTCCGTTTTTTTTATCATTTATATATTATCAATTTAATAGTTCTTTGTCAATATTTTTAGTAATTTAAAGATTATATCCATATAAAAAAATACTATTATATTAACAGTATTTTTTTACTCTATTTTGCAAATCTATGTCTACCAATTGTTATTGTTTCTGGTCTTGACCATATCCACTCATTTGTTGCTGTAGATGGATTAAAATAATAGATAGCTCCATAACTAGGATCCCACCCATTTAATGCATCTTGTGCTGCTTTTTTTGCTGTTTCATCTGGTTCTAAATTAATTTGTCCATCTGATACAGCATCAAATGCTCCTGATTGATATACAACTCCTGCTATACTATTAGGAAACAAACTACTTTTAACTCTATTTAACACAACAGCTCCAACTGCAACTTGTCCTTCATATACTTCGCCCCTAGCTTCACCATGTATTATTCTTGATAATACATTTAAATCATTTGAATTTGTAGTTCCTGTATTTGTATTATTTTGACTTTCTTCACTTACTATTCCCATAGATTTAAGTGTTTCATCACCTGCAACACCATCTACTTTTAATCCATTTGTTTCTTGATAATATTTTACCGCTTCTTGCGTTTCTATTCCATATACACCATCTACATCACCTGAATAATATCCCCATCTTTGTAGTTTTTCTTGAATTTGTTTTACTTCTTCTCCATTTGAGCCATATTTTGATAATGTTTCCATTATATTTTTATTTTCATATATATTGTATACACTTATTACAATTAGTACTATTGTTAATATACATATACTAATAAGTAATAATTTTTTGTTTAATATTTCTAAATATTTAATTTTAATTCCCCCCTATGTATTTTTCTATTAGTTTTTGTTTTATTTAGAAATATATACATTTTTT
>CAYJGL010000080.1:4570-5738 GCA_964369695.1 uncultured Clostridium sp.
CCAATATTTAAATCAATTAAACCAGACTTATAGTTATAATCTAAATCAGTTAATTCTTTTAAAATTCTTCTTAAAGACTTTTCTTCAAACATTCTAGCTTGAGTTTTATATTTATTAACCAAGAATACTTGATTAGGTTTTAAATCTAATGCTTGTACAATATCTTTGTTATATTCATCTGCTTTTTTTGTTAAATATATTTTTTTAAAATGGTTATATAATGTTATTAGTATTTTTTGAATAGGTTCTTTTGAATATATTAAATTATTCAGTACGTTAATTGATGTGTTAATATCTTTTTTTCCTAAACTATCTGTTAAATCAAATATTATACTTTCAATTTTTTTTGTTGATAAATTATCAATATCCTTTTTCTCTATTTTCCCATTTTCCCCTACATATTCAATTAATTTTCTTATTTCATTAATTAATTCTTGCATATTAGTTCCACAAGATTCTATAAAATAGTTTAATGTATTATCTTCAGCACTCACTTTATATCCATTACATATAGCTTTAATTCTTGCTTTAATGTGTGGTGGTTTTTGAAATTCAAATTTACATACTACACCTAATTCATCTAATGTTTTATATAATTTCAACCTTGTATCAGCTGTGTTTTCAACAAATATTACAATACAACTTCCTTGTATATTTTTAATATTTTCTTTAATATACTCATTTATCTTATCTCTAAAGCTTGAAGTTTCTACATTTTTTCTTTTTGCATCACTTGATAAAATATTAGAATTTTTAACTATTATTAATTTTTTTTCATAACCAAAAGCAGGTGTTTCAATTTCAGATATTAAACTCTTATAGTTTTGTTCGTCAAGAGTTATATAGTTTATTCCATTTATTAATTCACCAAATTTACTTCGTATTTTTTTCACAATATTATCTAATAAAAAGAGTTCTTCACCATATAACAGATATGTAGTTTTTAATTCTGTATTTTTCAACTCTTTTTCTAAATTTTCAATAGTTATCATATCTATTCCTTTATCATATAAATATTTTTTCTTTTCTAATTACATTTATTAGGTATTTTCCAACCTTTTGTTTTTATTTTTAATTCTTCGACTATCTCTAATGCAAACTTACTTTTAATCGCACTTAAACTATAATTAAAATATTGTATATCATAACCATACGATACACACTGCAT
>CAYJGL010000081.1:0-5673 GCA_964369695.1 uncultured Clostridium sp.
TTAACAGGACATAAAGATTTAGCTCCACCTTTAGAAACAATTAAAAGACTTGAAATTCAAGGATATTGTGAAAAAAGTGATAAATTTGATCAATTAATGCTTTTAATAGAATCTGGTATAAAGTCAATTGCACAAATGCATCAAATTAAAGAAATAAATCAAGATTTAAAAAATACAAATGAAATGTTGGAAAAATCTTATTTAGAAAGTATTGAAACACTTAGATATACAGTTGAAGTAAAAGATACATATACTCGTGGTCATTCAGATAGAGTATCAGAAATATCAATGCTTATCGGTAAATATCTAAACCTTAATGATGAAGATATTAAAACTTTAAAAATTGGTGGTCTTTTCCATGATATAGGGAAAATAGGTGTACCTGATGCAATACTTCAAAAGGATTCAAAATTGACTGATGATGAATATTCTGAAATAAAAAATCACCCTTCAATAGGTGCTCATATATTATCAACAGCAAGTATATTTAAAGATATAATCCCTATAGTAAAACATCATCATGAAAAATATGACGGTACTGGATATCCAGGAATGTTAGCAGGTGAAAATATTCCTTATCTAGCAAGGATTGTAGCAGTAGCTGATGGATTTGATGCGATGATGTCAAGAAGGTCTTATAGAGACCCTTTAGATATAGCATATATTATAGCTGAGTTTGAAAGATGTAAAGGAACACAATTTGATCCTAAAATTACTGATGTATTTTTAAATATTCTAAATAATCATTTTGATGAAATAGCTGAAATACAAGAAAAATACAATACTATTAATCCAAAAAAATTATTAAATATATAATGAACATATAGAATCTTTCTATATGTCTTTTTATTTTTGTAATTCGAACAAAAGTTCTTTTCTCTATTGACTTTTTTTATTTATAAATATATAATACTTCTATATTTATTCTTAAATATTAAAATCTAAAAAGGAAATAAAGATATGAAATTCGTACATATTGCAGATATGCACTTTGATAGTCCATATATAAATTTATCTGATAAAAGCTCATTAGGAGATTTACGAAGACTAGAACAAAGAAAGATTTTTAGTAAAATAATTAATTATATTAAACAAAATGATATTCCCTTTTTCTTTATAGCTGGGGATTTATTTGAACACAAATATATTAAAAAATCTACAATTGAATTTATAAATAATTCTTTTAAAGAAGTTCCAAATACTAAAATATTTATTACACCAGGTAATCATGATCCACTTTTAAAAGATTCATATTACAATACATTTACTTGGAATGATAATGTTAAAGTATTTTCATCACTTATAGAAAAAGTAGATTATGAAAATATTCATATATATGGATTTGGATTTGATGATTTTGTTTCTTCTAGAAATACTGAGCTAGATAATATACAACTTAATGAAGATGATATAAACATCTTATTAACTCATGCTACACTAGATGGTTCAAATTCTATAGATAATATATATAACCCAATTTCAAAAGCTGGATTATTAGCAAAGAATTTTAATTATGTAGCTTTAGGACATATTCATAAAAGAGATATTATAGATAATAAGATAGTATATTCAGGTTCTACAATAAGCCATGGATTTGATGAATTAGGAGAACACGGGATGATTGTTGGAGATATTTCAAGCAATTCTAATACTCTAGAATTTATTAAATTAGATACTATCGAATTTAAAGAAATTGATGTTGATATATCAGATATATCCTTTAAAGAAGATTTGATAGAAGTAATTAATAGTTTAAATATTAATGAAGATAATTATATTAAAATAAATTTAATTGGTGATAGGCATTTTGAAATTAATACATCTGAATTATTAAGATTAACTAAAAATATTAATATACTTAAAATTAAAGATAATTCTAAAATCAAAATAGATATATCTAAATATTCAAACGAAAATACTTTACGTGGTATTTTTGTTAAGAATATTCTTGAAGATATGAACAATACTCTTCTTTTTGAGAATAATAACTTAAATAAAGATATATTAGAAAAAGCTTTAGAAATAGGATTAGATGCTTTAGAATAGAGGTGATAACTTGAAAATAAATAATTTAAAAATAAATAATTATGGAAAATTAGAGAATAAAGAAATAGAATTTAATAAAAATATTAATATTATTTACGGGGAAAATGAGTCTGGTAAATCTACTTTGCTTAGTTTTATACTTTCAATGTTTTATGGTATATCTAAAAACAAAGACGGTAAAGAATATTCAGATTATGATAGGTATTTACCTTGGTCTGATGGGGATTTTTCCGGGAAATTGAATTATGAATTAGATAATACAAATTCTTTTGAGATTTTTAGAAGTTTTGGTAAAAAGAATCCTAAAATATTCAATTCTCAAATGGAAGATATTTCTAAAAATTTTAATATTGATAAAACAAAAGGAAATCAATTTTTTATAGATCAAACCAAAATGGATAAAAATATATTTTTATCTTCTTTAGTTGTAACTCAAGAACAAGTTAAATTAGATAAAAACGAACAAAATGCTTTAATACAGAAAATAACTAACTTAGTTGGTACAGGTGAAGATAATGTTTCATATACTAAGGCTTTATCTAATCTTAATAAAAAGCAATCAGATGAAATTGGTACAGCACGTTCTAAGGAAAAACCAATTAATATATTATCTAGAAAAATAGAAGATCTTAATAGAGAAAAATATGAGATTAATCAAACTTCTAATATTATTAGTTCTATTGAAACAAATTGTTTGAATTTAGAAAATGATATTATTGAAATAGATAATAAGATTCAATTTTTGAAAGATTATAAGTTAATATTAGAAAATTCAATAATCAATAAGGAAAAAATTAAAATAAAAGAAGATGATTTTAATACATATACTTTGAAAGAAGAAGAGCTGAAAAATAAAAAAACTACTCTTTTGGATAACAAAGAAAAAAACATACAAAAATTCAAGTCAGATAATAAACTAAAATCAAAAGATTTTAATTCAGCTAAACTTAAATTAGGGTTACTAACTTTAGTTATATTGATAATAAACATATTCCAATTTATATTTGTTGATAATATTGTTCAGTTATCCATAGGCGCTATTTCTTTTATTCTTTTTTCTGCTATATCTATATTTTCTTTAGTTAATAAAAAGAAAAATCTAAAATTAAAAGAATTGTCTAATTCAATTTTAATTAATTCTATTGATAAAGATATATTATCAGTTGATAATGAATTTAAATTAATTATTGATAAAAAAAACAATACTGAAAATGATATTAATACTACAAATACTTCTATTCAGAATGATTTTAATTTAAAAATACAAAACTTAAATACTAAATATATTAGTACTGTATCTCCAATGTACTTAAATAAAGTTTTAAATATTAAAGATTTAAATCAAATAATATCTGAATTGTCTTCTGTTGAAAATTCTCTTAACTTTAAAAAAGTTGAACTTCATAAATTAAAAATAGAGCAAGAAAATATTTCTAAGGATATTAGAGATATGTCTAAAATAGAAGAAGAATTAAGTATTTGTTTACGTGAAAAATCTAATTTAGAAGAACTTAATACAAGTATTGAATATGCTAAATTATATTTAAAAAATGCTTATGAAAAAATGAAAAATACTATTAGCCCTAAGTTTACAAAGAATTTATCTAATATATCTAGTGCAATTACAAGTAATAAGTATTCTAATATAATGTTTAATGAAGATTCTGGTTTGGTTGTTGAATTGGAAAATGGAAATTATGAGCCTATTTCTAAATTGAGTATTGGTACAATAGATCAATTGTATTTATCACTTCGATTATCAATGTCTAGAGATTTTTCTTCAGAAAGTATGCCTATTATCCTTGATGAAGCTTTTGCATATTATGATAAGTATAGATTAAAAAATATTTTGTCATTTATATCTACTAATTTAAGTGAACATCAAATAATTATTTTTACTTGTACAAGTAGAGAGAAAGATATTTTAGATGAACTTAATGTAGATTATAATTTTATTAGTATATAGTTTAATAAACACTAAACACTGCTTTTATTTATAAATAGTATATAAAGAGTTAAACCAAATTAGTTTAACTCTTTATTATTAGATTTTTGTATTTCATCTACAATTTCATCTATACTATTTATTTTTTGGTCTGTATTCAATATTCCATAATTTGAATAATCCATGTTATATCCAGATGCTTCAACATTATATTTATCTTCAATTTTACTTTCTATATAATCATAGTATTTATTATAGTCTCCATATGGTCCTGATGAACTATCGCAAAATGATTCATATTTTAATCCTAATTCTATGGAATAATATAACGGTAAAAAATCATCTTCTTGTATTAGTAAATTATCGTCGTTTGTTGATACAATAAAATACTCATCTGTATTTCCATATTTAACTTTATACCAACGACCAGTTATAGATGTTGAAATTATCCCGTTATCTGACGTTTCATATCCAAAGTCTACAACTTTAAAGCCCAAGTCCCCATGAGCCATGATTAAAGCTTCTTCTATCTTATTAACTTTATTGTTATTTTCTATGTTTTGCACTATTCCAGGTACAATTACTAAGGCAATAATATTAATTATAATAGTAGTCATGAATGCTATTAAAAATCTTTCTAATTTTATAGTTCCTTTGTATACTTTGTAATAAAAAAAAGAAATTAGTGATAGAATTAGTTGTATAATACCTGTAATAATTACTATAAAAAATAAAAACCATACTTCTATTATAGAAAATCCAAATAAAAATATTATTAAATTTGTACATAAAATTCCTATTCCAAATGCATTTACAATATAACCATATTTCTTTTTAGAGTCTCCTACTAATATAACAACTTGTAGTAAAAAATAAATTCCTACTACTTTTGGAAATAAGTCTATTAAATATTCAAAACCCATTAATATCCACCTTTACTATTTCGTTTATAATTATATTACAAAATATAATTTATTCAACAAATGAACTAGTATGATATGCTTTTATACCAAGTGTTTCGGCTTTTCTTAATACATCTAATCTATCATCTACAAAAACAACTTCATTTAAACTTATTTTGTGTTTTTTTGTAAATTCCATAATAACTTCTGGTTTTAATAAAGTTTCTCCTATAAAAAACATATTGCTTTTTTTTATATTTGGATAAAATTTATTTAACCATATATATTTTTGATTAATTTCATTATTCGTAACAAAAGCTCCTAGTATAAATATTTTTTCGCTATCTAATTCTTCTATAATTTTTTGCATAGATTTTAACGGTCTTGCATTTAAAAATGCTTCTCCAAATAATAAATCATTCAAAGATTGGCAACCAAACTCTGCACATCTACCTTCATATAATTTATCATTAAATCTATATTCAGATAGTGTACCGTCTACATCAAAAAACACATATTTATCTTTTAACTTTTTTAACATTTCAAACTCCTTACTTTAAATATATTATATAAATAATCTTTACAAAAACATTATACACTATATATACTTTTTATTCAATCTACCTACTTTACTTTTTTACAGCAAGTTTTGTTACTTATCCAAACTACTCTCCCTATAGTTTTTAGTAACTATATCAAGAGTTATATGGGAATAACTATATATTTTAACCATAAAAAAAGCCACACCACGGTGGTATGACAATATTACATTTTGGTGCG
>CAYJGL010000082.1:0-3918 GCA_964369695.1 uncultured Clostridium sp.
TAATGAGATATATAAGGAAAAACTGGAAAAAAATAGCTATAGTTATAATAATCATTGTAATTGTAATAGTATTAGTGCAAATTTTAAATGATTTAGCTGCCGAACAACTTAATTCTGCTCTTCCTGTTAACGAATCAGTAAATCAGAATGTATACAAACCAAATGAATCTATAATATTTGGTACTGAGATAAAAGAGGAAGTAGCAGTTGAAAATAATAATTTAATAGATGATTTTGTTAAATTTTGCAATGATAAAGAAATTGAAAAAGCATACGAAATATTATCAGATGAGTGTAAAACTAATGAGTATCCAAGCATTGAAGAGTTCAACAATAATTATTTAAATAAAATTTTTAATTCATATAGAACATATTCGTTAGAAAGCTGGATGTCAACAAGTGATTTAGATACATATAGAATTGAGTATACAAATAATATAATGGCAACAGGACAATATAATAGTAATGAAAGTATAATGGATTATATAACAATTGTTAGAAATGATGAAGGACAGACTAAATTAAATATTAATGAATATGTAGGAGAAAAATCAATAAATAAAGAAGCTACTAAAGATGATATAAATGTTAATGTTTTAAAAACTGATATGTATATTCCGTATGAAGAATATACGATAGAAATAACTAATAATACAAATGAAGATGTACTAATTACAGATAGTAGAAATAATATAGGTAGTATAGTAATAAGAACAGAAGAAGGGGTTGAATATGACGCGGAATTAAATGAATTAGTATATAGTGATGTTTTAGTTCCAGCTCAAAATACTAAAAAAGTTGTACTTAAATTTCCAAGAGAATATAATATTGCAAGAAGAGTAGAAAAAGTAATATTTAAGAATATAACTTTTGAAAATAATGAAGAAAAAGAACCTGTATGGATTGAGGTGAGTATATAGTGGAATTAGATGATATTAAGCAAGTAGCTGATGGGGCTAAGTCAATGGGAGCAGACTCTAAGAATAAAAAAGAAGAGAAAGAAAAAGAAGCTGAAAATGCAACCACCGCAGAAAAAAGTAATGAACAAGCTACACAAGAGGCCATTAAAGAAACAGCTGAATTCGCTAAAGGTGCTGGAGAAATAGCTGCAAGAGGAGCTGCAGGAGATGAAGTCGGTGCAGGTGTAGAAGCTGTTAAATTAGTTGGGAAGAATAAAATAGCACGTACAATAATAATAATTGCTATAATACAGCCAATACTAACAATAATAATATTGATATCAATAATATTGGGAACTGTAGGTCTTATATTCAATTTTATTGGATCAATTGGAGAATTTTTCGCAGGACTTGGTAATTGGTTTTCTCAAATCTTTGATGATGGAAGCTCTAGAAGTGAAATCATAATTGGTGATGAAGAATTTGAAGGGATAAAAAACACTTTAGCTCAAAATGGAATTAACCAAAATGCAGCCGGATTATCTGATCTAGTATTAAAAACAGCAATATTAGCAAATTATAGAACAATGCAACCATTTGGTATAGTTATAAAAATAGGTGTTACACAATCTGAAAGAGATAAATTAGAGGAATATGGATATAGTTTTAAATTTTCAAATATACCACAAGATCAGCAGAAACCAGATGAAGACTTAAAAGAAGGAGAAGAAAAAAGTCTGTACTACTTAGAATCAGAAGGATCTATTTATTTAAGAAGGCCACAAACAATTAATGATGATGATTATTTAAAATATGTAGATATGGCAACTATGGAGGCTTTTCAAAGAAAAGAAGGAGGAGATGCTGATTGGAAGAGAACGAATGGTACAGGAATTTATGAATCATATTCTATTGATCAAAATGGAAACTTGGTTATACCACATCTTCCGAATGAAGATATTTATATAGGAGAGAAAGTGCCACTAGAAGATGTTGATACTCTTGAAGAAAAAGTTAAATATTATGATAGTATGTCATTAGAAAGTGAAAATGAATATCATGAAGTTAGTACAGTAAATTATATACCATTAGTTTCGAAGTATACTATTCCTTTAGAATTTATAACAACATTAACAACATATACACAAAATGAACAATTTGGTTTAGCAATCGCTAATTTAATAAATTCAGAAACACATATAGATTTAATATTATTAGATACAGAAGTAACAACTGAAGAAAGAATTGATACAAAATTAACAGAAACAGTAGATTTAGATTATAAATTACCATATTTAACTGCTAAAACATACACAGAAGGTGAACTTTTTTGGCAAAAATATGTACAAGGGGGTATAACGACTATTTTTGATCAAAATCTTACTGGTTTATTGGGAGATAATACGTATAAGTATTCAAAAGAGCAAGAAATGTTTATGGCAACTAAAAAAATTACAACTTCTGAGTCTATATCAGCTCAAGTTGGTACTGTAAATGGACTTTTAATAAGTAAAGAAACACCTTGGGAGAGTATAGAGTTTATTGAGAGTGAGAGAGAATTAGATGATTCAATTGAAAAAAATCCATCAGACAAAATTAGTGAAGAAGATATAACTTTAATAGATACAAAAATAGATAACTTATATGAAACAGAAGATGGAGGTATGGTTCAATCTGATATTAGATATTTATATGATACAAATGCAGAAATTAAAGACTTTGTAGATAATAAATTGTCTATAGGAATAGATGAGTTAGAAAAAGAGCTTAATAATGTTGTTAATACAAATGAAAAAATAGAAAATGATGTAAATGAATTAATGGAAAATAAAATGAGAGGAGATTATCAAGCGTATATTGATCAAGGAACTGCAGATGATATGAGTGATAGATTTAATCTTGATGATCGTTTTAACTTAGAAAAAACAATTGTTGACTATAAGGAGTCGGATGTTAATTGGAAAATGCCTAAGGAAATAGATGATTTGCAAGGAGCAGATTTTGGAACACATACTGTGTACCCGGTAAACATTACTGCAACAGAAAAAGATATTACAAAACAAACTACATATTATACTAAAAAAAATCAATATATTGTAAATGATAGTTTTGAAGGTACTACAAAAGAAGAGGATAATACGGACAGATTTATTGAGTTGTTGATGGATTTAGATACAAAAGAACCAAAAGAATATAGAAATTATACAGGATATAAGGAAACACCTCTAACTGATTTGACAAGTTCTCCAGATATGTTATTTGAAACTTTTGCATTTAATCCTAATATAGCAAATATGGAAAATTTAATGAGATGGATTATGCAAAAGATTACGGGTAATGATTATGGAGTAGAAGATTTTGATACTGTTATATTTGATCTTAATAAATTTAATAAAGTTGGAGTACAATCTAGTATGGAATTATTTAGAGAATATTTATTCACAGTTGAACATGGAGTGTTATATAATGAGTATTTAAGTAATCCAGATATGAAATATTTTGAAGTTGGTAGAACTGGATATAATGAAAACCATTTATATGTAGGGTTTGGATTGGACTTAGAAACTTCTGGATATCATGATGAATTATTAGCAATATACAATAGAGAAAATGGGACAAGAAAAAAATCATTAGAAGTTGGTGATAAATTAAAAGTAGAAGATGTAATGAAAATTATAGATGAGATGATACAGCAAAGGTTTGATACAGTTAATAGTATTACAAGTGGATTAAAATTAGAAGAATATCAAAAGCATGTACTAGTTTCTAGGTTGTATAATGGATGTCCTTTAGAAGAAGACTATGGATATGGAGCAGATGGTGGAACATTTGTAGAGGTATATAATAGATATTGGAAAGAATCAGATAATTATTTTGGAGAAAAAGATAAAGTGAATTATGAGCATTCATTATATAAATATCATTTAAATATGTGGGATAGTGGAAATGCTGGAGATAAAGTATTGGTTGGTAGAAGAAGAGAAGAATGGGTGTTATTCCAAACAGGATATTATGAAGC
>CAYJGL010000082.1:4018-5624 GCA_964369695.1 uncultured Clostridium sp.
AAGAACTACCACCTTTAAATAATACATTTATTAAAGTAGCTAGTAGAAGTAATTATATGACTAATAGAGAAATAGTAAATAAATTTTATAGTAATTATCAAAGTAAAAGTAAATCATTATATAAAATATTATCAAAAGAATATATAGAATTTGCAAATATAACAGAAGATAATTTATATAATACAATACCTGAAATAGATAATACAATGGAAGTAAATATTACAGAAATGTATGAAGCTCAAATAAATTATAATGTAAAACAAATTATAGTATATGGTTATTTAAAAGATAGAATAACAGATGAAATTGAAGAGTTTAAAATTATGATGAATGTAGACTATAAAGAAAATACATTTGAAGTGTTTTTGTCAGATTATATTAATAAAAATTATCCAAATTTAGATTTAGGAAGTCAAATAGATACTGATGAACAGAAATACATTGAAAATAATCAAGAAAATATGTTTGAATATTTTGTAGTAACAGAAGATGATGAATATTGTGTACTAATGTTTAATAGTTTTATTAATAATATGTTATATTATCCAGAATATATATACAATAAAATAGATGAACAATATAGAAGTGAAAGATTTACTGATTATAATGATTATTTAAATTTTATAGAAGAAAGTAAAGTTGATTTTTATTTTCTTGAATTAGACCAATATCAGAAAGTTAATGAGGATAGTAAAATTGAATATATAATGATTGATACACGTGGAAACTATTATATATTTACTGAAAACGCTGCTATGGACTATACTGTAATAATGGATATGTATACAATTCAATTAAATGATGTAATAGAAAGATATAATGAAATGGATGTTCCGGAAAAATCAGTATATAATATTGAACAAATAGTTACAGCTATAAATAATAAAGATTATAGATATGTATATGATAAATTAGATGAAACATTTAAAAGTACTAATTTTCCAACATTAGAATCATTTAAAGAATATATTTTAGATAATTTTTATTATACAAATAAAATAGATAGCAAAAAATATGAATATGTAGGAAATGTAGGAATAGTGGATATAACTATTTCGGATTTAGATGGGTATAAAGAAGAAATATTAAATAAAAAATTCTTTATACAACTAGGAGAAGGAACTGATTTTACATTATCGTTTGAAATATAAAAGTAAAGAAGATAAATTACTAAATAAAGTAAAATATCTTCTTTTGATTTATAACATAGAATAAAAAAATTCAAAAAATGGATTCTGTTCTAATATATTTTTAATAAAAGGTAGATTTAATAAAATAAAAACAATTATTAAGGTTAAGAATAGAGCTAAAATATTTTTAAAAATTTGTTTAAGAGTTTTTTTATATTTAATTTTATAACCTTTATTTTTTAAATCTTGTATATATGCATCACGATAAGCTTTCTGTCTTGCTTCATCTATATTTTCATAATAATTTTTAATATTATTAATATCAAAATCATTAACAGAATTATTATTCAAATTAGAGTTATCACTAGAAGTATTATTAGATGAAACTTTGTATTCCGTATTATCTGATTGATTATTATGATGTTTATAATCATTAACTAAATCTTTTAAATATGAGTTTTCATGTTTTAATTCTT
>CAYJGL010000083.1:0-5515 GCA_964369695.1 uncultured Clostridium sp.
CTTTTATAGAAAAGTATGATGAACAAAATCCAGATAAACCATTAAAACAGATAAATGTAGGAATGGGATATAATAGATTAAAAAAACAAGTAGAAGAGTTTGAAAAAGAAACAAATAATTTAACAGTACCTGGTGAATATAATTTTCAAGATGCGAGAAGTGAACAATATATATTATATAAAAGAGCTGATGAAAAAATTAAAGACAGCGAAGAAACTAAAGAGGAGGTAAGATAAGTGGAATTAAATATGAATCAAACAAAATTAGTACGGTCTTACAATGAAGTTAGATTTAAAATCAAGAGAATATGATAATTTATGCGAAGAGTTTGAAAAAGTAAAGGAAGAAAATATAAATCCAAATGATAAAGGTTTATTAAACTTGAAAGATAAATTTATAAGAAATAAAGAAGAAATTGTAGAATTAAATAAAAGGTTAATAGATTTAAAAAAACAAATTGAAGAAGAAGATATACAGCAATTGCAAAAATATGATTCAGAAAAAATGTTTAAAAAAGATACCAAGGAAAATAAAGAGAATAGAAATGAATTAAAGGAAATGATAAAAGTAGAAAAAAATAAAAATATATTTCAAAAAATAATTCAAAAGATAAAATCAATATTTAATATGAAGGAAAACTAAAATAATAATATTTTAGTTGAATGATGAAAAAGCTACATAGCTAAAGATTATGAGCATAACATGTAGTGGAAAATTGAAATTATATGAAAAAATAAGCTTGAAAATAGTACAGGACCAACATTAAGTAGTGTAGGAATATGGGATATAATACAAAAAATAGGAATAAAAATAAGTGATTATGAAGAAGAAAAAAAAGAAGCTAAAAAAGAAGAAAAGTTAAAAGAAGGTGAAAAAATAACACCAGTAATATTTCAAGAAGCAGATGGAATAATGATAGTAATGCAAGGAAAAGATAGAGAAAAAAGAATTAAAGAATATAAGAAGAATAATCCAGAACAAGAAGTACCAAAAAAAGTAAGAAATGGTGAATTAAAATTAGGTATGACATATGAGGGATGGAAGAAAGTAAAAATAGATATAAATTAATAGGAAAAGAGTATATAGCGGGGTTTATGAGCGGAGATGAGATGGCAGAATTAATGAAATCAAATATATATGCTAAATATAATAATAGTAAGATAGAATTAAATGTAACAAATAGTGATGGAGCAAGTTGGATAAAGAAAATAGTGCCAGAAAAAGGAATATACCAAGCAGATACATATCATTTAAATGAAAAAATAAAAACACATATAAAAGAAAAAGAAGATGCAGAAGAAGTAATAAAAATGTATTGGAACAAAGAATATTTAAAGATGATAGAATATGTTGAAGAATTAAAATATAAATATAATGGAGAATATGAAGAAGTAATAAAACTAGAAGAATTAAAGAAATATTTAACAAAAAGAAAAGAAAGTATGAAAAGATATAATGATAGTGAAGAAATGAAAAAGAGATTAGATAAATATAGTAAAGATACTGGTTTAAAATATAGAAATATGGGATGTCAAGAAAGTAATAATTATTCTAATATAACAAGAAGATTTAAGAAAAGAAGAATGAGTTGGTCAGAAAAAGGAGCAACAAATCTAGCAAAAGTAATAACAACATATGCAAGTGAAAGTTGTAAAAATATATTTGAATATTTAAAAATAGATGTGCTAGCAGAAGGATTAAAGGAATATGCTCAAAGGTATATAGATGAAATAGAAAAAAATATAAAAGAAATGAAGGAAAATAAAAAAAATAGAAAAATACCAAGGGATAAGTCTGCCATAAAACAAGGAAAAGTATTAAAAGATACAATAATAGGAAATATATTAGAAACCAAAGAAATAACAGATTTAATGTATAGATAAAAAATAAAAGAGAAAAGGAATAAAAAGTATATGAATAATATTTAATATATGATAAAATAAAGATAATTAAATAAGAGATTAGTCAAAGGCTACAAATAGGTGAATTTTTGGGCAGGGGATATTTTGCCCCGGATTACTTAACGCATACGTTTAAAAAACTCATAAGAAAAAACTGTCAATAACTTTTGAAAATGTCATAGTGAATTGATTGAAATCAATTCACTAATATGTTAAGATGTAACTAATACAGGCTCATTTTCTTTTGAGTTATAAGTTAGTAGAGATAGAGCAAAAGAAAATAATTTGTTATAGTGTTCTTTGTAAAATTCATTCATTGATAGGGTTGAATATTTACTAGGTAGATTATCAGAACATATAACCTTGTATTTGGTGTCATTGTGTTGAGCAATGATGCCTATTTTTTTACTAATATAAATATCTATTTTAGATTTTGGCATAATGTTATTATTGAGTATTTGAAACTTCTTATTTTTGATTGTAAAGCTTCCAGATGAGTCAATAATTCGAGTAATCTTAATAGCTAATAGTAAGTCTAAATCTAAGTAATCAGGCACAGGAATAAAGTTACTGTCTTTTGATTGTGGTTGAACTGAAAATTGTTTGTTATATTTTTTGAGATACTTTAGTAGAAACTCATTAGCTTCATCAATAGTTTTGATTTTAGCTAATTTAAATTCGGTAATAAGTCTATCTTGAAAAGTATTCCAAAGTCTTTCGATTCGTCCTTTAGCTTGAGAACTAGAGGCAGGAAACATATCAATTCCAAGAACATCAATAACTCTTTTGAATTGAGTAGTAGGTGTTGTTTTTCCTTGAAGTTGTTCTTCTATAGTTAATTTCTGAGATTTAACAGGGAAAAACACAGAAAATTTATCAGGATAAAGACATTTAGGAATACCATGATTTTTAAGCATCTGTCTAAGTGTTTCTAAATATCCTAAAAGACATTCATTTTCACACATGTATAGTCCTAAAACTTTACCAGTAGCATCATCAATAAAACCATGAAGAGAATATTGATTACCAGTCTTAAACCAATCAAAAGGAGTACCATCAGCTTGAACAAGGTCGCCTTCGTGGGATTTTCGTTTTCGTTGTCTATGAATCTTTCTATCTTTATGTTTTTTCTTAGATTTAATATTATATTCAGTTAAAATTTTATACAGTGAAGTGTAAGAAATGTTAATATTTTCTCTTTCACTTAATAATTCTTTAAAGTGAGTAAAATTAGCATCACAATAGTTATCAGATAACTTAAGAGAAACGATGTTTTCTTTAAATTCAGCAGTAATATATTTAGGTTTAGAGTTAATAGAATTACCATGTTTGATGCCAATATTACCGTTGTTTCTTACTTTACTAACAAGTCTCCAAACTTGTCTTTCAGATATGTTTAAAATATTACTAGCTTCTTTTGCAGTTCTTTTTGAATCAATCACAGATTGAATAATAATTAATTTTTTGATTTCCATATTGTTAAATTTTATTCCTTTCATAACTACCTCCTTGAATAGGGATAGTATATATTTTTATTATGACATAATCAAATGTTAATTTTACTATGACATTATCAAATATTAATTACAACTCATAAGAAAAAACTTGAAAAAAGAAGAAATATAGTATATAATGTTTTTGTCCTATAAAAAAAGTTATAGGAGAAATAGATTACTGCATTGTCAAGTAATATTACAATATTTAAACTAATATTTATATTAGAACTTATATTTAATAATATGACAATAGCATAGATTATGAATAAACTTAATTGAACCAAAGATTTGTTCATAATTAACACCTCCATTATATTATACCAGATTATTCTTGGTGTGGGAGGACTAGCAGATAGCATTAAATATGTTAGGAATAATTCAGGTCTACTAATCAATTAAGGATTTCTGCGTTCCGATTAGTAGGCTTTGAAGAAGGGAAAATATGAAAAAAAGAAAAATATATAAACAAAAAAGTTATACACATTTTGACATTAGAAAAAACGATTTTTGGAAATATATATCGAATATAAAAAATCCTAAATGGATAGAAAGACATGCTTTTTATCCATTTATTCATTATCAAGAGGAAAAAAAGAAATTTAATGGAACGGAACTGGAAAAAAAATCGCCAAGAGATATTAGGTATTCTGCTCATATTGATAGGTATATATATGAACATTATAATGAAATTTTATCAAATAAATATAATTATTATGTTAAAAATAAAGGGATTAACAAATGTGTTATAGCATATAGAACTAATTTAGGAAAAAGTAATATACATTTTTCAAGAGATGTATTTAAATTTTTAAATGAACTAGAAAATGCTTTTGTGATAGTATCAGATTTCAGTAGCTTTTTTGATACATTAGATCACAAATATTTAAAAGAACGCTTGAAAGAAGTTATAAATGTAAAATCTTTACCAAAAGATTATTATAAAATATTTAAAAGTATAACAAACTATTCATATATAGAATATAATGACATTTTATTGGAACTTGGATTGAAGCACAAGGAATTAGTGAAATTAAGAAAAGAAAAATTGTTCGAAAGTCAAGAATTTAGAAGGATTAAAAAAGATAAAATACATATAAATAAGAATGATTATGGTATAGTTCAAGGCTCAGCAATTAGTTCAACAATGTCAAATATATATATGATTGAGTTTGATAAATGGATAAATGATTTAATTACGTCTAATAATGGTATATACAGAAGATATTCAGATGATATAATAATAATAGTTCCTAATATGTTAAATGTACAAGCAATATATAGCAAAGTGATTAGCATACAGTCAAAAATTCCAAAATTAAAATTAAGTAAGGACAAGACAAATTGCTACATTAAACAAAAAAATGTAATCAAAGAAATAAATGTAGAAGAAAATAAAATAAATAAAGAATGTGTAGCAATAGATTATTTGGGTTTTTCATATGATGGTAATACGGTTAAAATAAGGGAAAAAGCTGTAGGAAAATATTATAGAAAAATGTATGCTAGAATAAAAACTATAAATAAATATAGTGTATTAACAGGGAAGAATATAGGTAGAAGGAAATTGTATAAGCAATATTCGTATTTAGGTAAAAAAACTAAAGATATAAAAAAAGGAAATTTTTTAACTTATGTAGATAGGGCAAAAAATGTATATGGAGATTTAGGAAATTTTGAAAATCAAGTGAAAAATAGTTGGAAAAATATGAGTAAGAAATTGATAAAAATTAAAAATCCAAATAAAAAGTTATAATTATCTCATAGAGCAAGAATAGATGTCTGACAGAAATCTAGTAATAGTTTAAAACCAAAGGTTTTAACGTGGAGACAGTAGAAAAAAATGTATGACAGTTGTCCTACAATAATTTGGAAAAAATAAAAACGATATAACTCTTGATATTAGTGACGTTAAAGAGAAGTGTTCATCGTGAACACTTTCGGGAATTAAAATTATTAAAAGAAAAAATTTATTATGTTGGTTAAAAATATATAATTAAATAATGAAAATTAACTAGAACTATATATTTTTTATTAGAGAATTATAAGAACAAAACAGGAAAAATCGGGTGTATAACAAATGTACGGGAAAATAAATTCCGAACATTTAGTTATACATCT
>CAYJGL010000084.1:0-5310 GCA_964369695.1 uncultured Clostridium sp.
GAGAAACTACTTTACCTTCTACTTTAGCATTTTTTACATAAGGATTTCCTATTTGTACTTTTCCTTCTTCAGAAACTAGAACTACTTTATCAAAAGTAATTTTTTTACCTTCTTCTACATCTAGTTTTTCGAAAAATACAACATCTCCTTCTAATACTTTGTATTGTTTTCCACAGCTTTCAATTATTGCGTACATCTTATAATGCACCTCCCTTTTTCGTATACTCGCTAATCCAAAATCTTAGGTAATTAATTAAATAATATTTCAGAACCCTGACTAAGCGGATTACAATTACCTATTCTAACATAAATATATATATTTGTCAAATATAATTTTTTTATTTTCTCACAAAACTTTCAGGCAAAATCTTTATGAATTTTTCATTTAACAATACTTATGTTTAATCTCCATTTAAATATAAGTTGAACTACTCTAACTTAAAATAAAAAGTTACATTATTATAAATTAAAAATAGAGAAAATAACTACATCATAATTATATAATGTAAATCACTCTATTTTATTATTTCTATATAAAATTATTCATTTTTAAACCCTAGACCTAGAACTTCTCTTGAATTAGTAATTACTATAAAAGAACTTGAATCAATTTTTTTTGCTATCTCTTTAATCTTTCCAATATCTCTTCTAGAAGCAGCTGTCATAAGTACTATCTTTTCGTCTTGCCTATGCATACCTTTCCCATATAATCCAGTTGCACCTCTTTTAACTTGTAGACCTATCTCTTTTGCTATTTCTTCATTTTTGTCAGATATTATTAATAACAATTTCGTAAAATATATTCCTTCAAATACAATATCTATCATTTTACCCATTATATATATTGTTATAGCTGAATATAATCCAATTTCTATCTCTCTAAAAAATATAACATTTAATGCAATTATTATTATATCTAATATTACTATAACTTTTCCCATTTCTATTGATGGCATATATTCTTTTATAATATATGAAACCAAATCCGTTCCACCAGTTGATGAATTAACTTTTAATATTAATGCTGTCCCTATACCCATTATAACACCACCATATATACATGCTAAAAATCTATCATTTGTAAGTGATGGAAATTTGTCAAATAAATCTATTAATAATGATAATGATATTGTACCTATTAAAGATTTCACAAAAAAACTTTTTCCTATTTTAAATATAGATATAATAAAAAGAGGTATATTAATTACTAGTATTGCTGTTCCCATAGGAATATTTAACAAATAATATGTTATAGTCGCAACACCAGAAACTCCACCTGATGATAATTGGTTTGGTAACAAAAACAAAGATACTGCTATTGCTATTAGTGAAGCTCCAAATACCGTTCCTAATATTTCTAAAAAATATTTAAATTCCCTTGATTGCTCTATAATTTTTATTTTTTTCATAAAATCACCTTTATTACTATTATCTGTAAAAAAGGTGATTTTATTCGTTTATTTAATTATTTACAAAATCATCATATGTTTTTGTGATTTCTATCTTTGATTTTCCTTGTTTAATATTATCATCTTGTTTTAATATTAAATCAACATCATAAGTTTCTTTTAATTTTATTATATTTTCTTTTTTATGTCCTATCACATTACTTGTATCAATAGGATTAACTGTAACTTCTACTTCTCTAACTTTAGCATTTAACTTTTTTATTTTATTAACTATAGCGTCATACCATAAACTAGATTCCACTAATTGTCTGAAAGCCGGATGGTATGGACCAGCTATCACTTCACTTTCTTTTGATTTCGGATCACTAATTTCATCTGTATTTTGTAATCCCACTCTTATTATTTCAATATTTTTAGAATTGAAAATATTAATTAATTCTTTTGATGTTTCCACAGCTTGTACAAGTGGTAATGCTTCATATTCTCCCTTTTTATATTGTTCTTCCAATTTAGTATTTTTCACTACTAATACAGGATAAATACGTACAATTTTCGGCTTAAGTTTTATTAATTCTTTAGCAGTATTAATTTCATCAATTTTCGTACTCTCTGGTAGTCCTACCATTATTTGATGCCCTAATGTGAAACCATGCCATCTAATTAATTTAGATGCTTTTTTTACATCTTTAAATGTATGTCCCCTATTAGATTTTTTTAATATATAGTCATTAGCAGATTGAACACCTAATTCTATTGTCTTAACTTTATATTTCTTCAACTTTTTTAATACTTTTTTATCAATACAATCTGGTCTTGTTGATATTCTAATAGATTCAACTTCAGCACTTTTTATATATGTATATGCTGTTTCTAACAATTCTTCTTGATATTTATCATCTATTGCAGTAAAACTCCCACCATAAAATGCTATTTCAACTTTAACTTCATCACTGCTATTATTTTTATCTTTTTGTTTTTTTAATTCTTTTAGGTAATCTTCAATTATATTAACTACTTCTTCTTTAGTAAGTTTACTTTTTTGTCCACTTATAGATTTTTGATTACAAAAAACACAATCATAGGAACAACCTAAATGTGGTACAAATATTGGTATTATATATTGTTTTTTCATTTATTACCTCCCTTATTTCATAATTTTTCCCAATGCATTTTTTGCTGCATTCATTTCTGCTTCTTTCTTACTCTTCCCTTTTCCACTTGCAAGAACTCTACCGTCACAACTAACTTCTGTTTCAAAGCTCTTATTATGATCTGGGCCAATTTCATTTATTATGTTATATTTAATGACAACATCACCTTTAGTTTGTAACTTTTCTTGTAATACTGTTTTATAGTCTTTTATCCCTACATTTTTAGTAGCTATTTCAATTTTGTCTTTTAAATTTTTTTCTATAAATTCTACACAACCTTCTAACCCACTATCTAAATATATTGCTGCTATAACAGCTTCTACACTATCGGCAAGTATTGCTGGTCTAAATTTCCCTTGTGTCTTTATTTCAGATTTACCTAGGTATAAAAAATCACTAAAATTATGCTTTTTAGCCACTTTGTATAAACTATCTTCACATACAACTGTTGCTCTAACTTTAGTCATCTCTCCTTCTTTTAAATCAATATAGTTATCATATAAGTATTTGCTTGATATAAATTCTAATATACTGTCACCTAAAAACTCAAGCTTTTCATTACTTTCTATTTTATTTTCATTTGCGTAAGATGTATGAGTTAAAGCTTTTTTAAGTAATTTTTTATCTTTAAATATATAGCCTATACTCTCTTCTAGTTCACTTAAATTCATATATTCACTTCTTCCATTTCTACTTTACTATATTATATACTATTTTTATTTTTTTTCAAGTAATTTATAGTTTATTTTATTTCACTTCAAACTAATTGTTAAGTATACTCCATGTTCCTTTTTCTTCTGGAGTACTTATAAAAGTCATTTCTTCTTTAGTTATAGGATGCTCAATTGTAAGTTCATTTGCCCATAGTGCAATTTGTTTTCCTTTTCCCCTAGTTCCATATTTTTGATCTCCAAAAATGCTATGAGAATAATTTGATAGTTGAACTCTTATTTGATGGTGCCTTCCAGTATACAAATTAACTTTGACTAAACTGAGATCTTTTATCTCATTATATTTTAAAACTTCAAAATCTAATTTAGCAATTTTTGCATTCTTCTTTTCTTTGTTAACCACTTTACTCATATTATTTCTCTCATCTTTGTATAAATAATCTTCTAAAGTTCCTTTTTGTTTATCAAACTTACCATCAACAACTGCAAGATATTTTTTCTTAAATATCTTTTCTCTTACTTGATTACTTAACCTAGCTGCTGCTTTTGATGTTTTAGCAAAAATCATGACACCACCAACTGGTCTGTCTAATCTATGAACAAGTCCAACATATACATTTCCTGGTTTATTGTACTTTTCTTTAATATATTTTTTAATAATCGAAAGCATATCTAAATCACCTGTCTTATCTTCTTGTGAAGGTATGTTAGGTATTTTTTCTACAACTATTATATGGTTATCTTCAAATATTACTTTTAATTCTTGCATGTTTTTCCTTCCTTATGACTATCTACTTACTTTTCCCATCTTCCATATATACCACAAGGTAATATTAGTTCTGAATTTTCCATTGGTAGTCCTATTTCTCCAGAATCAAATTTCCCTTTATGTTTTTTTGATATTGTGAATGTTAAGATATTTTTCAATACTGTACTTGATATTCCTGTTGTATATGAATTTATTAAAAAGAACAACGGATTATCTGATAATACTTTTGAACAAAGTTCTACTAAGTCATATATATTATCTTCAAATTGCCAAACTTCTCCATTTGCACCTCTTCCATAAGATGGTGGATCCATTATTATTGCATCATATTTATTTCCCCTTCTTATTTCTCTATTTACAAATTTCACAACATCATCAACAATAAATCTAACTGGTTTATCTTTTAAACCAGATGATACAACATTTTCTTTTGCCCATGCTGTCATTCCTTTTGAACTATCCACATGACAAACAGATGCACCTGCAGATAAGCAGGCTACTGTTGCTCCACCTGTATATGCAAAAAGATTTAATACTTTTATTTCTCTTTTTTCTTTTTTTATTTTATCTATCATCCAATCCCAGTTAACTGCTTGTTCTGGGAATAATCCTGTATGTTTAAATCCCATTGGTTTTATATTAAATGTTAAATTTTTATATTGTATTTGCCAACTGTTAGGAATTTTTTTCATGAATTCCCATGATCCACCACCAGATTTACTTCTATGATATTTTGCATTTATTTCTTTCCATTTGATTGGAAACGATTTATTTTTCCATATTATTTGTGGGTCTGGTCTTTCTAATATAACATTTCCCCATTTTTCTAACTTTTGTCCATTTGCCATGTCTAATATTTTATAGTCTTTCCATTCGTTTGATATTCTCATTTCTATTTTAGTAATATTCAAAAAAATATTACTATCCTCCTTTATCTAGAATAGTAATATTTTATCATATTTCTATATATTTTGCAAAATTTTATTTTATCTTGTATCTATATCATTTACAGATCTGCTGTCTTCCACTAACTTATTTTTGCCTGTTAATCTATTCTCTTTAGCATTTAGTACGTTCTGATACGCCTCTTTGGTGGCATCATCTACTTCAATCTCACATGCTATAGTTTTTTTGAATGAATCATCATATTTTGTTTCTTTTTTTAATTTAACTTCTTCTAAATACTGTACATACTCTTTTTCAAACTCTTCATCTTTATATCTGTAATATCCATATTTATTTTGTCCTATAGATCCTATATAATTTGTTGGTTGCTTTTCTAATTCTTCTTGCTTAAAAAAACCTTTAAA
>CAYJGL010000085.1:0-5189 GCA_964369695.1 uncultured Clostridium sp.
TATTTTATACAGGAAAAACTCATAAAATAGGAGAAGTTCACGATGGTGGAGCTACTATGGATTGGATGGAACAAGAACAAGAAAGAGGAATAACAATAACATCTGCTGCAACAACATGTTTCTGGAATGATAACAGAGTAAATATCATTGATACACCAGGACACGTTGACTTTACAGTAGAAGTTCAAAGATCTCTAAGAGTACTTGATGGTTCAATCACAGTATTAGCTGCAAAAGGTGGAGTTCAACCACAAACAGAAACTGTTTGGAGACAAGCAGATAAATACAATGTACCAAGAATGGTATATGTAAATAAAATGGACATCACAGGAGCAAACTTTATGCTTTGTGTTGATCAATTAAAAAATAGATTAAAAGCAAATGCTGTTCCAATTCAATTACCAATCGGAGCAGAAGACAATTTCCAAGGAATTGTTGACTTAATTGAAATGAAAGCATTAGTTCATAAAGATGACTTAGGAAAAGAAGTTGAAACAACTGAAATTCCAGCAGACATGAAAGATTTAGCTGATGAATACAGAAGCAAAATGATTGAAGCTGTTGCAGAACAAGACGAAGAATTAATGATGAAATATTTAGAAGGTGAAGAATTAACAAACGAAGAAATCAAAAAAGGTTTAAGAACAGGTACAATTGCTAACACAATAGTACCAGTTACATGTGGTTCTTCATATAAAAATAAAGGTGTTCAAGAATTATTAGATGCAATAGTAGAATATATGCCATCACCATTAGATATCGAAGATGTTAAAGGTTTTGATATGGATGGAAATGAAGCTACAAGAAAAACATCTGACACTGAATCTTTCTCAGCATTAGCATTTAAAATTGCTACAGATCCATTTGTTGGTAAATTATGTTTCTTTAGAGTATACTCTGGAACATTAGAATCAGGATCAACAGTTTTAAACTCTAATAAAAATAAAAAAGAAAGAATCGGAAGAATACTTCAAATGCACTCTAATCATAGAGAAGATATTAATAAAGTATATGCAGGAGATATTGCTGCAGCTGTTGGTATTAAAGAAGTAACAACAGGAGATACTTTATGTGATATGCAAAAACCAGTTATATTAGAAGCAATGGAATTCCCAGATCCAGTTATTGACGTAGCTATTGAGCCAAAAGACAAAGTAGCTCAAGAAAAAATGGGTATAGCTTTATCAAAATTAGCAGAAGAAGATCCAACATTTAAAGCATATACAAACCATGAAACAGGTCAAACAATAATTGCAGGTATGGGTGAATTACACTTAGATATAATTGTTGATAGATTGAAAAGAGAATTTAAAGTTGAATGTAATGTAGGTAAACCACAAGTTGCTTACAAAGAAACTATTAGAAATAAAGTTAAAATTCAAGGTAAATTCATTCGTCAATCAGGTGGTAAAGGACAATACGGAGATGTTTGGTTTGAAATGGAACCATTAGAACCAGGTAAAGGTGTTGAATTTGAAAGTAAAATCGTTGGAGGATCTGTTCCAAAAGAATATATCAAACCAATTGAACAAGGTATGAGAGAAGCTGCTGAAAGCGGTATATTAGCTGGATACCAAGTTATTGACTTCAGAGCAACATTAGTAGATGGATCTTACCATGAAGTTGACTCTTCAGAAATGGCATTTAAAATTGCTGCATCTATGGCATTCAAAGAAGGTTGTAAACAAGCTAAATCAGTTATATTAGAACCAATAATGAAAGTTGAAATAACAGTTCCAGAAGAATACATGGGAGATGTTATTGGAGATGTAAATTCAAGAAGAGGAAGAATGGAAGGTATGGATACAGCTGAAGGATTAACAGAAATTCATTCATTTGTACCACTTTCTGAAATGTTCGGTTATGCAACAGATTTACGTTCTAAAACTCAAGGTAGAGGAACATATACTATGGAACCATCTCATTACGAAGAAGTTCCAAAATCAGTATTAGAAAATATTGTTGCTACAAGAGCTAAAAAAGATTAATAAGATATATGTATTTTATATAAATATTAAAAAAAGTATTGATTTTTAAATATATTTATTATAAAATACATATGCAAATAATTAAGTTATTAAATTTAAAAATAAAATGTAAATAGTAGCGAAGAAGCTACAAGAAGGAGGAATTTTAAAATGGCAAAAGCAAAATTTGAAAGAACAAAACCACATGTTAACATTGGTACAATTGGTCACGTTGACCACGGAAAAACTACATCAACAGCAGCTATAACTAAAGTATTATCATTTTTAGGAAGAGCTGACTACAAAGCATATGATCAAATAGATGGTGCTCCAGAAGAACAAGCAAGAGGAATCACAATTAATACAGCACACGTTGAATATGAAACAGAAAACAGACATTATGCACACGTTGACTGTCCAGGACATGCTGACTATGTTAAAAATATGATTACAGGTGCAGCACAAATGGATGGAGCTATCTTAGTTGTTTCTGCAGCAGATGGTCCAATGCCACAAACAAGAGAACATATCTTACTTGCAAGACAAGTTGGTGTTAAATATATAGTTGTATATTTAAACAAATGTGATATGGTTGATGATCCAGAATTATTAGAATTAGTAGAAATGGAAGTTAGAGACTTATTATCTGAATATGGTTTCCCAGGAGATGATATTCCAGTAGTAAAAGGATCTTCATTAAACGTATTAGAATGTGCATCTACAGATATAAATGATGCAACATATGCTCCAATAGTTGAATTAATGGAAGCTGTTGATAGTTATATACCAACACCAGAAAGACCAGTTGACCAACCATTCTTAATGCCAGTTGAAGACGTATTCACAATTACAGGACGTGGAACAGTTGCAACAGGTAGAGTAGAAAGAGGAATTATTAAAGTTTCTGACGAAGTTGAAATCATCGGATTATCAGCTGAAAGAAAGAAAACAGTAATAACTGGAGTTGAAATGTTCAGAAAATTATTAGATCAAGCTGAAGCTGGAGATAATATAGGAGCATTATTAAGAGGTGTTGAAAGATCAGACATCGAAAGAGGGCAAGTTCTTTGTAAACCAGGAACAATAAACCCACATACTAAATTTACTTCAGAAGTTTATGTATTAACTAAAGAAGAAGGTGGAAGACATACACCATTCTTTAACGGATACAGACCACAATTCTATTTCAGAACTACAGACGTTACAGGTATAATTGAATTACCAGCTGGAACTGAAATGGTTATGCCAGGTGATAACATCGCTATGACAATTGAATTAATTACACCAATAGCAATCGAAAAAGGATTAAGATTCGCGATTCGTGAAGGTGGAAGAACAGTTGGTTCTGGAGTTGTTGCAGACATAATTGCATAATTTAAGGATTAATTAATATATATAAAAGGACAGATAGTTATATTTGTTCTTTTTTTATTGTTTTTACTTGATTTTTTAGTAAAACAATAATAAAATAGTAATATTGATAATACAATAAAATAGAGACAATTCAAGGGGGGAATTAATGAAAATATTATTAGATGCAATGGGTGGAGATAATAATCCAGATGCTAATATAAAAGGAACAGTAAATGCTATAAATAAAGTACAAGCAGAAGTAGTTTTAATAGGGAAAGAAGACGTATTAAGAGCTAAATTTAAGGAAATATATAATAAAACAGTAGAAGATATATCAGATAGAATAAAAATTAAAAATGCAAGTGAAATAATTGACATGTGTGATACACCAACAGTAGCTATAAAACAGAAAAAAGATTCATCAATGGTAGTAGGATTTAAAATGCTAAAAGAAGGAGAAGGTGATGTATTTATATCGGCTGGAAATTCAGGAGCATTATTAACAGGAGCAACACTATTAGTAGGACGAATAAAAGGAATAGATAGACCCGCATTAGCAGGAATATTACCAGCGTATAAGAGCAAATTTATGCTAATAGATGCAGGAGCGAATACAAATTGTAAGCCATTAAATTTACTTCAATTTGCACAAATGTCTAGTATATATCTAAAAAATACTTATGGCATTGAAAAACCTGCAATTGGACTTTTAAACATTGGAACAGAAGAATCAAAGGGAAATGAATTAGTTAGAGAAAGCTACATTTTGCTAAAAGAAAAATCAGAAGAGTTAGGTATAAACTTTATTGGAAATGTAGAAGGTAGAGATGCTTTTTCAGGTAAAGTAGATGCAGTTGTTACTGATGGATTTACTGGAAATATATTTTTAAAAACATCTGAAGGTGTAGGTAAATTAGTTAAAGTAAATTTAAAGGAAGCTCTTACAAAAAATTTAGTGTCAAAAATATTGACGTTACCAACACTTCCAGCAATTAAAAGATTTAGTAAAACTTTAGACTATAAGTCATATGGTGGAGCATTATTTTTAGGAGTAAAAAAACCAGTAGTAAAAGCACATGGAAGTAGTGATGAAAAACTATTTGAATATACAATTATTCAAGCAGAACAATTTGTAAAAAATAAAGCTGTTGAAAATATGATAAAAGAGTTTGAAATAAAAAAGAATCAAGATGAAACAAATTAACAAAATACTTAAGTATATTAATGTTTTTGACTTGGTAGTATAAAAAATATAATTTTTTAAAAATTGCTTGACAAAGTTAAAAACATATAATATAAAATAAATATGAATAGAAACAAATGACATATAAATCATTTGAAACTTGAGAGGAGGTGAACTCGAGAAGATGAGTTCAGAAGAAGTTTTTGAAAAAGTAAAAGAAATCATAGTAGAACAATTAGGTGTAGCTGAAAGTTCTGTTAATATGGAAGCATCATTTATTGATGACTTAGGAGCTGATTCACTAGATATAGTTGAATTAGTAATGGGATTAGAAGAAGAATTTGATATGGAAATCCCTGATACTGATGCTGAAAAAGTAGCAACAGTAGGAGATGTAGTTGAATACATAAAAGAAAACGTTAAATAATATATAATAAAAAAGAATTCTAACAATAAGTTGGAATTTTTTTATTATGAAATATGTTATAAATAGTATTTAAAATATATATCAAAAAACTATAGACAAAAAATAACTTGTATGTATAATATGAAACATAGAGATAATAAATATATTTTCTAAAAGTTTTTAATCAAAGATTAAGCAAGGTACTAAAATAATTTTGGGGTAATAGTACAGCTTGATAAATTTTAAATCGAAAAAATATCAAAAAATCAAACAAATTAAA
>CAYJGL010000086.1:0-5156 GCA_964369695.1 uncultured Clostridium sp.
CACTTGTTCTTATAGAATCTTTACCACCTGATTTAGCAGCTCCTCCTATTGCTCCTTTAGCTTTACTCATTGCTGAAGCTGCTAAAGCTCCTCCTGCAAATGATCCATTATTGTCACTTGAGCCTCCAGATAATCCGAACATATTTTTAATAATATCTTCAGCTTTAAGCATAAACATAAATACTGCAAATGTATATAAGTAATTCGTTTGGGCTAACTCTATAGCACTACCAACTAATACAACATAAATCAACATATGAATTACTGGTAGCATAGCATTCATTGTATATTCTTTTAGCCAGAAACTAAATGCTTGTGCATTACCATCTTTTAGTTTGTCCATAGGATATGTTATAGCTATTAAAGGTGCTAACAATGTTAAAAAAGCTAAATTTATAAATCTCATTAAATATTTCCATGTAAACATACAAGTAAATCCAATTAGGGCTATATATATAATTAAATATGGAAAAGATATAAGAGTATTCTTAGCACTCATATAAACTCTTACTAATTCCATTAAATTATAAATTTTGGCATCTCCTGGATGATCTACTGATACTAAGCTACCTAATGTAAAATCTTTCGTTAATGTAAAGCTTTGCTTTGTATCCTCTATTACAATATCATAACTTCCATTATCTATACTTACACTTCTTAAAATATCTACAAATCCTTCAGAAATCCACATAATAAATGACATTGCAAAATGTAAGAAAAACACAATAGCTACTGCAACTAACCAATTCATTATCATAGATTTATACTTTGCTTTATCTTCTGCAACACTTGAAATTATCATCCTTATAGCTACATATATTAATACTGATAGTAGTGCTGCTGCGGCTAAGTTTCTAAATGAAACATACCAGCTTGCTATTGTTTGTCTTAATTTCCCTAACGAGTTACTATATGAATGATTTATAAACACCTCTTCTTCCCCTTCACTTGGATTTCTATTCAGCTCAGAAAAGTATTTACTGTTATCAGAGTTGTTTACCTCCGGAATTGAAGTAAAGAAATTAGCATTTAAAGCTGGAAGATTATTCGAAAATATTTCTTCTGGACTTACTACAATAGTAGGCCACGCTATCTCTCCAAATACATCTACCTGCCACTCATCTGCGTTCGTCGGTTTTGCCCTTTCACTCGCAGGTGGTATTGCAACTCCCGTTAAAGACCACTGAATTAAATATAAAATACTGTCAGAGAAAAAAGCTAATAAGTATTGAATAGGATCAAATATAATCCCTCCTATATTTTCCATTATATCTCCTACTACATCTGCATGTGAATACACAGGAAATATAGCATTAAATAATAATATTATTACTATTATTATTATTAATTTTGTCATATTTTTTTTTGTTAATATTTTGCTCATATTTCCCCCTTTAAACATTTCCTGCAATTTTATTTAAATTAGTTTCTACGAATTGAAACTCTTTTTTTGTTGGCATTATTTTTAATATTGCCGTATCTTGTCCTACTTTAAATAATCCTTCTCCTTTTGTACATGTAACTAAGAAATCAGCTTCTCCTTTAGATAGCTTAAACACTTCTGCTAAATATTGAATTTCTGCTTTATCTTGTGCTAAAAACAACTTTGTATCAGACGATGTAAGTACTGCTTGTGCTTCTGCTTTTTCATAAAAATCTTGAAATCTTTGTGATATAATTGCAAGTGATACATTTCTTTTTCTTGCACGTCTTGCCATTGTATTTAAAAAGTCTACGGCTTCTGCATATGGAAGTAACATCCATGCCTCATCTACTATAACTCTTTTCTTTTTAGCTTTACTTCTATCTTCACTATTTTTCTTAACATATTTTTCCCATATCCATGATAATAATATTTGCTGAGCAAGTGGTCTTGCAAACCTTTCTTCTAACTGAGAAATATCTAAATTAATAAATGGTGCTCCATCTAATAATTCAAAAGTTGATTGTCCATCAAAATATGCCATTTGTCCGTTGTATTTTCTAATATATTGTTTCATAACTTTAATTAAATAACTAAAATGAAATTCATAATTTTTATTTGTATTTTCTTCAGCTTTTTTTAAGATTCTTTCATACCAACTTCCTATAGTTGGCATTTGTCTTTTTAATTTATTTGAAATATTACCTTTATGTACAAATGTATCTGAAACTTGATATAAACTTGCTGGATTACTATTTATACCATGAGCTTCATACTCTTCTGCAACAGATTCTGCAATAATTTGTTTTGTTACTTCATTTACTTCCTTACTTCTTGTACTTCCTCTAGACATTGTTAATAATGCCTGTGTAACATCTTCAACTTTATTTTGAACATTCAAAAATAATCTTTCTTTTCCTGTTATTTCATCTTTAATAGTTTCTGTTTCAATATCAAAAACATTTATTACAGTTTTTGAAACTGGACTTATAACAACATTAATTCCACCTAAAGCTTCAGACACTATTGAATATTCACCTTCTGCATCTAATGCTAAACTCTCTATTCCCATAAGAACTGAAGATCTTGATATTAATGTTTTCATTGTAACAGATTTACCTGCACCAGATTTTGCAAATATAACCATATTGTAATTTGTAAGAGAATGATGGAAGTTATCAAATAATATCGGTGTTCCTGTTTGTTTATTGAATCCTAGTGGTACTCCTGTAGGATGTCCTATTTCTGATGTTGTAAAAGGAAATACTGTTCCCATTGAATCTCTATCAAATGTATGTACACTTCTAATTTTATTATCCATTAATGGAACATTTGATTTAAAAGCTTCTTCTTGTATTGCCCACGCATTCTTTATACTTATTAGGGATTTAGACATTTCAGTACTTAATAATTTTGATAATTTATCTAAATCTTTTAAATTATATGCAAATATAGTTGAAATAATTGATGCTTCAAATAATTTATTAAAACCTGCACTTATTTGATCTCTTAACGCTTCTGTTTCATATCTTTTTTGTGCTAATTTACTTTCTCTATTTATATTACCTCTATCTAAAGCTACAAGCCTTTCTGTTTCTAACTCATTTATAGTTTTATCTAATTCTATTTGACTTTTTTCTTCTGATATAGGTTTTATATATACGGATGTATTTATATCATCAAACATATATAAGTCTCTAAATAACTCTGGAAAGGTTGCCATTCTAGGTAAAGTAGAAATATAAAAACTTCTTGCATATCTATTTATACTTGATACTATTTTTAAATGATCAAGATTAGACGCATCTATTCCTGATGGTGCTATCAAATCTTTAATATTTTTTTTCTTAAAAAGACCAATTTTATTTTCGTTACTTAGATTTTTTTTCTCTAACTCCTTTTTTGCCATTTTCTTTCTCCTTTCCTTTAACTTCAATTTTATTAATAGCTTCTTTTTTTTCTTTTTCAGATAATTCACTGAAATTTTCTTCAATTATTACTTTTGCCATCTCTTTTATCATATCTTCCATATTTTTTTCTTTTTCTTCATATTGTTTTTGTTTTTCACTTTTCAATTTAACTTCTGAAGATATATCATTTGCTAGTTCATATGCTTCTTTCTCTATTTTTTCATTTAACGTTTCTATTTTTTTATCAATTACCTTTTTCGATGTTACATATAAATCATCATATCCTGCTTGCATTGCTTTGTCCATTCCAAATATATCAGAATCATCTCTATTGTATGCCACATACAGTAATTCACTTAATTCTATTGAATTTAATACTTTTGAAGTAACACCACAAACATTTAATACTCTAGCAATAGATTGTGATTTTGTATATAATTCAGAAAATGCTAATTCAACAATCTCTTCACTTTCATATAATTCTTTTTCTTCTCCTTCTGGAGAATAAGAAATCACTATATAATAGTTTTTATTTAATATATTTTTATTTAAACTCATATTTTCTGTATTCTGTATTATATCTTTTGTATATTCGTATAAATTTCTTTGTTTAACTAATTCAAAATTATATTTTTTTAGTTGTTGTTCATCATAATTAGGATCTTTTCTATATTGATTATATTGATATTCTAATCTCCTGTATTTATCTTCTGCATCTTTTAAATTCTTTTTATATTCTTCAATACTATATGTTAAATTAACTTTTCTAGTTTGAATATATAATTGTATAGGTGTTGTTAATGAATTTAAAAATTGAATAAACCCTTCTTCAACTGCATTTTTTTCTACACTTGACATCAAGTCATAATTAATTCCTTGACATCCTAATACCATTAAATATTTTTGTTTATCTTTCTTTATTATCATATCATCTTTAATATCATAAAACTCCATAAAATCGTGTACTGATTTATCTTCATGGATTTGTGTCTTTTTATTATTAGTCGGCTTAGTATTATTCGATGTTTCAATTCCTTTTTTTTCTTCTCTTTTATTTTTTGCTCTTAAAATTATTAATATAAATATAAATATAAATAATATAGCTAACATTGAAACTAATGCTATTATTAGTATATTTGTCATTTCTTCGTTACTCATCTTTACCTCCTTGGTTTAATACATATTTCTTATTTTTTTTATTTTTGAATTTAATAGCTCTTAGTATTATTTCATCAATATTTTCACCTTCTGTATATGTCGTTACTTTGAATTTTTCTATTTTAGGCATTTTAAATGTTCCAATTATAAATCCTAATAATACTATTACTGCTCCAATTACAATTCCTACTACTCCTAAAGAAATAGCACTAAAAAACATATATATAATAAAACCAATTATTAACCCTGCTATAGAATATATAAAAGCTTTTCTTGAAAATATCATTAATATTCTATCTTCTCCCTTAGTATCTCTAGGTATTAAATGTGTTCCCATATTCATCCTCCTATAATTTCATTTGTTTATCCTAATTATATCATATTTATGCATTTTTTTGTGTTTTTTTTAGATATTTAAACATCTTTTATTAATTTTTAATATAATTGTAATATTTCTGTAATAAATATGTAATAAAATTACTCTTTAAGCATGTTCTTTACTTCTAATTTTATATTTCTAACTTAACAATTTTATATTTTTTTAATTGATTATCTTATTTTTATTGACAAAAACTTATTAAAATGTTATCATACCTATTGTACTTAATTAATTTGCAGAGGTGGTCGAGTTGGTTTATGGCACCAGTCTTGAAAATTGGCGTAGG
>CAYJGL010000087.1:0-5155 GCA_964369695.1 uncultured Clostridium sp.
ATAATTCTACTTTCTCTACTTGCTTTTGTTTTATTGAATATTAGTTTGTTAATATAATTCTTCTAATCAGAACTTAAAAACTAATTCAATGATTTTTATTTTATTTCTTTCATATTATTGTATTTTTTATACATTATAAATCCTACTATAGATATTATTATTATTCCTACAATAATTCCAACACTTAATCCAGTTTTTGGTAACTCTTTTAATGTAGTAGTTGTTGTATCTAGGTCTGTATTATTATTCTTGTCATCTGTATTAGTTGAGTTGTTTCCATCATCTGTATTAGTTGAGTTGTTTCCATCATCTGTATTAGTTGAGTTGTTTCCATCATCTGTATTAACCATAACTATAGTTCCGGATATTATCGGACATGATAATTCAGCACCATTTCCGCTTGCATCTTTGACATTCCCATTTCGTAAATCTACTGTGGAGATTTGTCCTTTATCTTCTTCTTTTAAATTATATGTGTATATTATATTTTTTCCATCTATTACCCCGTTATCAAGGTTTATAGTCTGTCCTTCTCCAATTTTTATTGAAAGTGTAGGCATTTCAGTAGCAGTAATAAACTCATCAAAACACACCGATATTTTAACTTCTTCTCCTGTATAATACGTCCCATCTTCTGATGGTGTAACTATTTCAATAGATGAAACAATTGGTTTTTTTAAATCATCTTCTAATTTATCTAATATATTATAACCATATACCGCCCTTGTTCCTACTGCCCCAGTTATTTGTCCCCATAACAAATATAATTTTCCTTCTTCATATAATCCACCATTATAATCATACGTATACGTGCTAAAAGAAAAACTAGTCATTCCTATCCAACCAGATGCTGGAGCTGTTGTTGGTAACATATCAACTATAGCATCAACACTTCTGTTACTTTCTAAATATTTTTGAATTATATCTATATCAGTTATTTCTTGTAACATATAATAACCTTTTGAATAACCGTACATTCTTTCTAAGCTATATTCCCTTTCATCTTCCAGTCTAATATCTATTCCACCGTATAAATCAAACACTGTAGATACACTTAATCTTTCAACAATATTCTCAGTGCTACCAATTTCTCTTATATATATATTTGCCATCTCTGATTCCGTTATTATATCTAATATTTCAGGTATTGATGGACTAAGCATTATCTCCACTTGATCAGTTTCTGCAAATATCAATTCATACCATGTTGTAGTATCTGTTGGAATTGATTTAACCACAGTCCACTCATATCTTTTTCCTAAATCTAATTCTAGTCCAGAAATCCCTATAGCAATAGTTCCATCACTTGACTCTTTTTTTGTAGTAACTGTTAAATCTTCATTATTATGTAATGCAGCTCTTACTTCTGTTTTAACCAAACATATTGTCAAAAACATTAGTATTAAAATAATTAATAATTTTCTTACTTTCATTTTTCCTCCTTCTATTTTTTATGACATAATATTATCATTTAGTATATATTTTATCAAGCAAAAATTTTAATGTAATGTAATTGTAATAGCACTGTAATATAATTGTAATATCACAGTGCTATTCAAACTTAAAGTATACTTTTTTTATTTAATTTAAATCAACGCAAAATCAATCTGTCTTAGTTCTTTGCTTGCTCTTTTAACTTTTATATTAACTTTATCCCCTATTTTATAAACCTTATTTGTATTTTCGCCAATTAACTGTTTCTTATTTTCATCATATATATAGTATTCATTACCTAAGTCTTCAAATCTAATTAAACCTTCAACAGTATTTTCAAGTTCAACAAACATTCCAAAAGGAGTAACAGATGATACTATTCCTTCGTATTCTTTTCCAATTTTGTCTTGCATATATTCTGCTTTTTTCATGTCAATTGCTTCTCTTTCAATTTTTGTTGCTATTTTTTCTCTTGCTGATGATTGTTCTGCTGCTTTTTCTGCTATTCCAAACTGTTTTTCTACCCATTTTGTTGGCATATCATAATTAGATTGTATATATTTGCTTATTATTCTATGAATATATAAATCTGGATATCTTCTTATTGGTGATGTAAAATGTGAATAATATTTACTGGCTATACCAAAATGTCCTTTATTCTCAGCTTCATATCTAGCAACTTTTAATGTTCGTAGAATAAGGGTTGATATTACTTTTTGTTCTTCTTTTCCTTTTATCTCACCTAGTATTTTAGCAAACTCTTTAGGGTGTACTGTTTCTTTATTTGCTTTTATTTTCATTTTAAAACTAGCTAAAAATTTATTTAACTCACTTATTTTTTCTAAATCAGGTGTTTCATGCACTCTATATATAAATGGTGCTTCAAGCCAAAAGAACTTCTCTGCAACAGCTTCATTTGCTTTAAGCATAAACTGTTCTATTATTTCATTAGCAAATGTTGATTCATATTTTTTAACATTTATAGCTCTTCCTTCACTATCTAGTTCAACCTTGCTTTCAGGAATATCTAAATTTAAATATCCTTGTCCTAATCTTTTATTTTTAAGTATTAATGCTAATTCTTCCATTTGCTTAAATTCTTCAATATACTCTTTATATTCATTTAATATCTTCTTATCTTTTCCATCTAATATTTTCTGTACATTAGTATATGTCATTCTTTTTGTTACATTTATAATACCTTTTACAATTTGTGAAGATAATAGATTACCTTTATTATCAATTTCCATTAAACATGAAAGTGTAAATCTATCTACATTTTCATTTAAACTACAAATACCATTCGACAATTCTCTAGGGAGCATTGGTACTACTCTCCCTAACATATATACACTTGTCCCCCTTATATATGCTTCTTTATCTAATTCAGTATTCTCCATTACATAATAGCTAACATCTGCAATATGCACGTCTAATCTATAGTTCCCATTTTCTAATTTCTCTACTTTTATTGCATCATCTAAATCTTTAGCATCTTCTCCATCTATCGTAAATATTTTATCATCTCTAAAATCTACTCTGTTTGGAATATCTTTTTTATCAATTCTATTTCCCCATTTTTTTGCTTCTTCAACAACTTTATCTGGAAAAGTTGATGGAAGTTTATGTTCTTTTATTAATGATAACATATCTATACCTGCTTGATTCACTCCACCTAGTACTTCAATTATTCTACCTTCTGCATTTTTACCTTTTGATGGATATTTCTCAATTTTCACAACTACTTTGTGGTTGTCCCTTGCCTTACCAAAATTTCTTTTTGGTATAAATATATCTGTTCCAAAACTTTTATCATCTGGAACGACAAATCCAAATTTTTCATTTTGTTTAAATAGACCAACAACTTCATCTTTTTCATGTTTTAAAATCTTAACAACTTTTCCTTCAAGCCTTTTCTTTTCTTTGTTATTACCAAACATTTTTATTTCTTTATCTGGTTGAACAATAACTATATCTCCATTTAAAGCATTTAATGAATCTTTTTTTGATATATATATTTCTTCAACTTCTTCTTTATTATTTCTATTTTCAGTATTTTCTGATATAGGTTTTACAAATCCAAAGCCTTTTTGATTTTTTCTGTATACACCTTCAATATATTTCTTTTTACTTATTTTATATTTATCGCCTTTTATTTTTAATATTTTAAATTCTTCTTCTAATTCATTTATTATTTTAAAAAATATCATATATTCTTTTTTAGGCACTTCCATAAATACTGCTATGTTTTTAGCAGTCATTGGCTTATATGTTTTTTGTTTCATCAATTCTAGTATCTTTTCTTTTCTAGTATTTTCTTTTAATTCCATTTTGTCTTCCTTTTTATTAAATTTAAATATCTTTATATATGCTTTTCTTATTGTTGTTTTATTTAAAAAAAGCTAGTTCAAATATCTGAACTAGTTTTTCCATTATACTGTATATAATATTCCTAATACAATTGTTAATATTGCAAATACACTTGCTAATATTATTGTCCATCTTTTTTGTCTTCCTTCTTTTGTATTAGCTTTATTTTTTTCATAATAATTATCTGATGATGAACCTGTAATTGTTGATGATAACCCTGCATCTTCTTTAGATTGTATCAAAGTAAGTATTATTAATGCTAAGGCTACTATAAAATATATAACTGTTAATACTGTTCTTACTATTTCCATTTCTCCTCCTAATTTGCTATTGATATTTTCTATGGTATTGTAACATATATTTTTATAAAAATCAAACCTTTGTCTTTATTTTTTATTTTTATTCTGTTTCTTTATATTTATATTCTCTATCTGTATTTGTTGTAAATTTTGATACATACGCATCCGATATTTCTTCTGGTTTTACTTCATATCTTAATAATGTATCAAAATAGTACATAAGTACATCGCTCATTTCTTCTAAAAAATATTTTCTTACTTCTTCATTTTCCATTATAGCTTTATCACCTTTTTTCTTTATAACAGCTATACTTTCTCCTATTTCTTCTATCATCCATAACATTGAATTTCTCGCATATTCTGGTGTCATTGGAGACCATTTTTCTTTATTTTTTTCCCATAATTCTTTTTGCATTTTCATCATATCTGAAATTTTTATATCACTCATATTTTTACTCCTTTTACTAATTTTTTATTTTATAATTTTAACACTTTAATTTTCATCTATACTTTCAATTAAGTCTTTTAATTTTTCTAAAGTTTCCATTTTTGTTAAATCATTTAACTCTCCTTTTTCTGCCCATTCATAATACTCAAAATCAGTTCCTTTTTCTTGTTCTGTTACAGTATATTTTACAAAAAAATCTCCATTTAGTCTTTTTAAAGTAAATGTTTTTCCACTTTCAAACTCTATCATTTCATAGTAATTCCACTCAGTACTATTTACTCCTATGTTTTTTAGTTTTGTACCTTTCCTAACTGGTATTTCTGAAGGTATTTCTTCTTTAATTGAAGTTATCCATTTTGGAACATTCTTAGATTCTAATGCATATTCAAATACTTCCTTTGAGCTTTTATTAATAAAAATATTTAACTTGTTTTCTTTCATATTATTCCTCGCTTTCTTATGAGCATTATATACTTTTAGTATTAATTTTTCAATTATTTTCTTAAAATATTACAATAAAAAAACTCATAAACAATATGCTTATAAGTTATTTTTTGGAGGCGCCTATCGGAATCGAACCGATGAATCAGAGTTTTGCAGACTC
>CAYJGL010000088.1:0-5076 GCA_964369695.1 uncultured Clostridium sp.
TAATTATATCATAAAATTTTGAAAAAAATATATTTAATTAAATAGTTTTTTAAATATTGAAATGGAGTTAATCCAATTGTTTAAATTGACAGTTTGTAAATAAAAACAATGTATTAAATAATATTAATATAAAAACTATTAATAAAAGATTGGTATTCTTTTGACTATCTTAAAACAAATTTATACTATTTATTTTCTTGTCTTATTGAATTAATATATAACTTATTATATACTCATATAAATAAAGGTAAAATAAATAGAAAGGGGAGTATGAGTATTTAAATCACTAAATATATCATGCAAATATATCATGAAATTAATATCAATTCCAAAAGAAAAATATGATGATTATAGGACAGACTTGATTTTTGATTGTTATAAATGGGATCCACAATTTTTAGATAATAATACAATTGCTAAACATGTTTTAATTATTAGTAAAGAAGAGCATGAAAAAATAAAATTATTAACAGAACAATTAGATAAAGAAACTATTGCTGCTGAAATATTTTTAAATAATAACCTAAAATTAGCAAAACCTTTAGCTTTGCCTAAGCAAATATCTAAAGAATTAAAAACTATGATCAATTATAATCCTAAAGAACATATACGATTAATGAGATATGATTTCCATCCTACTACCGAAAATAAATGGGTTATTAGTGAAGTAAATAGTGATGTACCTGGTGGATTTGCAGAAGCTTCTTTGATGCCGGAACTTGCTAAGAAAATATTGAAAAATAATAAATATTCATTTGTAAATTTTGGTGAAATATTAGTTAAAGCTATTGCCGAAAAAACTATATCTAATGGAAAAATTGCAATGGTGCATTGTACATCATATAGTGATGACAGACAAGTAATGCAGTTTTTAGGAGATAAATTATATAAATTAGGATTTAATATAATTTATTGTGCCGCAGACCATTTAATTTTTAAAGATAACAAAGCATATAGTATTCTTGATGGGAATGAAGGAAATATTGATGCAATAATAAGGTTTACTCCTTTAGAATGGTTAAAAGACATTAAACCAAAACATTGGGAAGGGTATTTTAATACTGTAACTCCATCTTGTAATCATCCTATTGCTATATTTGCACAAACTAAACGTTTCCCACTTATTTGGAGTGCACTCAAACAAAATGGAATAGATTTATCTACTTGGGAGAGATTACTTCCAGATACACATGAAGTTAAACATATTGATAATATTGAAGGATATATATATAAGCCAGCATATGGGAGAGTTGGTGAAAAAATTTCAATAAAAGAAGCTTGTAGTGATAATGAGTATAAAGAAATACTTGCTGATGTAAAAAAACATCCAAAAGAATATTTGATACAAAAAAAATTTAATAGCAAAACAGTTAAAAGTGATGATGGAGAAGAATTTCATTTATGTTTAGGTTCGTATACCATTAATAGTGTGCATGCAGGATATTATGCTAGGATAAGTACGCTTCCACGTATTGATTCTAATGCAGCAGATATTCCGGTTTTAATTGAAGGGAGTTAACATGACGAATAAAGAATTATTTAAAATTTGGACTTCTCCAAATAATATATGGACAAATTGGGTCAGACCTACTCCTTTTGTTTCTATTACTAATAAACTATTATCTATTCCAATTACATTTAATTTACCACCAATCATATACGTTAATGAGTTAACCAATATTAAAAATACTGCTATAATTGTTGACCTTCCTAATATAGAAAGTGTTGAAGAAGGTATAGCTCTTAGTAAATTGGGATTTATACCAATTCCTATATATAATGGGACAATAGAACAAAAAAATGCAATAGCTACAGTTGATAACACATCTATTCAAATAGGTTTGTTGCAAGGAGCATATAAGTTGAAAGATTGTAAAAATTTAGATACTGCATCTCCAGCTTTTTTATTAGACAGCAATAGGACAAATAGATTTAAAATGAATATTTCTATTTTTGATAACAGTTGGGATATTTATCCACAAGATTTACCTTCTGCAGATTTTCTTATTAAAAAAGGGATTAGTAAAATTATTGTTAAATGTGTTTCTGTGCAAAACGATTTAAATAAAATATTGTATACATTTCAAGAGAAAGGATTGAAAATTTTCTGTACAGATGGATATGATATACCTTATGAAATAATAATAAAAAAGAAAAATAAGGGGAAATAATAAAATTATATTTAAGAAAAGGAATCTATATTTGTTAGATTCCTTTATTTTTTTTATTCTTTTATTTGATTCTAATGGCCACCGCCACCGCCGCCACCACCACGGCCTCCGCCGCCGTATCCACCGTGACCGCCGAAATGTGAGGTGCTAGAAGAGCTTCTTACTGTATGGTTAAAACTCATACTATTATATCTAAATGATGGAGAACAGTAATATGGATTATTTATTATAGGGCTATTTACTGCTTCTGGACAACGAACTTTAAGTGCTTTAGACACTTTGTCTGAAATTCCAAAGGCTGTTGCATAAACTAGATACTGTTCCCAAATAGGTAATTCTATAACGGTACGTTCATTCATTAAAGTTTCACTATTTAAGAAATTATATAGACCTCTCCATTTTACATATTCATCTTCCCCAAATTGTGTAAGCAATACGTTTTTGCGAGTATGTTTTCGAATATATATTCCGCTGCCTATAAGTGCAAATCCTAATAAGAAAAATGCTCCAAAACTTAAATCCAACAGAGTGTGATATGAGATTAAGTTAAATAGTATAATTATTAATACTCCTAAGGTACATAGTGATAATGATTTTGATTTTCCTTCTTTGATGATTTGTTCATAATTAGAGTCTTGAAAATATCCAAATGATATACCGATATCGATAATGGATTTTTCCATATTTTTAACAAATCTACGCGTGTTTTGGTAATCCATTCTTAATTTACTTTGTAAGTAACTAATAGATATTTCTTTGTTTTTACAATATTTATTTATTATATCAAAATATAGTTTTTCAGAAGTACTGAGTGGTTCTAAATTTCCAGATAAATCTTCTACTATTATTTCTTTTGTAGTTTCAAGATTAGTGTTTTCAAGAATGTCTTTTGCTGGTTTAATATCTGTTTCATATTTCATAATAATTTTAACGTTACTAGAAGTCCAGTCTAATTGTCCATTTATTCTTACTAGTTCAATATATTTTTTACGTACTAAACTTAACAATATTGCTGAATAAACATTATCTTTTGCTTTTTCTTTTATTTTTTCTGAATCTTTACAAAAAACTAATGTGCTAACAAATTGTGGATCTAAATCACTTGGTATTTCTCTAAAATAATCAGCTTGTATAGTTGGATTGCATAGATTAAACTTACACTTAATCTTTTGAATTTTATTTTTTGTATATAATACAATTAGATATACAAAAAAGAATGAAACTACTAATAGTATAATTTTAATTAAATTTGCTAACTCATATTTATTCTCATATTTTTCTTGTTCTTCAATTAATTCGGTCAATACATTGTCATACGAGTAATTATTAATTACAGAGTCTTTAGTAAAAATATGTTTATCTTCATTAAATGTTACCAATGAAAATTCAATATATTCATTATGTGGTCTGAATTTTAAATCTGATTCATTTAATTCGAATTCAAATGTATAATACCCTGGATTTGTATATTGGGATTCTGAAAAATTAAAATCTGCTGAATTGGTTCCATATGTATGTGAAAAATAGTTTCCCACATCTGGCATATAATTGTCTTCTATTAATATTTGCCCTTTAAATGACTTTAGGTGATTTATGCTAGGACCTGAATACATAGCTAAATATAGTTCTGAACAATCGTTATATCTCAATCCTACATTAGACATTTCATATTCTATTTCAAATACAATTTCTTCCCTATATATTTCGTTTACATAAAACAGAAGACACTCATAATCTCTATTTTCTTCATCATATGGTCCTTTGCTATGATACCAGTGTTCTGGTCCATAAAGAGAGTCACTTTCGTAGTCACTATCATACCAATATAATTTTGGACTTTCTTCATATATAATTTCCTTTCCATTTTCTAATATTTGTTTCACTGAATTTACTTTATAGTCTACATATAAACCATCCACATAATCTTCTGGTAAATCTCTCCATAACTCTACAAATGGATTATTTTTAAAAGCTGCATGTACATCAAATTTTAATTTTTCTGTTACTGTCACTTTTCCATCATCATTATCTACAATTACTTTAGAATCTACTTCTGTTATTTTTGCATAATCAAATGGATTATATTCAAATTCCTGAAAAAAAGTTGAAATTATAGGCAATCCGAAAAAAATAACAATAAAAATTATGACAAATATATTGTTTCTATTAATCATATAAATTTTCCCCTTTTATTTTAATCAATATTAGTTATCATCAAAAGAAACTTTTATATTTTCTCTTTCTTCAAGATTTGTTATTTCAAAAAATTCTTCTTCTTTGAAATTAAATATAGATGCTACTATATTATTTGGAAATGTAATTGTTTTTTTATTATACATTTCAACTGCGTCATTATAAAATTGTCTTGAAAAGGATATCTTTTCTTCAACATTCATAAGTTCTTCTTGCAGCTTTAAAAAATTTTCATTAGCTTTTAATTCAGGATAACTTTCTGCTAAAGCAAAGATATTTTTTAATCCATCCAATAAGCTACTATTAGCTATTGATTTTTCTCCCATTGAATTAGCACTAGAATAGGCATTTCTTGCAGCTATAACGCTTTCTAAAGTTTTTGATTCGTGTACTGCATATCCTTTGACTGTTTCTACCAAATTGGGTATTAAATCAAATCTTCGTTTTAATTGAATATCAATCTGTGCTTCTGAATTTCTAACCTTTAATCTTAGTGTTACAAGTGTATTGTATATTGAGATAACTACTCCCATTAATATAATTATTATTACTAAAACTATATAAAATCCCATTTTATTCCTCCTATTTTTATTTTAGAGTTATTATATCAATAACAAAAATATATATCAATAATTAAATAGAAATATTTATTTTATTTTCTCGAGTTTGACACTTACTTATCTAAAATAATCGTTCTAACCATTGAAATGGC
>CAYJGL010000089.1:0-5010 GCA_964369695.1 uncultured Clostridium sp.
TTATATTGTCCATTTTGATTGTTGTTTCTATAACCATTATTATTATTATATTGTCCGTTTTGAGTATTGTTTCTATATCCATTGTTGTTATATTGTCCATTTTGATTGTTGTTTCTATATCCATTGTTGTTATATTGTCCGTTTTGGTTGTTGTTTCTATAATTATTTTCTCTTCTTAAATTATCTGCCGGTCTAGTAGTTTCTTCACTCTTTACAATATTAGTTTCTGCAGGTTTTTCTTGTTTAGTTTCTACTTTAACAGGTTTTTCTATATTTGTTTCAACTTTTTCTTCCACAACTTGCTTTTCTTCCTTATTAGATTTTTGTTGTAATCCAAATAATTCACTTACAGTCATAGGTTTATTAGGTTTATTTCTATTTGTATTTGCATAGTCATTATTAGGTCTTCTTTCAACAATTTTATAATCATTATTTTGCTTTCTTTGAACAAAACCAATATCAGCTCTATTATTTTGCTCTGATTTTTTTGGTTTTTCTATCTTTTCTTCTTGTTTATCTTCATTGATAATTACTTCTCTTCTAATTATTACTGGTTGTTTATCTTCTTTAGTTATTGTTTGTTTTGCTTCTTTTTCAGTTTTCAAATTATTAGATTTAGTATTTGATTTATTATTCATCTTTTTTTCAATTTTTTCAGCTTCTTCATCTGTTACTCCACTCAAATGACTCTTAGCCTCAATATTCATTTTATTTGCAATCTCAATTACTTCTTTACTTGTTAAGTTTAACTTTTTAGCTATTTCATGTATTTTTATCTTACCCAAGTAACATCACCCCCATCATATATTTTTATTATTTCACTTGCTAATCCATTTTCCTGAATTCCAATTACTGCTTTGTTTGATTTACCAATTGCTTTACTTAATTCTTCTATTTTACCAAATACAATATTCTTTACATTATATTTTTCTGATAAATCTATAAAGCTCTTTTTGGTTCTTTCAGATGCTTCTTCTGAAATTATTACTAATCTTACATTTTTCTTATCAATCTGTAGTTTTACACTATCTGCTCCATACGATATTTTTCTCGCTCTTGCAGCAAGACCTATTAAACCTAGTATTTTATTTTTTATCAACAATTACACCTCTTAAATCATTATATATTTGTTCTGATATTTTCATATCTAATACTCTTTCTAATCGCTTAGATTTAATTACTTTTTCAAGACATTCTATATTATCACAAATATATGCTCCTCTTCCTTCTAGTTTTCCTATTCTGTCTAAAGCTATTTCATTTTCTTTATTTTTTACAATTCTTATAAAACTTTTTTTATCATTTTTTTGGTTACATCCCATACACGTTCTTTGTGGACTTTTTTTCATATCATTTACTCCTTTATTGTATGTTATATAATTATATTTATTCTTCTACATCTTCTTCTACTTGATTTTCTTCTTGTGCTTTTAATAGCATTTCTCTAAATTGAGTTTCAGATTTAATATCAATTTTCCATCCTGTAAGTTTTACTGCTAATCTAGCATTTTGTCCTGCTTTACCTATTGCTAATGACAATTGGTCATCTGGTACTATTACTTGTGCAAATCTTTCTTCTTCTTTTATATCTACCGCCATTATTTGTGCTGGTAACAATGCTGATGCTATAAATATTGATGGATCTTCATTCCATTCAATTACATCTATTCTTTCTCCATGTAATTCATTTATTATATTTTGTATACGTATTCCTTTTTGCCCTACACATGATCCTACAGGGTCTATGTCAGCATTTGGAGAGTATACAGCGACTTTACTTCTATTTCCAGCGTCTCTTGCTACACTTTTTATTTCTATTACACCTTCATAAATTTCTGGAATTTCTAGTTCTAATAATCTTTTAACAAAATCTTGATGACTTCTTGATACAATTACTTGTGGTGCTCCTTTTGCTCCTCTTTCAACATCTACAACATATGCTTTAACACTATTGTTTACACTATATCTTTCTGTTGCTATTTGCTCTTTTAATGGCATTATTCCTTCTAATTTTCCTAAATCCATTACAACAATATTTCTATCTGCTTTTTGAATTACTCCTGATACTATTTCACCTTTTCTATCATTATATTCAGAAAATATTATATCTCTTTCTACTTCTCTAAGTTTTTGAATTATAACTTGTTTTGCTGTTTGGGCTGCTATTCTCCCAAAATCTCTTGGTACAATTTCGATTTCTACATTATCTCCTTCTTTTAAATCAGGATTAATTTTTTTAGCTTCTTTAACACTTATTTCTGTATCTTCATCATTTGCATTTTCCATTACTTCTCTTATTGAGTACACATGTGTAGCTCCTGTTTTTTGATCCATTTCAACTCTTACATTTTCAAGTGAATCAAAATTCCTTTTATATGCTGTTACAAGTGCTGTTTCTATAGCTTCTAATAAATATTCCTTTTTTATTCCTTTTTCATTTTCTAATTCATCTAATGCTAATATTAACTCCTTATTATCTATTGTTTTTTTACCTTTCATTTATTCTCCTCCATTTTCCCAATCATATATTGTTCTTATTTGCGATATATTTTTTCTAGTAATCTGAATCTCTTTTTGTTCTTTTGTAATTAAGCAAATACTTTCCAGTGTGTACCCTTTTAATACTCCTTGATATTCTTTGATATTAAATTCATCTTTTTTGAACAACTTAACATTTACTTCTTTACCTATATTTTTTTGTAGATGACTTTCCTTTTTTAATACTCTTTCTATTCCAGATGATGAAACTTCCAAAAAATATGCTTCTTTTATATATTCCACTGTATCTAAAATTTCATTTATTTCATTGTTAACTTTTTCACAATCATCAATGTTTATTCCTTTTTCTGAATCAATGAATATTCTTAAAAAATAGTTTTTTCCTTCTTTTGCATATTCTACATCATACAATTCATAACCAATTTTTTCAATTATTGGTGTTAGTAAAGTTTCTACTTTTTCTTCTATACTAGCCATCTATACCTCTTTCATATTTTCAAGAATTAAGAGTGGGATTTGTTCCCACTCTTGCTACGTTTTTTGCTATGCAACCATTATACTTGATTTATTTGTAAAAATCAATACTTTTTGTTAAAAATCTCAAATATATACTGTGTTTATCAAATCCTAATTAATTTTCATAAATATATATTTCATAATTTTTTAAACAAATTAAATGTATAGACATATAATTAATTTTAAGATAATATATTTTATATAGAGAATATAAATATATTTCTACATAAATTAATATAAAAAACTTAAGAGGTGTTTATGAAAAAAATAATTTTTAAAGGCTGTGGAACAGCTATAGTAACTCCATTTAATGAGAGTGGAATTAATTTTGAAGAATTTGAAAAATTAATAGAATTTCAAATTTCTAATAATGCTGACAGTATTGTTGTATGCGGTACTACTGGAGAATCTTCTACAATGACTACAGATGAAAAAAAATCTTTAATTAAATTTACAGTTGACATTGTAAATAAGAGAATTCCTGTTATTGCAGGTACGGGTGGAAATTGTACAAAAACAGTTATAGAAATGTCAAAATATGCTGAAAGTGTTGGTGTTGATGGTGTTTTAATTGTTACTCCATATTACAACAAAACAACTCAAAATGGTTTGATTAGTCATTATTCTATGATTGCTAATTCAATAAATATCCCTATAATACTATATAATGTACCTAGTAGAACAGGACTTAATATTACTCCAAATACTTGTTTAGAATTATCTAAAATAGAAAATATTGTAGCTATAAAAGAAGCAAGTGGAAATATTTCACAAATTGCTCAAATTGCAAATTTATGTAATGACAATTTACATATATACTCTGGAAATGATGACCAAATAGTTCCTATACTTTCTTTAGGTGGAATTGGTGTTATATCTGTTCTATCTAATATTTTTCCTAATAATGTACATGAAATGATAGAAAGTTTTAATAGCGGAAATATTTCTAAATCTACTAAAATGCAGATACAATCCCTAGACTTAATTTCTGCTCTTTTTTCAGAAGTTAATCCTATCCCAGTCAAACATGCTTGTAATTTAATAGGATTTAATGTTGGTATTCCTAGATTACCACTTGTAGAAATAAGTGATAATGCAAAAATCGGTTTAGAAAATGAAATAAAAAAATATTCTAATATTTAAAATAATAAATTAATTATACTATTTACTAGTAATATACTATATATATATTGCTAGTAAATAGGTTGAAAGGTGTATACAATGATAAATGTATTAATAAATGGTTTTAATGGTAAAATGGGACAAGAAGTTTTTAAATCAATAACTAATTCTTCTGAATTTAATGTTTGTTGTGGTGTTGACAGAATTAATAAAACAGATTTAACTATTCCTATTTATCCAAATTATATGAAAATAAAAGAAAAAGTAGATGTAATTATTGATTTCTCTGTTCCAGAATCTACCTTTAACGCTTTGAAATATGCTAAAGATAATAACATTCCAATTGTAATTGCTACTACTGGTTTTTCTCCTAATGAATTAAATTTGATCAAAAAATTTTCAAATCATATTCCTGTTTTCCAATCTAGTAACATGTCTTTTGAAGTAAATTTACTAGCAAATATTGTAAGTAATCTTGCAACTAAACTTAAAAATTCTGATATAGAAATTGTAGATGTCCATCATAAAAATAAGATTGATAGTCCTAGCGGTACTGCCTTATTATTAGCTAACAAAATTAATTCTGCACTTGATAATAAAATGAGTTATTCTTTTGATAGACATTCTGTCAGAAAACCTAGAGATTCAAAAGAAATTGGTATTCACTCAGTTCGTGGTGGAACTGAAGTTGGCAAACATACTATTATGTTTTTAGGTGAAGATGAATCTTTTGAGATAACACATACCGTAACTTCTCGAAGTGTTTTTGCTAAAGGCTCACTAAAAGCTGCTAAATTTTTAATAAATCAATCTAACGGATTTTATAATATGGATAATTTACTTTAAAATGTTAAAAAGCTAGAAAGTTTTATT
>CAYJGL010000090.1:0-4970 GCA_964369695.1 uncultured Clostridium sp.
TAGTTCCACCTATCCAGTTTTGACTTTTTCTAAATTCTCCTGGTGTTTTATTCTCCCCTCTAACACCTTGCATTAATATTCCGTGTATTTCTCTTATTAATCTATTACATACTGGAAAGTTTTCTTTAACTCTATTAACGCCATAATTAGTAGCTTTAATATAATTTTGTACTTCTTCCCAATCATCTCTTTTTTCAGGTAGTATATCGCTTATATCTAACATATCTTCTTCAATAGTAGTTTTAGTTCCTTCTATTCTACTTGATTTATTAGCTTCTATTTTTACGTGCATTTTAATATATAAATCAACATTAGGTATTAAAATTGAATAAGCATTTAACTCACCAATTTGTCTATTAGCTTCTGCTAGTAATTTGTCCAGTTTTGTATCATTCCATCCCCAATTGTGATTTATTTTACCAGGTAAGAACGCATTATAATCATCTTGCTTTTTATATTCTCCTGAAATATAGTTTTCTAAATTCATATTGACGCTCCTTTCTATACTATCTCCAACTTTAACTATTTCCATTTGTTCGTACCTTCCTTTCTTAAAATTTACGAACAAATTTTAGTATATTATTCTTATATATTCAATCCATATTAATTACTATGAGTACTTTCATTACTTAAATAAGATATTCTAACAAAGAGAACATAGTTTAAAAATATATAAGTTTTATATTATAAAAAAACTTATCAACTATTTAAAGCGATAAGTTAAATTATTGTGGAGCAGGTAGTGGGAATCGAACCCACGCCATCAGCTTGGAAGGCTGAGGTTCTACCATTGAACTACACCCGCGTGTATGGTAGAAAAAATATCATGGAGCGGGTAGTGGGAATCGAACCCACGCCATCAGCTTGGAAGGCTGAGGTTCTACCATTGAACTACACCCGCATCTGCTCCTGACAAGTATAGATTATAAATGGTTTTATAACTTTTGTCAATAGATTTTTTGAAAAAAAAATAAAAAGTGGTAATTCCACTTTTTACTTAATTTTACTATTCAAATGTTACTGTAGTTGTTTCTTCCATGTTGATTTCTTTTGTCTTTTTCAATGTATCTTCTACCCATAATTCTACTGAAACAATTCCTTTCGCTTCAAATGATGCTGTAATATTAGCTGTTGTAGAATCTACATTTTGATTGTATACTGTTTTTCCATCAACTTTAATTTGAACATGAACATTTTCTTTTACAATAACTTCATTTCCTGTTTTGTTTCCTTCCGAGTCATATTCATCTTCAGTTTTAGGTGTATAATATGATTGTAAATTCACATATACTGTACCTGATTTTAATTCTGGTTTTTTATTAACTGTTATAGTTATTTCTGTTCCTTCATCTACTACTGTTCCAACATCTAAACTTTGTTTTAAAACAACTCCATTATTTTTAGCATCATCTTGGTCATAAACAATATTTACTGTAAATCCTTTATCCACTAAAGTGTTTTTTGCTGTTTCTTCGTTTAATGTTATAACACTTGGTACTGTTATTTGTTTTATTCCTGTCCCTGTACTAACAGAAATTGTAATTGTATCACCTGCAAAAGCTTCCGTATCTGCTTCAACACTTTGTTCTACAATATATCCTTCTTCTACTGTCTCACTTGTTACTTCTTCTATTTCTACTTTGAATTTAGCTTCTTCAAGCTCTTTTATTCCTTCTTCTTTCTCTTTTCCAACAACTTTAGGTACAACTGCTTTTTCGGCTCCTTTACTTACAACTACTTTAATTGTACTTCCTTCTTTTACATTATAGTTATCTTTATATTGTGGGTCTTGAGATATAATAACTCCTTCTGGAACATCTTTATTGTATTCTTCGCTTTGTACTTCCATTTCTAATTTGTTATCTTCTACTAGTTTTTGCGCATCTTCTTTTGACATTTCTACTAATTTTGGTAATTGAACTTCTGAAGGATTTGTCATATTAAGAACTGCTAATGTTCCCCCTAAACTTATTCCAAATAATATTATTATAATTATTATTGCAGATATTATTTTGTGATTTCTTATAAAAGACTTCAACTTATTTTCATCTTCATACTCATATTCATCATCTTCTTCATATTCATCTGCATCTATTTTTTGAGTTCTTGAAGTATGATCTACATTTTGAACAAAATTCCCTTCTGGGTCTTTTAAAGATGCTCTTAAATCACGTATCATTTCAGTTGATGATTGATATCTTAAATTAACATCTTTTTGCATTGCTTTTAATATTATTTTATTTATTGCAACTGGTATATTCGGATTAATATTAATTGGTGGTTCTGGTTCTTCTTGCATATGTTTTAATGCAACTGATACAGGTGTATCTGCATCAAAAGGAACTCTACCTGTTAACATTTCGTACATAACAATACCCAAAGAATATATATCTGATTTTGCATCTGTATATCCACCTTTTGCATGTTCTGGTGAAAAATAGTGAACTGATCCAATAGTTGTTCCAAAAGCTGTTATTGTAGAGTTAGAAACTGCTTTTGCAATCCCAAAATCTGTTACTTTAGCTATACCATCTTCTGTTATTATTATATTATGTGGTTTAATATCTCTATGAACTATATTATTTCTATGAGCTGCTTCTAATGCTAATGCTATTTGAACAGCAATATTAACAGACCATTTCCACGGAAGTGGTCCTCTTTCTTCAATTATTAAATCTTTTAATGTTTTTCCTTCTATTAATTCCATAACAATATAGTATAAATTCCCATCTACTCCAACATCATAAATAGATACTATATTACTATGTGATAACTTAGCTGCTGATTGTGCTTCTCCCTCAAATCTTTTTATAAACTCTTCATCTGTTGTATATTCATCTCTTAATATTTTAACAGCAACTTGTCTTTTTAAAACTTTATCTGTAGCTCTATATACTGTTGCCATTCCACCATTTCCAACTTTTTCTATAATCTCATATCTACTACCAATTAATTTACCTTCTAATATCATACCTTTTCTCTCCTTAAAACTAATTACTATATATTTTTTATAATAATAACTGTTATATTGTCATACCCACCGTTATCATTTGCAATTTTAACTAAATCTTTTGTTGCTTGTTCAATATTAATTTTTGCACTTCTACAAATCTCTTCTTTTTCTACTTGGTTAGTTAATCCATCAGATGCCATAACTAATATATCTTGTTTCATAAATCCTTTTACCATCACATCTGGTTCTACAAATGATCCACATCCTAAGGCTTTCATTAACATGTTTTTCTGTGGATGATTAACTGCTTGCTCTTTTGTAATAGTTCCATCTTTTACTAATTTTTGAACATAACTATGATCTTGAGTCAACTTTCTTATTATATCATTTCTAATCCTATAAATTCTACTATCTCCAATATGACCAATATATACTCTATTATTATATATTAGACAAACTTCAATTGTAGTACCCATTTTTTGTAGTTCTTTATTTTTTTTAGCTTTTTCATATATAAGCATATTAGCATATTCAATACTACTTCCAACTAACTGTATTATGCTAGCTTTATCTTTTTCTATTTGATTAAAATTGTTTTCAATATAACTTTTAATAGATTGAATAGCAAGTTTACTTGCTATGTCTCCACCATTATATCCACCCATTCCATCTGCAAGTATATATAATTGTAGTTCATCTAATGAATCAGATATATAATATGAGTCTTCATTTATTTCTCTTACTTTACCTATATCAGACTTGGCATAAGCCTTAATCATCTTTTCACCCCATTTTCCCTAATTTACATTACCTTTTTTATATCATAGTTTTTATTTTTTTGCAATTATTTTAATTAATTTTTATATTTCTAATATTTTTTATAATATTTGAAATAATTATATTTTTTTTATTTTATTATTGCTTATTTTATAATAAATATATATACTATTAGTATATTTAAATTAATCAGAAAGGAGGATTCTCATGGACGCTATCAACGAATTACCACAAAACAAATTATTAGGAAAATCTTTTTTTGTAATGTTTCTAGGGTTATTAGGTTCTGGAATTCTAGCTTGGTATACTTATTCATCAGGACTATATCTTAATTTTATTGAAGATGGAACATTTACAATTTTACTTTTAGCTGAATTAATAGTAGTTTTATTGTTCACTTTTTTATTTAAAAAGCTTCCTGCTACAGCTGTTGGTATACTATTTTTTGTTTATTCAATGCTAAACGGTGTAACATTATCTGTTATTTTTTATATTTTTGAACTATCTTCTGTTATATATTTATTTATAATATCTAGTTTAGTGTTTGCTGTATTAGGATTTATTGGATTTAAAACTAATTTAGATTTATCAAAATTTGGTGTTTATTTAACTGTATTTTTAATAGCCGGACTTATTCTTAGTTTTATAAACTTATTTATTTTACAAAGTTCTGCTTTAAATCTATTTATTGATTGGCTTATATTAATTACATTTTTTGGTATTACTATTTATGATTTAAATAAAATCAAATTATTGCAACAAGATCCGAATTTAGCTAATGATAAACTATATATATATTGTGCAATGCAATTATATCTTGACTTTATAAATATTTTCTTACGTATCTTATCAATTTTCGGTAAAAGAAAATAAGAAAAACAGAGTAGTATGATAACATGCTAAACTCTGTTTTGTCTTTTTTATAATATAATTATCTTTTTATGATAATCTTTCTTTTAAATTTCTTAGAATTAAATATATAATATTGCTCTTTTTTAATTATATTATTTAAATATTAAATATTTATATTTTTAAGTTTTTAGTAATCTCTCGATTTCTTCTTTTTTTATATTTGTTATTTCTGAAATTTTTTCGATGCTAAATCCATTTTTTAGTAATGATTTAATAATTTTTAGTTTTTCATTATTAGAACCTTGTTCAATTCCACGCTTGAATCCTTGTTCATCTCCAATTGCTATACCTTGTTTTGTAGCATATCGTATATTATCATTATTATTTC
>CAYJGL010000091.1:0-4898 GCA_964369695.1 uncultured Clostridium sp.
CTGGAGATATATTAGTAGGTAAAGTAACTCCAAAAGGAGAAACAGAACTTACAGCTGAAGAAAGACTTTTAAGAGCTATCTTTGGAGAAAAAGCAAGAGAAGTTAGAGATACATCTTTAAGAGTACCACATGGAGAAGCAGGAACAATAGTAGATGTTAAAATATTTACCAGAGAAAATTCAGAAGAATTAGGGCCTGGAGTAAATCAAATAATTAGATGTTATATAGCAACAAAAAGAAAAATATCAGTTGGAGATAAAATGGCTGGACGTCATGGAAACAAAGGTGTTATATCAAAAGTAGTACCAGAAGAAGATATGCCATTCATGCCAGATGGAACACCAGTTGATATACTATTAAATCCATTAGGGGTACCTTCTCGTATGAACTTAGGGCAAATATTAGAAGTTCACTTAGGTGGAGCAGCTAGAATGTTAGGTTGGAAAATAGCTACACCAGTATTTGATGGAGCAACTGAAGAAGATGTACGTAATGTATTAGAAGAATCAGGATTAAGCAAAGATGGTAAAACTGTACTATTTGATGGTAGAACAGGGGATGCATTTGATAAACCAATTACAGTTGGTGTTATGTACATGCTTAAATTACACCATTTAGTAGATGATAAAATACATGCTCGTTCAACAGGGCCATACTCACTTGTAACTCAACAACCATTAGGAGGAAAAGCACAATTTGGTGGACAACGTTTTGGAGAGATGGAAGTTTGGGCATTAGAAGCATATGGTGCATCATATACACTTCAAGAAATGTTAACTGTTAAATCAGATGATGTTGTAGGACGTGTTAAAACTTATGAAGCAATTGTTAAGGGGGAAAATATTCCAGAACCTGGAGTACCAGAAAGTTTCAAAGTTTTAATAAAAGAATTACAATCATTAGGATTAGATGTAAAGCTATACTCTGAAGATGATGAGGAGTTAGAAATAAAAGAACATATTGACGAAGGTATAGAATATAATCCAGAATTAGAAGCTAAAGTTGATTTAGAAAGTCTTGAAGCTGACGAAATGATTAATGAAGAAGAACTTGAAATTAATGATGACGAAGAAATGTTAGATGATGAAAGTGATGAACTTTTTGCAGAATTAGATGATGATGGTGAAGAATTATTATTTGATGAAGAAAATGTTTAAATAGGAATATATAATTAACAATTATCAATGTATTTTGATAATTTCGAAGGGAGAAAATTAGTGGACGAATTAGATATTTTTAATAAGTTAAAAATAGGTGTTGCATCTGATGAAAAAGTTAGAGAATGGTCAAAAGGTGAAGTTAAAAAGCCAGAAACTATAAACTATAGAACTTTAAAACCAGAAAAAGAAGGACTTTTTTGTGAGAGAATATTTGGACCTACAAAAGATTGGGAATGTCATTGTGGAAAATATAAAAGAGTAAGATATAAAGGGATAGTTTGTGATAGATGTGGAGTAGAAGTAACAAAATCTAAAGTTAGACGTGAAAGAATGGGGCATATTGAACTTGCTGCCCCAGTTGCTCACATTTGGTATTTTAAAGGTATTCCAAGTAGAATAGCTTTAACGTTAGATATATCACCAAGAAATCTTGAAAAGATAATATACTTTGCATCATATGTAGTTATTGATAAAGGTGAAACAGGATTAGAACAATGTCAAGTATTAAATGAAAAAGAATACCATGAAGCAGTTGAAAAATATGGTAGAGGAACATTTAAAGCAAAAATGGGAGCGGAAGCTCTAAAAGAGATATTAGAAAAAGTTGATTTAGATAAATTATCAGCACAAATTAAAAAAGATTTAGAAACAGCTAGTGAACAAAAAAGAATAAAACTAGCAAAAAGATTAGACACTGTAGAATCATTTAGAATGTCTGGAAATAAACCAGAATGGATGGTAATGCAAGTAGTACCAGTAATTCCGCCAGAATTAAGACCAATGGTGCAATTAGATGGTGGTAGATTTGCTACATCTGATTTAAATGACCTATATAGAAGAGTTATAAACAGAAATAATCGTTTAAAAAGATTATTAGAATTAGGTGCTCCAGAAATAATTGTAAGAAATGAAAAAAGAATGTTACAAGAATCTGTTGATGCATTAATAGATAATGGTAGAAGAGGAAGACCTGTAACAGGTGCTGGAAACAGACCACTTAAATCATTATCAGACATGTTAAAAGGTAAACAAGGACGTTTCCGTCAAAACTTACTTGGAAAACGTGTTGACTACTCAGGACGTTCAGTTATCGTAGTAGGACCAGAGTTAAATATTTATCAATGCGGTCTTCCAAAAGAAATGGCAGTTGAACTATTCAAACCATTTGTTATGAGAGAATTAGTTGGTAGAGGTATAGCGCAAAATATTAAAAATGCAAAAAGAATGGTAGAAAGATTAAAACCAGAAGTTTGGGGAATCTTAGAAGAAGTTATTAAAGATCATCCAGTAATGCTTAATAGAGCGCCTACACTACATAGACTTGGTATTCAAGCATTTGAACCAGTATTAGTAGAAGGTAGAGCTATTAAACTTCACCCACTTGTATGTGAAGCATTTAATGCCGATTTCGATGGGGATCAAATGGCTGTACATTTACCATTATCTCCAGAAGCACAAGCAGAATCAAGATATTTAATGCTTGCTACAAACAACTTACTTAAACCACAAGATGGTAAACCAGTTGCTGTACCAAGACTTGATATGATCTTAGGAGCATATTACTTAACAATGACATTAGATGGTGGAAAAGGTGAAGGAACATATTTCAAAGATCCAGAAGAAGCAATAATGGCTTTTGAAAACCATGAAGTAGATATTCATTCTAAAATATTTGTAAGAATATCTAAAGAAATTGATGGAGAAATAAAAACTAAAAAAATAGAAACAAGTGTTGGTAGAATTATATTTAATCAAGGTATACCACAAAACTTAGGATTTATTAATAGAGAAGAAGATCAATTCCAATATGAAATAGACTTCCCTGTTATGAAAAAAACAATGGGTACAATTATTGAAAGAGTAATTGATAGACATGGTTTAACTGAATCAGCAGAAGTAATAGATTACATTAAATCTTTAGGATTTAAATATTCAACATTAGCAGGTATAACATTCTCAATGGATGACGTACAAGTGCCAGAAGCTAAAAAAGGTCTATTAAAAGAAGCTGATAAAGAAATAGAAACTATTAGAAAACAATATGCTAGAGGTCTTATAACAAACGAAGAAAGATATAATGCAGTAATATCAGTTTGGGAAAAAACAACTAAAGAAGTAAGTAAAGCAATGGAAGAAAACTTCGAAGAGTTAAACCCGATATATATGATGGTTAAATCTGGAGCCAGAGGTAATATGAACCAGTTAAGACAGATTGCAGGTATTCGTGGACTTATGGCAAGTACAACAGGTAAAGCGGTAGAAATTCCGATTAAAGCATCATTTGCTGAAGGTTTAGATGCCTTAGAATACTTTATCTCTGCACACGGTGCTAGAAAAGGACTTTCTGATACAGCGTTAAGAACAGCCGATTCAGGATATTTAACAAGAAGGTTAGTTGATGTATCACAAGATATTATCGTAAGAGAACATGATTGTGGAACTGAAGATGGTATGTATATTTATGACATTAAAGATGGAAACCAAATAATTGAAAAAATGCAAGAAAGATTAATGGGTAGATTCACATTAGAAGATGTTATACATCCAAAAACTAAAGAAATAATTGTTGATACACATACAATGATTACTGATGAAATTGCAGACCAAATAGTTGAAGCTGGTATTGAAAAAGTTAAGGTTCGTTCTGTTTTAGGATGTAGATCAAACCATGGTGTTTGTCAAAAATGTTATGGTATGGGATTAGCAAGACGTAATTTAGTTGAAATTGGAGAAGCAGTTGGTATAATTGCAGCTCAATCAATTGGTGAACCAGGTACACAGCTTACAATGAGAACAATTCACTCTGGTGGTGTTGCTGGTGTTGCCGATATTACTCAAGGTCTTCCAAGGGTTGAAGAGTTATTTGAAGCAAGAAAACCAAAAGGTTTAGCGGTTATTACTGAAATATCTGGTAAAGTTAAAATAAAAGAAACTAAAAAGAAAAAAGAAGTTGTTGTTACTTCTAAAGAAGATTCAAGAACTTACACAATCCCATTTGGATCTAAAATGAGAGTAAGAAATGGAGATATAGTAGAATTAGGAGATGCCTTAATCGAAGGTTCTATAAATCCAGCTGAAATACTAGCAATAAAAGGTCCAGAAGGTGTATATGAATACTTAATTACTGAAGTTCAAAAAGTATATAGAAACCAAGGTGTTGATATTAATGATAAACACGTTGAAGTTATTGGTAGACAAATGCTTAAAAAAGTTAAAGTTGAAAATAGTGGAGATACTGAAATGTTCCCAGGTGTATTAGTAGATATGTATGAATTTGAAGCTAAAAATATTGCAGCTAGAGAAGAAGGGAAAATTCCAGCAACAGGAAAAAGAGTACTTTTAGGTATTACAAAAGCATCACTTGCAACAGATAGTTTCTTATCTGCAGCATCATTCCAAGAAACAACAAGAGTTCTTACTGATGCAGCTATTAAAGGAAAAATAGATGACTTAGTTGGATTAAAAGAAAATGTTATAATTGGTAAATTAATTCCAGCAGGTACAGGAATGCAAAGATATTTAGACACTAGAATTAATACTGAAATAGAAATGGAAGAAGCAGAAAAAGAACAGTTATTAAAAGAACAAGAATTATCAGATGAACTTCAAGAAGAATCAAAAATTGAAGAAAATGAAGTTATTGATATAGAAGAAAAAGACGAAATTATACAAGAAGAAATTGTTGAAGAAGATGTTGTTACAAATTCTGAAGAAGAGACTAATGTATAGAAATAAAAT
>CAYJGL010000092.1:0-4895 GCA_964369695.1 uncultured Clostridium sp.
ATTTTCTTTTTTGTTTGTAAATAGATTATCATATATTTTAACATACTGAATAAAATATATAAGATAACCTAAGACAAGGGAGAAAAAAATGTTCAATATTACTGTACTTAAAATGAAAGATATTCTTAAATATATGTGTGGTATAATAATCACATTAATTTGTATAATAACAGTTAGTAAGATTTTCAATAACAATAGTGAAAATAAGATATTAGATGAAATAGGTAAAAGTATTTCTGATTTCACACAAAAAAACATGATTGATTCATTAAGTCAATCAATTTCTTCATTTGGAATTTTAGAAAAAGAAGAAACACGGAGAAGAAAGAGAAACTGGAGAATATGAAATATTAAAAGAAATGTTAAATTCTCAGATGAGTGCTATAACTGGAGTAGAAAAAATTATAAAAAATCAAGAAGTAGCAGAAAATAATTTAGAAGGAACAGAAGAAACGGAAAATTCACAAGAAAATGAAATAGAAGAAATTAGTTTAGCAAACACAAATGTAACTACAGAAGTAATAACAGAAAATCCATTACAAGAAGTATATCAAGAACAATATGGAAATGTTAAAATTAAAAATGAAACAGATTATGAATTAACTCAAGAAATATTAACTCCTGATATTGTTTTTGATAATAAAAATATATTAATATTTCAAACACATTCATGTGAAAGCTATACTCCAAGTGATAAATATCCATATACTCAAACAGGAAATTATAGGACGACAGATTTAAATTATACAGTTACAAGAGTTGGAGAAGAGTTAAAAAACCAATTAGTAGAATATGGTTTTAATGTATATCATGATAAAACATATCATGATTATCCATCATATAATGGTTCATATAGTAATTCTTTAAAAACAGTTACAAACCTGCTTTCTACGACTCCAGCAGATATTGTATTTGACTTACATAGAGATGCAATAGGAGCAAGTAGCAGTTATGCACCAACAGTTAAAATAGGAGATGAAGAAGCAGCACAAATAATGTTTGTTATAGGTACAAATGCAGGAGGATTAGAACATCCGAATTGGCAACAAAATTTAAAATTTGCAATTAAAGTACAAGAAAAAGCAGAAGAAATGTATCCAGGACTATTTAAGCCAATATTTTTAACAGAATCAAGATACAATCAGCATACAGCAGAATATGCAAATATAATAGAAGTTGGTGCAACTGGAAATACTTTAGACCAAGCATTAGTAAGCATGAAATATTTAGCTAAAGTATTAGATGAAGTTGTTAAATAAAAAATATCATTAGTATATAAAACTAGATATATTAATGATGTTTTTTGTTTTAAATTTAAGATTAAACTTCCATTAAAATATTGACAATATTTGTATAAATATATAGAATATATGTAATAATATAATTGGAAAGAGGTATAAAATGAGTAGTATAAAATTAAATTTTAAAAATGCAAAAATAGATTTAAAACAGATATTAGAATATAAAGAAGAAGTAAGTAAAATACATAAAGAATTACACAAAAGAACAAGTGATGCAGACGATTTTGTTGGTTGGTTAGACTTACCAACAAAATATAATAAAAAAGAATTTACAAAAATAAAAAGAATAGCTAAAAAAATAAAAAAAGAATCAGATATATTAGTAGTAATAGGAATAGGTGGTTCATATTTAGGTGCAAGAGCAGTAATAGAATCATTAACAAGTTCTTTTAATAATATGATAGACATTAAAAACAAAAAATTTCCACAAATAGTATATGTAGGAAATAATTTAAGTGCAAACTATATTAACGAATTAATAGAATATATTGGGGATAAAGACTTTTCAGTAAATGTAATATCTAAATCAGGAACAACAACTGAACCAGCAATAGCATTTAGAATTTTTAGAGAAATATTAGAAAATAAATATGGGATAGATGAAGCAAGAAGTAGGATATATGCAACAACAGACGAAAATAAAGGAGCTTTAAAAACATTAGCAGAAAATGAAGGTTATGAACAATTCATAATACCAGATAATATTGGTGGTAGATATTCAGTATTAACAGCTGTAGGATTACTTCCAATAGCTGTTGCAGGATTAAATATTGATAAATTAATGGAAGGTGCTAAAATCGCACAAGAAAGATATGATGACGAAAATTTAAAATACAATGAGTGTTATCAGTATGCTATAATTAGAAACATACTATATAAAAATAAAAAAACTATTGAAATATTAGCAAATTATGAGCCAAAGCTACATTTTTTTACTGAATGGTGGAAACAACTATATGGAGAAAGTGAAGGTAAAAAAAATAAAGGAATATTTCCTACTGGAGTTGATTTTACAACAGATTTACATTCAATGGGACAATATATTCAAGAAGGAAGAAGAAATCTTTTTGAAACAGTACTGGCAGTCGAAGAACCAGATAATGATATTATAATTAATGCAGATGACGATAATTTAGATGGATTAAACTATTTAGCAGGTAAAACATTAGACTATGTAAATAAAAAAGCTATGGAAGGTACAATAAATGCTCACGTAACAGGAGATGTACCAAATATTAAATTAACAATACAAAAATTAGATGAAACAAATATAGGAGAATTGATATATTTCTTTGAAAAAGCTTGTGCTGTTTCTGGAATGATTTTAAAGATAGATCCATTTAATCAACCAGGTGTTGAAGAATACAAGAAAAACATGTTCAAATTGTTAAAAAAACCAGGATATTAAAATATTTAAATAAAATGCAACAAACCCTTAAGATATTCATAAAATATTTTAGGGGTGAAATTTATGTTTAATTTTAAAGGAATTGTACAAATGTTAGAAAATATGAAAACAGAAGAGTTTGGAAATATACCTAAACTTCCTAAACATGAAAAATATAAAGAACTAATAAATGAATACATAGAAGGAGAATTAGGGGAATATGTATCTATAAATCAATATATATATGAAAGCAGTAAATTTTCAAATATACCAGAAATAAGAAGAATGTTTGATATAATAGTTGCACAAAAAATAAAGCACTTAGAAATATTTAATAGTATATATATGAAATTAGGTGGAGAAAGTAAACTAAAAGACAATGTAGGAAAAGAAATATTTGAAAAATATAATGTATACGAATCTAAAGATTTTAGAATAGCACTGAAATATAATGTGGAGTTTTTAAATAAAAAAATAGAAAAATATAATGAATTAGTTGAAATTACTAATATTAGTGAATTAAAAGAAATATATAAACATATAATTAAAAATGAAGAAACTGTAAAAAGTATATTAAGAATGATGTAAGAAAAAACCTTTATACAAGTAATGTATAGAGGTTTTTTAAAGTTTGAATTATATATATAAAACACTATCTAAAGCAATTTGTATCATTTTATTTAATCCTTTTTCTCTTTCTTCTTGTGTTGCTACTTCTTTAATATGTTTTGAGTCAACAACACTCATTAAACAAGATGCTTTCTTGTTTAAGAACTTTGCAGTGTAAAATAAAGAAAAAGCTTCCATTTCTGCAGATATTGGGTTGAATTCATCTGGAACTCTAGATAAAAATTGATTTACATCAGTCATATACAAATCAAAACAATCAGTAGAAATAGTATTTCCTTTTTCTAAATGGATATTTAGATTTTTTGCTGATTCTTCAATAACAGAGTTTAATATAGGGCTAGATTCTGATATATGACAATTATCATTATTAAATGTTAAAGCAAAATTACTTTCACTAAAAACTCTATCAGAAAGTATAATGTCAAAAAGTTTTAAATCAGGTGAATAAGCCCCACATGAACCAATTCTAATAATATTTTCAACATCATAAAATTTAAAAAGTTCATAACAGTAAATTCCCATACTAGGCATTCCCATACCAGATGATAAAATAGAAATATGTTTTCCTTTATAATATCCAGTATACCCATATTCTGCTCGTACATTATTAATAAGTATAGCATCAGTTAAAAAATTTTCAGCTATATATTTAACTCTCATTGGATCTCCTGGCATTATAACAGTTTTTGCAAAGTCTCCATTCTTTGCTTCAAGATGTGGTGTTAGCATAATAAACCTCCTTAAAGTAATATAACTATAGTATATCATAAAATAATAAAAATAAATGTAATTTGATAAAAAAATACTAATATGATAAATTGTAAAAAAAATTGAAAAAAAGGAGATTTTATGTTACACTAAAATGTAATGGGGGGAATATGAATAAAGAACAAACAAACAAACATGAAAATGAAAATATTATAAAAAAAATATATGGATTTAATAATAGAATAAATGAAATAGTTAAAATGTGTATAAAATTAGAGTTAATACATTTTTCAAATAAATTAAAAAATATAGAAAATTATCATAAATTAGAAAATCATATATATTTAGAATTAGGAAACAAATTATTTAGTGCAGGTATAACAGGCGAAAGTCCTTTTTTTAAAGATGATAAAGAAAATGAAAGTTATGTGTATAAGGCAATAAAAATTCAAATTCAAGAATATATTAGAAAAAGTGAAGAAATAATTCAAATGATTGATGATTACACAAAAGAAGCATACGAATCTTATAAAAAAGAGCGATTGTTTAAATCTTCTCCGATTAGTAGTGTTATATCTTTAGATATACTAGAAAAGATTATAAATATAAAACTTAACGAATATGAAAAAAATAACGATAAATTATATGATTATAAAATAGAAAAAAACATAGACGAAATAATTAAAAATATATATGTATATGCAAGAAAAGAGTCTGTAGATAAAAAAGAATTTTATAAAAATATAATACCAAAAATAATGCAAGAATTTGAATGTTTGGGATTGAAAGTAGAAAAAGAACATTTAATAGAAGAAAAGATAGTGTAAAATATTAGTAGGCAAAAAATCAAAAAATATTGAAAAAACATA
>CAYJGL010000093.1:0-4889 GCA_964369695.1 uncultured Clostridium sp.
TAAGTTACTAACCATCTTAACCCTAAAGTTTGTCTTCTTTCTGGTCTTATTTCTAGTGGAACTTGGTATGTTGCTCCACCTACTCTTCTTGCTTTTACTTCAAGTACTGGCATGATATTTTCTAAAGCTGCTTCAAAAACTTCTAAAGGATTTTTTCCTTCTTTTTCTTTTATAATTTCAAATGCATTATAAACTATTTTTTGTGCAACTGCTTTTTTACCATCTAACATTATATTGTTTACTAATTTAGTAACAATTTTACTGTTATAGATTGGATCTGCTAATACTTCTCTTTTTGCAATATATCCTTTTCTTGGCACTATTCTTCCCTCCTTATATATTTTTTGATATGTATATACATATCTAGGTACTCTCGAATTTTAATTCAAGTATAGTACTTAATCTATTCTAAATTTAAGTACCTAATTTAGACATAACAAGCACTATTTAATTTCCTAAATTTATTTTTTAGGTTTTTTAGCTCCGTATTTTGAACGAGCTTGCATTCTGTCTTTAACACCTGCTGTATCTAATGTTCCTCTGATGATATGGTATCTTACCCCTGGTAAATCTTTTACCCTACCACCTCTGATTAATACAACACTATGTTCTTGTAAGTTATGTCCTATACCTGGGATATAAGATGTAACTTCATAACCATTTGAAAGTCTTACTCTGGCAACTTTTCTTAACGCTGAGTTTGGTTTTTTTGGTGTTACTGTTTTAACTATTGTACATACACCTCTTTTTTGTGGTGCTCTGTTGTTAGTTAATCTTTTGTTTTTCGAGTTCCACCCATGTTGTAATGCTGGCGCTGTTGATTTTGTTACTCCAGTTTGTCTTCCTTTTCTTACTAATTGATTAATTGTTGGCACTTAAATTTCACCTCCTATAAAATATTTAAAACCGTTACGGATAATTGAGTTACAATTACCATAACGGTGTATATTTTATCATATTATTTTGTGGAAGTCAAGGGTTATCTTTCATCTCCTAAATCTTTATCTTGTTGAACTTGGGTTTTTATTTCATTATTATTTTTATTTCCTTCTTTACTGAAATCCAAAATAACCAATTCTTCTTTATTTTCTTTATTTTCTTTATTTTCTTCATTTTTATCGTTTTCATTAAATTTAAATTTAAATTTATTTTTAAATGTATTTTTTACTTTTTCAGTTTTATTTTTTACTTTGCCTATATTTTTTTCAAAATCTTGCATTATTTTTTCTTTATTATTTTTGTCTTTTAATAACTCGGCGTCACCTTCATTTAATTTTTTTACTTCTTCTTGGTTTTTGAACCTTTTTTGATTTTTTTGTCTAAAAGCACCTTTAATTTGCATTCCTGCTTTTAATTCTTTTGATAATCTAGTATTTAAAAAAGGTATATTTTTACTTTTAAAGATTCTCTCAAATAGATTCAATTCACTTTTATCTCTTATTAAATCAAATTCAAATTTCTTTTCAGGTTCTTCTAATGCTTTTAAGTAATTTTCTTGCTTTTCTAGATTTTTTTCAAATATTTTCATTACAATAGGCTCTATATGTCTTTTACTTATACTATATCTGTCTAGGTTTTTGATTTTTTTATTGTAATTATCACTTTTTTTATATTCCTTTATCTCATTTTTTTTGATAATTTTTTCTGTTCCATTAAATCTAACTATTGCATCACCTGTCTTCTCATTAATACTTATTTCAAGTTTTTCTTCAAAATCTTTTTCTAGAACTATGTTCTTTTCTTTTTTTGAGTTTTCTACATATTCTAATACTTCACCAACCGTATTATCTTTTTCAGTATTATTTTCTTTCAAATCTTTTTCCGGATCTATGTTATTTTCTTTTTTTAAATCTTCCATATTCTCTAATACTTCATCAACCTGGGTATCTTTTTCAATATATTCATCTGTTTCTAGCTCTGCTCCTAGTTCTTCCAGCGTCATTACTGGCTCTACTTCTTCTGGTTGTTCTTCTTCTATTTCTTTTTTTTCACCATCAAATATATTTTTATAAAAATCTACTTGTTCAACATCTTCGTAGCCATTATACTGTCGAATTTCCTTATTATTTTTATCTAAGTTTTCTTGCACTAATTCCCACTCGTCATTTATTTTTTCTTCCAAAAACATACCTATAATTGCATTAGCTCTGGAAACATTCATACAACATATTAATGTTTCTTTATATAATCTGTCATCAGTCATATTTTCAAACCCATCTACGCTTACCGAATTGGCTTCATACTTATTTAAGAGTGTTTCTTCTTTATTTAGATTTCCTTCTAATTTTTCTCTTTTTTCTAATTTTTCTTGAGCTTCAATGTACTTACTACTATCTTTTGCTTGAATCTCTTCTTCATATAATTTTTTTATTTCTTCCCTAATATTTTTTATCTTATTTTTTTTATTGACTATAGCTTTATTATTATTTTCTTGTTGCTCTCTTCTTTTAATTTCTTTTTTTATATTTTCATATCTAGTAATCCATTCATCTCTTTTTACAGCAATTTTTTCAACTTTTAAAAGTTTCTCTTTGCTTTTTTCTAATTCTTTTTGATTTTCTAGATTTTTTTTGTATTCTTCTGAATTTCTATAATACTCCATTGCTGCTTTTTCAAGATTCTCTTTTGTTTTTTCATCAGCATACTCAAGTACATCTTGGTTTTTTTCTTTATATGCGTTTACATATTCAACTTTTCCTTCTTCAGTTGTTTCATTAAATTCTTTTATTTTATTCTCTAAATTTTTAATCCCTACATTAATTTTAGAAGTATTAATCCTAGCATTATTAGTAGGTTTAGCTATTTTTTCACCTATTTGTGTTTTATCAACTGGTGTTATAACTACATCTACATTTTTATATATTTTCTTATTTTTTTGTGACATACGCACCCTCCTATTTTTTCTCTTGAATTTAAACTTACTTCTTAATTCTATCATAAAATACATAACATTACAATATTTTTATGTAAATTCGTGTCAAACTTAATAAAAAAGTAATATTTCTTTAATAATCTTGTAATATTTTTGTAATGTTTCTGTAATATTTCTATCTGTTTTGTATATTTTTAATATTCTGTAAACTTCTTTCTGCTAACTTTCTATATCTTTCCTTCTTGTCTCTTATTCTTTTTCCTTCTAATTCTGGCAATATACCAAAATTAGCATTCATTGGTTGAAAATTTGTATTTGCTGTCGAAATATATTTTGAAATAGCACCAATTACAGTTTGTTCAGAAAAAGTTATTTTATCTTGTTTAGTATTTTCTGTTATTTTCCCATTTTCTTTTACCATATTAATATATTGGATACTTGCATTAATACCTGCAACCAAACCAGAAGCAATAGATTCAACATATCCTTCAACACCTGTAATTTGTCCTGCAAAATATATATTAGTGTTTTCTTTTAAGTTATATGTTTCATCTAAAAGTTTACTTGAATTAATGTATGTATTTCTATGCATAACACCATATTTAACTATTTCTGCATTCTGTAATCCAGGAATCATTTGTATAATTCTTTTTTGCTCTCCAAATTTCAAGTTTGTTTGAAATCCAACTATATTATATATACTAGCCTGTTTGTCATCTTGTCTTAATTGTATAATTGCATATGGTCTTCTTATAGTTCTAGGGTCATCAAATCCTACTGGCTTCATTGGTCCAAATCTAAGTGTATCTACTCCCCTTTTTGCCATTATTTCTATAGGCATACAACCTTCAAATATTTCTTTTTTTTCAAAACTCTTCATTGTAACTACTTCTGAATTTATTAGTTCATTATAGAATGCTTCATATTCTTCTTTATTTAATGGTAAGTTAATATAGTCTTTTTGCTCTTTTTCTTGTCTTTTTAACCATTCTTCTTCTGATTCTTCTTTTTTCTTTTCTTGACTATATCTATCTCCATAAAATGCTATATTAAAATCTATACTTTCTTTCGTTATAATTGGTGCTGCTGCATCATAAAAATATAGTTTATCTTCTCCAGTTAACTTTTGTATGTTTTTTGCTAACTCATCTGAAGTAAGTGGTCCTGTAGCAATAATTACAATTCCATCTTGTATAATTTTATCTAAATCCATTACTTCTTCGTTTATTATCTCTATTAATTCATTTTCTTTAACTATTTTAGTTATTCTTTCTGAAAACATTTCCCTATCAACTGCTAATGCTTGTCCTGCTGGCAAGCTTGTTTCATCTGCTACTTTTATTAATAGTGAATCTAACATTCTTAATTCTTCTTTTAAAAGCCCACAAGCATTTGTTATTAAATTTGATTTAAACGAATTACTGCATACAATTTCTGCTAGATTTTTATTTGTATGTGCTGGAGAAAATTTAACCGGTTTCATTTCATATAGTTTTACTTTTATTCCTTTTTTAGCTATTTGATATGCCGCTTCTACTCCTGCTAATCCACCGCCTATTACTGTTATATATTCTTTCATTATTTATTCCTTTTCTTATTTCTATATATTATTCGAACTAATATTTCCTTTTTCTTCAAATCTTTGTTCATACTTTTCTAAAACATTCTCTAAACACTTTTGTACATCAATATCAAAACTATTAGCAATACAAAGAAGTGAAAATATGCTATCTCCAATTTCACTTTCCAAATTTTCTGTTTTAATTAATTCTTGCTCCCCATAATTATTGCCTTTTAAAATTTCTTTTCCTAGTTCTCCAATTTCTGATACTAAATCAATATATCTTAACTCAGGATTAATTTCAATATTATATTTTTCACTAAATTCTAATACTCTTCTTTGTATGTCTTTCATTTCATTTTCTCCCTATATCAATTACTATTATATTTAAATTTTAAAATTATCTTTCATTTTATTAAAATTTTCTATAGAAATTAATCCTGTATATACATCCAT
>CAYJGL010000094.1:0-4752 GCA_964369695.1 uncultured Clostridium sp.
AATTTTAGCATTAGAGCCAATTGACTTTAAAAAACATAAAGATGTACTTGCATATTTCAACAAAAATTATGTAAGCACAGAAATATTTCCTAAAACTATGGGCAAAAAAATTATGCAAGCAAATAGAATGCGTGAAGATAGTGATTATGACGATGAATTTATTGCAAATTCTGAAGCTACACAAAATCAAATTGAAACTGCTAGAGAACTTATATATCTAGCTGAAAATTATATACATACTAAATAAACGAAGGACACTTTTATTAGTGTTCTTTTATGTTAAAAAGTTGTTATTTAATTATAGCAACTTTTAATTTATTTTAAAGGAGAAAGTGATGGAAGAATTAGAAAGATTTGAAACAGAATTATTAGAATTAAACGATATGAACATTTCTGTGATATATGAATATTTAAAAACATTAAATGTTCTAAAAAATAATATTGATAATAAAGAAAAAACATTAAAACAAATGTATGAATACATTAAAAATAAAGCTCAATCTATGGCTACAAACAATGTGGCTATGGTTAATGACAAAGTAGTATATCTGTGGGCTAGGACATATTTTAGTAAATCTAATGAAGATTTAGGATTAAACCAAAAACCTGTAGTACAAAATAATACTAAAAAAGCTGAAGAAACGCCTACTTCAAAAGTAGCTAAACAAGAAGAAGTTAAAAAAGATACTTCAAAGCAAATTAGTATATTGGAGGTTTTAGAATAATGAGCTATATAAAGAAACAATATAGGGACATATTTGAATATTTAGATAATTCATACAATACCAATATTCCGCAAGACTGGGATGATTTTATTCAGACTATAACAGATAAATATCATCATCTAATTATAAAAAGAGCTAATCATAACTGTTTTTGTACAAGTTGTAAGCACGAATTTATATCTACCATAAAAATATATGAAAAACAAAAATGTCCTAACTGTAAGAATACTTTTTTAACTAGAAGTAGTAGACTAGAATCATATATTTTTAGAGATTGTGCAGTTTTACTTAATAATATAAATGGAAAACTAGTTGCAAGATTATTTGATATACGATCTAGTTATAATGGTACAGATAGTTTTGCTTTTTCAACTGCAGAATTTGGAAGAATATTTATAGATGATGACTATAACAATGCTTTTGTTAATGAAAGAGCATCTAAAAATATTAGTGCTTTGTATGTATCACACGGATTTGAAATTGGTAACTGGAGAAGAAGAAATAGTAATTATTCTCCGTTAACACCATTTGGATTTATTTATTACAATAATTTAAAAGAAGAATTAGCCGAAACAAAATATAAATACTCTCAAATATGGGATTTAGCAAAATATTATAATTGTTTCGACCTTAAACTTAGGTTAAAACAATCAGACAACTATAAACAAATGGAATTACTGATTAAATCAAAAATGTATAATTTAGCATTAGATGTTTCTAATTTAAACTATATGCCTCAAAAAGAAGTATTTAGCACAATAAGAAATCACAACAAATTTATTGCTAGATATAATATTAATTACATTCAATTTAAATTATTAAACTTATTACAAGAAGCTAATATAGAGAAAATTAGATATTTGGAATACTTTTGCAACAAATATAGTTTCGATCTATTAATAGATTTATTAAAATACATAAAAATAAATAAATTTATTGAATATGCAAAAATGCACAGGAAAAGTGTTGATTTACACATGTTTATAGATTATTTTAGATTTGCTTCAATAGCCCAATTAGACATTAAAAACAAAAAATATATGTTTCCAAAGAATTTGCGAAAAGAACATGATAAACTTGAAAAAGAAGTTGAAACAAATAATAGAGAATTATTAAATATATCTATTTCTAAAAGAAGTGAAATACTTGAAAAAAATACTTTTAAAAACAAAAAGTATATCATTTTTCCTGCTAAATCTGTTGAAGCTTTAGAAGAAGAAAGCAAAGCACAAAATAATTGTGTACGAACATATAGTGAAGATTATGCTATAGGACATTGTGATATATTCTTTATGAGAGATATAACAAATCAAGACAAATCTTTAGTAACTATTGAAGTTAAAGATAAAAAAGTAGTACAAACAAGAGCTAAAAACAATAATTCACCACTATTTGAACATTCTAAATTTATTAATAAATGGGAATCGAAAATATTACAAAGGAAGGTGGCTTAGATGGTAAAACAAAATATGAAAGAAATATTTGATAAAATAATTACAGGAGTTCAAGAGTTTAGTACTTCAGATAGATATATTGATTTCTTGAAGTTTAGCAAGTTATTTCATCACTATAGTTTTAATAATCAAATACTAATATATATGCAAAACAAAGAGGCAACGCAAGTAGCAGGTTTTAAAACTTGGCAAAAGATGAATAGAAATGTTAAAAAGAATGAAAAAGGAATACAAATATTTTATCCAATTAAAGTAACACCTAAAAATACAAATAATTTAACTGAAGATGAAATAAAGAATAAAACTTTTTTTACATATAGACCAACTTATGTTTTTGACATAGCTCAAACTGATGGTGAAGATTTACCTACAATTGATACTGACCTTAATAGTAATAATATGAGTGAACTATATACTAATCTATGTAATTTTTCTAAATATCCTATTAGATACATAAATGAAACTAGTAATTTAAAAGGTTATTGGAACAAAACACTGGAATATATTGCTATACAAGAAAAATTATCAATAGATGACAAAGCAGCTACATTATTGCACGAATTAACTCATGCTCTATACGATGATTTTGATTATAAAAAAGATAGAAGATTATCAGAAATATTTGTTGAATCTGTAGCATTTATTGTAGCAGATTACTTTAATTTAGATACATCTAATTGCAGTTTTGAATATATTACTAGTTGGAGCAAAGGAAATACAGATTTAATAATTGATTTAGGAAGTAAAATACAAAAAGTAGCTAATGACTTTATTTGTGAATTAGAAGAATTTAATTTGCAGAAAAAAGTAGCTTAAACAATGGAAGGAAAAATTTAATGGATATTTTAACAGAATACTTTTTAAGTATTGAAAACTTGGATTTAATGGAATATGGGGAAGATTCAAACGAAGGTTTATATAAACTTTCAGAAATATATGAAGAAATTTTAAATAAATTAAATATACCATATGAATATGTTTTTACTGATGATATTTCAGACGGTAAATATGAAACAAAAATAGGATTTATGAATGACTTTACAATTAGTGTATATAGTAAGGCTTCAAGTTCTATTGATATTATAATAAACAATATACGGATATATTTTGAAAAAATATAAAGAACATTATACTATGTAAAAGATTAAAAAATTATAGCAGGAGTTTTAATTCCTGCTTTTTTTTGTTTATTTTGAAATAATTTTAATATTAGGATAAATACAATATAAATATGGTTTGTCTGAAACTATATTATGAATATTAGCATCATCTTCAAAAAGTAATATTAATTTATCTGCATCAATATTTGGATCAGATATTTTTAATTGTTTTAGTAAGCCAGTTTCGTTTTGTTTATCACTAACAATTATTTTATATAATGTATCATAGCTATCTAAAAAGGTAATATAATTTATGCCTATTCCTTTATAGAAATACTTATATCTACCTTTATATTTACACAAAACATCTAAACTAGCTAACATTTTAATATCTATCTTACAATTATTCCAAACAAATATATCACCTTTTTTATTAATTAAATTTTTACTTAATATATCTTTAAAATTATCTTTTTTTCTATCAAATATAGTCTGCAGATGTTCTAATTTACAACATCCAAAATCCTGCACTAAATTAATTACTTTTAAATTCTTATCTTCCATAATTTTTCTCCTTTTTTGCTCAAAAAAATAAAGCCATTTTTGACTTTATTTCCATTTTATATCATTGCAACTAACATTTCATTTTCTGCTACAACCTTTTTTAATCCGTTATATGTATAGCTTTCGCCTATATCATAGGTTTTATAATTATTATTTCTTAACCTTATTCTTGCAAGTTCTAAAAACTCCTGCATTTGCTCATTTGATAAGTCTAGTTTTACTCGTAGTTCATAATATGTTAGTATTATCAATTCTGCATTTTCTTTTATTTTATAATCTATATACTCTGTTATAAATTCAGTTTTCACTTCAAATTCAATACCTTTCTTATTTTATACAAATTTTCAAAATAATTTGACTTTTTGTATAAATAGCTATATAATAAATATACAAAGATGAGGACACCATTATAATATGGTGTGCCGTGATTGTTAAATATTCAAAAGCACATCTCTAACGGTCAAGCAGAGATGTGTTTTTACTTTTATATTTATCTAGCTCTTTATCTATATTAATAAATAATATAAATAAGACGATAATTATAATAGTTAAATTTGCAAGTATAATTAATAATGTATAAATTAAAAATATGTACACTTGTTCATATAACATAAGCATCGCCCCCTTTCAGTTTAAGGTTGCGACACACCACATTTCTGTTCCCTCATCTTATAATAGAATAATACTATTAATTTGCAAATAAATCAATAGCAAACAAACATTTTGTATAAATTCTAGTATTATTTTATATAAGGTCAGGTTGTGAGCATATGTATTCAAATTACATGTGCTTTTATATTACCCTTACCAAATATCCATAAACTAATTTCTTATCTTCTTTGATTTCAGTTATTTTTATCAACACTTTGTCTAAATAATGTGGATAGCTATTAAATCTAGCTGGTACAC
>CAYJGL010000095.1:0-4555 GCA_964369695.1 uncultured Clostridium sp.
ATTTAAACATATATAATTATTATACAACAAAAAAAAACAAAAATCACTACATTTTATGAGTCATTTTTGTTACATTTTCATTACAATATCATTACATTTTCGTATACTTTAAAATAGAGCTGAACTAAAGTTCAACTCTATTTTATCTTTTGTAATTCTTTTAATTAATCTTTTGTATTTTAATTTTTTCTTTTGTTTTTCTATCTTCTGTTGTTATCTGTATTCTATATTTAAATCCTACAAATGTCAATTACAATTTAATTACATTTTCTTTTCAATTTGATTACAGATATATTTCATTTCCATTACATTTATATCTATTTTTCATCTTTTACTGTATTAATTTTAAAGAATTTGAATAGTTCTACTATTAATATTGGCGCAAATATTAATCCTACCAATTCAAGTAAATTTCCTGTTGTTAACATTGGTATTCCAAATACTTCTTTTAAGAATGGTACTGTAATTATTAATAGCATAAGTATTGCTGATCCAAATACTGCTAATAGCAATTTCCCATTATTAAATACTTTTGTTTGGAAAAGTGATTTTTGATTATTCCTTACATTAAATACATGTACAAGTTCAGATAAGGCTAAAGTTACAAATGCCATTGCTTGCCCTACTTCTATTTTACTTTGATCTAATGTTAATCCTGGTAATGCTTCTGTCGTAGTTGCTAACCCTATTAAAAATGCTGATAATGTCAATATTCCTACCATTATACCTTGATATAGGACTCTCCATGTCATACCTTTTGTAAATACACCTTTACCAGGTTTAGCTGGTTTTCTATTCATTATATCTTTATTTGCCGGATCAAATGCTAATGCTAATGCTGGAAGTGAATCTGTTACTAAGTTTACCCATAATATATGAATTGGAAGTAATATTTCTATTTGCGTTGCATCTGCTATACCAAATGCACTTGCTATTATTGGAGCAAATAATGTTGCTAACAATAGTACTACTATTTCTCCAACATTACTTGAAAGTAGAAATTGAATAACTTTTAGTATATTATCATAAATACGTCTACCTTCTTCTACTGCTGTTACTATTGTTGCAAAATTATCATCTGTTAATATTACATCTGCCGCTTCTTTTGCAACATCTGTACCTACTATTCCCATTGCACAACCTATATCAGAAGTCTTAAGTGCTGGTGAATCATTTACTCCATCACCTGTCATTGCAACAACTTCTTTATTCTTTTGCCACGCTTTTACTATTCTAACTTTATGTTCTGGAGATACCCTTGCATAAACTGAATATTTTTTAACATTTTTAATTAAGTCTTTATCTGACATTTTTTCAAGCTCTAATCCTGTTATAGCTTCATTTTCATTTTGCAATATACCTAACTTCTTAGCTATTGCTGTTGCTGTAACTTTATGATCACCTGTTATCATAATAGTTTTAATACCTGCTGTTTTACATTTTTCTACTGCTTTTTTAGCTTCTTCTCTAGGTGGGTCAATCATACCTACCATTCCAATAAATACTAAATCTTTTTCTAATTCTTCTTTACTTGGCATATAGTCAAGTACTTTATATCCTGCTCCTAAAACTCTTAAAGCTTCTTTTGCCATATTTTCATTATTTGTTCTTATCCATTTAGCATAATTTTCTAAATCATATTTTATTTCACCATTAACAGTATATGAAGTACAATTTCTTAATAATTCATCAACTCCACCTTTTGTATATACAATATATTTCCCATCTGCTTCAGTTACTACTGTCATTAGTTTTCTATCTGAATCAAATGGTATTTCATCAACTCTTTTTGTGTTATCTATCAACGATTTTTGAAATTTCAATCTAAATCCCATGTCGACTAATGCTGTTTCAGTTGGGTCACCTGTTAAGTTACCATCTTTTGAAATTTTTGTATCATTACATAGCATATTTGCATATACTAATTTTTCTATATCACTGTTTATCTCAGTAATTTCTTTCATATCTTTTATAACATCATTTATAAATAGTTTTTGTACTGTCATTTTATTTTGTGTTAATGTTCCTGTTTTATCTGAACATATAACCGTTGCACTTCCTAATGTTTCAACTGCTGGTAGTTTTTTGATTATAGCATTTTTCTTAACCATTTTTTGTACACCAATTGCAAGTACAATTGTTGATACTGCTGCTAATCCTTCTGGAATTGCTGCAACTGCAAGTGATACTGCTGTCATAAACATATGAATAGGTTCTCTGCCTTGAACAAGTCCTATTATGAATATTAATATACATATTGTTATTGCTGCTATTCCTAATGTTTTTCCTAATTTGTTTAATTTTATTTGTAATGGTGTTTGTTGTTCTTCTGCACTATTTATCATTCCTGCTATTTTACCAACTTCAGTAGTCATTCCTGTTTCTACAACTATTCCTTTACCTCTACCATACGTAATTAAGCTTGACGAAAATAGCATATTCAATCTATCTCCAACACCTATCTCAATTCCATCTATTTTGTTTACATTCTTTTCTACTGGTACTGATTCACCTGTCAATGACGATTCTTGTGATTTTAAATTAATTGCTTCTACAAGTCTTAAATCTGCTGGTATATAGTCTCCTGTATCTAAAACTACTACATCTCCTGGAACTAATTCTTTTGCTGGAATTACTATTACTTCACCATTTCTTAAAACTTTTGATGCATGGTCTGTTAATTTTTGAAGTGCTTCTAATGATTTTTCTGCTCTTGCTTCTTGTGATACACCTATTATTGCATTTAACAATACTACTATCATTATTATTATTGTATCTGTTATCCCTTCACCTTCAGCTACTCCAACAAACCCAGATACAATTGCTGCAATTATTAATACTATAATTGAAAAGTCTTTAAATTGATCTAAAAATCTTTGAAATAATGTTTTCTTTTTAGCTTGTTTTAGTTCATTCAATCCATATTTTTCTTTTCTTTTTTCGACTTCTTTTGTATCTAAACCTTTTTCAATATCTGTATTTAATATACTTTTTACTTCTTCTACATCTTTATTAAACCATATTCTTTTATTTTCTTGCACTATTTTATCTCCTTTGTTTTTCTTTTTATTTTTTCTTATTGTATTCAATTTTACAAATTTTATCCATTTTTTATATTGGTGACCCATACGGGAATCGAACCCATGATTCCACCTTGAGAGGGTGGCGTCTTAACCGCTTGACCAATGGGCCAATTATCTTATTCTAAAAGTTCTGATAGTCTTGTAAATTGTTTTGTTAAATATAAGAATCCTATTAATGCTTCAAATGCTGTTGCATGCATGTATTCGTGTATACTTACATTTTTTGGTAAATGATTATTTTTTGCATTTCTGCCTCGTCTTACAATATCTTTTTCATCATCATTTAATTTATCATAAATTTTTTCTAATAATTCTGCTTGACTCTTTGCTTTAACAAATGTGGTTGCTTCTACATGAAGCTTGTGTGGATTTAACATTGTTGTATTTACTAATGTATTTCTTATATATAAATCGTATACTGCATCACCTATATATGCTAAATTTAGTGGTGCCATAGCGTATACATCTTGTTTTTCTATATTTATTTTTATAAAGTCATCTAAATGTTCCAAATCTTACTCCTCTATTTAAATTTAAATTAAACTCAAATCTTATATGTTAAAATTTAAGTTTAATTCATTTTCATTGATATTATACTACTTGATTTATATAATTTCAATAGTTATTTTACCTAATTTACCGTTTTTGAATTCATCTAATATTATTTTAGCTGTTTTCTCATCATCTATATTCCCACCTGACATTATGCACCCACGTTTTTTTCCTATTTCTTGCATAACTTCATATATATTCATATTTTTTGATTGTTCTTGATTTAATATTTCTTCTATTCTAACTTCTTCAATTTTAAATCTTTCTGATATTCTTTCTTTATAGTTTTCAACTAAAAATTTTATTAATTCATATGCTATTTCTGTTCTATCCAATATTTCTTCTTTTATTGTTCCTGTAAATGCTAGATTAAGTGCAACTTCTTGACTTTCAAATTTTGGCCATAATACTCCTGGTGTATCCATTAATTCTATTTTTTCATTTATCCTTATCCATTGTTTTTGTCTTGTTACTCCAGGTTTATTACCTACTCCTGTTATTGCTTTTTTTGATATACGGTTAATAAATGAAGATTTCCCTACATTTGGTATTCCTAGAATTATTGCTCTTATCTTTCTTCCTGTTCTTCCTTTTTCTGCATAACCTTCTAAGAATTCTTTCATTTCATTTTCAATTTGTCTAATACAATCTTCTATTCCTTTTCCTGTGTGCGAATCTGTTAATACTGCTTTTATACCTTTTTTCTCAAAATATGTTATCCATTTTTTATTTTGAGTATCATCTGATAAATCACATTTATTTAAAACAATTATATGTTTTTTTCCTTTTATCATTGAACTTATTATTGGATTTTGACTAGCAAGTGGTATTCTTGCATCTAATAATTCCACTACTATATCTATTAATTTTAAATCTTCCTCTATTTGTCTTTTAGTTTTTGCCATATGTCCTGGGTACCA
>CAYJGL010000096.1:0-4393 GCA_964369695.1 uncultured Clostridium sp.
TGGACTTGTCCTGTTTGTGGTAATGAAAAAGATGGGTTTAGAGAGAGTAAGTAGATATTTGCCTATGTTAAAACAAAATACGTTAAATTGCATTAACAAAAGTGATATTAATGCTATTAGCGTATTTAAATTTGTCTAATTTAGATTTATATAGATTTAAATGTATATAATTTTTTTATGTCATTGGTATTTATACATCTTTTTTGCGTTTGCTGTCATAGATACTAGTAATTTCTGAAAAAATATGATAAAATCAATAAGAGATAAAGGAAAAATATTAAAAGGGGAAATGATGATGAGAAAAATTTAGTAGCAGTGTTAGTGATATTATTAATTGTTCTAATAACAGTATATAAATATACTTATACTTAAAGTCGGAGAATATGATTTTACAAAACAAATTGAACTAATAAAACCAATAAGAGCTAATTATAATAGAAAATTATGGAGAGAATATAAGGGATATCCATATGAACAATTAAATGAAAGTTTATACTTAGATTATATTAATAATTACAAAAAACATATTAAAGAATTAAAGTCTATAGATAATAGTACTCCTGTAAAGGAGATTTAGTATTAAAAAATAAAAAATTATTTAAATAGGAGGAAATATGCGTGTTCAAAACAATAAAAGTAACAAGATTAAATTTTCAATAATTATGTGTGTATATAATGTAGAACAATACATAGAAACAGCTATAAAAAGTGTATTGTCTCAAAAATATAATGACTTTGAATTAATTATTGTAGATGATGCATCTTATGATAAAACTTTAAAAATAGCAGAAAAATATAAAAATAAATCAGATAAAATAAATATATATAAGAATAAAAAAAATTTAGGGCTAAGCCAATCAAGAAATTTAGGAGTATCTAAAGCAAAAGGCGAATATATAATGTATTTAGATGGTGATGATACCTTATATGAAAAAGATACCTTAATAAAAATAGATAAAGTTATAGGTGAAAATACATATGATATATTATATTTTGGAATTCAATATGTTGGTGGAGACAATAAAATGTATTTACCAAACGAAGAAAACTCAACACAAAAAGCAAGAATAGCGTGCGATATGTTCTTTGGAGTAGTTACAAAGGTTTGGAACAAAAAATTTTTAAAAGTAAATAAGTTGAAATTTATAAAAGGAATGTACTATGAAGATATGGTATATTCTATTAAAGCAACAATAAAAGCAAAAAATACAACATATGGTAGTTTTCCAATTTATAATTATTATAAAAATAGAACGGGAAGTATTATGTCTACACCTAATATAAAAAGATGTAAAGATATGTATAAAATGCTATATTATTTAATGGAATTATATGAAGAAACACCAGAAGAACTGAAACCGTATTTATTAAGTTTTATAAAAAATGAAACTTTAAGTATTCCAATGAGATTAGATATAATTTTAGATGTATTAGAAAAAAGAACAACAAATATAAGTATACCTAAAAGAAATTATGTTTTTAATGATAGAAAAAAAGATTAGAATATGAGTAAAAAAGAAGGAAGTAGAAAATAATGAAAAGCGAAACAACATTTCTGTGTAATCACAAAGAATATAAAGAAAATGAAAGAGTAAAAATATATATTATAAGGCATGCTGAAACTGTAGGAAATATAGAAAAACGTTTAACAGGTAGAGAGGACTATGAATTATCAGTAAATGGTAAAAAAACAGTAGAAAAATTACATGACGAATTAAAAGAAGTTGAATTTGATAAAGTATACACAAGTACATCAGAGAGAACTACAAAAACAGTTGAAAGTCTTGCAATAAAAAATAAAATAAAAATAATTAAATTGGAAGAATTGTGTGAAATGTACTTTGGTATTTATGATGGGTGGAAATGGGAAAAAGTAAATAAAATCAATCCTCATATCAAGCAAAATCAAATAAAAACAAATATGATAGAAGGAATAGAGAAGCAAGAAACTACAATTCAAACACAAAATAGAATGTTTGATCAAATAAAAAAAATAGCTCAAAACAATAAAGGAAAAACTATTTTAATATGTTCACATGGAGTAGCAATTGAGGCGTTTCTAAGAAAAATTGATGATATAACTTTTGGAGAACAGAGATTAGAATATCAACAGAAAAATTGTGCAATAAATATAGTAGAATCTATAGATGGTAAATTTGAAATTATAAGAAAAGCAGATACACAATATATAGATAGCAACAAGGTATGGGAAAATAATGAAAAAGATAGATATTAAATTTGAAAGCATAGGAAAAGCTAATACACAATATACAGATAGCAATGAGATAGGGGAAAATAATGAAAAAGAAAGTAAGTATTATAATACCAGTATATAATGTTGAGAAATATATATGTAGATGTTTAGAAAGTGTAATAAATCAGGATTATAAGAATTTAGAAATAATAATTGTAAATGATGGAACACAAGATAACTCTTATGAAATTTGTAACAAATATGCAAAATTAGACAAAAGGATTAAATTAATTAATCAAAAAAATGGAGGATTGTCAGATGCAAGAAATACTGGAGTGAAGATGGCAACAGGACGATATTTAGCATTTTTAGACAGTGATGATTATGTTGATAAAGATACATATAGTACTTTAGTAAATTTAATGGAGCAAAATAATGCAGACATATCCAAAATTAATTATAGAAAAATAAAAATAAAAGATAATGTATATACAGAATACGAAGAAAAAAAATCATATAATAATAACGATAATAGTGTAAAAATATACAACAAAGAAGATGCTTTAAAAGAAATATTATTAGATTATAAAATTCAAAATTATGTATGGGACAAACTATATAAAAAAGAATTATTTGATGATGTACAATTTCCAGTAAGAAAAAACTATGAGGACATAGCAATTCAATATAAAGTATTTAGTAAAATTAATAAAATGGTGTTGGGAAATAATGTAAAATATAATTATGTAATTAGGGAAGATAGTATAGTGAATTTAGCTAGTGAAAAAACACTCTCTGATTGTATAGAAATTATAAGGGAGAGATATAAAATATTAAAAATAGAAAACATACAAGAATATAATACTTATGGATATATAAAAATACTTATGTCAATATATAAAACAGGTTTAGATTTAGGCTATACTGGTATTTTGAAAGAAATAGAAACAGAAATAAAAGATATAAAAGAGATGTATAATTATAATGAAAAATTTATAGATAGTAATCTTGATGAGGATAAAAAAGAACTATTAAAGTTCTTAATTAAAAAAGAAAAAAATATATGAAAAATAAAATAATAGAAAAATATGAGGAATAAAATGAAAAAAATAATAATAATGGGGATACCAGCTCATAATAATATAGGTGATGCAGCAATAGTAGATGCAGAGATTAAATTTTTAAGAAACAATTTTAGGGGATATGAAATAAAACTATATTCAGAAGAAAATTTTGAACAAGTAGCGATAAATGCAAAAAATGATATAAATGATGAAGATATAATATTTATACATGGAGGAGGGAATATAGGAAATTTATATAAATGGATTGAATATGGAAGAAGAAAGGTAATTCAGACATATCCAAATAATACTATAATAAGTTTTCCACAAACAACATATTTTGAAAATAATGATGATGGTAAAAATGAATTAGAAATATCAAAAAAAATATATAATAATCACAAAAATTTAATATTATTAGCAAGAGAAACTAAATCATTTGAAATAATGAAAAAACACTTTGTAAACGCTAGAATATATTTAACTCCAGATATAGTAATGACAGAAAAATATATAAAAAATATAGAAAGAAAAAATGTACTATTATTATTAAGAAATGATATAGAAAAAAAAATAGAAAAAAATCACGTAGATAAAATAAGAAAAATATTAAAAGACAAAACAGGAAACATAATTGTATCTGATACAATAGCAAATACAGGGATTAATAATTTAAATGATATGATAAGACAAAAAATAATAATAAATAAAATAAAGCAATGTCAAAAAGCAAAAATTGTAATTACAGATAGATTGCATGGTGTGATATTTTCTGTAATTACACAAACACCTTGTATAATATTAAATAATTTTAATTATAAATTAGAAGAATCATATAATACATGGTTAAAAGCTTTGAATTATATTAAATTATGTGATAATATAGATCACTTTGAAGAATTATTAAAAAATTTACAAAATATGAAAGTTGATGAATATAATAATACAGAAAAAGAAAATATTATATTAGAAGTATTAAAAAAAGAAAATATTATATAAATCATAGATAGCAAACAGTAATAACGAATATTAAGTAATAAGATTAAAAGTATTAAAAAATAAAAGAAAAATGGAGAAAATGATAATTGAAAGATAAAATAATAAAATGTTTAGCATACAATGGTAAAATATCAAT
>CAYJGL010000097.1:0-4299 GCA_964369695.1 uncultured Clostridium sp.
AGCATATTTAGTTACTAAAAAAGAAGATTTAATAAGTTTAGCAAATAGATTATAAAAGTAACAGATAATTATAAAAAAGTATTGTTTTATATAAATAGAGTTATCTAAGTATAAACAAACCTCTTTTTATTTAGAAATCAGATATATAATAACTTATACGTATTAACTAATTTTTGTAAAATATGGATATATAATTTTGAATTTTTCATAATTCTAGAATCTATATCAAAATCCATATTTTCTTTCTATAATTGAATCTACTAGTAGAGTTATATTTTTTCCAAGGTTGTCTTCTATTAGTGCGTTGATTTCATTAAAATCAGCTTTACCATCATTAGACGATAGACATTCCTTAGAACAATACCTTCCTAAAGCATCTGCAGTTATAGAAACCATATTCATATTGGATATGTCTAAATCGTTTCCTCTTGAAAATCTTGGAGCAACAATTATACAGTATTTAGAAGAATGTATTTCTAAATGACGCTTGATTCTCATTACATTCATATTATTTGCTGAGTTTCTAGATTTAGCTTCAATATTTATTTTATAATCCTGTTTATTTCTTGCGGTATCATCAAAGACACACAACAAATCTGTATCTCCCGAACCACTTATTAATTCAACATTTAAATTTTCACGAAATAATTCAATTACTGGTTTTAATGATACCTCAAAGTCTTTTCCATCTATAGAACAATATCTTGACAGATATTGCATTTCTGCAATACTATTGATTATATCTCTTTGTACACTATAATCAGGAAATACCACACTTAAATATTTCAAAAGTTCTATTTCATACAGGTCATGAATCCAATCTTGCTTAGAGAATATACTTTCATCTGATAATGAAGTTGGTGTATCAAAAGGACTGTAATTTTTTAATAAATTATCAGCATCTCTGACCAAGCGATCATTTAATTTAATAAAACCTGAACATTTGCGTTCTTTGCAAACTTTATCAGTTCTGTATGTTGTGTGTTTTTGAACATTTCCATGTCTAAAACGAAAAATTTTCCCGTTATTGTGCTTTATGTCTGGAACTATTTCGATAACATCAAAATTATTAAATATTTTGCTAAAATAATAATAAAATTCATGTAAACAATTTGCATATAAAGATTCCCAATCTTCAGTTAGTTCAAATAAATTTTTCTTATCATCATATGATAAATTTCTGTACTCTTTGATGCTATCTATTAAATGTGTATACATTTCATTATTACATTTATTAACAAATGGAAGAAAATAAATCATTTCATCTATATAGAGTTTATAATCTAAACATTCTTCTCGTAAAAGCTTAATTAATAATCTCCCAGCATAGATGCTAATTTCAGATGATGTTTTACTATATGGGTGTGGATATTGAATTGAAAATAAATTTATTAGCATGTTTTTTTCTTTAGAATTATTTTTTTTTAGTATATTAATTGTTGTTTGACTAGGTATAAAAGTACTACTATTATTTTTATACCCAAACATATAAAAACACATTTGACTAAATCTAACCCCCATTGTATTTAAGGAACCTTTATAACTACGACCATTGTAAGTACCTGCATCTTTTAACTGTTCGATTATTATTTCTTTATTTATGTCTTTAGTTTCATTCAAAACATCTAAATAAGATTCAATCAAATTGCTAGAACTTATATTTTTTTGAAAGATCCATTTATTTTGTTTTTCTCTTTTTAATTCAATCATTTCAAACATTCCATCCCTTCTAATATTTTATAACTAAACATTGGCGGTATTGCTTCCCCTATGACTGTTCTAATTAATGTATCAGTACACCAAGTTGGTAAGTTTATATCTTCTGGTAACGATGAAACTATAAACAATTCTCTTAATGTTAAAACTCTTGCATCAGATACAGTTCCATCAGGCTTGATTTTACCAGGATGAATATTATTTGTTCCACCCATATTGCCATTATTCATTGCTCTTGTGGGAGCAGGTTCGTTCCATTTCATACGCTTGTATGTGTTATGAAAACCTTTTATTCTATCTCCGTTTTCTTTTTTGGGATAATATACAGTATTAGCAATAGCAGATTGACCTTCATATGTATGTTTAGCTGCTAAAATTTCTCGTTCATTATGAATTTTAGCAAAATGCCATTTTAAATTACTTTTTTCACCTGACTCTAAAGATGGTAAATGACTGATAGCATCTTTCAATGTTATTTTAGGACTTATAATTGGATTGCTCCACTTTAAACTTTTTTTAAATATTTTTATAAATGCCCTGGGTCTACTTTGAGGTACACCATAGTTCATTGCATTTAATTCCATACTTTCAATTTGATAATTATCTCCTAATTCAATAGCTAATATTTCTGTGATTTTTAAAGTTTTAGTTTTATATGGTAATTTGATCCTTAAAAATTTTGTTACATTTTCAAATAGAATATAATCAAAATCATTTCTCTTAATGATTTCAATTACATATCTAAATAAATAATTTCTTTCATCTTCAATATAATCTTTTTTCCCTAATGTACTCATGCCTTGACAAGGAGGAGTTGCAATTAAAAATTTACAATTATTTTTTTTAATCTCATAATCTATCTGTTTAAATATTTCATCCTTTGTAATATCCCCACAAATAATATTGCTATTTGGGTGAAAAAATTTATATAAATCACATCTTTTAGGCAATAATTCATTAGCAACTTTTATATCGATTCCTAATTTATCAAAGTAATATTCACCAATTCCTGCACAGGCAAATAAAGATGCTCCGTTAATTTTTTTCATTTTCTAACCCCCTTATAATAACCTCTATAAGCCTTGGTGGTACAGCCTCACCAATCATATGGCGGATTTGAATATCTGAAGCAAACATTGGTAAATCTAAGTCGGGGTTTAGACTACTTAAAATTAGTAATTCTCTCATTGTTAAAACTCTACAATCTGAATATGTACCATCCGAAAGTAATCTACCAGGGTGTACATTACTTTGAGATGAAATGCAATCATTTCTCATTGTTATTGTTGGAGCCGGTTTATCCCAACTCATTCTTTTATAAGTTGCTGCATAACCTTTTAATCGTCGACCTGTTTTTTCACATTTTGGATAATGAATTTCGTTTTCAAATGCAGAATGACCAGTAGGTGTATGTTTTAAGCAGTCTATATGTCTTTGAATATGTATTCTAGCATTATGGTTTTTAATTTTTGATTTTTGACCAGATTCTAATGATGGCAAATCACCAATAGCTTCTTCTAAGTTTATTACATTTTCTTTTTTAGGATTATTCCAATTATATCCTTTTTTCCACATTCTAATTATTGCTCTTTCTCTATGTTGCGGTACTCCATAATCTTTTGCATTAAAAATACTAAAATCTAGATTATACTGTTTTTCGTATTTTCCCCTAATAATCTGTTCAATAGTTAAATATTCATCATCAATAAAAAATTTAATTTTAAAAAATCGTGCAACATTTTCGATTAGTACACAATCGGGATTGACTGCATCTATTATATCAAAAGTATGAAAAATTAAAAAATTCCTTTTATCTGCTAGCATTTGATCATTTGTTTTATTTTTACCTATTAAAGAAATTCCTTGGCATGGTGGAGTTGCAAATACAAAATTAACTTTTTCTTTTTTACATATATTTATAATATTTTCTTTGATATCTTCTTCTGTTATATCTCCGCAAACTGTTTTTGTGGTTGGATGCCAAAACTTATGAACATCCATTCTTACTGGTAATAATTCATTAGCAAGAACTATATCTATATTAGATTTTTTAAAACCAAATTCAGCAATTCCAGCACTTGCAAATAATGAAACTGCTTTTATTTTCTCTATTTTTTTCATTAAATTATACTCCTTTATTGTTTAAACATATACCTATTCTCAATTTATTTTTTGTTACTTGATCAATTAAAAGTATATCACATTATTCTTTAATTTTAAATAAAACATTTAAAAAATTTTTATATATTATAATAAATTTCTTTTATCTACCAATTATATCTTTATACTTTGTATAATCTTTTAAACTGCATAATAAGTTGAAAAATATCTTTAATTCTCGTGATGTACTTATTTCTAATATTCGTATAATTCTTTCTTTAATACTAGAGCTTTTTTTAGTATTAGTTCCAAATAGTATATAGTCAGCACTAACTCCAGTTTTAAGTACTAGATTTTCTATAATATTTTTTGTAATAGTAGATTCACCACGCTCTATTTTTCCAAGATGATTATTTGATATTTCTATCCTTTCACAAAATTGTTCCCTTGTTTCATTAAGGGATTCTCGAACTTTTCTAACTC
>CAYJGL010000098.1:0-4294 GCA_964369695.1 uncultured Clostridium sp.
ATAAAAGATAACTACCCTAAAACAATATTAACAATGGATAATACATTAGATTCAGATTATGAAGGTATAAAAAAGAAAAATGTATTAGAATGGTTATTAAATTCCTAAGTAAAAGTAATAAATAATTAAAATGGCGGTAGAGATAAATTAATTAAAGGTTAATATAGTAAGAAAGAAAAGGTAATTAATATGAAAATAATGTATATATGTACAGGTAATATTTGTAGAAGTGCAATGGCACATCATCTAACAATAAAAAAAGCCAAAGATATGGAAATAGATGACATAGAAGTATTTTCATGTGGTGTACAAGCATATAATGGAGATGTACCCACATGGGAAGCTAAGTCAGTTATAAAAGAAGAGTTTGATGTTGATATGAACCAGCATAAAGCAACAAATATAAAAGATTCAGATATAAAAGAAATGGACATTATATTTTGTGCTACAAAAAAACATAAAGAGTCAGTTATAAATATGTATTGTGACTTAAAAGAAAAAGTATATACAATGAAAGAATACATTAAATACAATAGAGAATATCATGATAAAATAGATATTAAAGATCCGTGGGGATATGATATTGATACATATAGAAGTTGTTTAGCTGAAATAGAAGAATGTGTAATTAATACTTTGAAAAAAATAAAAAAAGAAAGAGAAAACAAATAAGTATTTTCTCTTTAAAAGTACAAAAATTATAAAAATAAATGTAATATAAGTGCTATGGAAAACATAAGTATAAAACCACAAATCATTAAAAATAGAGATTTAGAATAACCTTTTGGTGTTATTCTATTTTTTTCATCTAGTTTTTTCATAATAGGATGAAGTTTCCAAAAGTAAGTAGCAATGGATAAAATCATAACAATAACACCCCAAACTTTAGTTGTCTCATTACCGACAAATAAAATTACTAAAAGTAAAACGATGAAAATAAGTTTAGTTCCTGCAACCCAAAAAGTCATATATTTTGCAAATAAATGCATATCATCATCATTTTTTGACTTATGCCAATCATTAAAGACTGAAACACCATTACCATATTTGAAATCTTGTGCAAAATATAAAATAAAAACATTTGATAATTCCATAAGAATAAATATAATAATTGAAATATCTAATATATTCATATAAACCTCTTTTATAAATAAAATGAACTAGATTGCTGTTGAAGAAATCTAGTTCTAGTAAACAAAATAAAACATATAAATATATGATTTATTAATGGAATTGTAGCAAAAAAAATATATAAAGTCAATAAAAAATACAAAAAACATTGATAAATTAGTCTTTTTATAAAATTAAAACTTTATTAAATATAATATTTAGAATAAAAAATAAAAAAACTGGAAAAATAAAAAAGATAATGATATAATTAAAAAAAATTAAGGAGGAAAAAATGGGAGAAGAACTAAAAGAAAAATTATTTAATACAAAAAAAAATGGATGGGAAAACATATCTGAAGCAGAAAAACAAGAAGTTTTCAGTTTGTCAGAAAGATATATTGAATTTTTAAACAAAACAAAAACAGAAAGAGAATTTATAAAAGAAGCTAGAAAACTAGCCGAATCTAATGGGTTTAGAGATATAATTGAATTTGAAACATTAAAAACAGGAGATAAAGTATTTTTTATTAATAGAGAAAAAAGTATGTATTTAGCAATAATAGGTGAAGAGCCAATCGAGAATGGACTCCATATGATAGGATCACATGTTGATTCACCAAGATTAGATTTAAAACCAAATCCAGTATACGAAGATGGTGGATTTGCATATTTTAAAACACACTATTACGGTGGAATAAAAAAATATCAATGGACTGCAATACCACTTAGTATGCATGGAGTTGTTGTGAAAGCAAATGGAGAAAAAGTAGAAATAAATGTAGGTGAAGATGATAATGATCCAATATTCACAATAACAGATTTATTACCACATTTAGCTCAAGAGCAAATGGATAAAAAGTTAAGAACAGCAATAAATGGTGAAGATTTAAATGTATTGGTAGGAAGTATACCATATGATGATTCAAAAGTATCTGAAAAAGTTAAATTAAATATATTAAATATATTAAATGAAAAATACGGAATAACAGAGATAGATTTTAATAGTTCTGAAATCGAACTAGTACCAGCATTTATGGCTAAAAGTTTAGGATTTGATAGAAGTATGGTTGCAGCTTATGGTCAAGATGATAGTGTTTGTGCATATACTTCCCTTGCAGCTATGATGGAGCTAGAAAATGTTAAAAATACGGCAGTATGTATATTATCAGATAAAGAAGAAGTTGGTAGTATGGGGAATACCGGAATGGAATCACATATGTTTGATTTCTTTGTATCAGAAATATTAAATAAATTAAATATAAACAAACCAAACCTTTTGGATAAAGTGTTTTGTTTTTCAAAAATGTTATCATCAGATGTTGATGCGGGATTTGACCCAATATATGCTAATGTTTCAGAAAAAAATAATGCAGGATTTTTAGGTTGTGGAATGGCACTTGTCAAATATACAGGTGCAAGGGGTAAATCCGGAGCATCAGATGCTAATGCTGAATATGTAGCATGGGTTAGAAATATTTTTGAAAAGAATAATATTAAATATCAATTATCAGAATTAGGGAAAGTAGATATTGGTGGTGGTGGTACTATCGCATATATACTAGCTAATAAAGGTGCAGATGTTATTGATTGTGGAGTTCCTGTTCTTTCTATGCATGCTCCTTATGAAGTAACAAGTAAATATGATATATATCAAGCTTTTAAAATGTATAAAGCTTTTTGGAATGAATAAAAAGTGGCTTAGCCACTTTTTAAATATAGTTATATAATATATTAAACATCATCTAATAAATCTATAAATGATTTTACAAATTCTTTTTTACTAGGTGAAAGTTTAGAAATCTTTTCAGAAATTTCTAAATCAACTAAAATTTCACTATTTGTTATAAGATCTTTGTAAAGAAGATTAGGAGTAAAACCTAAAATATTTATATAATTTATTAATGTTTGAGTTTTTATTCCATTAATACCATTTTCAATTCTAGATATATACTTTAACGAAATACCTAATTTTTCAGATAATTGGTCTTGTGTTAAATTATTTTGAATACGAAACTTTTTTAATTTAGCACCTAAATCTTTATAGATTTCAATATTTGTATTAGAACTCATAAATACCTCCAGATATAATTTAGTATAGTAACAGTATAACAGTGGAAAAAGTGATATTAAACACATTAAAACTATGATATGGTATGTTTAAATATTAAATTATAAAAATGTGAAAACTTGTAATGCTAAGAAAAATGTGTTATTGTTTATAAAAGTTTAGTACAACAAAAAGTTAGATATAATAATATTTTGCAAAAAAAGAATACAAATATGCAGGAAAAAGGTGGATAATGAAGTCGAACAACGAATACAAAAGATTTTTAGAACAAATAATAGCATGTGTTAATTATGGAGATTATTATTCAATAAAAGAATTATCAAATATTGAATTGAAAAATTTAGAAAAAGAACAGTTAAGATACAATAATGGTAAAATTAGTATATTAAATAAAATGGAAAAAAATGAACTTAAATATATAGTAAAAGAATATTCTGAATATATAAATAATATAATAGAAGAAAGTCAAAGTATATCTGCTATAAAGGAAAAAATAATTAGTATAAATGAATTTGTATTGAAAAAAATAAATAAAAAATTGAAATAAAGGAGCTTTTATGATTAGAAAAATTAAGCTAAAAGATGAAACTAAAATTTTGACTATGTGGATGAAGGCGAATTTTAGAGTTAACAATTTTATTGAAAGAGATTTCTGGTTAGAAAGATTTAATAAAATGAAAGATAATATATTTACATATCGTACATACGTTTACGAAGAAGATAATGAGATAAAGGGATTTATTAGTATTGCTAATAATAGAATTTTAGCAATTATAGTAAAAGAAGAATATTTAAATAAAGGTATAGGAAGAAAACTTATAAACAATTGTAAAGAAAGAAATGATACATTAAATATGAATATATACGAAAATAATACTGACGGATTAGTATTTATGTTAAGAATGGGATTTAAGAATATAGGAATACAAGTTGATCATAGTACAAATCAAAAAGAATATGTGTTAGAATGGAAAAATACATAATTACAAGATTTTTTAAATATTTTGTCATTTTTTATTGACATATATGTCCTTTGATGTTATTATATTTATTGTCTTAATAAATGGGTCAGTAGCTCAGTTGGATAGAGCACAGGCCTTCTAAGCCTGGGGTCAG
>CAYJGL010000099.1:0-4180 GCA_964369695.1 uncultured Clostridium sp.
TTTTCTTACCTGTTTTTTGGTCGAATTCTTCAGTATAGTAACATCCTGGTGAACGTACTAACTGACTTACTACAACCCTTTCAGCTCCATTGATTATAAATGTACCACTGTCTGTCATTAAAGGGAAATCACCTAAGTAAATTTCTTGTTCTTTTATTTCTCCAGTTTCACGATTTATCAATCTTACTTTTACATGTAGTCTTGTTGAATATGTAGCGTCTCTTTCTTTTGATTCTTCCATTGAATATTTAGTTTTGTCTTCCATGTAATAATCAAAAAATTCAAGTACTAAATTTCCTGAATAATCTTCTATTGGCGATATATCTTTTAATACATCTCCTAAACCTTCTTCTACAAACCAATCATAAGAATCTTTTTGTACTTTGATTAAGTTTGGCATTTCTACGTAGTCTCCTACTCTTGCAAAATCTTTACGAGATGCTTTCTCATAATGAACTTCTTTTAATTTCAAAAAAATCACTCCTATTAAATTATTTTAGCAGAATAAATGTCTTTACGACATGAGCTTCGAAATTTATTTAAAAAAAGTTCTTCTTAACATATATTTAATTTATCTTAAAATATATTAACCTGCCTTTTAATATATTTCAAGGATTATATATACCCAATTCTTCTTTTTTTAATTTAAACTTTTGAATAAAATTTAGTTTTAGAGATAAACAGTAATAAAAGAGCTGTCGGAAAATGTTACTTTCCAACTGGCTCTAAGCTTTATTTAATTAATTTTCTATTTTCTCTTTTTTTATTTTAATCACCCTTATTATCTTTCAGATTAAAATCTTTTTTAAACTTTTACAATAATATCATTTTTTTATTGTTATGTCAAGGTTTAAACGCATATTTCCCAAAGTTTTTTAACTCTGTCATATCTCTGTCAGGTGTCCTTTAATTTTTATTTTTTATTAGGTGATTTTTCATACACAAACTTACTTTTAATACTAAAATTAAAACTACTCTTTTTTATAACTATCTAATAATATATATTGTTTTTCATTCTTAAATAGATACTTTAATTTTTCTATAAAAGTTTTTGGCTTTTTCATTGACTCTATTTTTTCTAAAGAAATTTGCAACTTTATTGTTAATTCTCCAATTTTTTTATTGTACTCTGAAATTATAGTAGTTAATTCTTTATTCTTTTTAAGAAGATATTCTTTATCTTCATTTAACAATTGGTAGTTTTCATATATTGGTGTTCTACTTATTAAATTATATACGTTAACATCTTTTTTAAAATTTTCACTGTCTGTTATTCTTAATTTCAAAATTTCACTTTCTATATTTAAAATTTCTTTATCATATAGATACTTGATTTCTTCATAATTATTTATAGAACTATCTTGAATATCTATTATTTTTTGATAAATTTCATTAGCTATTTTAAAACTATAATATAATTCTCCATCTTTTCCATCTGGCAAATTAACATCTTCTGTTAAAAAAACTTTTCCACCAAAAACATCTAATGTAAATATCTCAAACCTTTTAATAGGTTTTAATAACAAATTCAGTTTTTCAGTTTCTAATGGTAAAAGAGTAATATACTTACTTCTAAAATATTTAACTGCTTTATTGCTTAGTTGCTCTTCATCATTTTCTAATATTCTTTTCATTTCACTGTCGTTTGGTAATATATTATTTTCTAAAATGTGTTCAGCTGTTTGTCTATTATAAAATTGACCGTTACTTTCTTTTATTATTTCCCCGTTACTAATTGAGTATATTTTTGGAAAAATATCTGTAGCTTTAAGTATTCTCACAATATTTTTTCTCCTTTGTATGTTAACTATCTATTAATATTCTCATCATTTTCTAAATTTTTCGCATTGTATTTTTCATTAACTTTCTGCATTAATAATTTCATATCTTCTTCTGTCATTTCTTTACCTCTTGGACTTCCTGCAATTCCTGGATGCCCTCCTGCTTCTTTTCCCCATAACTCTTGAACCATTTCTTTTGCTGAAAATTCCTTACCTCCGTCTGCCATAGCTAGACTTACTGATTTAAATTTCCCGTTTAATGTAACTGTCGCTGGAATAACTTTACCTTGTTTTTCTGAATAATATGCTGCTGAACAAAATATTCCTTCAGGTGAATTAAAAGCTCTAACATTTGAGTTTTCAAACACTAAACATTGTTCTATTTTTTCTTTTGTTGTATTACTCCATTCTTTTCCATTACTAATTAGTGTTTCATCTCTATCTATTACTCTATCTATTATTTCCAAATGTTTCAATACAATATCTGTAATATCTGTATTTCCTTCAAATCTTGGAATTCTATTATTTACGTTATACGCTTGATATGCTTCATATTTTTCTCTTGAGTCTTCTCCTATCTGAAATAAATTATGTGGTCCATTCAAATCAATAAACTCAGCTGCTTCCCAAAATTTTGCATCTTCTTTTTTTCTTCCAAGTAATGCTGCAATACCACCTAATGTATCTAAATCTAAATGACTAACTACTATTGTATTATTATCTGCTAACACTGGAATATCCAAAGTATTACAAGGTGATGGATTATTTTTATATTTATCTGTATGATGAGCTAGTGTAATTTGTTCTCCTTCTATTACTTTTTCTCCATATTCAGCTTCCACTGTTGCAGAAGGAATTATTCCAACTTCTTTCAACTCTTCCGAAGTCATATAACGTGGTACAAGTATAACTCGTACATTTTCGGGTTTTTTTTCTTCATCTCCTATTATTTTTTTTTCTAATTCTTTTTTTTCGTTGTTTTCCATATTTTTCTCCTTTAAATTTATTTTTATTAATTATATTCCTTCATCTACTTAGTGTCAAGTTTTTGTTGTCTTTTTACAATATAAAATTTAATATTTTTAAAGCTTTATTCATAACATTAATTTAGACAAATCAAATCTAATTAACTGTATTTATAGCTATCATAATAAACTTAATAAGCTGATTAATTAATAAAATTAGCAACCAAATTAAAGCACAAAAAATATATGTGAATTTTAATGTTTGGTTATTTTTGCACTCTATAAAAAATGTATAACAAAATAGAAATATCTATCTGTTACACATTTTATATTATTCAACTTATGAATTACATAATAATTTCAATATTATATATCTTATTATTACTCTTTTCTAATCTTATCTTGTTATCTATTTCTATTCCATTTAAAGTTATTTTAGAATATCTATTATTTAATTCACTATCATTTAAATTTTTCTTATCTTCTAAACTAATAAATTCACATCTATTTTTTCCATTTGGATTTTTTATTTTAATATTGTATACATTGTCTTCCCATTTATACCTAATTTCATATTCTTTCCATTCTTTAGGTATTACTGAATCTATTTTTATATATCCTTTTTCAATTTTAAAACCTAATATTGTTTCAATTCCTGCTTTATAGTACTAACTTCCTAGACCTGTATACCATGTCCATCCACCTCTACCTACTAAATTGTCTGCTCCACAAACATCGGCGGGTATTACATAAAGTTCTATTTTATATTTTATAATTTCATATATTCATCTATTACTATGAGTTAGAAATATCTTTGTCCTTATCGTTCTAATCTTTCTGTATGTTTTTCTAATTCTTTTATTTTTTCTTCTAATTCTTTTAATTCTTTTTCTAAATTATTTTTTCTCTTTTTACATTCTTCTAAATTATATTCAGTTCCTGTTTTTTTATGTAGCCCAGTTTGAATGAATCCATCTCTGTTATATCCATATTTATTATATTTAGTTCCTGTTTCTTTATGTATCCCTCTTTGATTGAATCCATCTATGTCATATCCATATTTATTATATTTAGTTCCTGTTTCTTTATTTATCCCATATCTATCCCATCCATCTATGTCATATCCATCTAGATCATACTCGGTTCCTGTTTCTTTATTTATCCCATATCTATCCCATCCATCTATGTCATATCCATCTAGATCATACTTGGTTCCTGTTTTTGTATTTATCCCATATCTATTCCATCCATCTATGTCACATCCATCTCTATCATATCCATCTCTCTTATATCCATATTTATTATATTTAGTTCCTGTTTCTTTATTTATATCATTTATAGTCCATCCATCTATGTCATATCCATCTCTGTCATATCCTTCTAGATTATACTTAGTTCCTGTTTCTTTATTTATCCCTTCTCTATTGAATCCAT
>CAYJGL010000100.1:0-4007 GCA_964369695.1 uncultured Clostridium sp.
GAATATAGAAATATAATTATAATGGTATTATATTTTGGGATAATATTTATAAATGTAGAATTATACTATGGTAGGTTGTTTCCTATAACAGGAACATATTATGAGATAGAGTTTGATTCTATTTCATCAAGTTGGTTATCAGAGGAAGAAAGAACTGAAAAAGTAAAAATGAATACCATTATAGTTGATGATAAATATTTATATGTTGGAGAGTATAAAGATAATATGTTAGTAATGAATATAGAGGAAATCACGAAAGATAATAAAATAATTATAAAGAAAGGTGAATTTAGCGTCAAAAATTTAACAAATCGAGTATTTAATTATAATAATTATTATGAATTAGAGTTAGAAGAATAAATATATTTAATTTAAAAGACAAGGTTAAAGTACAAAGTAAATAAAAATTTGGATCAAAGTCAATAGTCGGGGGGGAAGTTTTGAAAACTTTCTGCTCCTTTTTTTGCGAGTTTAACCCCTAAACCATTGAAAATTCTAACGAAATACTATATAATTTACTTAACAAAGAAACGTCCGTAAGTGGAGTAGTCATCCTTATGAAAGGATAAGAGATTTTGTGAGACTATAAAAAAGTTGGATAAAGTTATAGTGGATTTAATAGAGGAGTAAAAGTGGGAATAATATAAAAAAGGTTAGAGGTGTTGTATGAAAAAAATATATGTAAAATATAAAATATTAGTTAATGGTTTAAATACTATGGATGAATATGAAATTGAAAAATTTATATTAAAAACTGGTAATATCAATACGAAATATTTTGATAATAAACATAGTATTAGTGAGAATGGAATGGATATAGATTTAAATAGGTATTTTTCTGCATTTGTTACTGATTATGAAAAATTATCATATAGATATTTTGAATCTAGTACATTTCATGAGTTTGAGGTGTCTAATAAAACAAAGATAAACCAAAATAATATAATTTCAATAATCGGTAAATATTCTAAAATTTTAGATATTCCTAATAATTTAGAAAAAATGTTAAGAATAAAATTAAACATTCCGCTTTGTTTTTTATTGACTAATCTTGAAATATACGATGAAAATAAAAATATAATCGCGCGTTATGAGGTTGTTAGAAACTTTTTAGTAGATAATAGATGCTTTTATAATTTAGACCCATATGTTTTCTCCAATAATAGTAGATTTAGTTTTAATTATGAAACTTATATGAATTTAGATAATAATAATTATAAGAAAGCGCTAGAATTTTACAACGACTCTTTTGAAAGTAGTAAAATATCTACGAGATATGTATTAATATTTAGTAGTTTAGAAGCTATTTTTAATTTAGATAGCGAAGATATTACAAAAAAATTAGCTAGGTATTGTGCTAAATTATTATCAGAAAATAATGAAAATGAATATAAAATTATATATAAAAATATTAGTGATTTATGTAATAAGAGATCTCACTATATACATGGTAATAAAAGGGGAAATATAAGTTTAGAGGATGAACAATTATTAAGAATGTATGTAAGAAAGATAATTTTAAGTTATTTTATGATTGCGACAATTTCTAAAAAAACATAAAAAGAAATTTTAAAGTATCTTGATAGCGAGGAATTATTAGACATTCAAATTAGATTGATGATTACAGCATTAAATTCTTCTAATTTTCAAGAACAACAAGAGAATTTAATGAGGGTGTTAGAAAAAGATTACAAAATTTCAATCCCTAATGTTACAAAAGAAAAGTTATTAAGTAAATGCGCTAATAAAAATTACGATAGAACAAAACTATAACTATTATAGGATGGATTAGTTTTACCTAGAAGTGGTTGTTGAAATATGCTAAAACGCAAATTTTTATATAAAAGATATATTAGTGTAGAACTAACAATATATTTAACAAAAATGAGGAATAATGAAAATATTAATATATGGCGATTTAAATGTATGGGAGATAATGATTGCATAGGGAAAAGGATAGAAGATTGAAAGCAATGGGTAAAAATACTTCAAAAAAATTAGGAGTTAATTATGTTATATATTAGGAACGAAGTATAATAGAACTGCGACTGATATATACAATGATTTAATGTGGTACAAAGCTGAATTGTATAAATTATATAAAGAAGATAGAGATAGATATTTTTTAAATGAAAGTTATAAATTATTTTATATACTACCTGTGAATTTTGATTATAAAACATTACTTAAAGATTCTTATAATCAAAATTCGGAAAACATAAGATTAGAGTTAAAATAGAAAATGGAAAGAGAAAATTTAATTGTTGTTGATAATGTAGATTTATTTGATGTTGGATTATATTTGAGTTATAAAGGTCATGGACAAGTTGCAACTAGAGTATACCAAACTCTAAAAAAATTTAATATAGTATCATACAAAATAAAGCAATGACATATTATTTTGTTAGCGGTATAATATGTGCAGAGGGTGCGCCAGTTCGGTATATAATATCTAGTTTGGAGTAAGTATAAACCTAGTAAGACTTGGCAAGTTGCTAGCATTTAGTCTTGGAGCTGAAATTGTGAGATTAGGTTTAAGCGGAGACAAAAGAGAGTTCGAGCCGTAATGTGAAGGAGTGAAACAGTTTAGCTCAGTCAGTTATATGTAAATGGAAGTTGATGTGTTTCTCTACACAGCAAACAAAACTAGTAATATCGTAAAAGTGAGATATTATGAAAGTTTCATAAGACACACGAAAAAAATTAAAAATAAATTTATAGAAAATATACACACATAAAAACACGCAAAAGAAACAATACAATTTTTCTTTTTAAAAATTCACACCAAATCATTGAAAAACCAATCAAATTAACATATAATCTAACTAACAAAGAAACGTCCGTAAGTGGAGTAGTCATCCTCGTGGGAGTACAAAAGATATAATAAAATATTAAGGAGAGATAAAATGATAAAAGTAATAAATAATAAAGTTATATAAAAATAAATTTAGCCCAGACCCGAATATTAGTAATTATGACTTTTTGAAAGCTAGAAAATTTTTAATTGAAAATGATGGAAATAATAATTTAACCAGTGCAGGAGTTTTATTGTTTTCATTAGATCCAACAATTTTCTTTCAATGCGCTAAAATAAAAGTAATGAAGATTGAAGGTACAGAGCTAGGTACGGGACAAAATTTGAATATAGTAAAAGAAAAAAACATTTTGTCTGCCATTATATAAATTAATTATTAAAGTAAGAGAATTTGTTAATAGTCAATTAAGAGAATTTAATCATTTAGGTGAGGATGGAAAGTTTATAAAAATTCCTGAGTATCCAGAAGGAGCTTGGGTGGAAGGTATTGTAAATGCGGTTACTCATAGAGAATATAATAATCTAGGAGATTATATTAAAATTTTTATGTTTGATGATAGACTAGAAATTATTAGTCCAGGAAATCTTCCAAGACTAATAACGATTCAAAATATGAGATATGATAGGTATTCTAGAAATCCACAAATAGCAAGAGTATTAGGAGATTTGGGATTAGTAAAAGAAATCAACGAAGGTGTTAAGCGTATATATAGTGAAATGGAAAGTTTCTTTTTAGATGAACCTGAATTTACTACACCGAATGATAATTCTGTTAAATTAGTATTGAAAAATAATATAGTGATGAGAAGTAAAAGAAAAGCAGAAACTTTATTAAAAAATGATTCTATTGATGGAGAATGGAATAATTTGAATAAAATGGAGCAAATGATAGTTCAATATATACATGAAAAGGTAAACGCTAGTACTAATGAAATTGCTACTTATATAAAAAGAGATGTGAGGACGGCAAGAAGATTATTAAAAAAATTGTGTGAATTGCAAATTATTGATTGGGTTGGAACATCTTCAAGAGATCCTCAAAAAAAATATATTATAAAAAATAAATAATACTAAACTATAATTCTAGTAATGTCCTAGTAATGTCCTAGTAAAAGAATAAAGTCATAACTCTAAAGTTCTGATTTCTTCTTTTGCAAATTTCTCTCTAATTATTGAAAAAACACTTAAAATG
>CAYJGL010000101.1:0-3950 GCA_964369695.1 uncultured Clostridium sp.
TAAATAGTAAAATTAATTTATTAAATAATTTAAAAGAGAAGATGTAACATAAATTGCACTTTTCTTTTTATTTAATATATAATAAAAAAGCATAAAAGAACTTAATAAAGGAGGAAAAAAGGGTTATGAAAATGCATGAATTTTTGAATATGGGAAAAAGAATGGTTGTTGAATATTGGAATAGGTTACTCCCTGAAGAACTTATAACAATCGATAACGTTAATATTCATACGGGGATAGATAATCACGGAATCTACATATCTGTAATGTCAGTAGATAATTGTAATACTAGAGATTTTGTAGTTGAACATGACACTAGAAGTAAGAAAACAACATCATATTTGCGTAATAAAAAAATAGAACCCGTTAGTTTAGGAGGTAAATCTAGATGATTGATGATGAGAAAAATGTTTTTAGACACGCTATTATATTTTCGATTGTGCTTATTATGTTTGGTATAAATATAGCAGCTGTTTTAATTTCACAAAGTATATTAACAATTAGTTGTGCTACTATAACATTAATATGTGTGTTTATACAAGGATACAATTTACGTAATATGATTAAACTAAGTAAACATATTAATCGCAAAAGGAGACGATAATGTTATGAATATGGATGAACTATATTTACAATATGAAGAATATTTAAAAGAACACAAAAATAATTTAATTTTAGGATTTGAATGGTTACGAGAAAAATTTGGTGAAACATTATTTGATAATGATACATGGAATAAAGCTGATCATAATGTTCGTTTTGCTCATGATAGTTCTAAAAATAATAAAGAAGAATATGATGCGTATACATTGTATTTTTATGGTGGAAATCGAAGTTATGAAGTTGTAGAAAATTTTCAAAAAGCTTGGTTACATCATTTACACAACAACCCACATCATTGGCAACATTGGGTATTAATAAACGATGATAAGGGTGAAGGACAAAAAGCATTAGATATACCAAATGAATACATATTGGAAATGATATGCGATTGGTGGAGTTTTTCATGGAAAACTGATAAATTAGAAGAAATTTTTGATTGGTATAAACAAAGAGAAGAACATATTATATTTTCAGAAAAAACTAAAAATACTGTTAAAAATATATTAGAATTAATGAATAATGAATTAAACAACGACAATGTTAACGATTAAGGAGGAACTATGAAACCATTATTATATGATTATCAATTCGATGCTTTAAATAGAATGACAAACGGTTGTATATTAAATGGTGGGGTTGGTTCCGGCAAATCTAGAACATCTGTAGCATATTACGTACGTCATTGTGGTGGAAGTGTGGAACCGAAGCAGTTTACCCCAATCACCCCGGGGTCTAAGGATCTATACATTATTACCACCGCAAGAAAAAGAGACACTCTTGAATGGACTGGTGATTTATCACCTTTCCTATTATCTCCCAATGATTTACAAAAAGAAACATACAAGAATTCTATAATTATTGATTCTTGGAATAATATTTCTAAATATAAAGACATTAAGAGTGCCTTTTTCATATTTGATGAACAACGAGTAGTTGGCTCTGGAACATGGGTTAAATCGTTTTTAAATATAGCTAAAAATAATAATTGGATTTTATTATCAGCAACACCTGGTGATACTTGGTCTGATTATATACCGGTGTTTATAGCAAATGGGTTTTATAAAAATAAAACAGAATTTAATAGGGAACATTGTGTATATTCGAGGTTTACCAAATATCCTAAAATAGATAGATATATTAATACCGGCCGTTTAATTCGTTTACGTGACAAAATATTAATCAATATGGATTTTGAAAGAAAAACTAATTCACATCATGAAGATATTTATTGTTCTTATTATAAAACTAAATTTCTTACAGCAATGAGAACTAGAGGGGAACCAAAAAAAGATAAACCAATACAACAAAGCGCATAATTTGGTTATATTTTGACACGAATAGTAAATGACGACGACTCTAGAATTATAGCTCTTTTGGAATTATTAGAAAAACATCCCAAAGCTATTATATTTTACAATTTTGATTATGAATTAGAAATATTACGTGATTTATCATTAGATTATGGTGATGGAGAAGTATTTGAAGTAGCTGAATGGAACGGTCATAAACATCAACCAATACCCACAAGTGATAGATGGGTATATTTGGTACAATATAATGCTGGAGCAGAAGGATGGAATTGTATAACAACGGACACTATAATATTTTATAGTCAAACATATTCATATAAAATGTTACAGCAAGCATGTGGAAGGATAGATAGACTAAATACACCTTTTACTGATTTATATTATTATCATATAAAAAGTAGAAGTGGTATAGATTTAAGTATTTCTACAGCATTAAGAAATAAAAAGAATTTTAATGAAGGAAAATATATTAAGTGGTAAAAGGAGGACTAAATATATGTATATTATTAAAGAAAAAATAGCAGTAGTTAAAGGGTTTCCAGATAAAGAAAAAGCGCTTTCTGATGCCAAGTTAAATAATATGTTAATGAAACGAGAAATTATAATGTTCTCATATGAGGAAAACAATGTTATAAAATGGGGTTATGAAATTTGGATGATTTTATGATCATCTTAAAATTATTTGTATATTTGGTAATTATACCTTTATATGTAATTTTTGGATGGTTATATTTAATACTTATTGCAATATTTTATATATTTTCACCGTACGATTATGATCAAGATGGTAGAGCATACAAATTGGATGAGAAAGGTTTTAGAGTATATAAAGATGGATAGAGAGAAAGAAATTAAATTAGAAATTTATAAAAAATCTGTAGAAATCAAAAATCTTAAAAAAGATATTATTAGATTACATGAAGAATACGACATGCTTTATGGATATAAAAGATTGGAACAATCTAAAGTTAGAAAAATAGGAGGACGTAATAATGAAAAAACAAAGTAATTTAGGTATCTTATTTGATTTTATTATGACTATTTTAACTGGTGGATTATGGTTAATATGGGTGTTGATTAGATATTTAAGAACTCATTAAAGATTTATTGAAAGGAGAATAAATTATGAAATTATGGAAATTAATAAAAAAATATGAAGAAAAAGAAATTAGTGATAATACTAAAATACGAATATGTGTTAGATCCAAAAACACTGAAGAAAAACCAACAAGATATGTGTATACAGTAAAACAATTATTAAATTTTAATATTTATAAAGAATTACAGTATGATGAAGACGTTGAACATCATATTTATACAATACATGAGGATGATCTATGAAATTAGGAGCACTAATAACTCTATATGAAATAGGTCAAATAAATCAAGAAACTATTATTGAAATTGTAGATAGTAGGATACCGAATAGAAATGAACAGACATATTTTTGGAGATTATTAATAGATTATAATATTGGTGTGTTAATAGATGATACCGAGTATTATACATATAATATAATACCATAAAAAGAAAGAGGAGAATAAATATGACTTTAATTAAAAAGAAATTGGAATCTAAACAGGGGTTTTTAACAGAAAATGATGCGATTAAGCATGCTAAAAATAATAATATAATAACCGATAAATCAGAGATACATATATTAAAATATAAATATACAAAATTAGATACATCATATGAATCAACAGTGTCATCGCATTATGAAACACCATCTCATATGTATGGATATGAAGTATGGGAAGTGTATGAAAAATAATGGAATACTATAACAAACAAAGTAATTGGTTAGATCAATTTTTAACTGATCAATTAAAAGAATTTAACACTAGTTATGGATTCAAAGTCAATAGGACTTATTTTTGGTATGAAGACGTGTTTACAAGTAAATGTGTAGATCGTCATATAGCATTTAGAGTACCAGGAGCTACTAGAGGACATTTTGTGGTATCTTGCGCTCATGAAATTTTAGATGTTATATTATATGATGAAACATGTTTTAGAAAAGGTTCAGAATCATAT
>CAYJGL010000102.1:0-3778 GCA_964369695.1 uncultured Clostridium sp.
ATTAATATTACAGGAATACTAAATATTATTTTATATATTAATTTATCATTCATATCGTTATTTTCCAATCTTTTCAATTAAATTTTTAATATCATCTTGATTAACTTTATTTTGTAAGACTTCTTTTCCAAAGAAAATATTGTCTTTTTTTGTTAAGTCAAAAGCTTTTCGTATAATATTATTAGGTTCTTTTATTTTTATATAATAACCTTGTTTTTTTAGATTACTATATAAATAGAAATCATAGTCTAATAATTCATCTTCTATTTTTTTAAATATATTTCTATTTAAACTAAAAACATTATTGTCATTTTCTATTATAACTAACATTGTTTCATTTTTTAATATAAGTAAGTGTATATTTTTATCAATCTTTTTAGTTTCTTGTATATTTTTATCTTTAAATATTTGTAACACTGTTTTCTCCCATTTCTTTATTTCTTATTCTTTTAAAAATTCTTTTTAAAATATTTACTTTTGATTTAATTGTTCTCCTGTTTTGGAATTCTCTTTCTATAGTTCTAATTTCTATAGTTTTTTGTAGTCTGTTATGTGCAATATCAAAATATTCTCTTGAAAGCTCAATACCAATAAAGTTTCTGTTATTCTTTATACAAGCAACACCAGTTGTACCGCTTCCCATAAATGGATCTATTATTATATCATTTTCATTTGTATGTATTTTAATTAATTGTTCAAATAGACTTAAGTTTTTTTGTGTCGGATGACTTGTTCTTTCTTTTCCGCTTACAATAGGTGCTTCAAATATTGTTCTGCAATATGGTACATTATGTGGCTTATTAAATACCCATTTAGCATCTTTTTTGACTGCCCATACGGCAAATTCAGTATCTTGAACATATCTTCGATTTATATTTCTTGGCATTGGATTACTTTTTTTCCAAATTAGAACATCTTTAACAATCATAGAATTTTTCTCTAATCTTTCAATTATATTGCTTAAATATCTATATGAACAAAATATTATTGCTGAACCGTTTTTACTTAATATTTTTGTATAATCATCAATCCATGAATATATATCAAAGTTTTTATCCCATGTCCCAAAATCCAATCCTTTTCTTTTACTGTTACTCATTGTTGTAAAGTTGTTTTCTTGTGATATATTATATGGTGGGTCAGTTATTATATGGTCTATTTTCCTATCACTGTTATTTAATTCTTTTATTATTGTATATGCGTTAGCTAAATATATTTCAGCATTTTCTAGTCCAATTACTGATAAGCAATATGCTTCTTTTATAGCTTCTCCTATTGCTTTTCCTAGAAGCGGTGGAACAGCATTCCCTATTTGCTTTCCAGTAGCTATTTTAGGTCCATAAAATATGAAATCATCGTCAAAACTTTGTATTCTAGCTGCTTCTCTTGGAGTTATTGCTCTGTGTAAAAATGGATGTGAATTTCTACCATTTGAAGGTGTGTCAAATCTGGTATCTATGGTTGGACTTTGTTTATCCCACTCAAGCCTTGACCATGTTGTAGAAAATTTTTGTTTTCCTAATAGCTCTTTTGGTAAATAACTTTTATCTCCTTCAGGTGGTATCATTTTTAATTTATTAATTGCTATATCTGAATGTTTTGTTGTTATATGGTTATATAGTTTTTTACCACGTAAATTTTTTTGGTAATCAGATTTACTTTTAGATATATATTCTGATACTAATTCCCCTTCTCCTGATTCCAAATATGCTAAATCTGAAATAGCATCTCTAACTGTTACAGGATTATTATAGTTTGGGTGTGGTAAATCTATACTTTTATCTAAAGAACCAATTATTATTGCTCTTTCTCTATTTTGTGGTACACCAAAGTATTTAGCATTTAAAACATCATAATTTATTATATACCCTAATTCTTTAAATTTATCTTTTATCTGATTTATGAAAAAACCATCTTCTGAACTTAATAAGTTTTTTACATTTTCTATAACAATTACCTTTGGTCTAATTTCTTTTACAAGTTCAAAATATTCTAAGAATAGGAAATTTCGTGGGTCATCTAACCCTAAGTTTTTTCCTTTTAAACTAAAGCCTTGACAAGGTGGCCCACCAACAATCATATTTATATCTTCTTCAATTGCTTTTTCTATTATTTTATCTTTTATTTCTCTTTTTGTAATATCTCCATGTATAGCTATAGAATTTGTAAAGTTTTTTGAAAAAGTTTCTATAGCATATTTATCAAAATCAACACCTATTCGTGTTTCAAATTCATCTAATTTATCTAATCCTGCAGAAAATCCTCCAGCTCCACAGAATAAATCTAATACTCTAAATTTCATTTTTACTCCTTTTCTGTTGTAACATATATTATATATTTTTTGAGGTACGCCTAATTTGTACCTCAAAGAAATTTTATCATAGAGAATTGATAATTACAACATATTTTGATATAATTGTATAAAAAATGCGAGGAGAAATTTTATGAAGAAATTAAGTGAACTTTTAGACGACAAAAATATCCCCCCTTTTGTTTTAGGTGCTTTTTTAAGTAGACAAGAATTTAAAGACGATATTGTATTTGCTTCTGTTAAATTTAAAGCTTCAACAACTGAAAAGGTAAAGGATATAGTTACTGTGGATGATTTTTGCGAAGAAAAACCGAAGTATTTAGAAAAAATAAATGAAGCATCTTTTCCGTATATATGGGATATTCAAAAAGGAGCTAATACATCATTTAGAGCCAAATTAGAATTTGAAAATGACTTAAAATTAACAAATTCAGATCTTGTATATAGATTGTATTCTAATATTGTTGACTCTAACTGGATTGCTGTTAATGGCTTAACCGAAGATAAAAAAATGTTTATCCGTGGTTTTATGGAAACACGTGGCAGTATTGATACTTGTAGACCATTAATTTCTCAAGATTATTTTTATTGTTCTAATTTTGAAGCAAAAAAATATAGGGTTTTAACTGATTTTTGTAATGTTCCAGATACAACACTTAATTTGAATTTCAGACAATTACAATCTCAGTATTCTTCTGGCGAAAGACTTAGAAATACTCAATTTAGAATTAATTCTCTTTGGTATATGAAAAATATTGGTATGTTGAATACATATAAAGCTAAAGTATTTGCTATTGCTCATTCTGACTTAGAAAAAATGTATATTGCTGATAATGTTAATTATTTTAATATAGAAATAGACGAAAATATTTCGACACAAAAAATGGATCAAAATGTAAATTCAAAATTTGATTTTTATATTACTAATATTCTAGGAAGAACAATTAACCAATTTGAACTGAATTCATTAAGAGATAAATTAGGATTTAATTCACCTGAAGATTCGTCAAATGTTCGTGATAGTTCTCTTGCTAAACTTATACGAGAGTTAGAACCAGATGAGTGTGTGTGCTGTACAGGAATATATAATATACAAGATAGGACTTTTATACATAGAAAGACAGATAGACCATATTTTGAAATTCATCATGTTATTTCTCTAAATAATACTAAAGAGTTAGATGATGAAAATAATTTAGTAAAACTGTGTCCTGCTTGTCATGACTCTTTAAAACGTTCTGCTGCATACCAAGATGTTCAAAAACAAGCTATTGGTAGAATACTCGTAAACTCTAAAAAAGCTCTAAGTTTTTGTGAAAACATGTTTGCTTCGGTTGATAGAGATTATATTATAGATGAGATTTATAAAAGATTAAAATAGATGTATATTTTTACATCTATTTTCTAATTTGTGTCATATTTTCTTTTTATATTAATAAATTTTAATAACTACTTAATTAATATGAA
>CAYJGL010000103.1:0-3766 GCA_964369695.1 uncultured Clostridium sp.
AAAACTATGAATGAACAACCACCTGTAAGAAAGAAAGGTTTTTTTGGGTAAAATATAAATTAAATATATAACAAAAAGTAGGAACCATTATATTGATAATGGTTCTTTCTATATTAATATTGTAATTTAATATACCGTATGTTAAGATATACATATATTAAAAGCAAGGTGAAAGAAATGAAAAAAGTAGTAAAAAATATAGTAATAAGCATAATAAAAGCAATATTAATTTTAGTTATAATTTCAATAACAGTAGGTCTATTTTATTTAATATATATATTTGTAGTAGATATAACAACTGATATACCAAAAGGCTTAATGCAAACAACAAATATTAATACAGTGCAATATTCAAATAGAAATGTATACATAGTATCAGATAAAAAAGAAAATAGTATAGAAAAATCAGCAGAAAATTTAGATTTTGGATTTAATGAACAAATAATAATATATTTTCATGGGGGAGCGTATTTTGGTGAAGGAACAACTGAACATTGGGAATTTATTCAAAGAGTAGTTAATGATACAGGTGCGACAGTAATATTTCCAGATTATCCATTAGCTCCAAAGTACGATTATATAGATGTATATAATATGGTAATTCCATTATATGAAGATATATTAAATCAAATTTCAATATTAGAAGAGCGAAATGGAGAAAAAATTGAATTAATACTTATGGGAGATTCAGCAGGTGGTGGAATATCATTAGGATTAATACAGGATTTAATTAAAGAAAATAATGAGATTAAATTACCAGAAAAGACAATACTGATATCACCATGGTTAGATGTAAGAATGGAAAATCAAGAAATTGATAATGTACAAAAATATGATAATGTATCAAATAAAGAGACACTTAAGTTAGCTGGTATAACATATGCAGGTGAAAATGGAATGAATTCATATTTAGTAAATCCAGTATTAGGAGAAATGACAGGAATAGAAAATTTAACAATATTTACAGGAACATATGATATTTTAAATCCAGATGTTCATGTGCTAGAAGAAAAAGCTATTAATGAAAAATGTGAATTAGAAATAAAAGAATATGAAAAGGCTAAACATATATGGTTTATTGAACAAAATTCAGGAGAAGAATTAAATACAAAAGGATATAATGATTTGATAAACATTATAAAATAGAAAGGCGATTTATGAGTAAAAAAAGAACCGAATTAAATTGGCGTAGATTAGATAATTCAGCAAAGATATTTCCTATAGCAGCAGGTAGGAAGTATAGTACTGTATTTAGGTTTTCTGTTTTATTAAAAGAAGAAGTTAATAAAATAGCGATAGAAAAAGCAGTTGATATAGTAATTGAAAGATATAAATCATTTAAAGTTAAAATGATAGAAGGTTTTTTCTGGTACTATTTTGAAGAAAACACTAAAAAAATTTTAATAGAAGAAGAAAAAGACTATCCATGTGAATATATAGATCCTAAGAAAAATAGAGAGTATTTATTTAAAATTACATATTTTAAATCTAAAATAAATATTGATATATTTCATTCATTGACAGATGGAAATTCTGGTATGATGTTTTTTAAGGAAATAATATATGCATATCTAGAAATAATGTATCCAGAGACATTAAATGAAGAAGAGAGAAAATTAAGAAAAATAGAAAATGATTTTGATACAGAAGATAGTTATATTGAAAACTATAATAAAAATATAAAATCAAAAAATAAAAATAAACAAGCATATACATTAAAAGGCAGAAAAATAGGATTAAATGCTAAAAGTGTAATACATCAAATTATAGATTTAGATGAACTTAAAAGTGAAAGTAAAAAACATAATATAACTATAACAGGATATTTGACAGCTGTATTAATATATTCAATATATAAGGAAAACTATTTAAAAGATAAAAAGAAGAATAAAAAACCAATTAAGATATGTATTCCTGTGAATTTGAAAAAATATTTTGATTCTAAAACATTATCTAATTTCTTTTCATATATAACGTTACAAGCAGATATGAATATTATTAATGAATTTGATGGAATAATAGAATTTGTAAAAAATGAATTTACAGAAAAATTAAAACAAGAAGAAATATTAAAAACAATGTCAGTAAATGTTAAGATAGGAATAAATCCTATTTTGAAAAGAGTTCCATTAGTTATAAAAAAAATGTTAGTAAGATTAAGCTATTTAGAAATAAGAAAATATACGACAACAACATTTTCAAATGTAGGAAGAATAGGGATAATTGGAAAGTATCAGGATTATATAGAATACTTTATGATGATGATAGCACCAGAACCTGTTGAAAAAATAAAATGTTCAAGTTGTAGTTTTGGAAACAAAATGGTATTTACATTTACATCAATATTGAAAGATAATAGTATAGAGAAATGTTTTTATGAGTTTTTATTAGAAAGAAAAATTAATGTTAAAATAGAAAGTAATGGGGTGTTAAATGATATATCCAAAAAAAATAAGTATTCACAAAAGTGATAAAATAATTCAAATATGTTTATTAGTATCAATATTAATAGCTATGTTATTAATAATTATAAACAGATTAACAACACCTAATATCCCATGGGCAGCATTGACAAATAGTGGAATAATATATATATGGATTGTTGTTATGTATTCAATAAAAACTAGAAATAATATAGCAGGACATAGCTTGATACAATTATTAGCAGTTTCAGTCCTTACATTATATATTGACTATAGACTAGGTTTTGATGGATGGTCACTTAGTATAGCTATACCTATAATTGTAATTGTTGCTAATATGGTTATGTTTGTTCTTACTATTGTAAGTTATAAAAAATATATTAGATATGCAATTTGTCAGCTGATGATAGTTATATTTAGTATGTTACCATTAATATTTATAACAAATGATATAATTGAAAATAAAGTTTTAAGTATAATTGCTGTTTCGATTTCATGTATTAATTTTATTATTACATTAATATTATCATTTAGTGATGTAAAAGAAGCAATAATTAGAAGATTTCATATATAATTTAAAAATAAAGAAGTGATAAGATGAAAAAACAAGAATTAGGGTTAGTAATAAAACAAGAAAATAAAATAAATAAGATTTTTAATAGAATACGAATGCTGATATTTTTAGATGATATTAGGTTGTTAAATAGTATTGAAAAACTTACATATATAAAGAAGCCAGAACTAAAAAAAATAATTGTTCCTGAATGTGGTAAAAAAGAAATTAAATTAGGTAAGAAAAAATAGATATGTTTTATGGGGAAAATTGGAAGGATGATTTAGGATAAAAATGTTGAAAAAATATTGACATCTAAAAATATAAATGCTAATATAAAAGAGTACCTTAAATATAGAAACAAATAAACTAAAGAATTAGTGAGAAACTGATTTAAGAGAGCTACGGAAGAATACTAATCTTTATTTTTTTTGACTAAAAAAAGCAACAAAAAATATTTTTTAAAAAATATAAAAAAAGTATTGACAAAAAAAAATAGGTATAGTATAATACGAACTGTTCCGCAGAAAGCAGAACAAAAGTACATTGAAAAATAAACAATAATATCCTTTAGAGAAGAAACTGAAGCGGTTCTAATTTAGAAATAAATTATGTACCGAACAAGTAAATTTTTTTAAAAGTTTTTTAGTAAAAAAAGCAAGAAGTATAGAGCTTGATAAACTCAAAATTATAGATTTATTAAAAGTTGAAAGACGAAGAATAGATACAATAAACTAGAGAGTTTGATCCTGGCTCAGGATAAACGCTGGCGGCGCACATAAGACATGCA
>CAYJGL010000104.1:0-1533 GCA_964369695.1 uncultured Clostridium sp.
ACCTTTAAATAATGAAAATTGTTCATTTTTTAAATTTTCATAATACTGTTGTGTACTATTAAATTGATTCCCTAAGTTATCTTGCGTAATATATGGTTCAAGATAATACTTATGAGATAACATATGTGCATTTCCATCACTTATTTGATCTACATATGTTATACTTACTCCTTGCAGTAATTTACCATTTATATTAACCAATTCTTCAGCAAATCTGATATCAATATTTGAATTAGAGCTGTTACTATAAAAGCTCAATATATGACTCTTTTCTTCTCCACTATTTAATTCTTGCTTTTTATTTTTATTAAATAAGTTTTTTATTCTATCTAATAATCCCATAATACTATCTCCTTTATTTCTTCGATACTATTATTTTATCATATATTTATATATTTTGCAAAATTTTCATAAAATTATATATCATAATAATATTAAATGTTGAAAATATTAGTAATGTACATATAATTACTGATATAAATTTATGCCTTTTTATTTTATTATATATACCACCTTTATACTTTTCGCTTACAAATTCTATTGTATCTGTAACTCCATTATATTTTATTCCCAAAATCTCATCTTTTGCATATTCCATAAAAAATCCCCCTATTTTAAAATTTCTATATATGTATATGCTTGTTTTTTTATTTTATGACTAAAATATATTGTTTTTTTGTTTTTTTTAATTATTAATTTTAACCTTTATTATCTATTCGAAGTTGCTCTAGGATTTCGTGTTGTTTTTCCTTTTTTATTTCCATTACAACCAACCATACTTTCGATAAATTCTTTTGATACAGAATCCCCTATTTCATCTCTAATACTCTTAACATCTTGATGTTCTAAATCTTTTATGTTTAATTTTATTGGATAAGCTTTATCAGAAAACATCTTATGGTTATTCGCATCTATTATAATTTCTCCATTAGCAGAATTTATATATACAAAATCACTTTTTACATTATTCATTATTTTTAATTCTATATTAAGTATATTTTTACAATATTCTTGGAACTTTTCTATATCTTTTTCTATTATTTCTTCACTTTTTTTCCAATACTCATCTTTATAGCAATCAGATTTACCACTTACTAATACCATAGTTAATTCATTCATTCTAGAGTTTTCATATTTTATTCTTCCTATACAGTCTTTAAAATCACTTACTCCTTTTGATTTTATTCCATTTAATCCTTCCTTTTTGTAGAAACCTTCTTTTACAGGATATCCAATATATGTTACATACTTATTATATGCTACTAAAACAATATTATCTTGTAACGACTTTGTTCCTAGAATTTTTTCTCTACCTTGTTCGTAATATTTATTATCAATATCTTCTTCTTTAGGAATATCCTTTTTTTGAATTTGTTTAACCCTAGGTACTAAATTTTTTTTAAAACCATATCCTGATTTAGTCATCATTTCTTCTCCTTCTTTTTTTTATTTTAATATATTTATTTTACCATACACCTATATCAATTTCAATATTTTTGCCACTTTTGGGCATGTTTTCTTTATTGTTTTTGC
>CAYJGL010000104.1:1633-3657 GCA_964369695.1 uncultured Clostridium sp.
TTTTTGCCACTTTTGGGCATGTTTTCTTTATTGTTTTTGCTACTTTTGGGCACTTTTTACTAAATTCAATCTATTTCCTTTAGGTTTTCAGCTATTTTTTGGTTTATTCCTTTTATTAATATAAGTTCTTCTATACTTGCTTTTTTAATATTATCTATACTTCCATATTTCTTTAATAACTCTTGTTTTTTCTTTTCTCCTATTCCTTTAATATCATCTAACTTTGATTTCTTAATCTCTTTATCACGTATTTTTCTATGATATTCAATAGCTGTATTATGAACTGTATCTTGAAATATTGTTATTAAGTTTTTTAATCTTTCTGATAGCTCTATCTCTTTCCTATTTTCCATTATCAATGCTCTTGTTTGATGCTTATCATTTTTAACCATACCAAATACAGGAATTTCTAATTTTTCTTCTTTAACTATTTTTTTAATTGCTCGTATTTGATTTATTCCCCCATCTGCAAATATTACGTCTGGAAGTTTACCAAAAGATATATTTTCTGTATCTTCCATTGAATGTTTTAATCTTCTTGATATAATCTCTTGTGTTGCTTTGACATCATCTTGCCCATATACAGTTTTAATTTTAAACCTTCTTGATAAATTTTTCTTAATTATTCCATTTTCCATAACACTCATTGCTCCAACTGTAAATTCTCCTGATATGTTTGAAATATCATAAGTTTCTATTTTATATGGTAATGTACTTAATTCTAAAACTTCTTTTAACTCTTCTAATATTTCTTTTTTATCTTTTTCCTTGTTTTCTAAAGTTAATTTACTATTTTTTTCTGCCATTTCTAAAAACCTTAGTTTCTCACCTTTTTTAGGGCTTTTTATTTCCACTTTTTGCTCTTTAATTGTTGATAACCACTTTTCTAGTTCTTCTTTTTCTTCTAATTCTTCTCTTATCATTATTTTATTCGGTATATTGGGATTATTTAGATAATATTGTTTTATAAATCCTGATGTTATTTCTTTGTTTTCCATATCTTTTAATTCTGAGTAAAAATATTGCTCTCTTCCAATCATTTTACTTTTTCTTACAAAGAATATTTCTATACATACTTCTATTTCAGATTTTATTATTCCTATTACATCAATATTATTTTCTCCAATATTTGATACTTTCTGCTTTTCTGATATTCTTTCTATTGCTTGGATTCTATCACGTAAATATGCTGCTTCTTCAAAATTCATTTTTTCAGACTCTTTATTCATTTTTATTTTAAGTTCTCTTATTATCTTATCAGTTTTCCCATCTAGTAAATCTATAATTTCATCTATTTGCTCTTTATATTTCTCTTTTGTAACATATCCCATACATGGTGCTAAACATTTATTTATTTGATAATTTAAACATGGTCTTTTTCTTTCTTTTAAGATTTTACATTGCCTTATTTTATATCTTTCTTTTATAAAGTCGAGCATTTCTTTTGCTGCATACGGATTAGCATATGGTCCAAAATATTTACTTCCATCATTTAATAACTTTCTTGTATAAAATATTCCTGGATAATCTGATTTTATATCTATCTTTATATATGGATATGATTTATCATCTTTTAGTAATACATTAAATTTAGGTCTATTTTCTTTAATTAAATTGCATTCTAATATAAGTGCTTCTGCTTCACTGTCTACTACTATATATTCAAATTTTTCTATTAAACTTACCATTTTTTCTATTCTATTTGTCTTATTATTTTTCCTAAAATACTGTCTTACTCTTTTTTTCAAAGATACAGCTTTACCAACATATATAATACTCGCTTCTTTATCTTTCATAATATATACACCTGGTTTATCTGGTAATCTTTTTAGCTCTTCTTCAATATTAAACATTTTTATCATATCCTTTTTATACCTAATTATTTATTATTCACATTATCTAATATTACAATATATCTGTCAATAATAAGTTCACAATAAATTCACAATATTTCTACAGAAGTGTTACATTAAATAGTGTATAATCCAAACATCTTAGAAATTAGATATAATTCAAATTAATTT
>CAYJGL010000105.1:0-3524 GCA_964369695.1 uncultured Clostridium sp.
AGAAAATAAGAGAATAATAGAGATAAAAGGTGTATAGGGAGCTGTATGCCTTTTTAAAAAAATTATAAAAATATATAGAAATAAATAAGAAATATGATATAATAAATAAAAATAAGAAAAAATTCGGGAGAAACATATGATAACAAAGAATAATGAAAGTGGTGGATTGTTACCACATCAAGAAGAAGCATATACAGCAGTTAAAGAAAAATTTAATAATAGTAATAAAGCAGCAGTAGTAATGGCAACAGGAACAGGAAAGTCATTTGTAGGACTTCAGCTTATGGTGGATAATAAAGATAAAAATATATTATTTATGGCTCCAACAAATGCAATTAAAAGTCAGATGTATAAATATATAGCTAAATATGTAGTAGGTAAACAAACAAGTAAAGAAGAACCTGCAAAAAAGATTGCAGAAAGTTATTTCCCAAATATGAAAATAATTACATATCAATCTTTGTTAAGAATGAATCAAGAGACAATTAAGAAGTTAGATTTGGACGTGCTTATCTTAGATGAATTACATAGAACGGGAGCAGAAAAATGGTCAAATAAAATAGATATGTTAGTCAATCAAAATAAAAAAGCAAAAGTGTTAGGAATAACTGCCACTCCAGAAAGAATGGATGGAATAAATGTAACAGATGAAATGTTTAAAGGTGAAGTGAAATATGAATTAACTCTTATGGAAGCAATGTCAAAAGGAATACTAAAAAAACCTAAATATGTAACAGCAGACTTTCTTTTGGGAGATGAATTAGAAATGTTAGCTGACAAAATAGAAGAGATGAAAGATGAAAAAGAAAAAGAAAAATTAAAAAAATTAGAAGAAAAAATACAAAAAAAAATAGAAAAAGCAAATGGAATACCAGAGTTATTAAGAGAGAATATAACTGAGAAAGATGGAAAATATATAATATTTGCAAGAAATAAAGAACACATGGATGAGTTAATGAAAGAAGCGGGAGAATGGTTTAAATATATAGATAAAGAACCTGAGATCTATTCAGTGTATTCTGGAGAAGGATATACAAAGAAAAGTAATCAAAAAACAATAAAAGATTTTGAAAAATCAGATAGTAATCATATAAAATTACTATTTTCAGTAGATATGTTAAATGAAGGATTGCATGTTGATGTTTCAGGAGTTATAATGGCAAGGAAGACAGAGTCAAAGATAATATATTTGCAACAATTAGGAAGAGCACTATCTGTAAATGCTGAAGAAAATATAGTTATTGATATAGTAAATAATTATACAAATCTTTCTGTAGAAAACAAACAAAAAGAAAAAACATTGCAAAAAGCTAGTATTAATAAAAATGATACTGAAGATAGTGATACATATAGGAAATATAATATAGAAGAAAATAATGATGACAAAATATTGGAATTTTTAGAAATAAAAGGCATAGCACAAGATTATGTGGAATTAATGAATGGAATTGGGCAAAAAAGAAATAATATTTTAGAAAATGCAAGAGCAATACAGGAATGGATGAAAGAAAATGAACGAACTAATCCGCCAAGTAAGTCGAGTAAAAATGAAAAAGAAAAGAAATTAGGCAAAGCATTATCCACTATAAGAACAGAAATAAGAAAATATAACAACCTTGAGTTAAAAGCCAAAGAAAAATATATAGAAGAAAAACCATATATGTTAGAAGTAATTGGAATAGTAGAAGAAATAGATGAAAATAATGTACCTATATATGTAAAAAATGCAAGAGCAATACAGGAATGGATGAAAAAAAATGAAAGAACTAATCCACCAACTGTGTCTAGTAGAAATGAAGAAGAAAAGAAGTTAGGCAGAGCATTATCCAATATAAGAACAGAAATAAGAAAATATAACAACCTTGAGTTAAAAGAGAAAGAAAAATATATAAAAGAGAAACCATATATGCTGGAAGTAATTGAAACAATAGAAGCAATAGATAGAGATAATATACCTATATATGTAAAAAACGCTAGAGAAATAAAAGAATGGATGAAAAGAAATGAAAGGACTAATCCGCCAAGTAGCATTAGTAAAAATGAAGAAGAAAAGAAATTAGGCATAGAATTATCCACTATAAGAACAGAAATAAGAAAATATAACAACCTTGAGTTGAAAGAGAAAGAAAAATATATAAAAGAGAAAACATATATGCTGGAAGTAATTGAAATAATAGAAGAAATAGATAGAGATAATATACCTATATATGTAGAAAATGCAAGAGCAATACAAAAATGGGTGAAAAGAAATGAAAGAATTAATCCACCAACTGAGTCTAGTAGAAGTGAAGAAGAAAAGAAATTAGGTAAAGCATTATCCTATATAAGAACAGAAATAAGAAAATATAACAACCTTGAGTTAAAAGCCAAAGAAAAATATATAGAAGAAAAACCATATATGTTAGAAGTAATTGGAATAGTAGAAGAAATAGATGAAAATAATGTACCTATATATGTAAAAAATGCAAGAGCAATACAGGAATGGATGAAAAAAAATGAAAGAACTAATCCACCAACTGTGTCTAGTAGAAATGAAGAAGAAAAGAAATTAGGCAAAGCATTATCCACTATAAGAACAGAAATAAGAAAATATAACAACCTTGAGTTAAAAGCCAAAGAAAAATATATAGAAGAAAAACCATATATGTTGGAAGTAATTGGAATAGTAAAAGAAATAGATGAAAATAAGGTACCTGCATATGTAAAAAATGCTAGAGAAATACAAGAATGGATGAAAAAAAATGAAAGAACTAATCCGCCAAGTCAGATTAGTAAAAATGAAGAAGAAAAGAAACTAGGTAATGCATTAAGAACTATAAGAAAAGAAATAAGAAAATATAATAATTTAGGACAGGGAGCTAAAGTAAAACACCAACAAAAAAATTCATATATAGCGGAAGTTATAGAAATAGTAGAAGAAATAGATAGAGATAAAGGTAAAGAATATAGTGAGTTAGAAGCGTTAGTAGAAGAAACAAAAATAAAGACAGATAAATTAAAAGATTTAAAAAACTTAGAAACAGGTTACAAGAAACTAGGGAAAGTAAATGAAAAAAGTGGGGCGATGATAAGTGAAGAGTAGTTTAGTGAGAACAGACACGGTTTGGTATAAAATAAAAAGTTTCTTTAAAAGTATATTTAGTAGAAAAGATTTGGAATTAAGTAAGACTACAAACGATATAGAGATAAAAAGAATAGATATAAGTAATATTAAAGCTGATATGAAAAATAAACAAAAACAAATGGAAATGGCAGAAAAAATCTTGTCAGGGGAATTTGATATCTATGATTTATCAAAAGAAGAAGTGTTAGAAATGAAAGAATATTTTACTCAAGAAAATAATAGGTTAGACATTGAAATAAATAGAGTTAAGAATAATATAATTAATTATAGGAATAAAATTAATGAAACATAAATTAATTATTAAAAACAGCAGTTAATATAAGAAAACAAGAGAATAGTAGAGAAAAAAGGTGTATAGGGAGCTGTATGCCTTTTTTTAGTAGATAAACATAATTGCTAA
>CAYJGL010000106.1:0-3523 GCA_964369695.1 uncultured Clostridium sp.
GAGCAAGGGACTGAAAATCCCTGTGTCACTGGTTCGATTCCAGTTGGAGGCACCAGCTTTTAGAAGATTAGATGTTAAACATCTAAAAAAATTTCTAAAAAATTTCAGAAGAAGTATTGTTTATAGGCTCTACTTCTTTTTTTGTATTTGACAATATATCTGAAATCACAATTCCACTATCTCTCATACTGTTACAATCAAGATGTGCATATGTGTTTGCTGTGGTATTATAATTAGAATGTCCTAACCATGCTTGTATTTGTTTCATATTTATTCCATTTGATAATAACATACTTGCACAGCTATGTCTTAAATCATGAAATCTGATTTGTTTTAAACTATTTTTATCTAATATTTTAGTAAAAGTATGTGATACATAATCAGGATTAAGTAATGTCCCCATTTCATCAACACATACATATTCTTGATATTTTTCATTATAGCTACTTTTAAATATTTGTTTATTGTATTCTTGCTTCTTTTTTAATTCTATCAAATAGTTTTCTACTGCTGGTACTAATGGTAATGTTCTTGTGCTTGCTTTTGTTTTTGTTCTATCTTTCATAACTAAACTGTTTTTTCCATTTTCTGTTACTACAACTACTACATGATTAATTTTAATTGTTTTATTTTTAAAATCTATAGCACTCCATTTAACACCAACAACTTCACTTCTTCTTAATCCATAAAAACAACTTAGTATTACAGGTGTTTCTAATTTTGTACCTTCTACTATGTTTAATAATTTTAATATTTCTTCACTTGTATAGTGTTTTGCATTATATGGATTTATTTTTGGCTTTTCAACTCTATCAGCAGGGTTTGATTGTATAAGTTCTGTTTTTACTGCATATTCCAAACATTTTCTAATATTAGCGTGATAATGTTTGACTGTATTTCCAGACAATCCTTCATTTGACAAAAATTGATAAAAATCTTGTATATCTTGAGCTTTTATATCTTGTAATATTATTTTATTTGAATTAAAATAATTTGTCATTCTCCCATATACTAATTTTTTATACCCCATATATGTTGTTTCTTCAACTGATGTTTTTATAATATTTAACCACTTTTTTATATATTCAATAAATAGTATTTTTTCACTAGTAATATTTTTACTGTTAATTATTTTTTGAAAATCTCCCCTTATTTTTTCAGCTTGAATTTCAGCTTTTTTCTTATTTCCCTTTACATCTTTAACTTTTGTAGTCTTCCATTTTGTTTTCCACTTTTCTTTTTCTTTATAACTTAATACGGCTTGAAAGATTCCATTTTTTGCTTGTAAGCTAACTGTTACTTCTATCACTTTAACTCCTTTCGTTCTATAACAGTTTAAATTCACTTATTATTGATATTTCTATAATATCATGAAAACGAATTTAAATCTACTAATAAATACCTTCATTTACTAGATATGCAATAATATTTGTTTTAGGTATTTTGTATTCTCTACCAACTTTAATAGATTTAATTGTATTTTTTTTAACTAATCTATATGCTAGTGTTATACCTATTCCTAACATTTCTTTTAATTGATTTATATTTACGACATCAGGATATGAAGTAAACATTATTTGATAATTTTCTTTAATACTTGGCATATATTGTCCCCCCTTTCTTTTTATAAAAAAACTACTACTTTTTATAGTAATAGTTCTCAATAACTATGTGTATACATTTTTTTGTATCTTTGACTTTTAATTTTAGTATTTCTATTAATGGATTTTGGAACATCTATGCTAACATTTATTTTTTTATCTATAGATAAATTCCCTTTACTATTCACATTATAAATACTTCTATTCCATTTACTATATGTATAATCAGATATGTCATCAGAAGTATATGACAATTCTCGTATATCTTGCTTATGTTGTTCAATCATTTTATTATATTCTTCATCTTCTTCTTTATTTCTAATATAATTTTTAAAATATTCTTTTAAATATTCAATTCTTTTTTCAGCATTATTTTTTTCACGAAATTCTTTTTCTTTTTCATTTCTACAATCTTCTCTTACAATTTTTGATATATATTGAGTTGATTTATTTATGATTTTAGCAATTTCATTTTGCTTTAAATGTCTTATATAATATAACTCTAAAATTTGCTCTTTGTTATTCAAATATTTCTCCTTCTTTTTTAGTTGTTTTTTTGTTTGTCAACTTTTTGATACAGTTCACCTATTGACATTATCTAACTTTTATTGTAAAATTATATTGTGAGAAAGTTTTATTCGTTGTTAGATATTGTTATTATACAATCTTTCAAGATACTTGTCAAGTCAATTAATAAATTTTATTAATTATTTCTCACAATTTTAAAAAGGAGTTATTTATATGAAAACTTTACCAATTAATAATTTTTTTGATAGTTTCTATATTTGGTTTAATAAAGACAAAAAAGAACAATACTATGCTACTCCATTATATATGCATAATACAAATAAAACTATTGATATTGACGCTAAAACAACTAAATTATTCATACAACAATATGCATTTGATGGACTTAAATATCCTGGTAATATTGTTTTTCCATTTGTTGAAAATTTTGGTATGATGTTAATTATGTTTTTAAATGCTGATTTATCTACTTTTGATACTGCTTATTATTCTTTCTTCTACGCCTATGGTTTCGAATTAATAAAAGAGTATATACCATATAACCAACTTCAATCCACCTATAAAATAAAAAAAGAAATGCTAAAAGCTATGAAAGAAACTTATGTTAATAGTTATTATGATTTATCAGATTTGCAATATAATTATAAATCATGCATAGATGATTTATATAATCTTAATGATAATAATAATTTAAAAGATTATAGTGCTAATTCTAAATTTATTGCAGGTATTATTAAACACAAATATAATATTCCAACTTATTCAACTGATATGGAAGTATTTTTAGATAACTACACTAAAAAGTCCAATGATTTTTATGATTTTAGTTATGAAAATTTAGTAGATGGTCTTGAATCTCAAAAATTAGATGTAAAAAAACAACATGTATACTCTAGTAATAAATTAAGTAGTATCCTATATTTAATATTGGAAGAATTAGTTCAAATTAATAATCTTCCTATAAAACAATGTCAAAATTGCGGAAAATATTTTATACCTACATCACGACAAGATGAAATTTATTGTGAATTTCCCGATTCTAATGGCAAATCTTGTAAAGAAAAAGGAGCTTCTCTAACTTATAAGAAAAATTTAGAAAATATCCCTGCTTTACTTGAATATAGAAGAAGTTACCAAAAGAAAATTATGATAGTTTCTAGAAATAAAGATGATAAACAGCTAAAAAAAGATTTTGATAATTGGAAAAAAAATTCACAGGCAAAGATAAAATTATTCAAACAAGGTAAATTAGATGAAGACACACTTTATAAGTGGATTATAGAAAATAAATAAAAAAACTTTTTTGTATTGAATTTTTAATAATTTTAGGGTATAATACCTTGAGTTTGACAGTGAAAAAGCTAAAACCAGTACTACTACTGGTTTTGAACGTT
>CAYJGL010000107.1:0-3506 GCA_964369695.1 uncultured Clostridium sp.
TCTTTTAATTGTTCTGTCAATCATTTTTACGTAAATTTGTTTAAAAATCAGACATGCAAATTTTCACTTGCAATTGCAACAACTTTTTCAGACAATAATATAAATCTCGTTTCCTATTTTTTCACAGTATAGTTTCTTTATCTCCATTTGTCAAATTTACTTATGCTACTAAACACTTTGGCTTTTTGATTCTATACACATCTAAAAACTCCGTATTTACATTTCTAGCTATTAATTTTTCTTCCAATACTTCTAATGGTGTTCTATATCCTAAAGCTTTTCTTGGCATATTATTTATCCTTCTAGCTATATTCAATATATCTTCATCACTCAGACTTTCTACTAATTTCCCTTTTCTAAATGTTCTTCTTATTAACCTGTTCTTATTTTCATTACATCCTCTTTCATAAGATGCGTATGGATGAGCAAAATATATTTGAACCCTTTTTCCCTCTGTTTTATTCGATTTCATCATTTCTTCAAATTTACTAAATTCTACTCCATTATCTAGTAATAATGTTTCCATTATTTCAGATATATTAGGTACTTCATTTTCTAATCTATCCATAACATTTACTGTCGCTTGTGCTGTTTTATTTTCTGCTCTCATAATAAATGCAAATTGAGATGCTGTATTTACTAATGTTATTAACGTTTCATGCCTTCCTTTTGCTGTTCCTATTATAGAATCACCTTCAAAATGTGTATCTACTTTTTTATCTTTTATCTCTTGCGGCATTACCTCAATTGATATGTCTTTTTTTCTTTCACTTACTTCTTTTGTAGCTGTATGTACATCTGTACTATCTTTTTTGTAATATGCTCTACCATGTGGCAAATCCGATATTTTCATTCCATCTATTCTTAATTTCACTGCTCTATATATCGTGTTTGCGCATATTGTTGTTTCTGCTCCCTTCAATTTTCCAAGCTTACTTAATCCTGCTATTACATCTGGGCTATAATCATTTTTCTTCTCTTTTATCAACTCTACTACAATCTTTTTTAACTTAGGGTTTTTCTCTAACTTTAATTTTTTTCTACTATTCAACTTGTTTTTTTCTTTTTTCTTTTGTGCTTTTTCCGCTGAATAATATATTATATTTTCTTGTTCTTTACTTTTATATGGCGATTTTGTACTATTAATATTCCATATTTCTATTGAATTATTTCCTATTTCTCTTTGAATAGTTGATCTGTCTTTTCCTATAAATGCTCCTATAAAAGAATAATTGAATCCCGCTGTATGCAGTATTTCAATACTTACTCTTTCTTCAAATACCAATTGCCTAAAACTACCATCTATTTCTATTTTTTCGCTACTTATCTTTTTTATACATTCTTTATAGAAAATACTTCTCATATTTCTAGTTATTGTGTTTGACTTCATACTTTTAAGTATTTTTTTGAAATTTTTTTCTTCAAATCCTAATTTTTCTTTATTTTTTTCTAATAATTCTTGCACTTGCTTCTTAGTTATGTTATTCTTTTTTTGAACAGTATTCATTGTATTAAAACTCCTTTTTATTTTCGTCAAAAATATTATACGAGTTTTACTTACTCTTGTCTACTGTTCCTTTATTTTTTTATATTTTTTTGTTGCATTTCTAAATGCTAATTACCAAAAATCAGACATTTTTAAAATTATTTTAGATTTTTACATTTACTTTTCATTATATCTATTTTAGCTAATCCTCTTTCATAAATTTTCCTGTTTCTATTTCCTTTTGCAGTACACAAATCATTATATGTTCCAAAAAAATCTTCGACTGTATTTTCTTTATTTGAACCATCCTTACAATGAATTGCGCTAGAAATATCTACATGATATATTTTATCGTCAATCATAATAGCATTCCATTGGTGACCTACATTTATATCTCCCGAGTCTATTGTTCCATTAATAGATTCGCAAGGTAAGTCCAGTATATTACAAAATTTTGTAGTTGTAATTAAATTCATTTACCATATATTCATATATAATTTTGTATTTTTCTTCATCCTTCATAGAATCATTTATTAATTTCGAAACTTCCGTGAATTTTTCACATTCTCTTGATTTTTCTATTAACCCTGTATCCAGAAAATATGTTTTTGTTTTTTCATCATAATAATACTTTTTAGTACTATTTCCTTCTTCTCTAGATATTTCTAATATTTGCATTCCATTTTTTGGATCTATAGTCAATTTTGAACCTGGCTTCTCTTTTAACTTTTCAGCACTATCTTCTGTTAATCTTTGAATTTCTAAAATTTCTATATTATCTATATCAGAAATAGATCTACTTCGTATATCTTGATAATTAAATATTTTTAATTGATTATCAATTAATTCTTTAATTTTAATTTCATTATAATATTTTTCAAAATTAATAGATATTAATAAAGATTCATTTTCAAGTGCACAATTTTTCAAATCAACTTTTTCTCTAGTAATTTTAATTATATTTTCATCTGAAATGTTTCAAAGTGGTAATACTACTTTAATAGTGTTTCCTTCTATTTCAACATCCACTTTTAAATTAATATTTTTAAATTTATTTGTTACAATTTGAATTATTTCTTTATTATTCATTTTAATTTTACTTTCTTTTATTCATATTTTTAAATTTTTTCTTACCCTTAGTATTTTTCTTTTGTACCGAAAATCCAAATCTACCTAATCTTTTTCCTAATTCATAATAGTGTCCATTTGAATACGCTATTAAATCACATTTAGATATATCAAATGCTCCTTTTTCGTCTATATAATCATCACTAGCATTTATACCTAGTACTTCTGCCATAAACATATGATGAGAACCTAATTCTTTTATCTCTGTAACTTTACACTCAACAGATACAGGAGATTCTTTTATCATAGGGCAATTTAGGAAATTAGATCTTTCTTTAGTAAGATTCATTTCTTTGAATTTATCATAGTCTTTTCCCGATTTCACACCACACCAGTCTGTTTGCTTTACTAATTTTCTATTTGTCAAATTAATAACAAATTCTCCTGAATCTTTTATTAATTGATATGAATATCTACTTGGCCTTACAGATATATATACCATTGCTGGATTTGTATTAATTATCCCTGTCCATGCAACAGTTATAATATTTGACTTTTCCATATCACCACATGATACCATCACTGCTGGTAAAGGATATATAAATGTACCTGATTTCCATAAAACTTTACTCATTTTATCACTCTTTCTAATATAATTCTTATACAAATAAATTAGTTTAAATTTATTTACATAAAATTTATATAAATATAAAAAAAATCTAGCAACAACCTATTTTCCCAGCAGGGTAACCCGCAAGTATCTTTGGCACATATAGGCTTGACTTCTGTGTTCGGAATGGGAACAGGTATACCCTAAATGTCATCATCACTAGAAAATTATCGTGTTAACACACTGAAAAATATATAGATGAAATATTTGTTAAATAAATTTTAGTTTTAACGATTGCAATAATTGTAATGGTTAAGCCCTCGATTTATTAGTATTGGTCAG
>CAYJGL010000108.1:0-3496 GCA_964369695.1 uncultured Clostridium sp.
TGTCATATTTTCTTTTTATATTAATAAATTTTAATAACTACTTAATTAATATGAAAAGAGGTTTGTTATGTTTGTATATAATTTAAAAATTAATGGTATTAAAACTTTTCGAAGGTTATTTATAGTTATTTTAATAATTATATTTTTAATTGTTGGTATTGTTACATATAAAGTTTTTAAAGGAGCGAGTGATTCTGAGTACTCATTACTTAAAAGTTCAAGTTTTGAGATTAAACCATCTAATTATACTAATATATTAAAAGCTGTAACTGAAAATCCAGATAACTATATTGGAACAAAATTTACTTTTACTGGATATGTATATAGGTTATATGATTTTGCCGATAATCAATTTGTTCTTGCAAGAAATATGATAGTTTCTTCTGATAATCAGACTCTTGTTGTTGGCTTTTTGTGTGAATATGATAATGCTATGAGTTTTAATAATAATGATTGGGTAACAGTTACTGGTGAGATTCAAAAAGGATATTACCATGGTGATATCCCTATTATTAAGATTTTAGAAATGCAAAAAACTGAAACACCCAAGGAAGAATATGTATATCCACCAGATAGTACATATATTCCTACTGCTGGTGTTTTATAGCTCAAAAGATATTACTTTAATCTATTTAGACTATTGTAATATCTTTTAATGGTTAACTACTATAATTTTTTTAAAAATTTGATTCACAAAAAGCAAACGACTTTCTATACAAACTCACACATAATTCAAACGACTTTTTGTGTTAATAATCACATTTTCTTGACGACTTTTGACTTTTTGCATATATTAATAAGTATATTTGTTTCAATAATTCTTCTTTATTTTTCAATTATACTTATTCGCTATTATATATATAATACCCAAAACTTTGAAAAAAATCAACTATTATTCTAAGTATAGTTAGAATAATAGTTAGCTTTTATTGTTTTTTAGATAAAATATCTTTAATTTAATATATACTTAATAATATATGTTTTCATTATTACTAGTCCAATCCAATATGATATTATCTGATATTTTTAGATCGCCTTTCCCGTATTCCTATATCAATATCTGGTCTTTTAGTACCATGATAATCAGAACCACCAGAAATATATAAATTATGTTCTTTACAAATATCTAATAAATATTGTGTTTGCTCAGTTGTAAAAGTGGAATAATAACATTCTATCCCATCAATCAATTTATTTTCTAGTAAATATTCTAATATTTTTTTACTATTTTTATTATATAAAAATATATCATGTTCGAATAATATCAATACATTCTTCTAGATTTGGATACATTGTTTTTGGGTCCATATAGAATATATTGTCTTTATCGCATAGATATTGCCTATAGAAAACTTTGTGATCTTCCAACATCTCATCTGTTATAGAATTTATAGCTTCATATTTTCCTTGTTTCTTTAATTCCTTCAAGTATATCATAAAACAAGTTATCCATGATACATCAGGATTCATATTTTGAATAAAATCGTCAGGTATTTCTATATTATTTTCTTTAAATTTATTGTACATTGCATTTTTTCTAAATTCTAGATATTTTTCAGTATTTAAATATTTACTACTAGCTATTTTACTCATTTTTTCTATGTCTATTCCATAGCCCAATAATTCTATAACAATACCAAAAATATGAGTATTTAACTCTATTCCTTTTATAATATTTCCAGAATAGTATTTTTTTATATCTATATTTTTTAACTCTAAGTATCCATTACATGTATTATGATCTGTTATAGAGATATAAGATAGTTTCTTATTTTCAGCTTTTTTTAGTATTTCTATTATTGTATCTGTTCCATCAGAATACTGTGTATGCATATGTAAATCTATCATGCTATATTCTCCATTCTAAGTAATATCTATTCCCATTCAATAGTTGCTGGTGGTTTAGAAGTTATATCATAAACGATCCTATTTATATGTTTAACTTCATTTACTATTCTCGAAGATACTTTATCTAAGACTTCATAAGGTATTTTACTCCATATACCAGTCATAAAATCAGTTGTTTCTATAGCTCTCAATGCTAAAGTATAATCATAAGTTCTTTCATCTCCCATTACTCCTACTGATTTTAAGTTTGTTAAAACCGCAAAATATTGGTTTATATTCTTATGAAGTCCTGCTTTTGCTATTTCATCTCTAAATATATAGTCTGCTTCTTTTAATATATCTAATTTCTCATCAGTTATATCCCCTATTATTCTAATCGCTAATCCTGGACCAGGAAATGGTTGTCTAAATACTAGATTTTCAGGTATTCCTAATTCAAGACCTGTTTTTCTAACTTCATCTTTAAATAAGTCTCTAAGTGGTTCTACTATTTCTTTAAAATCTACATAGTCTGGTAATCCACCTACATTATGATGACTTTTAATAACTGCACTTTTTCCATGTCCACTTTCTATTACATCTGGGTAGATTGTTCCTTGTACTAAAAAGTCAACTGTACCTATTTTTTTAGCTTCTTCTTCAAAAACACGTATAAACTCTTCACCAATTATTTTTCTTTTCTTCTCTGGGTCTGTAACACCTGATAATTTATGTAAAAATCTTTCTTTACAATTAACTCTTATTAAATTTATATCGAATTGATTTTTAAATATCTCTTCAACTTCATCACCTTCATTTTTACGTAATAGTCCATGGTCTAGAAATATACAAGTTAAATTTTTCCCAATTGCTTTTGACAACATTATTGCTGCAACTGATGAATCAACTCCACCAGACAATGCACATAATGCTTTTCTATCCCCTATTTTCTCTCTTATACTTTTAATACTTTCTTCTGTAAATGAAGACATTACCCAGTCTCCTGTACATTTACATATTTCATATAGGAAATTTTTAATAACTTGTATTCCGTTTACAGAGTTATTTACTTCTGGATGAAATTGTATAGCATAAAGATTTTTTTCTGCATTTTCAATTCCTGCATTTGGACATGACTCTGTTTTACCTATATTATTAAAACCTTCTGGCATAGTTTCTACAAAATCAGTATGGCTCATTAAAAATATATTTTTTGTTTCAAATCCTTTGAATAATAGAGATGTATTATCAATTTCAACATCTATTGTTCCATATTCTCTTTTATCTGCTCTTTGAACTTTTCCACCTAATGTATGTGTCATAAGTTGCATTCCATAGCATATACCTAATACTGGTATTCCTAATTCGAATATACCTTCTGCACATTTTGGTGAATCTTCCCCATATACACTTGCTGGTCCACCTGTGAATATAATTCCTTTTGGATTTTTTTCTTTTATTTTTTCTATTGATATATCATAAGGAACTACTTCTGAATATACATTGCATTCTCTTACTCTTCTTGCTATTAACTGGTTATATTGTCCACCAAAGTCAAATATTAGTACTAATTCTTTTTTCATTTTCTACCTCCACTTTTATTTTATTGATATATTTTATCATATTTATTTTAAAAACAAAAGCAGTTTTATAAAATTTGTCAAACAAT
>CAYJGL010000109.1:0-3421 GCA_964369695.1 uncultured Clostridium sp.
TAACCGAATCAAATTCATCTTGAGTAACCCCTCCGATACCTAGCGTATAATCTAGAATGATTTGCTGCGCGATGTTTCTGTCTGCGTGGTACATGCTCAGGCTTTCAGCCTCAGCCAGCTCTTGATCAGTTAATATCTGCTCAGTAACAAATTTGATATGCTTAGTCAGATTGATATCATCATAAACCCATTCCTCGCTGACTATTTTTAAGTTCTCATCAGCGATAGGGTTTGTGCGATCTTGGTAAAACTCTCGACGCACAGACAGATCGATAACTGGCTCAGGATGCGCTTCTTCACCCTCTTCTAAAAATGCCGTAAGTTTTTTCCAATCAATAACAGCTTGATCGTGTTGATATCCCTCTGTTTTGATAGCTTCTTCGAGAGTAGGCTTGTACATATCGAAAGTCCATCGCCTAGATATTTGTGAGCGAACTTCGTCATAAGTGATGACAGGTGATGCCTCAATATCTTCAATTTCTTGACTTGTTTCTGTGTTGTCTATATTCATTTAATTAACCTATATTTAATCTCATGCTAGTTTTAATGACATGAGAGAATTTATACTATTTAACCCAGCCGATAGGTTCAGCTAGTGTGTGTGTGACCGTTTTGACGGTGTTGCCATTCAAATCAATCATTGTAGATTCGTTATCTACAATGTGAATTTGGGAATCATCACCCCAAGATTGAACCCCATCTTTTTCACCATACACCAATCCTGTTGCAGCGAAGTTTAATGAACATTGGCTATATGTACCTGTAGAATAAGTCAATACTTTAAATGCAACTGATCCTGTGGTTTGCAATGACAGTTCCAATGGTGAGTGTGATATAGGAACAACAGCCATATATCCTGAAAGTTCCCCGCTTTCAGATGAAACTAACGTGTTAGATAAACACGCCTGTTGAGTTCTGTAGTTATCTTGAGATTTAAGGTGTAACCCTAGCAGAGAAGATGCTGCGTATGCATATCCATATCTATAACAATCACTAGATGCGATTACGGTATTGCTGCAAGAATGTATTGCTGTGTTCAATGATGCTTTCGTGGTATTTGCATTTATATAGTAACCCCAATACTCAATGTCGCCACTTAAACCGCCTATGCCTATGTAGGCGTTATGGGGTAAGTTTACACCGATAGACCATTGAGTAAAGTTAGTCCACACTACGTTATTAGATGTTTGTGCTGTAAGATGGTAGCCATACTTGTTTAATCTAGTATATTCAAATGTTTTCACAGTGCCGTCCATCTGCTTAGTAACTAGACTTCCCTCCCATCCATTTGAAAAATCAGGTTGTGTAGTAATGTCATTTGCAATACCAAGATTAACTTCGTGATGGCAATATTCACCGCCGATTGATTGATTTAGCTTATGGGTAATTACAACAACTAAATCAGTCACTCCAGTGCCTACATCTGGAAAACCATTATTTACAAAATCATGGTTGTTTAGGTATATGCATGGAGTGGAACTAGACCATTCAATTGAGAAAATAGACCCTCTCATATACACATTGCTATTTTTCTTGAAAATAGTAACACAATCTCCTGTGTTAAACGGCTTTCCTATGGTTTCTAAAAACACCGCAGGATAGCCCCAGTTAGTAAGATTAAATAATTCTGATACATTGGGATGATTCCCTGTTCCAATCTCGTAAATTTCAGACCTTACTCGTTTCTCAAACCCTCTGTAATCTCCATTACATACGCTGAGAGTTGTAGCATTGATAGCTTCTTTGGTTGTATGGTAAGCGCCATACCTCATGTCACGGCAAACACCACCATAACCAGAACCGTAAATAAGATTATGCACCCTGCTATCAGGTCTTGCTGACTGAGTGCCAATGTTCTCAGGAATAAAGCACCGCTCTTTGGATGCAATGCCCTGTCCTAAAGGATTGAGATTGGCTGATGTGTATTTATAGCACCCTGTTGGGTTATGTGATGGATGCCACACGCTGTGACTCAAACGAGATACAGTGCCCAGCACTAATATATAGCATTCGTTATTAACAGCTACATTTATATCCGAGAATGCAGTAAAGACCCCTCGTGCTGGGTATCTATTATAAGAAGAATAAGTTCCTGCATAAAAACTATCCCCTCCAGCTACATATCCAGAATGCCTAGTATCAGTAATCCCTTGCGCTGTAACGCGACCTCTAACTGTTACTTCGTTAAATCCAAGAATTTTCGATTGTGGTGAAACTACTAACCAATCGCCATTACCATCCCCATTTAGCGTAATAATACGAACACACCACTGCCTCCAGTTACCTGTTGCTGGGTCATGGTGAATGTACCCATGTTTGTCAGATACAGAAAGTATTGTTAACTTTTCTGCATTGGTAGCAGTAAACCAATTTATTGATTTTCCTCTGATAACATCTGCTTGACCAACATAATGAGCGTAATAGCTGTCAGGTCTAACGGCATCTAATGAGGTAGCAACACCGTTAATGCCTGCGTCTTGTGCATGAATGTAGCCATGAGGGTAAATCATCGGGTCTTCTTCAGTGATATCACGGAGATAAACCTCTAAAGCATAAACGTCAGTTCTATCTGTCACGACTTCAATATTAGCATCTGCATTAGCCGCAGCAAAAGCTTCTTGAACGGTGCCATACTTAGTAACCGCACCTGTTGTTTTGTGGTAAGTAGTTTTTCCATCAGGAGCAGCATCAAAATTAATAGGTGAATTATCAGGGATATCGAATAGCAATCCTGCTACATGATATTTTCCATCGTGCAGCAAAGTGTTAGCTGTAGTAGTACAATTCAATCCATTTTTCAATGTGTTAACAGGGGTGGAATCTCTATTTCCCCATTCAGCCACACCAGAAGCGGCAAATAAATTCTTATTGGATTCTCGTATAGCATTAACATCAGCTGTCGTCATTGCTCGCAGCATCAGACCTTCTATTTCATAGCGATCTTTTGCCGCTTCCGCTGCCGATGCCATAGAGTCGACGCTTGATTTCTCGGCATTTTCTGCATTAGCCTTTGTTTCATCCAGAATAGCTTGCAACGCTAGTATAGTGTCATCGGTTACAGGTGACGATGTCATTGCTAAATCTTGCAGCGTGGTTGCTGTGGTCTCAGCTCCGACCTCCACGTTTGCAAATAGCGCCCACACACCCTCGTAAGGCTTGTAATCTATTCTGTGTTTGCCGTATTGCAAATCTATGTCATAAACCCCATCAACACCTATCGTCACTTCTGAAAATGACCGCTTAAATACCTGATTTATGCTTGACAGAGCTGTGAATCGCAGCTTGTCACCATGTGCAAACTCGCTAGTCGGCTCTAATACTGTTGACCTAAAGTTTTTTGTTGCCATGTTATACCCTGTTAAATTCGTTAAAATATATTTCTAAATGGTTGTGATATGATACCACAATTATCAAGTGATGT
>CAYJGL010000110.1:0-3413 GCA_964369695.1 uncultured Clostridium sp.
ATTAATTCTTCGTACCACCCCATACTTCTCACCACCTTCCTTTATCTAAAAATGTCGAACCTTGTTGATAAAGAAATAATACTATTGAAAGTATTGGTATCAGTGGGTTTTTAGTAGGTGAATATATTATAAAAAATAAAAAAAAACAACTAAAAATAGTTGTCTTAAAATTATTTGAAATTATAAAAAATTAAAAAATAAAAAAATAATACTATCTAACAAAATAGTATTTATAAAAATAATAAATTATATAGACTTTTTTATTTTATCTATATAATAATAAATAAATTCCATAGGAGTAGGGACACCAGTTTCAATATTTACTTTAGCTTTATAATGTAAAAGTAAATCTTCAATTGCAGAAACTCTCCAAGCGTGGTTTATAGCATTTTTGATTCCATTTGTAATAGTGGTTTCAGATTTCTTATATAAACCAGCCACATGTTGAATAGGACTTATATTTGAATTATCGTTAGTAATTACAAAGAAAATAGCATCATGTATATAATTTCTACCTTTTAATTTTTGAGTAACACCAATTAAATCAAGTTCTGTATAAATAAGTTCAGATATTTTAGTATTAGTATCTTCTAGACTTTCTTTTAAACAAGATAAAGAGCTTTGAGTTGTAACATTTCTAAGTGATATCATCTTATTTAAAACATGTTCTGAAGAATATTTAGGGTGATTTTTAAACAATACAATTTCTGCTCCTTTTTCATGAAGTATTTCGTAAGTTCTATTTGATTTTATATGAGTTGTTACAATTACAACAGGTTTATATCCTAAATTCAAATTATTTAATTCAGCTAAAAACTCGAAAGAGTCAATGTTTCCAGATACACTATTATTAAGTTCGATATCTAAAATGATACCTTCAGGTCGCTTAGAACGAACTATTCGCATAGCTTCTATATCTGAATCGGTAATACCAGATAATTCAAAATCTTTTCTGTTTTTTAGTGCTGTTAAAAAGTTATTGCAAGCAATAGCATCATCTTCTAAAATTAAAATTTTCATTGGAACTTGTTCCATAATTATACCCCCTAATTAAATATGACTTATATATCACAAACATAATACCATAAAATACTATAAAAAACTATACCTTTTTACTAAAAATTAAAATTAGAACTGTATTTAAATATAGAAGTAGAATATCTAAAATGTACATGAAATTTTGGATTACGAAAGGAGAATAAAATGGAGTTAATAGGAAAGAATAAAATTAGGAATACTGAAATTGAATCAGAAAAGCAAGAACAAATTGAAAGGGGAATAAGAATTAGAGATATTAGGGAAAATGAACTGAATATGAATAAAGCTGAACTCGGGAGAATATTAGGTATATCAGGTCAATTTTTAGGATTAGTAGAAGATGGAAGAGGTAATTTGGTATATAAAAGTCTAAAAAGATTAAGAGAAATAAGTGGGCATTCATCAGATTATATATTATACGGCATTGATGATGAAAGTTATATGGAAATGAATAGTTTGTTGGAAAAATATTCTGAAAGGCAAATAAAATCAGCATTTAATACAATAAAAGAAATAGCTTTATTTGTTAAAGAAAGAAAAAAGAGAGCAAGACATATATAAATAGAATTAAAATAATACAGTATATGCTGTATTTTTTTAATAATTATAAATTTATATTGACACTTAAATTTGGATATAATATTATATAATTAACAAATGAGAAGGAGAAATATAAATAAAATGAGTTATGTTAAAAGATGGTTATTGAAAAATTATATATGGTTTATATTATTTTTAGCAGTTATATTTTTGATTAATTTAGTTGAAGATATTTATCAGAATCAAATCCTGTATATAGATAAAGCTGCTTATGAATTTATAGTAGAAAATATGAGACAAGATTGGTTAACACCAATAATGATATTTATAACTAATTTAAGTGGAGCAGTTGTTTTAATTTCTATAACATTAATAACTATTATTTTATCTAAGAATAAAAAAATAGGAATAGCAGTTGTAGTAAATTTAGTAGGAATAGTAATTCTTAATTTGATTTTAAAGAATATAGTTCAAAGACCTAGACCTGTAGGATATCAATTAATAGAAGAAGGGGGATATAGTTTCCCATCAGGACATTCAATGGTTAGTATGGCATTTTACGGACTATTAATATATATATCATATATTAAAATAAAAAATAAAAAATTAAAAAATTGTATATGTATATTTTTAAGTATACTTATTTTCCTTATAGGATTTAGTAGAATATATTTAGGAGTTCATTATGCAAGTGATGTGATAGCAGGTTTTATAATATCAATGATATATTTAATATTAGCTATAAAAACTGTTTCAAAGCTAACAAGGAGAGAAAAAAAGAGAATTAAGAAAACTAAAAAAATAATAAATAGCTTCAAATATGCATTTTCAGGTATAAGATTAGCTTTTAAAACAGAAAGAAATATGAAAATATATTTAGCTATAATTATATTAGTTATAATGATGGGTATAATACTAAATATATCAGCTATTGAATGGATAATGTGTGTATTTGCGATAGGTTTAGTAATTTCTGCTGAATTGATTAATACTTCTTTAGAAGTATTAACAGATGTTGTAATGCCAGAAAGAAACTATAAAGCAAAAGTTGTAAAAGATGTAGCAGCAGGAGCAGTATTGATATCATCGATTTCAGCTGGAATAATTGGATTGATAATATTTATTCCAAAAATATTTGGATAGAAAGAGAGAGTTATGAAAAAAGTAATATTATATATTGCAACAAGTTTAGATGGATATATAGCAGATAATACAGGTGGAGTTAATTGGTTAGCAGGAGAAAAAGAAGCACCACCAGAAGAAACAAGCTATATAGATTTTGTCAAAGACATTGATACAGTTATACTTGGTTGGAATACATTTAATCAAATAGTAACAGAATTATCTGTAGATTTATGGCCGTATTTTGAAATGAATAGTTATGTAATGACAAATAAAAAAGATTTAGTAGAGAAAATGATAGATGATAATATAGGAAATACTAAAAAATATAAAGAACAAATAATATTATCAGACGAAAATGTTTCTGATTTAATTAATAAATTAAAGAATGAAAATGGTAAAAATATATGGATATGTGGTGGAGCTAATGTAGTTAATCAATTAATAAAATTAGATTTAATTGATAGTTATAATATTACAATAATTCCAACAATTTTAGGAAAAGGTATTAAGCTATTTGATAATGATAATAAAAAAATTGATTTGAAATTAATTAATACTAAAATATATAATGGAATTGTTGAAGTAAAGTATGAGAGAAGATAGATTATTAAAATATTATTAAATATAAAAAAAGAAGTAGCTATAAACTACTTCTTTGGTGCCTCCAACTGGAATCGAACCAGTGACACAGGGATTTTCAGTCCCTTGCT
>CAYJGL010000111.1:0-3408 GCA_964369695.1 uncultured Clostridium sp.
TACTTATTTTTATTTTCTCTTTCTCTAACTTTACTATCTAAAGTTTTCTTTCTTAACCTAATTGATTCTGGTGTTATTTCAACTAATTCATCATCTTGTATAAATTCAATTGCTTTTTCTAATGACATAACAATTGGTGGAGTTAAACGAAGTGCTTCATCAGCTCCTGATGATCTTGTATTTGTTAATTGTTTTTCTTTACATACATTTATAACTAAGTCTTCTGATCTTCCATTTAGTCCAACTATCATACCTTCATAAACTTCTACACCTGCACCAATAAATAGATCTCCTTTATCTTGCGCATTATATAGACCATAAGTAACTGATTTACCTTTTTCAAATGCAATTATTGTTCCTCTTACACGTGATATTACATCACCTTTAAATGGTTCATAACTATCAAATATAGAGTTCATTGTACCTTCACCTTTAGTGTCAGTTAAGAATTCTGTTCTATAACCAATTAATCCTCTTGCTGGTATTTTGAATTCTATTTTAGTATGCCCTATTTCAGCTGGTTCCATGTTTGTCATTTCACCTTTTCTTTTACCTAGCTTTTCAATAACTGTTCCTACTGCATCATCTGGTACATTTACAAGTAGTCTTTCAATTGGTTCAGATTTTACACCTTCTATATCTTTTATAACAACTTTAGGTCTTGAAACTAATAATTCAAATCCTTCTCTTCTCATATTTTCAATAAGTACTGATAAATGTAATTCCCCTCTACCAAATACTTCAAAAGAATCTGCTGAATCTGTTTCTTTTACTCTTAATGATACATTTCTTTCTAATTCTTTAAATAGTCTATCTCTGATATGTCTTGAAGTTATATATTTTCCTTCTTTTCCAGCAAATGGACCATTATTTACACTAAATGTCATACATACTGTTGGTTCATCAATATCAACAAAAGGTATTTTTTCTGGATTATTAAAATCACAAATTGTATCACCTATATTAATATCTGGTAAACCTGCAAGTTCAACTATATCTCCCGCTGCAGCTTCTTCAACTTCAATTTTATTAAGTCCAACATGAGTATATAGTTTTGCTATTCTACCTTGAGTTATTTTATCTTCTTTTCCACAAATTGAAACTGGCATTCCAACTTTAATAACACCTCTTTCAATTCTTCCTACTGATATTCTTCCTACATAGTCATCATAGTCAATATTTGAAACTAGCATTTGAGCTGTTCCATTTTCATCACAATTTGGTGCTTCTATTTCATTTACTATTGTTTCAAATAAACAATTTAAATCTGTTGTTTCTTCAGCTAAGTCCATTTTAGCTATTCCATTTTTTGCTGAAGCATATACAACTGGGAAATCTAATTGTTCATCAGTTGCATCTAATTCTATAAATAATTCTATAACTTGGTCAACAACTTTTTCTGGTATTGATCCAGGTCTATCTATCTTGTTTATTACAACTATTGGTTTTAATCCAAGTGCTAATGATTTTTTTAATACTTCTCTTGTTTGTGGCATTGCTCCTTCAAAAGCGTCTACTAAAAGTAAAACACCATCAACTGTTTTTAAAACTCTTTCCACTTCTCCACCAAAATCAGCATGCCCTGGTGTATCTACTATATTTATTTTAATATCATTATACATTACAGACGTATTTTTAGCTAAGATTGTTATTCCTCTTTCTTTTTCTATGTCATTTGAATCCATTATTCTTTCATCAATTTGTTCATTTTCTCTAAATACACTACTTTGTCTTAATAATCCATCTACTAATGTTGTTTTTCCGTGGTCAACGTGAGCAATAATTGCTATATTTCTTAAATTCTTATTCATTTTTCTACCTCTTTTATTCTTTTTCTCATTATTTCATACTATATCTCAAGTTCTATAACCTAACTATTATACACAAAATATAGGGACTTGTCAAATTTCTAAAAATCTTAAAATCCCTATATTCTCTTATCCTATTCTATTTTGCAAGTTCAAAAATTTCTTTCATCATTTCTTCTGTTGCTTTTTCAATATCGTCTTTGTTTTTACTATTCTTATATTCGCTAAAATCCATTGGTTTTCCGTAATTAATAGTAACTTTTTCCCATTTTTTCATTCCACCTTTTATACCAACAGGAATAATTCTTACACCTGCTTTTACTGCAAAAAATACAGCTCCACCTTTTGCTTTTTCTCCTTTTTCAGCAGCATTTCTAGTTCCTTCTGGAAACATAGCAATACAATCCCCATTTTTTAAACCTTTTAGTACTTCTTTTATTGCTGTAATATCTTTAGAATCTCTTTTAACATATATACCATCAAATATATATTTTAGAAAATGAAAAAATTTATTTTTACTTAATTCTTCTTTACCAATAAATCTTACATCTCTTTTTGCTGTTGCTACCATAAGTGGTGGATCTACATAGTTTCTATGATTTCCACAAAAAAGAAGTGCTTCATCTTTAGGTATATTTTCTAATCCTTTAACTTCAGCTTTATATACTATTCTACAATATATATATATTGCCCCTCTTACTATAAACTTACATACTTTTTTAAAAGCTTTTTTCATTTATTTACTCTCCTTTTTTTGCTTAATTATATCTACTATTCTTTCTACTACTTGCATAATATTCATGTCACTTGAATCAACATATATTGCATCATCTGCTTGAACAAGTGGTGCTATTTCTCTTGTTGTTTCTAGTATATGTCTTTCTTTTATTGATGATAATATCTCATCATAATTGCATTCTATCCCTTTTTCTAAATTTTGTTTATATCTTCTATTTGCTCTTTCTTCAATAGAAGCGTCTAAATATATCTTTACATCTGCATTTGGAAAAACTGCTGTTCCTATATCTCTACCTTCCATTATTATATCAACACTCTCACCCATTTTTCTTTGCATAGGTGTCATTGTATCTCTTACTTCTTTTATTGCTGCAAACTTTGCCACAAAACTATCTACTTGTGGTGTTCTGATTTTTTCTGTTACATCTTTTCCATCTAAATATACTTTTTGTATATCATTACCACTATTATCCTTTTCTTTTTTCAGTTCAATTCCAATGCTTTCTAGTATATTTTTTATACCATTAATATCTGTTATTTCAACTCTATTTTCTAAGCATTTTAATGTTACACATCTATACATTGCTCCTGTATCAATGTTTACTAAATTTAATCTTTTTGCTACTAATTTTGTTACTGTTCCTTTTCCAGAACCTGCTGGTCCATCTATTGCTACTATAAATCCCATTTATTTTTCTCCTTCTGGTACATAAATATGTTTTGCTACTACTTCTAATTCTACTACATTCATTGCTGTTAAATTTTCTATTTCTTTTCTTGCTTTTGCTTTAAAATCATTTAATCCTGTGACAATATTAAATCCATACATCATTGTTACTTCCATATATAGTTTTACACCTTC
>CAYJGL010000112.1:0-3385 GCA_964369695.1 uncultured Clostridium sp.
CTTTTATAGAATCTTGTTTTAAAACTCCTTCTACATATCTACTTACACTATCTATCAATACCATTGCTGGTATTTCACCACCTGTTAATACATAATCTCCAATTGATATTTCTTCATCTATAATTTCATCTATAATTCTTTGATCAACACCTTCATAATGACCACACAGAATTATTAAATGTTTTTCTAAACTTAATTGTTCGACTTTTTTTTGATTTAATGTTTTTCCTTGTGGTGACATGTATATGACTTTTGCATTTTCTCTATTTAAAGATTGATATGCATTGTTCACAACATCTGGTTTCATAACCATTCCTGCTCCACCACCATAGGGTGTATCATCTACTTTTTTATGTTTATTTTCAGAAAAGTCTCTAATATTTATTAAATTAATATCTATTATATCTTTTTCTTTTGCTTTCCCTAAAATGCTTGTTTTTATTGGTTCAAACATTTCTGGAAAAAGTGTCAAAACATCAAATTTCATTTTTGCCCCCTATAAATTTTCTAATCCTGGGATTAAATGAACTATTATTTTTTTATTATCTAAACTAATTTGTTTTATAACATCTTTAGTTCCAGGTAATAAAGTTTGTTTTCCTAATTCATCTTTCACAACATAAATATCATTACTTCCAGTATTATATATATCTTCTAATTTTCCAAGAAAAATATTTTCATCAGTATATACTTCTAATCCAATTAAATCAGCAATATAATATTGTCCTTCTTCTAATGGTTTTAGGCTACTTCTTTCCATTATAACTAAATTGTTTTTTAACAATTCTGCTTGCTCTGGTGTATCTATACCTTTTAATTTCAGTAATATCATATTTTTATGATGTTTAACTTCTTCAATAGTATATTGACTTATATTATTTCTATTTTTCATATAAATATATTCAAATTCTTCAAATTGTTCTACATCGTCAGTAAAAGGCTTTATTTTAATTATTCCTTTTATTCCGAAAGTATTAGCAACTTGACCTAATTCAAAATAATGTTTCATATTCCACTCCAATTATCCGATAAATTCTACTGTTACTTTTTTATGTTGTTTGCTACCGAAGGCTTTCATTACATTTCTTATAGATTTTGCAATTCTTCCTTGTTTACCAATAACTTTTCCCATATCAGCTTCATCTACTTTTACTTCAAAAAGTACACTTTTTTCATTTTCTGTTTCTTTTATTTCTACTGCTTCTACATTGTCAACTAGATTAGAAATAATTGTTTTTAAAACTTCTTTCATGTTTATTCCTCCATTTGTAATTCAAATTACTAATTCAGACTAAATTTCAAACTTAAGCTTTTTCTATTAATGCTTTAACTGTATCTGTTGGTTTAGCACCGTTTTTAATCCATTTTTCAACTTTTTCTTTATCTAAAACAATTGTAGATGGTTCTGTCATAGGATTGTATGTTCCTATTTTTTCAATTATTTTTCCATCTCTAGCTACTCTTGAATCAGCAATAACTATATGATAGAAAGGAGCTTTTTTCTTCCCTTGTCTTTGTAATCTTATTTTTACCATTTAATTCACCTCCTAAAAATTATATATAAATTTAAAAATTTAATAACTATTTGATTATATCTTAAAGTTCTTTAGTGCATCTTTGTCCATACCATTTAGCATTTTATTTAATCCACCTTTTTGATTTTTCATTTGTTTCATCATTTTTTGTGATGCTTCAAATGATTTCATGAACTTATTAATATCTTGAACTTGTGTTCCACTACCTTTTGCTATTCTTTGTCTACGACTTGCATTTAATAATTTAGGGTTTCTTTTTTCCTTTATTGTCATTGAACAAATTATAGCTTCTATTCTTGCAAATTCTTTATCATCAATTTTAACATCTTTTAATTGGCTCATTCCTGGTATCATTTTTAACAATGAAGAAAATGAACCCATTTTCTTAAGTTGTCTTAATTGTACTAAGTAATCATCTAAATCTAGTTCTTTTTTCTTTAATTGTTTTTCCATTGCTTGAGCTTGTTCTAAATCAAATGATTCTTCTGCTTTTTCAATTATTGATAATATATCACCCATTCCTAATATTCTTTGTGCCATTCTATCTGGATGAAATACTTCTATATCACTTAACTTTTCTCCTGTTGCTGCAAATTTAATTGGTTTCCCTGTTATTTTTTTAACTGACAAACTGCTTCCACCACGAGTATCACCATCTAGTTTTGTCATAATTACGCCATTTACTCCTAATGTTTCATTAAATTCTTTTGCAACATTTACTGCATCTTGACCTGTCATACTATCTACAACTAAAAGAATTTCATGTGGTTTTGTATTTTTTTTCAAGTCTTTCAATTCATTCATTAATTCTTCATCTATATGAAGTCTTCCTGCTGTATCTAATATTATTACATCATTTAATTTTGATATTGCTTGTGATATTGCTTGTTTTGCGATTATATTTACATCTTTTGTATTTTCATTTGCATATACTGGTATATTCAATTGTTTTCCTACAACTTGTAACTGTTTAATCGCTGCTGGCCTATATACATCACATGCAACCAATAATGGATTTTTACCTTGTTTCCTAATTAAGTTTGCAAGTTTACCTGATGTTGTTGTTTTACCTGATCCTTGTAATCCAACAAGCATTATTATTGTTGGGGGATTTGGTGTAAAGTTTATTTTACTCTCTGTTCCACCTAAAAGTTCTACTAATTCATCTTTAACTATTTTAATTATTTGTTGACCAGGTGTTAATGATTTTAATACATCTTGCCCTAATGCTTTTTCTTGAATTGTATTTACAAATTCTTTTACGATTTTGTAATTAACATCTGCTTCTAGTAATGCAAGTTTAACTTCTCTTACCATTTCTTTTAAGTCTGATTCTGTTATTCTTGCTTTCCCTCTAATTTTTCTACTTATTTCTTGTAATCTAGAAGATAATCCTTCAAAAGCCATAATATCAACTCCTATTCTATATAATTATACTAAATCGTTTAATTCATTTTTTATAGTTTCTAATACATCTGCAATTTTTTCATCTGAATATGATTTTTGTATTTTTGTTAATTCAAATAAAACTTTTTCTATTTTCTTTTCTTGATTTAATGTCCTTTTCATAAACTGTAACTTTTCTTCAAATTCGAAAAGCTTTTTCTCCCCTTTCTTCAAAATGTCTCTAACAGCTTGTCTTGTGATATTATTATTTTCTGCTATTTCTGATAATGACAAGTCGTTATTGTAATAGTCATCTATTATTTCAAATTGTTTTTTTGTTAGCAATTCTCCATAAATTCCAATTAAAATACTTATTTCAATATTTTTTTCCATAATGACTACTCCTTTACTTTTGTAATGCTTATATACTTTACAATATTTTTATTGTTTTGTCAATACTTTTG
>CAYJGL010000113.1:0-3364 GCA_964369695.1 uncultured Clostridium sp.
TGTTTCATAACCCACTTAACAAACTCATCTTTAGAAATCTCATTTAACTTATAAGCATTTTTCATATCCTTACCTTTATACTTAAACATATTATAATCAAGCTCATACTCTCCACCCTTTAACTTAGATATAGCTTGTTTTTTCTTATAAACTTTTCTATATAAACTATATGCATCATCTTTTTCTAAATTTTTATTAAAAACCTTACTTGCCCCTATTTCTCTACAACTTTTATTATCTTCAAATTCATTATCACAATAAATTACGGCAGTATTATTTGTCAAAAAGTATTTTCCACAATTCTTACACTTTTTTAAATAAGTTATTTCTTGTAAAACAAAATACAACTCTAAAAATAATAGATTGTAAAAATTATCAATTTGATAAATCTCATAAAAACCATACCTATTGTTATCTCTATCTTCAAACATTTCTATAATATCTTTTTTATCTTTTCCTACTATTTCTTTATTTAGTTTAACAATTTTATCAAATTGATTATATTTTAAAATAGTATATTTTTCTATATTTTCCTTACTATAAAATATAGCTAATCTCTCTAATGGTTTTAAATTACTTAATTCTTTATCTGTATTAAATATACAATACTGTATAATATCAATTATCTGCATTTTATAATCTTCAAATTCTTCTCTATATTTTTTATATACATCATTTATCCTATTTGGTAGGCTTTTAAAATCTGAAACATCAGAATTTAACAAATATTTTTGTTCTTCTTCTGATATTAATGTACAACAAGCAAAAGATTTAAAAATCTCATATTTTAAGTCTTCCATATCACTAGTAATAAAATCTAGTAATAACTTACTAATCTTATTAGGTTGTTCATATTGTACAATTCCAAATTCTGATTTTCCCTCTTTATTAGTAATATAATCAATCATCCAAAAAGAAATTTGTTCTTCTTTTAAATGCTCATTTATATATACTTCTGTTAATTTTTTTCCTTCCATTTTTCCCGCCTTAAATTTTTTTATATTTTTTTAATCAACATATTGCATTTTAGACAATAGTATGTTATAAATATAATTGTCAATAGGACAATATTGTTTTTTATTGTTTATTGTCATTATTAGTATACATTATATAAATACTTATTTCAAGTCTTTATATGATTTTTCTTATAAAAAAATGGTTAGCAAATTTTTGTATTATATTTCAAGGAGGTTATATTTAATTTGAGAAAAACTGATTTAGAAAGAAACAATTTAATTTTAGATTTATATTTCAATTCAAAACAAAGTTTAACAGATATAAGTACTAAAATAGATTTATCTATTGGTCAAATAAGTAGAATTCTGTCTAAATCACCTAAATATATACAAGAAAAAAATAGAAGGAAACAAGAAAACTCTATAAAACATATAGAACAGACAAAACAAATTATGAAAGAAAAAAGAAGAATTAAACAACTTGAAGAAAAAGCATTTTTAGATAAATTACATTATCAAGCTTCTATCGAACTTTCGTATTTTTCTCCTATATCAAAAATTGGTATAAAAAGAAATTGTTCTAGTTCATATAGTTATAATTCGCAAAAAGAGAGATTTGAACTTAATTCAGATATGGTATATTCAAACGATATGCCCAAAATAATCAAATACTAATAACAGACTCATACTAGATGTGTATAGGTCTTTTTATTTTCTAAAGAAATGGAGGTGCTACAAAATGAATTTAAATTTAAAAGAAAATTACTGTTTAATGTTTACTACCTATCCTGATATTGTAGATATATCACAAATGAGAAAAATGCTTGGTGGTATTGGTATTAGTCTTGCTTATAAGTTATTAAGAGAAAATAAAATCAAGTATTTAAAAATAGGTAGAGAATACAAAATACCAAAATCATATATTATTGAATATTTATTAAATAACCAGAGTTATTAAAATGTTCAATCTAGTTTTTTTAGAAATATTATGATATTCTAATTTTATCATGAGGTAGATTAATTTAAACTGTTATTACGGAAAGGAGCATACATGAATATAACAGCAAGTCTACAAGAAAAACGAGGAATTTATCAAGTCGTATTATCATACAGAGATAATACAAATAAAAGAAAACAAAAATGGATTACTACTGGAATTTCAGTTAAAGGTAATAATAAAAGATTAGCAAATACAAAATTAGAAGAAATTAAATTAGATGCTGATAAATATATTGCATCTAAATCTACTACATCTGATTCTTCTAATGAGCGTTTTGAAATATATATGCAAAATTGGCTAGAATCATATAGACACAATATTGAAGAAAATACTTATGATTCTTATTGTACTGTTATAAATAAAATTGTAGAGTATTTTTCTAAAAAGAATATCCTATTAAAACATCTTAAACCTATAGATATCCAAAATTTCTATAATTACTTATATAAAAAAGGACTATCACCAAATACAGTACTTCACTATCATGCAAATATTAGAAAAGCACTTGATACTGCTATGAAACTTGAAATTATACCAACTAATCCAGCAGATAGAATAGAACGTCCAAAAAAATCACAATTTATAGGCGACTTTTATAATATACAAGAATTAGAAACTTTATTTAGCATATGTAAAAATGATCCACTAGAAATAGTTATATTAATTGCTAGTTTTTATGGATTAAGAAGAAGTGAAGTTTTAGGTTTGAAATGGTCTTCTATTGATTTTGAGAAAAATATAATTATAGTTAAACACAAAGTAGTACAAAGAAACGGAATTAAAAACAGAACTGTTATGGTAAAAGATAAAACTAAAAATAAATCTAGTTATAGGAGTCTACCTTTACTTCCTATTATTGTAAAACTATTAAATGAACATAGAGAAAAAATAGGACAAAATAAAAAACTATGCGGTAATACTTATATATCTAAATATGAAGATTATATCTGTGTTGATTTTAATGGTAAACTTTTAAGACCTGAATATGTTACAAGTCATTTTGCATTATTACTTAAAAAGAATAATTTAAGACATATTAGATTTCATGACCTTAGGCATTCTTGTGCAAGTTTATTATTATCAAAAAATGTACCTATGAAAGCTATACAAGAATGGCTTGGACATTCTACATATTCTACTACTGCTAATTTTTATGCTCATCTAGAAAGTAACTATAAATCTGTATCAGCTGATGTACTAACTTCTTGTTTAAGTTTTAGCTAATTATTAATTATATTATTTTAGAAGTTTTTAACACCACTTAAAAACTTCTAAAATCTAATAAAATTTATGATTTTGTTAGACATTTGGTTAGACATACAAAAAAATAGCTTCTTCCATTTTCCTGAAAGCCGCTATTTTTCTTGGCTGGGCTGGTGAGATTCGAACACACGAATGCCAGAGTCAA
>CAYJGL010000114.1:0-3289 GCA_964369695.1 uncultured Clostridium sp.
GTAGTTTGATTTGGTTAAAATGTAGGTTGTCCAGACATAGCATTTTAACCTTTTTTTGTTTTAATTTAATGTGCTTAAAATCTAAAAAAATAGTTTTATTTGTAGCAAGGTTATTTGTATAGATTGATTATTTTAGGTTATGATTTTCTTTATAAACTACTACGGGATACTTTAACCCATAAAAACCATCACTATAATCAACTTCATAAGTTATCAAGCAATACCCAGATTTTGAACCCATATATTTGTATTGAGTAGTATATATGGAATCCTTTTCAGATTTACTAATTTCTATGCAGGCAGAATTATAAATAGCATCATTGTTCCAAGTATTATTTGAATCAATTAGATCATTTACTTCGAATTGAGTCATTCCTAAGTCTATTAAATCGAATTCTTCTAAACTAATACCTGATTCACCTAAGTTTGTAGGAAAAAACAGTACAAATAAAACAATAACAATTAAAATAATTAAATATAACCACCATTTTTTATAAATTGGAGTTTTTTCATGTTTATTTTTGGACATTTAATTTCACCACCTTTTTATTATATACAAAGTTATTTTTTCTTTCTTCTTAATTCAATTACTACTCCTAATACTTTAACGGGTAATTTTTTTATTTCTTCATTAGAATAAAAAGTAGGTTGATAAGAACTATTTAATGGCTGCAATGTTATTCCATTATCATTCTTATAAACTCTCTTAAAAGTACTATCCTGTCCATTTACCATGACCACACAATCATCACCATTAGAACAATCATCTTGTTTTTGAATTATTAAAGTATCATTATCTAAATATTCAGAATACATTGAATCACCTTTAACCTTTAATCCAAAATATTCTTTATTGCCCTTTAACCAACTTTCGGGGATTTCTTCATAATCAAGAATATCTTCAATAGCTTCTATAGGTATTCCTGCAGGAATTACCCCTAGCACAGGTACTAATACTTTTGTTTTTATCGGAATACTTTTTTCAGAAAATTGTTCCTTGTATTTAGATTCATTTAAGATAATTTCTTGTTCGGGATTTAAAGTTTTTAATAAAGTTTCTATATCTGTAGTCATAGCACTAGCTATTAATTTTAAAGTTTCTAAACTAGGACTAATAGGTTTATTTGTTGTAGGGTTTATATTTTTTTCTAGCATATGGATGTAACTTTTACTAGTTCCTATTAAATTTGCAAAATCTTGTAAAGATAAGTTATTTGTTTTTCTATAATTTTTGATAATATCACCGAGTAACATTTCATCGCCTCCTGTAAGCATTGTACAATATATTTAACAAAAATGCAAGGAAAATTAAAAAAAATCGTAAAATATACTTGACAAACAAACAAAAGTGATATATATTTTGTTTGTTCAGTAAAAAGAACGGAGGTGAACATATGAAAAATAATTTAAAATATTATAGAGAAAAAGTAGGTATAACACAAGAAGAGTTGGCACTAAAATCCGAAGTTTCAAGAACAACAATATCACAATTAGAAAATCAATCTTTAGAAGTGACTACAAATGCTACTATGCTTAAATTAGCAAAAGCATTAGATATAAAAGTAATGGATATATTTTTTTTAGAGTAATGTTCAGTAAAAAGAACTAAAAAATAAGGTCTGGACAACCTACATTAAATAGAAGGGAGAAAAACTGATGGAAGAAAAGTTGGAAGAAATAAAAGAATTACTTAAAGAAACATTACTTAATAGTAAGAAAGATTTTGAATTATTAACAGCACAAGATGTTGCTGCAGAATTTAATATTGGATTAAATACTGTAAGAAAAATGTTTGCAGATTCCAAATTACAGGTACAGAGATATACTGTACCACATGTAGTGATGAGAAAATCATTATTACAATATTTTACAGAATCACATGACTATATAAAAAAATAATAGATATTACAAGGAGGAAAAGAAAAAATGAAAAACATAAGATGGAAAGATGATAGAAAATATAAAATCAGAAGAGCAATTGCAAAATTAGTAATCACATTAGTAGTACTAGCTATTATATATGCACCAGTATTACATATTGCAAAAAATGTAGAACTTTATAGTACAACAGCTAAATATCATTTACAATTAGATGTCGAAAATGGTAATCAAACAGCTATAGATTATTATGAACAAAACTATGTATCAAAAGGCATAGAATTATTTTAAGAAGGGAGAGAATATGGAAAAAGGATATTTAGAAATCTTAGATTTAATGACAGATATAGATGAATTTTATACAACAGCAGATTTTAGAGAACTGTTACAAGAAATAACTTGTGTATGTTGGAACAATACAACTATTGAAGATATAACAAAAAAAGAATTAGTTCCAAATAACCACAAAAGCAACTAATTCAATAAATACTTAAAAAAATATTATGAGCAAAGTATAACATATTGAAATTTAAAAATCAAATAGGAGGGAAAATGGAAGAATTTAACCATAAAGTATTAGGAAATTTAGAAATAAAAGCAATAGATAAAAAAACAGCTTTATTACAAAAAAAGAATACTAAAGACTATATTATAGCAAGTTCCTTTGATAAAGATACAAAAAGTTGGGGTTCAGGAACATATTTATACAATGTAGATGTTAGTACAGCATTTAGAAGGTTTTCAAGATATTGTTATTAAATAAAGTACGAAAATAGATATAGTATCTATAACATTAATAAAAATACGAAAGAAAGGATAAAAACAATGAATAATAAATTAATAAAAATTAATACAAATGAGAATCAAGAGCCTATAGTAAGTGGAAGAAATTTACACGAAGGACTTAAAGTAGATACGCCATACAGATTATGGTTTCCGAGAATGTGTGAATATGGATTTGTGGAAAATATAGATTATACCCCGTACAATTTTGTGCACCCTAAAAATAATCAAGAAGTAATAGACCATATCCTAAAATTAGATATGGCAAAAGAAATAGCTATGATACAAAGAAGTGAAGAAGGTAAAAGAATAAGACAATATTTTATACAAGTAGAAAAAGATTTTAATAGTCCCGAAAAAATAATGGCGAGAGCATTAAAACTAGCCGAAAAGAATTTGAATGTATTAAAGCTAGAAAATAAAGAACAAAGAAAAACTATTGAACAACAGAAACCCAAAGTATTATTTGCAGATAGTGTAAGTGCAAGTAATACATCAATACTTGTTGGAGAATTAGCAAAGATAATAAATCAAAATGGTCATAAAATAGGTCAAAATAGACTTTTTGAATGGCTAAGAAATAATTCGTATTTAATAAGCAGAAAAGGAACTGATTATAATATGCCAA
>CAYJGL010000115.1:0-1494 GCA_964369695.1 uncultured Clostridium sp.
GCGGTTTCCAAATTGGAAAATCTTATACTTTACAATTTATGATTACTACTGGTGTAGATGTTCATACATTATATGAAAATAATCACGTTATTGGTACTACAAATGTTACCGATGGTAAAATAGGAATGGCTCGATATAAAGATCAAAATGGAAATTATCATTATGGAATAAACGGTATGCCTAGTTCTGAACATACTTTAATCGTGCATGGTTCTGTCAAACTTAGTGATATAAGTATAGATAGTCTAACCACTACAACGATAAATACCACTAATATGGGAGTAGAACAATTAACTGTGTTGAATACTTTATGGTATAAAAACAAACCAGTACCGTTGAAGAATTTACATAATATAGATTTATCATCATACAGTTCAGATAATTGGTTTCCAATAGTTATAGATACAATAGAAAATGGACCACCAATACACGTAGAATTATCTTCGCAAAGTTTTGGCGGATCAGATCCGTATAATTCAAACAGATTAGTTGGTTATGTGTCAGGTAATGGTTGGGCTGATAGAGGTGAATTTTATGATTTGATCGCTACTCGTTTTGATCCATCAGAATGTACCATAGGTGCGGTGATGTATGGAACAAAAACTTTTATGGGTGTTATTATATATGTAAGAGGTGGTAGATCATATGACCTAATAACTAGAGGTTATGTATATATTGTAACCGTAAATAATAGTCGTTTACCAAATGATGAAAACGGAACAACTCTTTCTGCAAACACTAATACTATAACTACAAATAACACCATAACAGCGTTAGATTTTAGAAATAAAACATTTACTAGTTTAAAATGTATATCAGGAGATATAGAAAATAATAATGCTAAAATAGGAAACATATATATACAAACACAAATGCCAATGTCTGGAAAAGCTGGTGATATATGGTTTTCTTAGGAGTTTATTATGGGTAGATATGATAAAATAAAAGGGTATTCAACATCGTTTAATACGCCTAATCGTATTAGAATAAAAGGATATACCTTTCCTATAAGATATATTTATATATATCAAAATGGCTCAACTGCAAATGTTGGTAATCATCTATGTCAAGTTGAAGCTTATGATTTGAATGGTGTTAATGTGGCAGTAGGAGCAACAGTAACCGGCTCCTCTGCTATTACAAACCCTCAAAATTGTGTTAAAGAAACATTAGACACAACTTATGCTGAAACGGCTGCTGGTTCTAGACAATGGTTTATCATAGATTTAGGTAAACCATACATGCTTAGTAATGTTAAAGTTTGGAGATATTATCCGGACGGCAGAACATATTACGAAACTGCTATATGCTGTTTGAATGAGGGAAGAGATAAAGAATTTAGAATACATGTATATGACCAACAAGGATTATATGCCGAAAATACCAATGGTTACGACGGAACATGGATAGATTATGGCTCAAATGATAGTAGTATCACAAGACCGATACACGTACATGATGGAACTAATTGGGTAAGAAAAAGTTTGAATAAAG
>CAYJGL010000115.1:1526-3275 GCA_964369695.1 uncultured Clostridium sp.
TTATACTTTTACTCCTTGGTCTAGAACATGGCCATCTGGTGCATGGGCTGGAGCGAGTAATGCTACATATTTTGCTAGTGGTGAGTATAATTGTAGTGTTCCTAGTGGTTATGCGACATGGGGTGCATATAGTTCATATTTAGTTGGCGACAACGGATATGCTAATTGGTGGGCGTCTAGTGGTTCAAATTATCCAAATGTATGGCGTAATTTTTATTGGCGAAGAAGTACTCGTCATTGGATACATAACTATGTATTCAGATCGGCTAACACTAATTTGTGGACAGGTTGTCCATCTCAATGTGAAGTTTGGGCTGGAGAGAAAGCAACATATATTGCAAACCTAATGGTGGAATAACTTGTAGTGCTATAGCTATCTATGATGGATCCGGATGGAAACGAGCAAATTATTCAATGCGAATGGGTGCGTTTCAATATGAAACTGGTAACGCAATTAGTACTCCAATATACACAACTTATTGGGAATAGTTATAAAAAGAAAGGAAATTAAATATTATGGGATTTATTGTAAAAAAAATAAAAATGCCTTACGGACATGAATTTAAAGATGCATATTTTAAAATTAATAGATTATCGTATAATGATGAAAAATCTGAATTATATTTTGCTGGTGAATTTTATGTTAGTAAAAAAACAAAAGAAGAAGGGTATCAACCATTGGAAAATGCAGTTTTATGTGAGCTTATAACCATAACTGATAAAACAATTAATTTATATGAATACATATATAATTATATAAAAGATAAAGCAAAAGAAGTATCTTCATACACCAAAGAATACATACAAGAACATAACGAAAAACTTATTTCTACTTTTACTGGTGATGGACCGATACCAAATATGATCAACGAGAATTATGCATTATTCGTTGATGCTATCGATGATAAATAAAAAAAAAGGAGGTGAAAATATGGAAATGACATTTGAATTAATATTTACACTTGTTACTGCTGTATTTACAGGAGTGATGGGTGCTATATTAAAAGGAAAAGTAATACCTAGTCATTTAATACCTATACAAAATTTAGTAATTGGTATTATAGCAGCTTTAGTTGCTGTATATTTTGATTTATTTAATGATATACCAACTGCTATAATTATATCTTTAGCTATAGCTTTAGGTGTAGGTGGAGCGTATGATTTAACTAAAACTAAAAATAAATAGAAGGGTTGCTTATTATAAATGGAATATATTGGATTAATAACTGAGTTCGGATTTATAACAGTTGCAGCAGCAATATTTATTTTTAATGCTCGTAAAGAGTCTAAAGAACGTGAACGTTTGTATATCGAATTTAAACGAGAATTACAAAAAGAACGTGATAGAGAACGTAATGAACGTTTAACTCGAGAATTAAATCAAGCTGATAAATATGATGAATTATTAACTTTAATAATGAACATGAAACATAATGTTAATAAAGAAGAACAAATAAATATGTTAGAAAAACAAATTAATAATGTATTAAAAAATTTATTATATAGCACAAATTCAGGTAGAGCATATTTTGTTAGGTATCATAATGGTGGCGTTGATCTTAATAATATTTCTTTCTTAAAAATGTCTATGACTAACGAATATACAAGACGAGGTATATCTAGCGCTTTAACTTCATTTACTAATCAATTTAGAGCGCTTTTTCCTTGGTTGATTGATTCGTTACCAGATGGTAAAGTTATACATATTGATGAGTTGGAAAAAATAAGAGATGTGGATCACACGTTATA
>CAYJGL010000116.1:0-3258 GCA_964369695.1 uncultured Clostridium sp.
TTCAAAATCCAGCGAGAAATCATGTGGGTTCGAGTCCCACCATCGGTACCAAAAAGAAATATTGTCGCACTAAAGTGACTAAATGTATAAATTGCTAAAACCTAGAAAAATAAAGAAAAAACAGCTAGTTTAAGTAAAATATTCATACTACCGATTAAGGAGAGAATTGTAAAATGGAAAAAATTATAGTTTTGGGAACAGGAAGTGCAATGCCTACTAAAATATTTAATACATGTTTTATCTTAACTAATGATAATAATGCAAATATTTTAGTAGATGCTGGTGGCGGGGTAGGAATACATAAACAACTTGAATTGGCTAATATTAAAGAAAGTAATATTCATAATTTAATAGTATCACATAAACATGCAGATCACTTATTCGGTGTTATATGGCTTATTAGGAAAATATCGTTAATGATTTCAGAAAATAAATATTGTGGAGTATTTAATATATACTGTAATGATGATACTGCAAATTCCATAATGCAAATTGCAACAGCGACTTTGAGAAAAAAACAACTATTAGAAATTGGGAATAGAATAAAAATTATAATAGTTAATGATAAAGAAAAAGTTGAAATTGAAGGTTATGATATAACTTTTTATGATATTAAAGGAAAAAGTGATAAACAGTTTGGATTTTATACTATTTTGAAAAATGGTAAAAAATTAGTTTTTTGTGGTGATGAACCATTAAGAACAGAAAATATAGATATAGACTTTACAAATTATGATTACATGTTACACGAAGCGTTTTGTGTTGAAAGTGAAGTTGACATATTCAAACCCTATGAAAAAAATCATGCAACTGCAAAATCAGCTTCTACTGTAGCACAGAAGTTAAATATTAAAAATTTAATATTTTGGCACACTGAAGACAAAGATATTAATAATAGAAGAGAGAAATATACTAAAGAAGCAAAAGAGCAATTTTCTGGTAATGTGATTGTTCCAAATGATTTGGACGTTATTGAATTATAAATCTAATTGCGAGCGAGAGTATATAAGATAATTAAGAAAAAGGGGAAACTGTAATGTCGAAAAAATTATTACTGTAGTGGATTTGATGTTGAAAATGCATTTAAAGGAGAATTTGAGAAAAATTTAAAGAATGATTTACAGAAAACAACGAGAATAGTCTATATACCAGGTGGGGTTCAGAAAGAAAAGATAGAAAAAACTTTTAACATATATGTACCTGCTTTTATTAAACATTTTAAAAGAATTAATATAGAATTTGAAAATATAAATATTTTAACTCCTAATACTACTACAGAAGAAGCTAGGAATTGGATTGAAAATTCTGATATGGTTTTTCTGATGGGTAGGTGTATAACAAATGTGCGGAAAATAAAATTCTTAAACATGTAGTTATACACCTGTAATTTTGACAAAGAAATATTCTGTACTGAAAACTATAAAAATACGAGCATACAATAAATAAAAACTAATAGGAGTTAATAAAATGATTAATATAAATAATTCACTAATAGAATTTGAAAAATATGTTGAGAATTTTAATATGAATGAGCCACAAATAAAAGCAAAAGTAGTACATACATATCATGTAATGGCTATATGCGAAAAAATAGCTGAATCATTAAGACTTAATGAGATTGAAATTAAATTAGCCAAATTAATAGGTTTGTTGCACGATATAGGTAGATTTGATGAAGTGAAGATGTTAGGTATATTTGACTCGAATAAATTTAATCATGCAATACACGGCTGTAAGATATTATTTGATAAAAAAATGATAAGAAAATTTGTAGAAACTGATAAATATGATAGTATAATACAATTTGCTATTTTAAATCATAATAAATTAGAAATTGAAAAAACTTCTGATAAAAATTATTTATTATATGCACAGATAATTAGAGATGCAGATAAAATAGATTCATTTCGAGTGAAAGTTGAAGAAGAACTAGGTGCTATTTCTCCTAAATTTCTAAACAGTGTTCTTGAAAATGATGTTATAAGTCCAAGTGTATTAAAGACATTTTTTGAATGTAAAACAATTTTAGATAAAGATAGAAAAACAACAATGGATATGTGGTTATCATATATTGCATTTGTATTTGATTTTAATTTTATATATGGGCTTAAATATTTACAAACAAATAATTGTATTAATAAGATTATAGATAGAGTAGATTATAAAAATAATATAACAAAATTACAAATGGAAGATGTAAGAGAATTTTCTAATAAATATATAGATGATAAAGTTAAAAATAAACCAACTTTATATGGAGTAATGGGGGAAGATATATAATATGAATTATAAATCTAATTGTGAGCGAGAGTATATAAGATAATTAAGAAAAAGGGGAAACTGTAATGTCGAAAAATTATTACTGTAGTGGATTTGATGTTGAAAATGCATTTAAAGGAGAATTTGAGAAAAATTTAAAGAATGATTTACAGAAAACAACGAGAATAGTCTATATACCAGGTGGGGTTCAGAAAGAAAAGATAGAAAAAACTTTTAACATATATGTACCTGCTTTTATTAAACATTTTAAAAGAATTAATATAGAATTTGAAAATATAAATATTTTAACTCCTAATACTACTACAGAAGAAGCTAGGAATTGGATTGAAAATTCTGATATGGTTTTTCTGATGGGCGGAAATCCTTTTGTACAAAAACAACTCTTAGAATCAAAGGGTCTAACAAAATTACTTAAAAATTATGATGGTGTTGTACTTGGAATAAGTGCTGGTGCAATGAATATGTCTAAATATATAATTATTACACCATGTAGTGAAGAATATCCCAAATTTCAAATTGAAGATGGGCTTAATCTGTCAAATATCTCTGTATATCCGCATATAAATTTTTCTGGCAATAATGTACCTGAAAATATAGATTCAGATAAAGAAAATATTTCAATGAAGGATTTAATGAAAGTTTCAGAAGAATATGGGGAATTCTATTGTCTGCAAGATTATTTTGATGGAAAAAAACACATGTGAGTTTAATTTATGAGAAAGATAATATTATTCAATTTATTTTAGAAAATGATGGTAAAGTTATTACAGTAAATAAAAATGAATTTATTATAAATTAACTGATGTGAGACTGAGTAAAAGATAATACCTAATATATAATAATAAAATATAATTAAGAGTAATAAGTGTATCTCTATATTAGAGATTTCATGTATTACTCTTTTTGGTTAGATTAATAATAAGAACCGAAAAGTTTAAATAAAAATAAAAAAACTATTGACTAATATAGTAAAATAGT
>CAYJGL010000117.1:0-3197 GCA_964369695.1 uncultured Clostridium sp.
TGAAAAAACATTTGACATTTAATAATATTTGATAGATAATATTATTAAATTGTTAAAATGAAGTACAAAAGTAAAAGCTATGCTTTAAGAAACTAAGGAGGAAAAAATGTATATATTTAATAAAATAACTGTTAATCCACAGTTGCCAAAAAGGATTGAAAAATTATCTGAGATAGCAAATAATTTATGGTGGTCTTGGAACACAGAGTTTTTAAGATTATTTAAAAAAATAGATATTGATTTATGGGAAGAATCTCATAAAAGTCCAGTTAAATTTTTAAAAAATGTATCACAAGAAAAATTGGAAAAAGTAACAAAAGATGTTACTTTCTTAAAAGAATATGATAAATGTGTAGAAAACTTTAATTCATATATGAATAGTAAGAATACTTGGTATGCAAATAATTATGCAGAAAACAAGAAGGATTTAATTGCATATTTTTCAGCTGAATATGGATTAGATGAAACAGTTCCTATTTATTCAGGTGGACTTGGTATATTATCAGGTGATCATTTGAAATCAGCAAGTGATTTAGGTATTCCACTTGTAGCAGTAGGATTATTGTATAAAAATGGATATTTTAATCAAAAAATAAATGGATATGGAATTCAAGAAACAGAATACCACTCAATAGATTTAATGGATTTACCAATCAATCCATGCAAAACAGAAACTGGTGAAGATTTAATAACATATGTTAAATTTCCAAAAAGAAGAGTATATTTAAAAGTTTGGAATATTAAAGTTGGAAGAACAACACTATATTTATTAGATTCAGACATAGATAAAAACCATGAAGAAGATAGAAATATAACATTAAATCTTTATGGTGGAGATCAAGAGATGAGAATCCGTCAAGAAATAGTTTTAGGTATGGCAGGAGCTAACTTATTAAGAGAATATTTAAAAGTAGAGCCAACTGTATATCACATGAACGAAGGGCATTCATCATTCTTAACTTTAGAAATAATAAAAGATATAATAAAAGAAAAACAAGTATCATATGAAGTAGCAAAAGATATAGCTACATCTAAAACGCTATTTACAACACATACACCAGTACCAGCTGGAAATGATATATTTCCAGTGCATTTAGTAGAAAAATATTTTAAAGATTTTTGGCCTTCACTAGGACTTTCAAGAGAAGAGTTTTTAGCATTAGGTGTTAGACCAAATGGAAGTGTTGATGAAGGATTCAATATGGGAATATTGGCTCTTAAAATAGCAGGAATGAAAAATGGGGTTAGTAAACTTCATGGTGCAGTATCAAGAGAATTATTTGCTGATGTATGGCCAAATATTGCAGCAAATGAATCACCAATTACTCATGTTACAAATGGTATACATACATGTACATGGCTTGCACCAAAAATGAAAGAGCTATTCAATGAATATTTAGTACCATTTTGGCAAGATAATATGCACATGAATCATGTTTGGGATAAAGTTAAGAATATACCAAATGAAAAATTATGGAATGTTCATACAGAAAGAAAAGAAAAACTAATATCACTTGTAAAAGAAAGTACTATAAATAGACTAAGAAGATCAGGATATGGTTATGATGAAATAAATGATATTGTTTCAAAACTAGATCCAAATAGTTTGACAATAGGATTTGCAAGAAGATTTGCGACTTATAAAAGGGCTACATTAATATTCAAAGATATTGAAAGAATGACACAAATATTTAATAATCAAGATAAACCAGTTCAACTAATATTTGCGGGAAAAGCACATCCGGCAGATAAAGAAGGTCAAGATTTAATAAAATATATTCATGAAATTTCAATGATGCCACAATTTAAAGGTAAAATATTTATATTAGAAAACTATAATATAGCAATGTCAAGATATTTAGTATCTGGTGTTGACGTATGGCTTAATAATCCGAGAAGGCCAATGGAAGCATCAGGAACAAGTGGACAAAAAGCATCTGTAAATGGTGTAATAAACTTTAGTGTATTAGATGGTTGGTGGGCTGAAGGCTATACAGGAACTAATGGATGGACTATTGGGACAAATGCTGAATTTGATTCTTATGAAGCACAAGATAGAGCAGATAGTGAAAGTATGTATCATACACTTGAAACTAAAATTATACCAACATATTATAAAAAAGATAAAAATGGAGTGTCAGAGAAATGGATAGAAATTATGAAAAACTCTATAATTACAACAGGTGGAGAATATAGTACAGCTAGAATGCTTGTAGATTACGCAAATCAATTATACATGCCACTTGTAAAATTAACAAATACACATTTTACAAATGTTGATGATGTTGCAGGATATAATTCATGGAAAAAAGATTTATACAATAATTGGAAAGATATTAAAATAACTCAAAAAGATAATTTAAGTGATATAACAATTGATGCAGGAAATAATATTGATGTAACATGTGAAGTTGAACTTCCAAATGTGAGTATTGAAAATATTACAGCAGAAGTATATTATGGAAAGATATTAGAAAATGGAGTTGTAGAAGATATTGAAATAATACCTATGACATTAAAAACCAAAAATGAAAAAGAAAAAAAATATATATTTGCAGCAAAATTAGAGCTTTCAACTGGTGGGAATTATGGATATACATTTAGAATTGTACCAAATCACCCAATGTTGTTAGAACCAACTAATTTAGATTTAATTAAGTGGGTTGTGAAATAATAGAAAAATATTAATAAAAATGTTAGTTAAATACTAACATTTTTTTTATGCAATTTTATATATCAAAAAAATAAATTTAGAATATTATACTAAGGGAGGAAGTTTATGAATAATTATAAAGATGAATATAAAAGGAAAAAAGATTGTGATTGTGATTACGGATGTGAAAAGTGTAAAGAAGACATAGAAAAAAGTGAAAAAGAAATAAAACAACATAAAGAAGAAAAGTATAAAAAATGTTGTATAGGACCTAAAGGAGAATCTGGTCCACAAGGTCCGCAAGGATTAACTGGACCACGTGGTTCAACAGGTGAAACAGGATTACAAGGTCCGCAGGGACTTCAAGGTCCACAAGGGTTAACTGGACCAAGGGGTGAAACCGGACCACAAGGACCAAAAGGTGAAACAGGAGACCTAGGACCACAAGGAGTTCAAGGGATACCAGGACCAAAAGGAAACACAGGTAAGCAAGGACCAAAAGGTGAAACAGGAGACTTAGGGCCACAAGGAGTTCAAGGGATAC
>CAYJGL010000118.1:0-3052 GCA_964369695.1 uncultured Clostridium sp.
AATAAATAATTAATAATATAAATAAAGATATAGATAAGCAAATCAAAATTCAATCTATATCTTTTAGTTTTAAATTAGTTTTTTTCTGGTTGGTTTTTACAAGGTCCTTTTTCCATAGGATTGTTACTAGGACAATCTTTTGGACAATTATTTTTGTTTTCTTTTTTCTTTTTACCCATTTTGCACCTCCAATTTAAAGTATAAATATATTTTTACCACTAAAACATAAAATATACTTTAAAATAATTGTTTTTTTAATTTCTTTAATATATAATTGCAAAATAATATTAAATATTATTAACACTAGAATGAAAAATAAATATAATATATAAAATATAATAAGGATGTGAATAAATGGAAGAAAAAAACTTAGAATTGAATGAATTTGAAAAATATATTGAAAATAAAAAAGTAGCAATAATAGGACTAGGTGTAAGTAATATACCATTAATAGATTATTTCTATAATAAAAAAGCACAAGTTACTATATTTGATGAAAGAAACTTAGGTGAGATAAAAGAGAAAGTGAACCAAGATGTATTAGAAAATATAGAAAAATATAATTTTAAACTTATATCTGGAGAAAATTGTTTGGAAAAACTAAATAATTTTGACATTGTATTTCGCTCGCCTAGTTGTTTACCTACAAGAAAAGAATTAGTAAAAGAACAAGAAAATGGAGCTATAATTACAACTGAAATAGAAATGCTTATGAAACTTGCACCTTGTAAGATTATAGGGATAACTGGAAGTGATGGGAAAACAACAACAACAAGTCTTATTTATGAAATATTAAGTAAATCAGGAAGAAATACATATTTAGGTGGTAACATTGGACTACCATTGTTCACTAAATTAAATGAGATTAAGCAAAATGATATAATAGTATTGGAACTTAGTAGTTTTCAATTAATGGGAATGGATATAAGTCCTGATATTGCTGTAATTACGAATATAACACCAAATCACTTAAATATACATAAGGATTATGAAGAGTATATAGAATCGAAAAAAAATATATTTAAATACCAAAATGAAAATGGCATTGTAGTTCTTAATTATGATAATGATATAACTCGAAATATGAGAAAAGAAGTAAATGGAAAAGTTACATATTTTAGTGGTACACAAAAACTAGAAGATGGATATATATTAGATGGAAATATGATAAAAAAATGTGAAGATGGTATAAGAAAACATGTTTTAAATTGTAAAGAAGTTTTATTAAGAGGAAAGCACAATTATGAAAATATTGAAACAGCATTAGCAGCAACTGAAAGTCTAGTTAGTTCAGAAGAAGCGGCGAAATATATACAAAACTTTAAATCAGTTGAACATAGATTAGAATATATTAGAGAATTAGATGGAGTAAAATGGTATAATGATTCAGTTAGTTCATCTCCAACTAGAGCTATAGCTGGTCTGAAATCTTTTGATGAAGAAATAGTATTAATAGCAGGTGGATATGATAAAAATTTAGATTATACACCTATAGCAAAACCGATAGTTGATAAAGTTAAAACACTTATTTTATTAGGTCAAACATCTAAGAAAATTGCAAATTGTGTTAAAGAAGAATGTATTAAACAAAATAAGAAAATTCAAATATATACATGTAACTCATTAGAAGAAACAGTTAAAATTGCAAAAGAAAAATCAAAACCAAGTCAAGTAGTTCTATTTTCTCCAGCAAGTGCAAGTTTTGATATGTTTAAAGATTTTGCTGATAGAGGTATTAAGTTCAAAGAATTAGTAAATAAAATATAATTAACAAAATAAATAAAACCTTCATAATATATATAAAATATTAAGGAGGTTTTATTTATGTTTAATGAAACATACGCTGATTACATAAGAAATGTATTAGGTTATTCAGGATATAATGATATGAATTCAAACATGTATATGAATAATTATCAAAATAATATGGATATGAATTATGCTATGCAAGATACTAATTACATAAACACAGCTAAAAACCAATTAGAGCAATATTATCCGGAAATCTATAAAGTTATATATCCTATGATTAAAAAAGCTTGTGAAGGTAATATGATGGATATTACACCTGAAATGCTAGATGGAATGACAAATGAAATATATATGGCAATTGAAAGCGATAATATGTTAAGTGTTAATATTACACTTGACAACCAAACATCAAGTAATCAAAATACAAACAGTGAAAATAGGAATGTTCAATCTAAAAATTCAAATATTCATAATCGAGCATATAATCAAGTAAATAGAAATGGTGTTAAAGTAGAAAATAGATCTAATAATAGAAGTGTAGCACAAAATAGAATTAGAAGAAATAAAGGTTTAGAAGATTTAATACGAATACTTTTAATTAGAGAATATAAAGATAGACCTAAATATTATTATGATAAACCATATAGATATCCATATCACAGACCATACTATAATAGACCACCATATAGACCTATGTATAATAGAAATGAATTATATGAATAAAAATGTAATGAAATAACATCAATAGTTTTATTGGTGTTTTTAAATTTATTTCCAATTAATACATATTTTCATATTTTTTGTTAAAACTATTATCAATAAATATGAAAGGTGGTAAAACTATGCAAGTTAAAGATTGTATGTGTAAAGAAATATATTTTGTTAAAGGAAATGCAAATATATATGATGTGTCTAAATTGATGAATGAAAATAAAGTTGGGTCTGTTGCAATATGTGATGATAATAATAAGATATGTGGTATTGTGACAGATAGAGATATTGTAATTAGAGGAATTGCAAATGACAAAGATATTAAAGAAACACAGGTAAAAGATATAATGTCAACAAACTTATGTACATGTTCATGTGAAGATAGATTAGTTGATGTAGAGAAAAAAATGGGGGAATGGCAAATAAGGAGACTTCCTGTTTGTAATGAAAATAATGAACCTATTGGATTTATTTCTTTTGGTGATATAGCAAAAAACTCTAAACAGCTAAATAATTATGAAGTTGCTTCAACAATTGAAAAAATTTGTTGTGATTGTGGTGAAGAAAATAAAAATAACTATTAAAATGT
>CAYJGL010000119.1:0-3030 GCA_964369695.1 uncultured Clostridium sp.
AAGTTAAAAGTATTAAACCAGTGGATATGTTTCCTTTTAGTTCTCATGTGGAAACTGTAACGGTACTACATCGTAAATAATAGCGTAAAATCCTTGGAATTCAAAGGTTTTTTGCTATTTTTGAAAATGTTAAAAATACCCTGGAATGCTAAAAAAATACTGTATTTAAGAATTTTACAAAAACTAATTGTTAAGGTGGACACTCTATGATATGTTCCCGCACGCAACCTATAAAACATAAAAGTGTGATATTTAGTAAATTGTTGAGACGTTGTAAACATATCATAGAGCGTCCATGTTTCGATAGAAGTATAAAAATGTTGCAGATATATTTTCTGAAAACAGTAAAGAAAAGTATAGGTGAATTGGAAGTTAAAGTAAATAGAGAAATAAGGAATTATGAAGAAACAATCAGGTAGTTCATTTTGCTTTATCAGGCTGTGGAGTAAGTGTATTAGTATATGTTGTATTTAGAAATATATTTAGTATAGAAACATTATCATGGATATGTAGATTAAGTCCATTTCTTTTTATTGCAATAGAATTTATAAAATATAATGGTAAGGTAAGATTAGATTACTTACATAAGTTACAAAATACTTATGAAAAGTTATTATCTGATATAGATATAAATTAACTACAGATTTAAGTATGATAGATAAAAAGAATGTCAAAAAAGACAAGTTGAATTAATTGAGTATGACGAAAAAATATCTCATAAAGCAAATATGAGAATAAGTATTGATTTAGAAGATGGTGTTACAGTAAATTATGCTAAGTTTGAAGATATATTAGGGAAAATAAAGTAGCGAAAAGATGTTGTTAATAAAATTAAATGTGTTCATGAAAAACTGTAAAAAGTAGAAGTAATAAATTGTATATAAAAAGAAAGGAATAAAAAATATGAGTATAAAACTAGAAAGTGCTTATGTATCATTGTTGGAAGATTTGTGTGAGCATGAAAAAATCAACTTAGAGGATAATGAAAAAGTATTGGAATTTTTTGAGAAAAGCAAAAATGATATAGAGGTATTACAAGGACAGATAGAGGAATATAGTTTAGAGTACACACCATATAAATTTTTCTTTATATTGTATGGTATAGTATTAAAAGTTAAAAGTGAAGCAGAATTTGAGGAGTTTCGTGAAGGTAAAAGTATTGAAAAAATTAAAGAAGTATTAAAAAATGAAAATATAATTGAAATACAACTGCTTAAGAAATGTTTTATTGAAAAAAGATATGAGAACCTATATAAAATACTATGTGACAAAGAGAGAAAGCAAAGGATAGCAAAATCGTCATTAGATAATATTGTATTAAAGTTTTGGTATATATTAGAAAATTAAATTAAGAATTTATGCAAGAAAAATCTATCAAAATTATTAAGTTACAATAAAGTAAACGTATATATACACAATATATTGTGGAAAGGAGATATATGCAAAATTTAGAAAATTCAAAAATAGAAAGAAAAATTGTAATAAATAACAAATAAGATAGATAAAGAATTTTTAAGCGAGATATTAAATGACTTATTAATGTTTTCTGAGCTCAGTTATAATACTAAGTTTAAACTTATGAAAATATTAGAAATTTAAACTAGCCTAAATTAGCGAGTTTAAAATATTAAGATAGAATAGAAAGGACAAGTAATTTATGAATAATTTAGATAATACATTTAATGATATAAGAAGTTTGGTATTAAATAGTAGAGATAGGATATATACTGCTGTTAATACTGAAATGTTAGAACTATATTGGAATATAGGTAAAATTATAATGGAAATTCAAAATGGTGATGAAAGAGCAAGTTATGGAGATGAAGTTTTAGGTAAATTATCTGAGAAATTAACTTTAGAGTTTGGAAAAGGGTTTTCTGACCGTAATTTAAGAACTATGAGAAAGTTTTATAATACATTTCCAATTTGGAAGACAGTGTCTTCCAAATTAAGTTGGTCACATTATTTAGAAATTATAAAGATAGATGAAGAACCTAAAAGAAATTTCTATATTAAAGAAACAATAAATTCAAGATGGAGTGTTAGAGAGTTGCAAAGACAAAAAGGTTCTTTGTTATATGAAAGACTAGCACTATCGACTGATAAAAAAGGTTTAATGGAGTTATCTGCTCATGGTCAAATTTTGAAGGAAAGTAAAGATTTAGTAAAAGATCCATTTGTACTTGAATTTTTAGATATAAAAGAGAATACAAAATATTTAGAAAGTGATTTAGAGTCGAATATCTTAGAACACTTAAAAGAATTTATGTTAGAACTTGGGAAAGGTTTTATGTTTGTAGGTTCACAAGTAAGACTTACTTTAGATGAAAGTCATTTTTATCCAGATTTAGTATTTTATAATAGACTATTAAAATGTTTTGTAATTATAGATTTAAAAATAGGTAAAATTACACATGGAGATATTGGTCAAATGCAAATGTATGTAAACTACTATGATAGAGAGATAAGAAGTAGTGATGAAAATAGTACAGTAGGTATATTACTTGCTAGCGAAAAAGATAAAGCAGTAGTAAAATATACATTGCCTGAAGATAATAAAAATTTATTTACACCTACATATAAACTTCATTTTCCGACAGAAAAAGAATTAATAGAGGTAATTGAGGAAGAACAAGGATTAAATACATTAAATGACGACGGAGAGGAGTAAAAAATGTTTGAAGAAATTAAAAATCTTTTGATAGAAACTTTATTAAAAGAAAATACTAAAAAAAGAAATAGAAAAATATTATTTTGGTATGATGAAAAACAAGAATACGGGGAATTTGTAAGTAGTCTTGATATAGAATGATTTAAACATATAAATATAGCTAAAAAAGTTAAAAAATCATACTAAAGATAGTATAATATAGCTACCATGTAAGATATATATATTATATGTTGTAGTTGTAGACATATTATTTCATCAATACTCCATATACGATAGATACAGCACTTATGAAGTTACGACCCACGTGGAAACAGTTTGTGTTTTAGAAAGAATATATAAATTATAAGAATTAACCAAAT
>CAYJGL010000120.1:0-2955 GCA_964369695.1 uncultured Clostridium sp.
CTGCTGCTCTGCCAACTGAGCTACTGGTGCATGATATTAGAATTATATGACTATTAAGTTATAAAGTCAATAGAAAAAGTATTAAAAAAGCTTGTGAATTAAAATGAAAAATGATAGTATTACTTTAAAGATAAAAGAAGGGAGGAGAATGATAGTAAAAAATCATTCGTAATATTATGGGAAATGTTAAATTAGTAATAGGGCTTTTTTGGGGAGATGAAGGTAAAGGAAAAATAACGGAAATTCTTGCTAAAGAATCAGAGTTTGCAATAAGGGGGACAGGTGGAAATAATGCAGGTCATACAGTAGTTACAGCTGATGGAACTAAATATGCTTTTCATTTGTTGCCAAGTTCTATAGTAAATGAAAATATAAAGTCGATGATTGGAGCTGGTGTAGTTGTAGATTTAAGAGTAATTGTAGAAGAAATTCAAAAAATGGAATTAAAAGGATACGATTTAAGTAAAACTTTAAAAATTTCAAATACAGCACATATAATAATGCCGTATCATATTCATTTAGATGAACTTTATGAAAAAATGAAGAAAAATCCAGTAGGAACTACTGGAAGGGGAATTGGTCCGTGTTATGAATCTAAGACTAGAAGAACAGGATTAAGATTAGAAGATTTATTATTAAATACAGAAGAATTAAAACTAAAGATAGAACAAGATATGCAAGTGTATCAAGCAATATGTTCATATATGCAAGAAGAAAAGATTAGTACATCAGTTGCGCTAGAATATTGCATAAAATATGGAAGTGTTTTAAAAAAATATATAACAAGTACACAAGCTATAATAAATGAAGCAACTAAAAACGATAAAAATATTGTTGTTGAAGGAGCGCAAGCTACATATTTAGATTTAGATCATGGTAATTATCCTATGGTAACTTCATCAAATCCTAATGCTTCGGGAACATTATCTGGATGTGGTATAGGGCCAACATATGTATCTGAAATAATAGGTGTTATCAAAGCTTATTGTTCTAGAGTTGGAAATGGTCCATTTCCAACAGAGTTAATAGACGAAACTGGAAATAAAATTAGAGAATTAGGACATGAATTTGGAACTACAACAGGTAGACCAAGAAGATGTGGATGGTTAGATTTAGTTCTTCTTAAAAATGCAGTATCAATAAATGGTTGTACGTCAGTGTGTATGAACCATTTAGATACAATAGGGAAGTTTGAAAAGATAAAAATTTGTACAGGGTATAAACAGAAAGATGTTAAAGTGATAACAAGTGTACCACAAGAAATTTCTAATGTTGAACCGATATATGAAGAGTTTGAAGGTAACTGGGATATAGAAGGATGTACAAGCTATAAAGATTTACCACAAAATGCAAAAAAATATATAGAATATATAGAAAAATACGTGGGTGTTAAAATAAAATATATTGGAACAGGACCTAAGAATACAGATATAATTATAAATGAATAAATTAAAGTAATAAGGTGTTATATACATCTTATTTTTATATAATAGAGCTTTTAAAAGTAAAAGTTTATTAAGTAAGAATGTGAACTTTGTGTGAATTATTAAAAAAACATAGACAACTTATTAAAAATAGTATAGTATATGTATACTTTGAAAATCAAAAAATAGACTAAAATATAATTTAAATCTAAAACAAAAATTAAAATCAAAAAGATTATTTCTAAAATTAATTCGTTAAATTCAACTAAAAAGTTAAAAAAAATTAAAAACAATTGATGTTCTTTCTTTTCTATGGTAATATAAGGGAGGAATATATATAATTAATATTCAAAAATTAATAAATAACAAAGTATCACTAAAAGTAGACTTTATCTTTAAAATGGTATTTTCTAAAAATAAAGAAATACTAATAGATCTATTAAAAGCAATTACTAAATATGAAATAAAAGACTTAACAATACTAAGCAAAGATTTCACATTAGATAAATACAAGAAAGATGGTAAATTGGGTGTATTAGATATAAGGACAGAACTAGAAGATGGAACAAACATAGATATCGAAATGCAAATAGGAGATGAAAAAAATATAATAGAAAGACTCCTATTTTACCAATCAGGAATGTATTATCAGAGTATAAAATCAGGACAAAAATATAATAAAGCAAAAAAAGCAGTAGTAATTGGAATATTAAACTTTAACCTATTTTCAGATAATTATAACTATTTTTCAGAAACAAACTATTACATACAAAAAGTAGATAAAAATGGAATAATACATGAAATAGAAAGCTTAAATGATAGACTAAAAATATTTTTAATAGAATTGCCAAAATTTAAAGAAGTAGAACATAATTTAGATAATAGACTAGAACAATGGCTAACAGTAATAAGTAGTGATAATGTTAAAGAAATGGGAGTTGTTATGGAGAAAAATACAAAAATTCAAACAGCAATGAAAGAAGTAGAAAAATTATCAGCAGATGAAGACTTATTAGAAATGATAGAAGCAGAAGAAGAAAGACTAAGAAGATATAATACTGCAATGGAAACTTCTCATGAAGAAGGCGAAGCCAAAGGTAGACTTGAAGGAAGAGCTGAAGGAAGAACTGAAGGAACAAACCAAGAAAAAAATAAAATTGCATTAAAACTATTAAAAATGAAAAAAGAAATTGATGAGATAATTGTCATCACAGAATTAACAAAAGAAGAAATTATAGAATTAAAAAAAGAATTAGAAAACGAAAATAAATAGATTTAGATTTAAGATATGTATATAAAGATTAAATAATAATATATAAGTGATTTTTAAAGGAATAAATACCATAAAAAGAAAGATATCAATGTTAAAAGCATTGATATTTTTATAGTTCAAACGATTATTTTTAAAAGAAATATAAAAAACAAAATAATTTCTCAAAAAACTGTAAATTTTATAAAATTTATGATATAATAGTATACATAAAAAAGGAGAAATATTATGTTTGTTAATAAATTTTATTTAGATAAAGAA
>CAYJGL010000121.1:0-2865 GCA_964369695.1 uncultured Clostridium sp.
TTAGAAAAAGATATTAAAATAGAAGTAGCAAGTAATCCAGAGTTTTTAGCACAAGGAGATGCAGTAAAAGACACTTTACAAGCAAAAAGAATAGTTATAGGAACAGAAAGTAAATGGGCAGAAGAATTATTAAAAGAAATATATAAACCATTTGAATTACCAATAGTATCTGTTTCAAGAAGAAGTGCAGAAATGATAAAATATGCATCAAATGACTTTTTAGCTTTAAAAATATCATATATGAATGATATAGCTAACCTATGTGAATTAGTAGGAGCAAATATTGAAGACATAGCAGAAGGAATGAGTTATGATGATAGAATAGGAGCAAATTTCTTAAAAGCAGGTATAGGATACGGTGGAAGTTGTTTCCCTAAGGATACAAAAGCCTTAAAATACATAGCTAAACAAAATGGATATAAATTAAGAACAATAGAAGCAGCAGTAGAAGTAAATAGCAATCAAAAAACTAAGTTATTTAAAAAAGCAAGTGATAGATTAATAACTTTCAATGGATTAAAAGTAGCAGTATTAGGATTAGCATTTAAACCTGGTACAGACGACTTAAGAGAAGCACCATCACTAGACAATGTAGAATTACTATTAGAAAAAGGTGCAAAAATATATGCTTATGATCCAGTAGCAGTAGAAAACTTTAAAAAGAAATATCCTACTCAAATTGAATATGTAGAATCACCACAAGAAGCTTTAAAACAAGCTAATGTTTGCTTTATATTCACAGAATGGAAAGAAATTAAAAATGTAAAAGCAGAAGAATATAAAGAGTTAATGAAAACACCACTTGTATATGATGGAAGAAATATATATAGTTTAGAAGATATGAAAAATGCAGGTGTTGAATATTATTCAATAGGTAGATAATAGATATAAAAGAATAGAAAATTTAAAAATAGTTTGTAAATAAATTACAGATTATTTTTTTTGGGGATAGTGTAGGATATTATAGTAAATTTTAGAAAAATATCACTGGTAAAAATTGTAAAAAGAGCTAAAAAGTGTTGACAAATGAATAAAAACCCAGTAACATATAGGGAGAATAACATAAAAAGGAGCAATAAATATGGAATGTGAAAAATTAAATAAACTTACGAAAAAAGTAAAAATATTAAAAGGAATAATAATAGGTATAGTAATTATATTTTTAATAATTCGGTCTGATACTACTACATAAAACACTAATTATTAATATATTCTCAAATGAAAGTGGAAATATAGATTATTCATTAGTATGGGGATTCTTTAGTGCGATTGGTTCATTACTAGGATTTATTGGAATTATAATAACAATAATATATACACATACTCAAGCACAAAAACAAAATAAAAATAACTTTAATATGCAAATTAAATTAGAAAAACAAAAAAACTTTGAAGATGTAATTAAAAAACAATTGGAGATTATTGATCCATTACAGATTAGTGAGTACAATGAAATATTAGATTTAAACAATTATATGAATATAGTAAAAAACTTAGATACATACATATTTAATATTAATACATTTGAGTATAAACTTATATTATACTACAATAGTAAAAACATACAAAAATGTATAAATTTAAGTATGTATACAGAGAAATTAAATAAATTTAATATAAGAATGAATGAATTTAACACTAGAATAAACCAAATAATATTAGAAGTAAATAAATTAAATATTGAAAAAATAAAAATAGATATAGAAAAAAGCAAAAGAATTGTAGTTAATGAAGAAAGAATGAAAGAAGATGAAGTAAATCATGCTAATAATACTAAAATCCTTTTAGGTTATCAAGAAATATATATATCATTAAAAAAAGAAATAAAAGCATATAGGAATAGTATTTGGGAAGATATAGTAAATTCAGCAAAATTAGTAATAGAAGAAAGAGAAAAAATAATAGTAAATGAAATAGAATAAAAATTATGTTAGGAGAAAAAGAAATGCAAGTAGAAAAAAATAAATTCAATGTATCATATTTAGACTTATATAGAGCATCACAAGATGCAATGTGGACAAATAGTTTTGAAGAAAAAAAGGAAATATTAAATTGGGTTATTACTAATAGTGAAGATGAAGATATAAAGGAAGCTAAGAAAATTACATCAATATATATACCAAACCCTATTGAAACAACAGTAAATAACATTAGGCAAGAAGATATAGTACCGAATGTGTTTGGATATATAGAAGTATATTTAAAGAAAGTATATAACTATAAACCACATAATGTAAGTATTTATTTGATAGATAAATTAGACGATATAAAAAGAAACTCATTAAAAGAAAATGTAGTAATATTTCAAAGTCAGAATAATGAAATAGATATAAATAAAAGAAGGTTAGATATACGAGGAGTAATAAGTGTAATAGGATATAGCTTAGAGGTAATGGAAATAGCAGGTATTGAAAGTGTAGAAAAATATAAAAATGGAATATTAGTACTAAAAGCAATAGATAGAGTAATTGACAATAAAAAGCAAAGTGAAGAAAAAGATATGGAAACTATATTAAGAAATACAGGTTTTGGTATAGAAGTATTATCAAAAGTTCTTGAACAAGTAATTGAAGATGAAAAAGCTAAAACAAATGTAAAAATATCATCGTTATCAATAAGGTTAGTGTTAGAGTTTTTTACTGGAAAAAAATATATGATATAAAAGAGAAAAACTATATAAAATTAATCAAGTATTAATTTTATATAGTTTTTTGCACCAGTTAAAACCAAAAACATGAATAAACTCAAAAAAAATGCATATAATACAAATAAATGGAGAAAAAATCTCCAAAACTATTGTAAGTATTGTAGTATTATGTTACTATATATACATAATTAAAAAATAGGAGGATTAAAATGTTAGTA
>CAYJGL010000122.1:0-2825 GCA_964369695.1 uncultured Clostridium sp.
ATTTTTCAAAAGTAAAATGTTTTGAAACACTATCTTTTTTTACTAATAAACTATATCCATATACATTTTCTTTTTTATAAATTAAAGCTGATTTTGGGATATCATCAAACTCTTTTTTAGATATATTTAAAATCCCATATTTTTCCGATATAGTATCTTTTTCTTCATTCAAAATTAATTTACCATTATGAATAAATACTATATAATCACATATTTTTTCTAAGTCGCTAACTATGTGAGAAGATAATAAAATTGAATTTTCTTCATCACGAGTAAACTCGTTAAACATATCAAGAATTTCATTTCTTACCATTGGATCTAACCCACTTGTTGCCTCGTCTAACACTAATAGTTTAGCTGAATGAGATAAGGCAATTGCTATTGACAATTTCATTTTCATTCCACGTGAGTATTCTTTAAGTTTTTTAGTTAAACTTATATTCATTTTTTCTAAATATTTATAATAGGTATCACTACTCCATTTTTCATAGGTTAATTTCATAACCTTATCTATATCTTTCGCAGTAAATATATCCACGAAAGAACATTCGTCTAATACAACACCTATATCATTTTTAACTGATGTAAATTCTAAACTTTCATTATCAATTCCTAAAACATTTATTTTCCCACTGTCTTTATCCAGTGTATTCATTATTGCTTTTATAGTAGTACTTTTACCTGCACCATTTTCTCCAACTAATCCTACTATTGTTCCTTTGGGTACATTAAAACTTATATTATCTAGTTTAAATTCATCATATATTTTTGTAAGTCCTTTAATTTCTATTGCATTCATTTTGTTTCCTCCTCTATTAATATATTTAACATTTCAAGCAATTCATCTGCACTTAAAGAGATATTTTGTCCTAACTTAATAGCACTTATTAAATGTTCTTCAATATCAGATAAAGTATTTTCTTTAATCTGGTTCATATTTAATGTTGCTACATAAGTTCCAAGACCTACACTAGAATAAACATATCCATCTCTTTCAAGATTTTCATAGGCTTTTCTAACAGTTATTAAACTAACCTTTAAATCTTTTGACAAATTTCTTACTGATGGCAATAATTCGTTTTCATTTACTTCTTTTTTTATTATTGCATTTTTCATTTGTAAATATATTTGCTCATAGATCGGAATATCATTTGCATTCGATATAATAATTTCCATATTATCTCCTTTCGGTGTGATTGATTGATATACACATTATATACTATATCTTATTTCAATTCAAGTACTTTATTACAAAAAGATACTAGAAATAAAAAAGAACTATTAATTTCTTAATAATTCTATATAGATTTTTATTTATAACATCACTTAATTCTAAATGTTTTTGGTGCATATTTATAAACTAATATCATTGCTATTATAATATATATTATGGTAAATAATAAAGTAGCAACTCCAAAAACAATAGTGCTTATTTGCACACCTATTAATTTATAAGTCAAATAATAGGTCAAGATTGTAATGACATAATAAGTAGGATTTTTTATTTTTAATTCCATAGTAAATGGTTGTAACAGATAATATAGAACTAAATAATGAACTGTAAAAAATATTGATATCGCTACTATTGTTAACAGCAATAATGGGTATATATATAATTCAACTTCAACACCTGATGTTAACAACAAAACCATCAATCCCCCTGCTATTACTAATGCTGGTCTTAGATTTATTAATGCTATTGTTTTAATTCTACGAATAAATATTTCCAATATCATTTTTTTATTTTTATAAAAATTGTAAGTTATTAATCCACTGTCACAATTATTAAAAATTGTTTGAGTCATTTCCTGTCCTCTATTTATAAAATATATAAACATTACTAATACAGGTAAAGAATTTAAAATTAAATTAACAGCATTACTTGAAAATTCTGCATTATTCAAACTAATTATAATTCCCATAACAAATACAAAAAATATAATCAATGTAAATACATTAGTAGTTTTAGTAAGCATTTTTTTATGTCTTTTAACAAATATATCATTAAAATAATCATATCCATCTTTATTTGATGTAATACTTGTGTCTTCATCTATCGATTTAGCTTTTGTTCTTTCCATAGATATTTGTGTAGCATTTTCAAAAGTTATAAAATTATTTTTACTATACAATTGCTTTGTTAAATATTTATATTTATCAAAACTCAATATCTTTTTAATTGCCCATATATTTAACAATAGAATAAGCGCAAATACTACATAATATATTTGTACTGGTATTATTATATTTATATATACTAAACCATAACCTAATACTAAAAATGCAAACATTAAAGTCCATTCAGTTTTAGTTAAATTATTTTCACTTGTTATATTATTTACTTTTTCATATCTTCTTAATTTATTCGCAATAAATATATTTTTAATTGCTATTGTAAATATAGGAAATATTATACTATATATTATAGCTTCTTTAAAACTAGAAAATAATGTAATATCAGTAACATAAAATATAATTATGTTTCCAACTATATATCCGAAAAATAGTTGGAATATGAAAAAGAAATATTCAGTAAATATATACTTTTTAGCATTTAACTTTAAAATAACAATGGAGTAGTATTTAGAAAGCACTGGATTAAAGAATTTAGTATTTACTATCCCACCTGCTAATGTTAAAAATAAAAATACATTTAAAATTGAGGAAGTATTTATATTTTCGAGTATAATCAACGGAAATAATATCAAATAGTTTATATACAATGATTTTGTACATATTGTCATACAATAAGTAACCAAATTACCTATAATTGTAAAGATCCATTTAATTATATTATTATCTAATACACTATTTGGAGTAATTTT
>CAYJGL010000123.1:0-2814 GCA_964369695.1 uncultured Clostridium sp.
ATAACTATTGATTTTAGATTAAAAATAGTGTATACTAAGTGTAGAAATATGAGAAAATTTTGCATGTTTAATAAACGATAGCCTTAAAAATTTTTTTTGTGTAAGACTAACGTCCGTTTGGCAATAGTAGCCAAATTTAAGTATTAAATTAAAATTTGTAGGTATTTCTAGTTTGAATTTTTAGATTTATTTTAAAAGGTGAGGTTTTAGTGTGACCTCATCTTTTGCTATCTTCTGTATATTTAATTTGTTTAGAATTTCCTCATTATGTAAAAATGAAAACATTTCGTAAGGTGTTTTACCATTTAAAGATGCTCGTGGTACAGAGTTGATATGTGAAAACATTAAATCTATTTTTTCCTGTGTTAAATGACTCCAATTTTTTCCATTTGGTAATATTTCACGTATAAAATTATGATTATTTTCTACATGAGGCTTTTGACTAGATTGTTGTGGATCACAATAAAATATATTAGTTCTAAGTGTATTTGTATCAGGTGTTAACTCAAATGTATCTGCCTTAGAAAATTCAGGTCCTCTATCTGTAAGTATTAGCCTAAATAATTTTGAATAATCTTCTTTAAACAGTTCTTCAAATTTGTTTAAACTTGAAGACATAGCATAAGAAGTTTTTTCACTATGTAATATTCCAATCATAAGAGAAGTATTTTCAAATATGAAAGTCTGAATATATGGACCGCTTTGATTATTCATAACTGTGTCCATTTCAGTTGTTGGAATGTCTGGATGTTTAGCTATAAACTCTAAATAATCAGCATATGTTCTATTAGTGTAATCTACATTTTCTCTTCTTTTTTTAGTTTTATTATTTTTCTTATTTCTATTTTTTCTTTTGACTTTTCTTTTTAAAGATAGGTTAGTAATTCCCCAATCTTTAAATAATCCTAAAACTATATAATTGTATAGTGTTTTTACACATACATTTAACTCTGGGTGGTTGTTAACTATATATTGTCCTTTGTTTATTAAAGGTGCAATTATATGAGCTATTGTAAATAGTTCTGATGTATTTAGACCAACACCTTCTCTTGAATCTCTTAAATTATACATATATCGTTCTTGAGCTTGTTTAGCTTTGTAAAAATATTTATCCGTTTTGCAAACTTTAATATCAGGGCAATTATTACAAGCTCCTATAAATCTATCACGTTGTAAACATGTTTTTTCAGTATAATCTTTGCACTTTGAACTACATATTTTACATTCTGATAAGTAGATACACTTATTGGTGAATTATATGAGTTTCTTGAACGAAGTCTTCTGTGTTTTTGTATTTCTTTTCTTATGCAAGAAGGATCTTTAGATACTAGTTCTGCAATTTCAAATTTTCTTAATCTTTTATTTATTCCTTCTTCAATAATTAGTCTATCTTCAAAAGTTAAATGTTTTTTAGCACATTTATTATCCATTATATACCTCTATCCCTAGAAATACCTACATTTATATTATATCAAAAAGCCATTAGTCTTTCAATAACAGTAGTGTACGACTAATAGCTTTTAATAAATACTGTAAACGGACGTTACTTTTTTAATTATCGACTGACTTTTTCTTTTTTGAATTTTATTCAAATCATTGAAAATACTCATAAAATAATATATAATTTACTTAACAAAGAAACGTCCGTAAGTGGAGTAGTCATCCTCATGTACGTAAAATCGTTCACTTATTAATTTAACTATAATGAAACAGTAATTAAATTAATGAGTATAAATAAGAGTGAATTTTTAGAATTTGTTATTTGAAAGGAAATTGAATTATGTCAAAAAAAAATATTATATTAAATATTTTAATTACAATATCAACTATAATAGTTATATACATTATAAAACCATTTTTAATTAATATTAAAGACTGGTTTATGTGGTCATTAACAATATCTGATGGTGAAATAGATAAAGGTGTTATGTGGACTGCAATTGGAAGTTTAGCGACTGTATTAGCAGTAGTATCTGGATTATATGTATTATATAGGACACTTAATGCTCAGATTAAAGAGAGTAAATTTCAAATGGAAATGCAAGAACATAATTCCATTGTAAGTGATTTTAAAGATGTTTTAAAGCAAATAGAACCAGGAATGATTTTTAAAGCACTAAAATATTTAGATATTGATACAAACCAGTGTTATTGTGATATGATGGATTACATTAATTCTGCATTAAGATTAGGTTATAGAATTGCATTAACAATACCTACAAATGAATATAATGAAATAATATTATCAAATAAAAATTGGACTAAAAGTTTAAAAGAGTTGATAGATTTTCAGGAAAATGAAATAGAAAAAATAAGAAATAAACTTAATGAGTTAAATAATAATAAATTCTATAACGAACAAAAATTAAAGTTGATGGAAGTAAACAATTTAAATAATGAAATAATAAATTTAGCCACTAGTGAAATTAAAGATGATTTGTTGTCAAAGAATGAAGCAAATATAAAAATGTTGCAAGAAAGTATAGATGATTTAAAGAAATACTCTGATATTAATTTAATAAAAAAAGACATAGAGAATATCAAAGAAGAGTTGGGTAAAATATCAAGCGAAAAATATAATTTATTTTATCAAGATTCAAAACAATATTTAGAAAATAGAAAAAGAACAATATTAAAAAAATATAATAAATTATAATGAATTTAAATAAAGTCAAAGTTACTGCTTTCAAAGTACTGACTTTTTCTTTTGCCAATTTATTCTCAAACCATTGAAAAATCACCTGAAATAATATATAATTTACTTAACAAAGAAACGTCCGTAAGTGGAGTAGTCATCCTCTAGCAAGATAAATT
>CAYJGL010000124.1:0-2767 GCA_964369695.1 uncultured Clostridium sp.
CTATTTTTCAAATCTGATACTTTCTTTTCTTTTAATGTACTTTTATCTAAATTATATATTCCATTTTCATCTGATCTTGTCAATATCACATTACATCCACTTTGTTCTAATGAAGATTGAATTTTCAATACTATACTTAAATTAATTTCTGATTCACTTACTCCATTATCACTAGACGCACCGCAAATCTCTTAGGGGTCGCTTATTGAACTTTTAGATGTTTATTTTTAATTTTTGTATATATTTTATTAACATATTCCCTATTAATCCTTTAATGCTGTTATTGGGATAATATATATTCCATCTTTTCTTCTAACAACTGCATCTGCAAGACCACATACAATTGCCATAAACTTAGGTTTTACTACTACGTTACTATAAAAACTATGTAAATTTCGCGCTGCTTCTTCTACTTTATCTAATCCCATTTTTATCTCTATTGCTCCATAGTCACCATTTTGAAGTTCTACAATCGAATCTATTTCTAATCCTGTTGTATTATCTCTAAAATGAAATAAATTACCACCTAAACTTTCAATGTATATTCGTAAGTCTCTTTCACACATTGATTCAAATAAGAAACCCGCAAAATTCATATCTTTTATCATTTTTTGAGAATTTAAATCAAGTATAGCACATGCAAGTGATGTATCTACAAAATGTCTTTTAGCTGTTTTACCTATTCTACTACTTGAACGTAAATTTACATTAAACGCTGTTTGATTTTCTATTAAATTTAATTTTTCTAATACATCTATATAATCTAATATTGTATTTTCACTAGATCCATTTTGATTTTCATTTACATCTCTAAATATTGTTTTGTTATTTACTATTGTACTTTCATTTCTAGCTAAAGATCTTAATATCATTCTCATTCTGTTTTTATCTCTTTTTACTCCATCTAAATTTGTTATATCAAAATCTAGTATACTTTCAATATAACTTTTAGTTAATTCCATTGATACAAATTCTTCTTTCCCAATAACTTCTGGCCAACCACCTCTTGATATTAAGTATAATAAATAACTTAATTCTATCTTTGTATTTTTAGCATCATCTACTTCATTTAAAAATAATTTTTCAAGCGATACAATTCCTGTAGAGTCTCCAGATTCGTACAATGACATTGTATACATTTTAATTTTCGCAATTCTTCCTGCACCTGAATGATGTATATTTTTAGTAACCGGAACACTAGAACCTGTTAAAATATATTTCCCAGTAATTTTATCTTCATCACACTTAAAACGTACTCCATCCCAAATTGCTGGAACTTCTTGCCACTCATCGATGAGTTGAGGATATTCTTTATTTAGCACTAAATCTATATTCATTTTTGCTAATGTTCTATCATTAAAATTATTTTCTGTATTGTTTAAATATACTACAGACTTTGCATTATTAAGTGCTGTCCAAGTTTTCCCGCACCATTTTGGACCTTCTATACTAATTGCTCCAAAAATTTTTAAATACTTTTTAATTTTTCTATCAATTATTCTTTCTTTATACTCTTCTTTCCTTAATTCCATACACTTAATCTCCTTCTTCTATATTTTATCACATTTTTAATGTATTTTCAAGATTTTTTTTGATATATTTTCAAGACTTTTTTCAATATGTTTTCAGGTAATTATTAATACGAGCTCCATTAACTTATTTATATCAATTCTAATTAAAATATTCTTGAATACCTATATATATTCCCCATGCTAATTTATTCTGATGTTCATCTTCTTGTAAAAGTTTTTCTTCTTCATTATTAGATAAAAAACCACATTCTACTATGGATGTAGGTATTTCCACATTATCCATTATATATATATTGCTTAATTTTAATGGCTCTCTTCCATTTTCTTTTTGTATTGTATCATTTAAACTATTCTGAATATTTGTTGCTAATTTTATACTTTCATCATTATCCTGTTTAAAAAAAGTTTGCCATCCCCAATATTTTTCTTGTTCTATTTTATTCAAATGTATACTTACAAATATGTCTGCACTTGATTCATTCCCTATTTTTACTCTATTTTTTAAATCTGATACTTTCTTTTCTCTTAATGTACTTTTATCTAAATCATATATTCCATTTTCATCTGATCTAGTTAATATTACATTACATCCACTTTGTTCTAATAAAGATTGAATTTTTAATACTATACTTAAATTAATTTCTGCTTCTGTTATTCCATTATCGCTAGACGCACCGTAAATCTGGATATCCGTGTCCTCCATCTAGTATTACAGTTTTTCCTGATACTGGTGTTGACACTGTTTCTAGTATATATTTAGGTAATTCTTCTTTTTCAGCTATTTGAAATGAGAATGCAAATACTCCTAAAAATATACTTACCAATATTAATTTTATTCTTTTACTATTTATTACAAACATATTATATAATATTATTAGAAAAAAAAGAAAAATGTATGTCTAAAAAAACATTTAACAAAGAAGAAATTAAAATATTACTTATACATGTGTGTTAATTTTCCCATTATATTTTTATATAACTTTATTATTTTTTATGGATAATATTGTTGATAAAATCTGACAAGTATAATTAAATCAATGAACTTTTGGTAATTAGTATTTATCAACAAATTCCATTGACTTTAACTCCTTAATTTTATATAATAATATTATAAAAATTTAAGGAGGATATATGAAAAATATTTTAAAAATAAGTCTATTAATGGCAATAATTATAATCGCATTTATACTATTAGGGAGTACAAATGTAAATGCTGCGGCAGATGATATAATTTT
>CAYJGL010000125.1:0-2675 GCA_964369695.1 uncultured Clostridium sp.
GTATTATGTTACTATATATACATAATTAAAAAATAGGAGGATTAAAATGTTAGTAGAATTTAAATTTCAAAATTTCAGAGCATTTTATGAAGAAAATATATTATCAATGGTAGCAACTCAAAAAAGAGAACACTCAGAATCTTTAATACAAAGTAAAGACATGAAAATATTACCTGCAGCTGTAATTTATGGTTCAAACGCATCACGGAAAAACATCAATACTGTTAGCCCAAAAAATGCTAAAAGAAATAGTAATAGGTGGTAGTATAAATACAGATTCTATTGCAAACTTAATAAAAATATCTAGTTACCTATATGAAAAACAAAAATATGAAAGTCCAATAGTATTAGATATAACTTTTATAGAACACATAGAAAATGAAGATGTAAAAATAAGATATAAATGTAGTATATCAAATAATATAATACCTACAGAATTACCAAAACTACTAGAAGAACAGCTATATATTAATGATGTATATATATTTAAAAAAAATGAAACAGATATAGAATTTAACCTAGAAAATAAGATACAAAAATATTATTATTTAAATAAAGAGAGTGATTTCAAAAGTATTAAACAAGCACTAGAAACTCAAAGTAAATTATATAAAATAAATAATAACAACAGTATATTTACAACTTGGTATAATAACTATAATCCAAAGTTAGTAAAATCTATTTTAGAATGGTTCAAAGAAAAATATATAATATTAGACAACTTTATAGACAACACTGTACCTTCATACACAATAAAAAGAGAAAACAATAATAATTCTAATAATAGTAATAACAACAGTAACATCGAAGACAATATATTAAGAAATAAAGTAATGCATGAAATTAAGAATATAATTGATTATGGAAGTCAAGAAATTGTTTTAAAAGGAAATAATGAAGATAATAAAAATTTAGAGTTAAACTCTATATACTCAATTAAAGATGAAAATAATATAGAAAATGCAAAAATTATAATACCATCAATAGTTACGGAATCAAGTGGTACATTAAAAATGTATAAATTTTATGGTATACTAATAAAAACATTATTAAATGGTGGAACACTATTTGTTGATGAATTAGATAGCTCTTTTCACCCAGAAATAGTAAGGGGAATAATAAGTTGTTTTAAAAATAAAGAATTAAATAATAAAAATGCACAAATAATATTTAATACCCATAACCCAATATATCTAAACTCTAATATATTTAGAAGAGATGAAATTTACTTTATAGAAAAAGATAATCAAAACTATAAAAGTAATTTATATAGCTTAGTTGATTTTAGTACAATAAGATCTGATAAAGATTATATGAGAGCATATCTAAATGGAGATTTTGGTGCAATTCCTAGTTGCAATTTACAAGATGTTATTTTAAAAGTTATTAAGGGGCGTGATTTGATTGAATAAACGCCAAATAAAAGATAAAAAACCAAAAATTGTTTATACTGGTAGAGTAGAAGGAAATCAAGAAATTATATATTTTAAAAAACTACAAGAATTAATAAATAGTCAAGAAAAATCTAAACATATTGTGCAATTTAATTTTATAGATAATGAAGGAAAAGGTGCGCATAATTTGGTTACAGCAATTAATAGAGATTTATCATTTTATGGAAAAAAAGATAAACAAGTAGTTGCAGTATTTGATAATGATAAAAAAGATGAAGAATATGAAAAAGCTATAAGATATTGTTATCAAAATAAAATAGTAGATAGTGTAAGTAATATGACATTTGAGTTATGGTTAATTTTGCATAAAAAAGATTTTAAAAGAAGTGTACAGTCTACTAAAGGGTATAAAAAGGATTTGATTAAAGCATTTAATTTAGAAGACTGTAATATAAAACAAAAAGAAAATATAAATAGAATAGTTAATAAAATCACATATGAAGATGTAATTAGAGCTATAGAATATGCAGAAAATATTGTAAAATTAAATTATGAAACTGACAAAAGAGCTATATTCAAGATAGATAAAAAAATATATTATGATAATCCAGATACAAACATACATACATTTATAAAAAGTGTATTAAAAAAATGCGGACTAATTTAAGTAAATAAACAAGGAAGTTATATGGTCTAACTTCCTTGTTTAGGTCTATCATTTCTACTTTTCCTAATATTTCTCATCTAAAAAACCAAACTCTCTTAAAACTGGTATTGCACCATATCTACCAGTTAAATAATCCTTGTTATAACTTGCATCATTTCTAATTTTAAAATTAGTAGTACTATTTATATAATCAGAAAAAGAAATTAAATTAAATAATACCGATAGTAATATATTGTTTGAAAATAACATATTAAAGATAAGTGAAGAAGGTATATATAATTTAGAATTTGAAACACAAAATAGAATTAAAATTTTAAAGAAAGTAATTGTTGAAAAGAATTTATTGGATAGCACGGAAAGCAGAGTTATAAATGCAATAGCAACTGTTATTGTTATAGTGGTTATATCTTTAATAATAGTTATCCCTATTATAGCAATAATACTTATAGTATATTTTATAAAATTAAAGAAAAGAAAAGATAAATTAAATAAAACAAATAAAAATAAATAAAAAACAGAGTACATATCTAAATTAATATGATACTCTACTTTTGTGAAGTGTAATAATATAATTATCTTTTTATGATAATCTTTCTTTTAAATTTCTTAGAATT
>CAYJGL010000126.1:0-2441 GCA_964369695.1 uncultured Clostridium sp.
ATAAAAAAGTAGATAATCTTAATGATAAATCTACTAATATAACTACTCTACTAAACGAACTAGAACCAACAGAAAAAAATAATTGTATTATTTCAAAAGATGACGTGAATTATATTACAGAATATATAAAGGAAACTAAAGAAGCAACATCTACTATAAAAAATATAAATTCACTAGATTCATCTTTAAAAAAAATTAATAAATATTTAAATGAATACGATACTAACAAAGAAGATTTAGTATTTGAAAATAAACAAAAAGATAAAATCATATATAGTTTAAATAGAGATTTAAATGTTGCTACTAAAACTATATATACCTTAAAAGATAAGATTAAGACACTACAAGAAGAAATATTTAAATTTAAAAGTTTCTTCAAAAGAATCACAGGTTATTTTAGAAGCAAAATATTATTTAAACATGACAAAGAAGTTTCTAACCTACTTGATGATATGAAAACTACTAATACTATTTCTACTAACGAATATGAATATATAGTTTATGGTAAGAAATTAGATATTGAAGATAAAAACAAAGATAAAAAAGAATATTTGAAATAATAGTTAGAAATAATGTCTTAAAAAGGCATTATTTTTTTGTTAGTATAAAGTTATTGTAGGGGAAATTTAATAAAAAAATTGAATAAGAGATACCTTTTTGATAGAATATTTTTGACTCAAAAAATATTTAAAGGAGGTATCTCTTATGGAATTAATTATACAAAAAATTTGTGCTAAGTACAATGATATTTTAGAAAAAGGTTTAAAAAAAGTATTATCAGGTGAAGATGTGAGTGTTTTAACAAGCGCAATTAAAGAATTTACAGATGAATTAGGAAAGGATTTATTGGCTGAAATAGTGCAAGGAGTAGATGAACTAATATATGAAGATGAAAAAAGAAAAGGTAAATTTGAATCTGTAAGAATAGATGAAAAGAAGTTACTAACTAAAAATGGTAAAAGTAGTTTTGGGAGAAGATACTACAAAGATAATGAAACAGGAGAGTATATACATTTAGCAGATAAAATATTAGGTATAGAAAAAAGAGAGCGAATAGATAAGAAAGTAAAAGCTGAATTAATTGGATTGTCAAATGATGAAGCATATAATAAAGCTGGAAAGAAAGTCGTAGATGGAATAGAAATAAGTGCAACAACAGTAATGAATACAGTTAGAAGAAATGAATGGAAAAATGAAATACAAGAAAAAGAAGAAAAAATAAAAGCGAAGCAAATATATATTCAAGTAGATGAAGATCATATAAAACAAAGAAACAAAAAGTGATGTACAATATCGAAAGTAGTAACAATATATACAAATAAAAGAATATTAACAAAACCAGACTCATTGAAAAAAGTAGTACAAATAAGAAAAGAATTAGTGAATAAATATACATTTGCAGGAAGATATAAAGATAATGAGCAAATGTGGCAAGATATATCATATTACATAGATTGTACATATGATAAAAATATAATAGAAAATATCTTCATTATGGGAGATGGAGCTTCATATATAAAAGAAGGTTTAAATTGGTTAGAAAATTCAAAGTTTGTATTAGATAAGTTTCATTTAAAAAAATATATAAATCATTTAAATCATGATAAATATTTAAAACAAAAATTAGAAGAAGCAGTGGAACAATATGATCCAGTGAGTACAGAAAACATTTTGAAGAAAGCAATTAAAAATATAGAAAAAGATATAGAAATAGATAAAGTTTTAGGAAGAGACGTAAAAAAACTAGTAAGAAGATTAGAAAAAGTGAAGAAAACCAAAACATATTTAAGTAATCAGTGGGATGGAATAGAAATATATGAAAAATATGGAGATATAATAACAGGATGTTGTCAAGAGGGTCAAATACACCATGTGTTATCGTCTAGAATGAGTACAGATGCTAAAGTATGGAGTGAGGATGGAATAGATAAAATGAGTCAGCTAAGAGCATTTACGTTAAATGGTGGGAATATTTACAAAAAAATAATAGATATATCAACAAAAGAAAAGAAAGATAGAAAACTAGATGAATTAGAGAAAAGAATAAAAAGAAAAGCTAAAAAAATATTAGTAAGTTATGACGGAGTAAAAATACCTAAGATAGAAGAATGTAGAGAAGAATTAAGGCAAGAATTAGAAAAAATATGGTACGGAAGAGTTATATAACGATTGAAAATAATAGAAATATATGATATTTTAAAAATAACCTTAAAAAGGTTTATTAAGAGAGTAAAAAAACAGCAAAAATAATAATGTAAAAAGGAAATTTCTAAAATTCAATATCCAGAATGGATTTAGAGTTTATTAAAAAAATTTCCTACAATAAGTTTATGCTATCTTATTTTTTTGTATTAATTGAATTTATAAGAGAAAAAGTATATAATAATTGTATCGAAAGGAAGATGATATTATGAAAGAAAACAAATTAAATATTTTTATTA
>CAYJGL010000127.1:0-2396 GCA_964369695.1 uncultured Clostridium sp.
AGTGATTAACTCTATCCGAAGTGAAAGCGATACCATCCACGATGGTATGATTCTTTACGTAAGAGCTAAAGAAGAAAGTAGGGTGGTAACCCTGAAAAACTCTAATGGTATCAACGGCATTCAGACAGTAGGGGGTTTGGATATTGTTCTCAATACTACTGAATGGGTTAAGCTCATGCGTACAAGTGGCTCTTGGCATGAAGTTAGGGAGAAGACTGCCCAATCTGTGCAACTGTTCGGTGAAATAAAAATGGGTACATGGGCGTTCGGTGGCTCTGACGGTAAACGCCCACTAGATATCGTTACAGGTGCTCCAATGGAAGATTACGTAATTTGTGATGGAACAAACGGAACACCTAATCTGGTCGGCAGATTTATTAAGGGACGTAGTGCAACAGCCAGTGGTGCTACAGGTGGTTCTTCTACACATGCTCACGCTATAAGTGGTAGTGTCGGGGCTACTGTTTTGACGTCAGCACAAATGCCTAATCACAAGCACGAAACTATCCACACAGCGGGGATTGCCCCTTGGGGAGCAGGTCCATCAACAAACGTGAGGTACTCCTTAACAGAAGCGGGATCTACCAGCGGAAGCTACACCAGTGGCGTCGGTTCCAACCAAGGACATACTCACTCATACACAGGTTCTTCTGATTCTGCAAGCAATGAACCTCCTTACTACACTTTAGCCTACATCATGTATATAGGAGCATAATCATATGAAAGAAAATGTAATAATTATATTTGATGATAAAAATATCATTGTGGAAGGTAGATCTATTGCAATTCCTACAACTTTACCGACATTGGCTGGTTTTGAAAAACTTCACGCTATCACATGGGATAAGGTAGCTCTTGGCGATATTCAACATTATAAAGATAAAGCTTTTCATAATACTGACTTCACAGAAAGTGAATATGATACCTACGTGAAGCCTTATGTCGATTTATGGGAAGAGCAAAGAATTATTGAAGATACTCCCACAATTAAAGATTTACCACAAGTTAAAACTGAAAAGATTATCTCAATCAACCAAGAGTATGCTTCTAGAGTATCACAAGTAAAAGCTAATACCGTACAGGAAGAAGTTGATACATGGGATATTCAAAGATTAGAAGCTCTAGCATGGGAAACAGATAGCAATGCTCTTACACCTCAGTTAGATTTGATAGCTTTGAATAGAGGTATTGATAGAGTAGAAATGGTTCAGAAAACATTAGCGAAAACTAAATCTTTTGAAATATATGTATTTACTCTACTTGGTCAAAAACAAAGATTAGAAGATTTAGTGGAACAAGCTACAACTGAAGCAGAAGTTGAAGCTATTACTTGGAGATAATATATGAAGATAATAAAACGATATAATGAATTGTATAGTACTCGACGTAAAGTTGCTTTATATATAACTGTTCTAGCTATCGTTTTTGGTATTACTGCTATTGTCGTAATAATTAACATATAAAAGGTAGTACTATGAAAAACCTCAAGCATAACCTATGGCAATTATTAATATGTGTTGACCAGTTAGTTCACTGTATTGTAGGTGTTTTTCTTGGGTATAAGATATGGGCTGATGAAACACACAGCTCATATCAATATAGAAGATTCTTAACAGGTAAAACAAAAATAAAAACTTATATTGATTTTGTTTTCAAACATGTATTCAGAGATGAAGACCATTGTAAAAATTCTTATGAAAGTGAGAGAAATGATAGGCATTTACCTCCTGAAATGAGAGAGGAATAAATTATGAAAATCATATGGTATTGTGTTTTATATTCACTGGTATCTTGGACTATGTTACCTATTAACTTTCTTATGAGATTTAAATTAGGTTTCTTGAAAGTAGAGCAAGATGATTTCGAGTTCATTAATCCTTACACAGAGAAAGAATTTGAAACACTAGATAAAGACTTATCTGGAGAAGGTCAAGACCAAGCTAAATTCTATGGTATGCGTTACTATGCTACTAAAGATATTGAAGATTGGGATATTTTCTATGACAAGTTTGTAGATGAAGATAATTTATTATTCTCTAGAGGAGAAGGGTATAACGATATAGCTTTCTCAGGAGATATGATAGTAGGTGTAGTTATCGCTGTAGCAACTGCTATTCAGTTCAACCATATTTCACAACATCAAAGGGATACGCTCGGAAAAATCTTTCATAAGATATGTTTTGAGGGTTGGTTACCTTTCAGGCAACCTAATGGCAATTATGACAGAGGTTGGTTAGGACTGCCCTGTATTGTAAATGGTATGGGTATGACCACTGTGACTCTGTTGAGGTTATGCGCTCTAACAAACGGAGGTATTAAAAAATGGTATTCGTATTTATCGTATTACCTGTACTTTATAGTCTCTGTGCCGTCTTTCTTGTTTGGTACTTGGGATA
>CAYJGL010000128.1:0-2339 GCA_964369695.1 uncultured Clostridium sp.
AGAAAAAAATATAGAAAAAGAAGAGATAAAAAGAGAAGAAAATAAAAAAATAAATAGAAATGAAACATCTAATATAAAATGGTTTATTCAAGTATTTATAATGACATTTATATTATCAATAGTGTTTTCATTTATATCTACAAATGGAGTATCAAATTTAGATATATTACCTGCAGTAATAATACTGATTGTAGTAGTATTATTAGGTATTTGTTTTGATATAATTGCAGTAGCAGTTACAGTTGCAAATGAACATGAATTTCATGCTAAAGCAACAAAGAAAGTAGAAGGTTCTAAAAAATCAATTAAGTTAATTAAAAATGCACCAAGAGTCGCAAATATATGTGCAGATGTTATTGGTGATATTTGCGGTGTATTAAGTGGTGCTATAAGTGCATTAATTGCTATAAAAATAGGTGACCAAGCAAGCTTATCATTTGATGTACAATTTATAATAAGTGCATTGGTTGCAGCTTTTACAGTAGGTGGGAAAGCAATAGGAAAAGAAATAGCAAATAAAAATTCAACAAAAATAGTACATAAAGTAGGTATAATATTACATAAATTTAGTAAAAATAAGTAGACAAATACAAAATTTATAGTATAATAAGTTTATAAAATAATAGAGAATGATGGAGGTAATATGAAAGCATTAATTACAGGAGCATCATCTGGGATAGGAAAAGATATAGCTTTTTCACTTGCAAAAAGGGGATATGATTTAGTTTTAGTTGCAAGAGACGAAGAAAAATTAGAAAAATGTAGAAATGAAATAGAAGAAGAATTTGCAGTAAGAGTACAAAAAATGGCAGTAGATGTATCAGATGTGGAAAATTGTAAAACTATCCACAAAAAAGTATCAAATGTGGATTTATTAGTTAATAATGCAGGATTTGGAGATTGTGGAAACTTTACTAAAACATCTTTAGAAAAAGATTTGAAAATGATAGATACAAATATATCTGCATATCATACATTAACTAAATTGTATTTAGCTGATATGAAAAAAGAAGGTAGTGGAAAAATATTAAATGTAGCATCAATTGCTGGGTTTATGCCAGGGCCTTTAATGGCAACATATTATGCTACAAAAGCGTATGTTGTTAGTTTATCAGAAAGTATTAGAGAAGAGTTAAATAAGGAAAAATCGAATGTTAAAATTAGTGTATTATGTCCTGGACCAGTTAAAACAAATTTTACAAATGTAGCAAATGTCAATTTTAACATGAAAGAAGCTAATAGTAGTGAAGTTGCAGAATATGCAGTGAAAAAACTTAATAAGAATAAGTTTTATATAGTTCCTAAACTTTCTATAAAATTTGCAAAAGTAGGAGCTAAATTTGCACCAACTGTATTAACCGGAAAAATATTATATATGATACAAAAAAGAAAAATAGGATAAATTTTAGTAAAAAACGAAGGAGAAAATTAAATTATGAATTTAGTAGCTGTTTTAATAATATTTAATGTATTAATTTTAGTATATTTAATTATAATTGAAATATTTACAACATTATGCAGAATAACAGGTATGAATGCAGAGAGTGCAAAATTTCAAGTAATATCACTATTAACAGGAACAGGATTTACGACATCAGAAAGCGAAGTGATGTTAGTAACTAAAAAAAGAAGAAAATTGTCACAAAGAATAATGATTTTTAGTTATATTTTTAATGTATCAATAGTTTCTGTTGTTGTAAATACGCTTATGGCAATATTGGATACAACAGCAACAGAAATACGTTTAGGTATATTAGTTACGATGTGGAATTTAGTATTAATATACTTTATAAATAGGTCAAGAGTATTTAAACATATCATAGATAAAATTGTGATGTTTGTTGTTAATATTAAAAATCATAAACATGAAAATTTTATATCTGTATATGATTCTTATGGTAGTAAAGTTATAGCTGAAATTGAACTTACTAATTTAAGAAAAGAATTTGATATGAGAACAGTAGAAGAATCAAATATTAAAAATACATATAGTATACAATTATTAGTGATAAAGAGAAAAGATCAAATTATTTCTGAAATTTTTCCTAATACAATGATTAAAAAGGGCGATACAATAGTTGTTTTTGGTAAAATGAGAGATATAAAAAATGCTTTTCAAAGAAAACAAAATATAAAGTTAAAAGAAGAAAATTAAAAAATAAAAATAGAGTGTATAGAAATATATAAGAATTGAATTTTTATATGTAGCTATACACTTTAAAATTCTACTTATTCTTGTAATGTGAACTTTTTGTGAATTATTAAAAAAACATAGACAACCTATTAAAAATAGTATAGTATATGTATACTTTAAAAATCAAAAAATAGACTAAAATACA
>CAYJGL010000129.1:0-2330 GCA_964369695.1 uncultured Clostridium sp.
TTTAATAGAGTTAAAACTGCCGTCAAATGCAGAAGAATATATCCCTATAATATGCTGTTAATGTCAATATAAAAATCGTCAAAAAGAGGAATATAAAAATAAGCGAAATTAGGAACAATCCTCCTTTTTAAAATTATCTATTTTACCAAAAGTTCTATAAGAGTTACCAGAAATTTTAATAACACTAGAATGATGTAATAATCTATCTAAAATTGCATTAGCAATTGTCATGTCACCGAATACTTCACCCCATTTACTAAAAGGTTTATTAGTAGTTATAATTGTTGAATTTTTTTCATAGCGTCTATTGATAAGTTGAAAAAATATATTAGCATCACTATGAGTTATAGGAAGATATCCTATTTCGTCAATTATAAGTATTCTATACTTACTATAATGCTTAATACGTGTTTCTAATCTGTTTTCTAAATTAGCTCTTTTCAAGTTACTAATTAACTCATGGCAAGTAATGAAATATGTTGAATATCTATTTTTAGCACATTCTATACCGATTGATGTAGCAAGGTGCGTTTTTCCTACTCCTGGTGGTCCTAGAAACAGTACATTTTCTTTATTTTCCACAAATCTAAATGTTTTAAATTGGTTTTAAATTCTTTGATTTGTTCCATGTTCAAGCTTGGTTGAAATGTGAAATCAAAATCTTTAAACTCTTTTATGTAAGGAAAATTTGCTGTTCTTACGCAAGCGTATTTTGCTTTTTCATTTCTAAATTTTATTTCAGCTGTTGTTAGTTCTAACAAGCTATCTACATAACTTATTTCTTTTTCATTTACAGAATCTATCATTGAATCTATATTTTGTTTTATGCAATTCATCTGTAGATGTTCTAAATTATTTAATAATTTCACATAACTACTCATCTTTATATCCTCCTATACTATCAAGCATTTTTAAATTATTCCCTATCATTTCTTCTATATCTTCATCTTTAAATACAGAAAAACATATTTTTCTATAATCATCTTTATTGTAGTTTAATGGATTTTTACTTATTTCATGCTGTCTAATCAATCTATTATTATAAAATATATCTATTTTCCCATCTTCCTCTTTTATTTTTACTGTTTTACTGATATAATTAGGAGGAACTGAGTACTTACTTCTTTTATAGCTTATCAATGATTCATTATTTACTTTTGCAGAGGTGGAACTATGATTATAGTTTTCAATGATTTTATTGTTAGGCAATGGTTGTAAGTACCTTTTCTCTTTTTCATACAAAAAAGTCGGGCTTACTCCTGTTGTTTCATTGATTTTTTCATTAGATATCTTCTCTATTTTTTTGATTATTTCTATTAATTCCTGCTCTGTTTCAAATTCATAATTATACGGTTTTAACCAATTCATAAATCTATTTTTAGATTCAATTTTACCTTTTGTTTCTGGACTTCGTACCCTACATTTTCGCTCTTGAAAGTTAAAATCTTTTGCAAATTCAATAAACTCTTTTGCAAACTTACCTTCTTTACTATACATGCCATATTGTCTGTTAAACATTCTCGGGGTACTCCTCGTATTTGTACAAATATGTTTGTTAATGACCTTATTACATCTTCTCGTGTTTTTCTTTTACAATACTCAAAACATGATAGTCTTGAATATCCTAACGTCCCTGCAAATATATTGAATTTGAACTTTTCCCCTCTTTTGCTTATCATTTCTATATCTTCTTTAAAATCATATTGTAATTGCATTCCGGGGGCTGTTTCATATCTGGGATGCACTTTTTTACTTTCTTTTACTTTTAAGTTTTTTCTTTTTACATATTTTCTAAAATTTGATTCGCTTCCTATACTTTTGTCTTTTTCGTAGATATACCTATATACGCTAGATATATTTACTCCTACTATTTTTAACTTTGCCTCTATTTCTTCTTTGTGTTTATCTAATTTACTTTCTCTTTTTCTTGTCTTTGGTTTTCCTTTATATCCATTATTGTATTTTCTGATCGTATCTCTTGATACTCCATACTTTCTTGCCAATTCACTGTAATTTACTTTTAAATTCATACTTTTTATTATATTTATCTGTCCTATTATCGCTTCCTGATATACTCCTTTTTGTTTTTTAGTATATCATTCTTCTGCACTTTTGACGACTTTTATGTTCCTGTTTTTGCTTGTTTTTATTTTACCATTAACAGACACACTCATAATCTTTGATTTTGCAAGTGGGATACCGGTTCTTATATTATTCGTGTTTTTGATTATGCCGTTGCAAGCAAACCAATCATAATGAACAGAACTCTTTTAATTTATTAATTTGCCATAAACGCTCATTTGTTGCTTTACTTTTTTCAAAGTTACTAC
>CAYJGL010000130.1:0-2306 GCA_964369695.1 uncultured Clostridium sp.
TTTTACCTTACGGAAATAGGAATTTAGCAATTCATACTATATATTATATGTTATTTTTTATAATATAGAACATATATTTAATTAAATGTCACAGTAGAAAATAGTTCCACTGCGACATTACTCATCATATCTTTTTTCTAAATTTACAAATTTTGTATAACTTCCCATCCATAGTAAATCAACTGTTCCTAAAGATCCACCCCTGTGTTTTGCTATTATTACTTCTGCTATTCCTTTTTTCTCACTATCCTCATTATAATAATCATCTCTATATAAAAACATTACTATATCCGCATCTTGCTCTATTGCTCCTGATTCTCTTAAGTCTGATAACATTGGTCTGTGATCCGGTCTTGTTTCTACAGCTCTTGATAATTGCGAAAGTGCTATTACTGGTACATCTATTTCTTTTGAAAGTATTTTTAACGACCTACTTATCTCTGATATTTCTTGCTCTCTAGTTCCGCCTTTTCGAGTACTTCCTTGTATTAATTGAAGATAATCAATAATTACCATTCCAATATTTTTTTCTAATTTTAATTTCCTACATTTAGCTCTTATTTCAGTTATTGATATTCCTGGTGTATCATCAATATATATTTCAGCTTCTGAAAGTGGACCTATTGCTTCTGCAAGTTTTGACCAATCTTCTTCTTCTAATTTACCTGTTCTTACTTTATTACTATCTACCATTGCTTCACTACATAAAATCCTATTTACTAATTGCTCTTTTGACATTTCTAAACTAAATAGTGCAACTGGTGTTTTAGCTTTAATTGCAGCATTTGTCGCTACATTTAAGACAAATGCTGATTTCCCCATTGCTGGTCTTGCTGCAATTAGTATAAGCTCCGAACCATGAAATCCTGATGTTTTATAGTCTAAACCTGTAAATCCCGATGCTACTCCTGTTATATGTTCTTTTCTATTATATAGTTCTTCTAGTTGAGTAAAAGATTCTACTAATACATCTTTTATTGCTGCATATCCTTTTTGATCTTTATTTTGTAACAAATTAAAAATTCTTTTTTCTGCACCTTCCATTATATCTTCAACTTCTTCTGTAGTGTCATAACCTAATTCTATTATTTCATTTGCTGTTTTTATTAAATTTCTTAGCATTGCTTTTTCTTCTACTATTTTCACATATTTCTCAGCATTTTCTACAAGTGGTACTTTATCTGGTAATACTGCCAAATATTCTGTTCCACCTACTTTTTCAAATTTACCCATTGACATTAATTCTGATTTAACAGTTATTATATCTATAGGCTCTGATTTACTATACAAATTCAACATTGCTTCATATATTGCTTTATTATCTTCTCTATAGAAATCTTCTGGTTTTAAAATTTCCATTGCTGCTATTACTGCATCTTTATCTATTAACATACTTCCAATAACTGCTTGCTCTGCTTCTAAATCATGTGGTGGTATCTTTCCTGTTTCCATATTATCACTTTCCTTTATTCTGAAATTACATCTACTTTTAAATTCCCTATTATACCTTCAAATATTTTTATTTCAACTGTTTTAACTCCTAATGATTTAATAGCTTCTTTTAAGTCAACTTTTTTCTTATCTACTTTTATTTTATATTGTTTTTCTAGTTCTTCTGTAATTTCTTTTGATGATACTCCTCCAAATATTTTCCCGTTTTGACCTGACTTAACAACTATTCTTAGTTCTATTTTTGATAATTTCTCTGCAACTTTTTTTGCTTCTTCTCTATCTTGATCTTTATGATATTTTTGACCATCTTTTTTTGCTTGTAATTTTGTTAAATTTGCCTTATCCGCTTCTATAGCTAAATTTCTAGGAAACAAAAAGTTTCTTGCGTACCCATCTGACGCATTTATAACTTCATCTTTTTTCCCAACACCTTTTATATCTGATTTTAAAATAACTTTCATGTCAACCTCCATTTTTTACTTATTCTCATCTTATAGATTCTTTAAATATATTCTACTTTTCTTTTGATTTTCTTGTTATAATATATAACATTTATACTCAAAACACAATACTTTTAATTAGATTTAACTAATTATCCCATAGTTTAAACATTCTATGACCATGCAAGCTAAAATTAAAATACTGCATTGTGTAATCGCTTTTTAAAACTTCTTTTATTATATAAATCACTGTTATTAAATATCATTTCAGCCGTATATCTCTTCTTATAACTATATATTGTCTACTCAGTGAAAACCTCAAATATTTTAAAATTTTAATTGCTTTTACTTTGATTTAATAGTATACTTTTACTAAGATGAGAGAGCAAGAAATGTGGTGTGTCGCAATCCTTT
>CAYJGL010000131.1:0-2306 GCA_964369695.1 uncultured Clostridium sp.
TGCCATGTTTGTACATATAATAAAAGGACAGGTTATTAAAAATAAAAGGAAGGAATAATCAATTATAAATATTGCATGTATATAATTGGTTATATGAGAATAAATGATTGTAAATGTATCATACTGGTCTAAAGTATTTAAAAATATTATATATGTAGGATTATTAATTCTAGGAATTTATCTGGCTATAAAACTATCATTTTTTTATATGCCTTTTTTAATAGCATTTATAATTTCATGTTTAATAGAACCTATAATAAAAAAAATAATGAAAAAAACAAAACTATCAAGAAGAACAAGTTCAATAATTGTATTCTTAACAGTTACATTAATCATCATATCTTTAATTTCATGGCTTGTTTTTACACTTATATCAGAATCTTCAAACTTATTAAATAGTTTAAATGATTATATAGATAAAGCATATATATTAATTCAAAACCTAATCCAAAATATTAATTTTGATAATATACAAATACCAGAAGAAATATGGTCGGTTATTCAAACTTCTACTAATGATATTTTAAATGGTATTACAGAAGGAACTAGAAATATATTAACAAGTTTAATTGAAGTAATAACAAGTTTACCTTCAATATTTATTTCTATTACAATAACAGTAATAGCACTATATTTTATTTGTGTTGACAAAATATATATATTAGACCAAGTAGAACATCATTTACCTAATTTGTGGGTAAAAAGACTAGGAGTTCATTTCAGAGATTTAACAAAAACACTAGGTGGATATTTAAGAGCAGAAGCAACACTTGTTTTAACATCTTTTGTTATTTCTTTAATAGGATTATATATATTAGATTTTATGGGATATATATTACCATATCCGCTTCTAATGGCTCTATTAATTGGATTTGTAGATGCTCTTCCTATATTTGGCTCAGGAACAGTAATGGTTCCATGGGCTATGATTTCTGCATTAAATGGAGATTATAGGCTAGGTATAGCATTAATCATACTATTAATTATAATGAATGTAGTAAGACAACTACTTGAACCAAAACTAATTAGTAAGCATATTGGTGTACATCCTATATTTACATTACTTGCTATGTATACAGGTTATAGGATAATAGGGGTTACAGGTCTTTTAATTGGACCTATCGCTCTTATTATATTTAAAAATATTTTTTCTAGCTTAATTGACAAAGGTGTGTTTAAGAGTATATTTGAGAGTAAATAATTTTTAGTGATCAAAGCTATGATCATCATCAGAATCTTTATTGTCATAATAATCTTCTTCATCATAATCTTCATTATCATAATAATCTTCTTCACCATATTCATCCTCATAATCTTCATTATCATTAGAATCTTCTTTAGAATTATCATTATTTTGATATGGTAAAAATTTCAAATTTAATAATTCCATCTGCAGATTAATAGAAAAAATATTAAGATCTTCTAAAGAATTAGTTGAACCTTCTGGCATTTTATAATAATCTATCTTATCAAAATAAGGGCCAAAATCAATAAATTCTATATCCTTCGCTGTTATAGAAGAATAATCGTTATATCTTACCGAATAAGTGTAATCAATATTTTTTTGATCTAGAAATTCCTTTATCATGTCTACCACCTTAAAAAAGTATTTATTATCATAAGGTGCTTGGATAGAAAAATTTTGAATTTGTTCTGATTCTATATAATCAATTTCATAAGTTGGAAATCTATTTTTTATAATACAAGAAAGTAAAGTGCAAACTGTTTTAAAATCTTCACAATTACTTTTAAAATTTACTTTATAAGTTTTCATTTATTAATTCTCCTTAATTTTTATATACATAAGTATTTTACCATAAAATTAAAATTAATGCAATTAATAGACTTTACGTATATTTAGATGGAATTTGAGTGTAAATAAAAAAGCCCTACCATACTTAGGACTTTTTAAAATTGTTGATGGTATGCCCACCCCTTAGGGGGTGGGCGGGTGTTTCGTATTAAAGTCGTCCACACCCTTTTGTAATCGAGCTCTTTCGAGCTCAATTATTTGTGATTCTATTTCACTGTGAAGTATTGTCCCTTCTCTTATGTCCAGTTGAAATTGGTTTTCACCAATTTCAACTGAACAATTGATGCTTTTAGAATTATTTGAAAGTTGCTCGTATAATTCTAAACCTTCTTTTTCTGTGGTCGCTATTACTTGTACTGTCATTTGTGCTGCCATATGGCAAGCACCTCCTTTTTTTTTATTTACCCCCTTGTATGGCGGAGGTATTTGAGAGCTTATTGGCCCTCTTCAAATTTAATTATACCATAATTTACATAAAAAATCAATTGTTTGA
>CAYJGL010000132.1:0-2292 GCA_964369695.1 uncultured Clostridium sp.
AATATTATTCTCTTTTTCATTTATTTAGTGCTCCTTCCTTGTCTTATTCTAGTTGTTTGTCCTTACTTATTATTATACTCATATATGATACAATAAAAGACCAAAAATATCAAGATTTTTTTACAATTTATTGTATAAATATTCCATATGCTTAAATACTGCATTTGCCCAATTTTTATCTGTTGCATATCTTGTGTTTACACCAGATAATGTAGCTCCGTTATAATATGTGGCAACTGCTGTTTCTCCTCCATAAATACTAGTTCCTTTTGGATGTAAATAATATTTAACAAATACTCTAGATACTAAGTCAATACCTTCTGCATAATTATCAAAGCTATATGCTCCATTATATGGATCACTATCATATGCTCCATACCCGAATAAATTATTTTTATCTAGTGATATTTTAGAAGTTCCCCACGCGCTTTCATGTACTCCTACTGCTGCAACAAATATCCCGTTTATTCCGTATTGCTCTTCCATATAATAGAAATATTTTGCATTAATTTTAAATATTCCATTTACATCTTTTGAGTCTGTTAAAACTTTTTCAAATTGACTAAGTGATAATCCACTTGGCTTACTTAAATTTATACTCATACTTATATTTGAATTAATATTTGTATTGTTTTCTTCTACTATTACATCATCTACTATTTCTTTTTTAGTAGTTGTGCTTTCAATTTTCACATATCCTATCCTTTGACCTACAGATACTTTATACCAACTACTAACAATTTCTTCTATACGCACTTCTTCATCTTTTCCTAGTGTAATCATTTTTTCTGATTCATTATTTGGCTCTAATTTTAGTTCCGCTCTATCTGATGATATATACACAACATCTCCAACTTTTGCTTTTTTACTTACAAAATTTCCTGTTCCTACTTCAACTATTTTTTCTACAGATGATTTTATTATTTTAGAACTAATTTGTTCTTCTATTATTTCACCTTCTACTTCTGTAGTTTTAATAACAACTTCTTGAATTCCTTCTCTACCTTCTTGTACTACTTGTATACTACCATTTGCAAGACTGCTATTATTTCTATATATTGTTGTATATTCTAATATTATTTCTTCTACTTTATATTCATCTGAATTTTCCTCTGGAATATTTCCATTTATTATTTCTTCTATCTCTATTTTCTCTGCTTTACTTATTTTATATTCTAAATTTTCACTACTAGAAGCTAAAACATTATTTCTTTTTGTATAAAAATTATATACTAGCACACATACTATAGATATAGTTATTACAACAAAAACTATTATTCTCTTTTTCATTTCATCACCTGAACTAATTTTACCTTTTACACTTTTTTTTGTCAATTTATTTGCATAGTTTTTTCACATTTTATTCTTGATTTTTCAAAACTTTTATATTATCATTACCTTTATACCAAGGAGGAACTCTTATGAAAAAAAATATTTTTTTAACAATTATTGCTATACTATTTTTAGTTATTTTTATATATTTATCATATATAATTTTTAATAAGTATGAATTAAAAACATCTATAGAAAATGAAGTGCTTAATTTTTCTGAGAAAAATGATAATATAGTTTTTAATATTGAAAAGTTAACTTTTTTTAGTAGCTCTAATTCTGATCAAAATACTAGCTCTAGAAATCATTTCACTATACAAAATCTTTATCAATATACAGATATTGCCTTTTTCATCAATTCTACTACTGAAGAAAAAACTGCAAAAAATACATTAAAATCTGTATATATTGATAATATAGTTTTTGATTCACCATCTTTAATTGGTACTCAAAATCTATTTTTTAAAAGCGTTCATAGTTTTACTAAAAATGAGATCATTGAAGAAAATCTTATATCAGACAAATTAGAGTTTCAAATAACTTCTAATGATAGTGATCCATTATCTAGTCCTGTTTTATATAATAATTTAGCTAACCCTATAACTCTAAGCTATATTAATCAAAACTTAAAAACAGACTACACTTTTACAGATACAAGTATTCCAATTACCTATGATGGTTCTCTTTTAAAAAGATGTAATATTACTTTAAATTCTTTACACACTAATTTTTCTTTCGATGTTCATATTACAAACAACTTAGATGAGGAATTTATAACAACTGTATATGTTGATATACCTCTAAAGTCTAGTGATGATGATATCTACTCTGGTAAAGTTAATTTAGAAGAAATTGTGAATTTTGAATTTTTGATGATTTAGATAGATATATAAATAAAATTTTTTTTAATATTAGAAATCTAAAAAATAAAAGTGTAGAAATCAAATTCTACACTTTTAT
>CAYJGL010000133.1:0-2291 GCA_964369695.1 uncultured Clostridium sp.
GGGTAAGCAAGATAAACTTTCTGATGAACAGCTAAATAACATAGCAGATATACCGAATAAAGCAGATTCAACAGATATACCTTCGGAATTGCCGAATCCTTTTGATTTAATTATCAACGGTGTGTTTTATAACGGTACTAAAGAAGTTGAAATTAATGTTGAAAATAACGGCACTGGTGGTACACCTAATGCTGTACAGTATACACCACAAACATTAACTGAGGAACAGATTACACAAGCTTTAGCAAACTTGAATTTAGGATTAGCTCCTGTAGATATGTCAACAGTTCCAGACGACTATCAAAGATATACTTTTGTTGGTGAAAGTCCTTACAAGGGTGATTTTTTAATCTGTCCTAGATTTTATACGGCTGCTGGTGGTGCACCTTATATGTCAATAATCAACTATAAAGGTGAGTTGTTAAAGTACAAGAGAGCTGAGGATTTAGTTTATAGATTTAGAAAACGTTATAATTCTCGTGGTGAAATTAGATATACATATTTAGAGGGTCTACCAGATATTCCTACACACAACAATGTCGGTTTTTATCATAACTGTAAATATGTTGTTATGGATAAAGATTTTAATATACTTGATACATCTTTAATGAAAAGGGATAAGTATCTTGCAGAAGATACACCTATTGATAGTCACCAATGTATTTTTATTGATGATGGTCACTATGTTTATGCATGTTACTATTATGATGAAACATCGGGTAGAATAGAGAATTGTATTCAAGAAATTAGAAGTAATAAATTAGTATTTACTTGGCATACTAAGGATTACCCAGAGTTGTTTGAAATTAGTCATACAGATACAAACGATAGTGGAGACTACTCTCATATAAATTCTGTAGTGTTTGATTTTGATGGTCACTTTATTGTGTCTTTAAGAAATATTGGTATAATTAAAATCAATAGAGCAAATGGAAAAGTAATGTGGGTTATTGGTAAAAATAGAAATGATTTTACAGGTATCCCTACAAGAATGTTACCATTCCAACAGCATGATTTGAAATTTGTTCCTAAAGATGGTTCGTATACAATGTTCGATAATGCTGGACATGAAACGAATTCAAGAACTTTGAAATATTCTTTAGATATTACAACAATGACAGCAATAGCAGAAGAATTTGTTTCTACAGAAATTATAAGTGGTTCAATGGGTTCTTCAACATTGTTAGATTTAGATAGCCTTATTTTTGATGTGAATTATGGTGGTGGTTTTGAAGGATTTGAAGAGTATGATTTTAAAAACAATAAGCAATTAGTTTCTTTCCAGTTTGAAGGTGGCTATGACATGTATGATATTTTTAGAGAAACATCTATATATTACGGTGGTGTGGTATTCCCTGAAATCCCTTCTGATAGTTCTTATACCCCACCTGTGACACCACCTACCGATGGAGTTGATAAAACAGCATTACAAGCTGAAATATCTACTGTTGAAGCTCTTACAGATAGTGATTATACTTCTGCTTCATGGAGTGCTTTGCAAACAAAATTAACAGAAGCAAAAGCAGTTGAAGCTGATACAGAAGCTACGCAAGAAGAAGTCAACACAGCTACAAGTGCATTAGCTCAAGCAAGATTAGATTTAGTTTTAGCTCCAGAAATTCCTAGTGATTTACCTACACCAGTTTATACTTTATCAGAAAAAATATTCGATGGGACAGACTATGTAGACACAGGATATAAATTATTTGATACTAATAAAGATTGGTCTATCACTGCTCGTTACTTTATGGACTCTTCTGTTGCCAGTGGAACTGACCCTATGTCTGTGTATAACTGCTGGGAAGAATGGGGTGTAGAAGAAAAAGGCTTACACTGTGGTAGTCAATATGGTACAGAAAGCTTCAAGATGAACGGAAATCTAGCTACATTACTATCTGCACTTGATAGAGGTAAGGACGCTATACATACATTTGTGTATGACGCAAGCACAAACAAAGTTAAAATTACGACTAGATATACAGATGGTTCAATTGTAGTTAATCCTGATACTGTAGTGAACAAGGAAGTCGCTTTTATATATAATACCAACGGATTGTATATCGATAAGAACTTGATTATCGGTGCTTTACAAATGGATGAAGCTGGAACAATGAATAGATATTATAAAGGTACTGTAAAACACTTCCAAATCTATGATAAAGCTCTTTCAGATTCTGAATTAGCAACTATTGTAGAAATAATGAAGTCTTAATATAAATATCCCATAAGAATCTACCTTAGAAAACTCCGAAACTCGTATTTCGGAGTTTTCTTATTTAATAGACTAAAAA
>CAYJGL010000134.1:0-2267 GCA_964369695.1 uncultured Clostridium sp.
TTCAATTCTTTTTCATTTACTTTATTAATAATTATATATCCAGTAATTATTAATATTAGTAAAATTATAATACAAATAATTATTTTTTTCATTTTTATAATCCACTTTCTATAATATTTTGTTTACTAACCATTATTTCCAAGTTTCCATTCTTAACTCTAACTTCATCAATAAACTCTTTTTCTTTTTTCAATTCTTTTAGTTCTACTTCATATCTAAGTTTAAATAGACTTCCCATATTAGTCATTTTTGATGAAACTAAATCATAATTTTTCAAGTACTTTTCAAAAGTTTCATCAAATACATTCACATAATTTAAACTTTCAGGTATTGTTATAGTAAGTACCCTTATTTCTTTGTTTTTACCAAATACCTGTGATACATTCATTATAAGTGAAAACACACATGATATAACAGAGAATATTACTGCAAAACCAATATATCCCATTCCTAAAGTAAGACCTGTACACATTGCCGCAAATATAGCTCCTATCTCTTTAGCAGAACCTGGAACTGATCTAAATCTAACTAAACTAAATGCACCAGCTACAGCTACCCCTGTACCAATATTTCCATTAACCATTATTATTACCATTGATACTACAAGTGGTAATAACGCAAGTGTAGTTATGAATCCTTTCGTGCATTTTGTTTTATATGCATATATTTTAGCCATAAATATACCTAATATTAAAGCTACCCCCATACATATTAAAAAACTTGTAATTCCTATACTAAGTGTGCTTGTCGTATTAAAAATACTATTAAACATAATTTAACCTCCCTATATAATTTTTAAAATCATTTATTAAATATTTTTTATATGCTTCACCATATTTTGAAAATGATGTTTGCTTAATATCTTTTCCTTTAAGAAAACCTAAAAACCAATTTGGTAATCCTGATACAGTTTTCACTTCTAATATAACAGTATTATCATCAAGTATACTTTTATCATATTCACTTGATAAAAATGTCACATCTTTATTTCTAACTTTTATATCAAAATCAAAAGTCATTCTAAACTCAGAATCTTCTAAACTTTTATATGCTTCTCTATAATATGATAAATGTATCATTGGTTTTATATAATTATATAAACTTAAAAAATATTTAATTTCTTTTAAAACTTGATTATCCAAATTAATTTTTTCTATTTCAAATATATCATCATTTTTATTTAATATTATTCTTCTTTTATATACTATACCTTTAAACTTTTTCTTTAGTTCTATAAATACCTTATCATTTTTTTCTGTATCACCATACATTCGCATTCTTAATTTTTCTTTATATTTTGGTTTTTCTAAAGAATTTCGAATTACTTTATAATCTTCTGTATCATAATATATATTAGTTATTTTATTTCTCTTATATTCATCTATTTGCATATATTGTTTCATTAAATCTACTAAACAATTATATTGACTAAATGTCAATTTATATTTCATTTCATGTCTCTTAAAAAACATTTGATTACTCATTTGATCACCTCTTATTAATTATATTGTGTGAAACTTAAATAAAACTTAAATAAACAAAAAAACATTATTTCTAATGCTTTTTATAACTTTAATTATAAATATGTATTGTATATCTATTTTATTTGATTTATTCTTAATAAGCTCCTTTAGATCAAGTTATTTTAATAATTATAGCTAATCATTTTTACTGTTTTATATTTTATACTAACTTTATATCTAGACGAATCTACAAGTTCGTATCTATTTAATATAACAGGTTCATCATGTAGAATTAAAGATAAATTGAATCCAAAAAATAGCAAAAGTGGCACATAATATATACACAAAAGTGGAAACTTTTTACTTGATATTTATAAAAACCGGATTTTTTTAATGTGTTTCCGGACTTTTCTTTGTTATAGATGTATAGTATTTGGGTTGAGATTGCAAGTGGTTATGGGAGATTTTAAATAAAAAAGAAAGCCAGCTCTTTGTTAGTGTTGGCTTTCTTTCGGGCATATATTAACTGCTAATCTTTATTAACTAATAATACCATTAATTTTTAATTCTGTAAAATATAACTATAATTCCAATTAACGATACAAACACTAAAGCTAAATATATAACTATATTATCGCTTGTGTTTGGATTGTTAATTTTTTGTTCAGAAACAGTTGGTTCAGAAACGGTTGGTTTCTCTTCACTAATCGGTTCTTCAATAACAAATGTTCCTTTAAGCAACTCTCCAGCTGATACAATAATTTCTAAAGTATGTGTTCCTGTTGCTAAAGTTTCAAGATATTC
>CAYJGL010000135.1:0-2232 GCA_964369695.1 uncultured Clostridium sp.
CCATTACCCATCTCGCCATCACTCGACGAGACTGTCTTCATCTTGATTTTACGATACTTTATATACTGCCCGCTGCTTGATAGGTGGCTCGAGGATACAAAGTATGCGCCAGTTGATAGAGTGGCGGGAATCAACGATCTTGTCGCAGGGTATGCGGCAGGGAAAGAGAACGACAACTCCACACCCTCCGAGTGAGTAGTTGAAGTATCTGACAAACGAACAGCGAATATATAGTCTGCTGCGCTGTTGAAACCATTGGTTAGCTTGTAAAAGCTATTGTTCTCTACATATATAAATGGCGTACTTGGGGTAACCACCTGAGGCGTATTAAGCAAGAGAGCTCTTTCAATGCGGCACCTTTTAAAGGTACCATTCTCAGCCTCAATAGCACCTCCATCAACTTGTGTCTGGGACTCTATGCCTTGTGCCGGGTCATCGTTAATGTACTTGACTGCTGTCAGCCTCTTTACAACCAAAGTCTCGATAAAAGCCTCAAGCGATGCCAATTTTTGCGCAAAAAAGTTAGATGCCACAGCTATACCAGATGTGGTGTCCCAATAAAATGGCGCCCCCTTACTTTTCATTGACTCAACGGCAGCTGCTACATCAACACCTCCGCCAAAAAAGGCAGCTATACTTGAGAGGTACGCATTGGCTGAGTCCACTTCGCTCTGCTCAGGAGCATCTTGGTAGAATTGTGGCACATAGGTGCCCGACAGCATCATCGTACCTCTCCATTGAGTAACTGCTGCCGAGGTGTTGAACTTAATGGCCAAACCTCCTGCTGTGTCTATGTTCTGAGGTACCACCCACTTACCTGCATAGCGACCATCGCCCAAGCCGACAAGTAAGGCGTTCGTGAAGTTGTCAGCGGCATCAGTGACCGACACCTCTGTTTTGGCATCTGCCCCCTCAAGCCACACCACAACCGTATATATCTCACCTGTCTTGATACTTTCGGGATGGGTAAATTGATGCTCGATGGAGCTGCTACCCGCAACACCTCGAAACAAGAGGTTGCGGTAGTCTGCTGCATCGTTAAGGAATAATACAGACTTCTCAGCCTGCGCTACTGTCTTCTTAGCCATAATTATTCGTATTGTGCTGTCACCCTCACATAGGGGCGCAGCTGGTTAGTTCTATTGAGACCAACTATCTGCGACTTGACAGATGGCGCTGCAACAAAAGTCATCTGGGCGCCATTTTCGTCAACAGCGCTCCAGTTGAAGTTCATCTTTGACATCTTGAATGGCGGCACTACTGCTCCGTTCTGCATCATCTCGACACGCAGGTAGACATCATCCGACACCTTAGCACCTGCCGTGAGCCAAGCAGTGCCATCGTTGTACTTTATCTCATTGGTCGCTGCATCAAGCCAACCCTTGGCTTCTCCAACTTGCACGGGCAGGAATTTATGTACAGTACCATCAATGGTTTGGATGTCACATTGAGATATCTCCAAATCAGTTGCATCACTTAAATTCTCTGCACCATACAGCTTGAATGTCGATAGTGAGTCTTCATAGTCACCAACAGTTGATGCGTAGACCAACAATACATTTGCGTATACGACATCTATATAACCATCTACACTTGCAGCTCTAAACGCAAGTATAAGGTCGTTGTTATTCGCCAGTGTAATATTTTCAAACACCACTCTTTTGGTCTGGTTTGGCTGAAGCTCCATTGTTGAATAAGATGAAGATACTGTGAGAATATCTGTTGGATGATTATTCCAAACATCAACAGCATAAGATACTGTGCCTGCAACCGATGCTTGTGAGCGTGGCACAAGTACCTTGAGCGCTTTAGTTGTTGTTGTACCACCAGCAGACACGACCTTAATAGCTTTTTTTGTATCAAAGACTGCGACTCTCGTTATACTCAATTGACTTGAAGCTGTGCTGCCAACAATAAACTCATTCCCATCTGCAAGCACATTTCTTACGCTCAAATCTGGCACATATTCACCAACTAAATCACCCCCTATATAAAGGGCATTATTGCTTAGAGAATCTACGCACCAGTCGTTGATGCCAATTGGTGCATCTATTTGAGTTTGCCCGCTATCTATTGAGGTTGCGGAGCGGTGTAGCCCAGTACCGCCATAAATACCTACGTTAGCATCGGCTGTTTTTAGGCGATAACGTAGCGAATACCCAAGCATATCAGACATCTTGACACCAGTGTCTAATTTGCCCGCATTAACCACCGAAGTTAGAGAGTAAAGAG
>CAYJGL010000136.1:0-2116 GCA_964369695.1 uncultured Clostridium sp.
TAAGTGGATCCAGATAACTATCATTTAACCTAACACCAAAATGAAGATGTGGACCTGTAGTAGCACCATTTGTAGGTTTACCAGTAGAATCTTTAAACATATTTCCATTTACATTATATACATATTTAGGGCCAACATGTCCAATAATATCACCGCTTAGTAACTGTATCTCCAACACCAACTATGTAGTTAGGAGAAACATGACAGTAAGTGAATTTGTAATCACCAGAAGTTAAAGTGATAGTATAGCCACCAGCTCCTAAAAAATTTGTAAATGTAATTATACCATTAGCAACAGCAACTAAAACAGTATTTTCAGGTGCAGGCATATCAATTCCGTAATGAAAAGAAGACGCACCATTAGCAGGAGCAGTTCGTGGTCCATAAGGTGAACTAATTGAAGTATAACCAGGTACAGGCCATAAAAAACCATTAGAATTAATGAGTATATTATTTGACTCAAAGCTATTTGAACCTATAGCATTATTAGAAAATGGAATAAAAAATATTGATATAAATAAAGTTAATATGATAATTAAAATAAATATATAATTAATGTATTTAAAAATAAAATCACCTCCTAAAATAGTTTTTAATATAGAATTTATAAGAAAAGGAAAAAGAAAAATGAAAATAACAAAATATAATCAATCATGTATGATAGTAGAAACAAATAACAAAAGAATATTAATTGATCCAGGAATATTTGGTTACAATGAAGAAATATTAAATCAAGAATGGACTAATATAGATATCATATTAGTAACACATAAACATGCAGATCATTGTAATAAAGAAGCAATAGATAGTATTATAATAAGAGATAATGCTAAGTTATATATAACAAAAGAAATACAGGATACATATAACTTTGAAAAAATGAATGTCATAAAAGAAGGAGATATTATAGAATTTCAAGAAATAAAAATAGAAGTAGTACATGCTATACATGGATATTTAACAGGGATGAGAGAAAGAAATGCAGAAGTTTTAGAAAATGTAGGGTATATAATTAACGATGGGAAAAATAAATTTTATACAACAAGTGATACAATAAATTTTTATAATCAAATAAAATGTGATATTATAGCAATGCCATTTAATGGGAATGGGCTTACAATGGGACTAATTGATGGAATAGAGTTTATTAAAGCTATTAATCCTAAATTAGTATTACCTATACACATGGAACATCCAAATCCTGAAATGAATCCAGATATTGAAAAACTAAAAAGTAGGTTAAAAGAAAAGGGGATAGAAAATAAAATATTAAAATTGAAAGAAAGTATAGAGATTAATTAATATTAAAATAAGCAATGCATATATGTACAAAGTTAAATGAAAACTTGAACAATATACAGTAAAGCCATATGTAGTGGATAGAATAAATAAAAGAAGTATTTAGGTAACCTTATTTTAAAATGAGTAGTTAACAACAAAAAAGGTAAGCTTAATAGTGCATAATAAGATATTGATTCATATATATTATTTCTTAATGAATAAAGCAGATATAAAATAATAAAAGACAAAGAAAATAAAACCTTATTTTTTCTTGTGTAATATAACAATATAGTAAGTGGTATATACAAAATATTGTAATCAAAATGGAATATAAATGATAGAAGTGTTATTAGTAAAATATAATACTTTTTTTTATCTAAAGAATAGAATATAAGTAATTGCATAGATAATGTAAATAAAATATTTAAAGTAAATATATCATGAGAATATATAAAATATGGAATTTGGCATATAACAGCCAAAACAAATAGTCTTAAGAAATAGTTTTTTAGATTACTAGTTTTAAAATAACCAATCATAAGTGTATACGAAAATAAAGGATATGAAATTCTACCGATTATTCTCAGAATAGCTATATCAGGAAATAACATATATCCAATATGATCTATTAACATGGTAATAGCAGCAATTAATTTTAAAAAATTAGTATTTGGATTTAGAACTGTTATTTTTTCCATAAAATCTCCTAACCTACTTTTATATAACTAAAAACTAACTATTCCTAGTTAGTTTGATGGCAGGGGTAGTAGGATTCGAACCCACACAGGCGGTTTTGGAGACCGATGTGCTACCATTGACACTATACCCCTAAATT
>CAYJGL010000137.1:0-2100 GCA_964369695.1 uncultured Clostridium sp.
TCGTGACACCTAAACCACTTGCTAATACTCCTAAAGACTGTTCAGAGCTTCTAAAGTTGTCAAAAAAGCTGTTAATGTTAGCATCACTATTTGCCATAATTTCATTAAGTTCAGCAAAACTATCAGCTAAAGACAATACTCTACCTAAAAGCTCTTGACCTGCTTGTGTGCTTGTATCTATGCCTTGAACTAAATCTAAATATGATTGTGTTGAAGTTGGTAAAGTTAATCCTATATTTTCAAACTCTTTGGTAGCTTTTGCAAAGATATATTCAGCTTGTTGTGCTTCTCCCATCAAATCTAAAACCGAACTCAAAGAGCTAGTTAGTCCATCTATCCCATCTGTTCCAATTATTGTTGATTGAGACAATCCTTCTAAAGACAAAGAGAGTGAGTTAAAAACCAACCTTGCATCATCAAGCTGTTCATAAGTATTATATAAATCTTCAGCAGATGTAGTAACTGTATCAAGCAGCTCAACAACTCCATTATTTAAACCATATATTCCTTCATCAAACTGTGAAATAGATTGTTTTAAGGCTTCAAGGGCTACATCACTATTTGCATTTGCAATATCTTCAAAATCAATACCTTCAAAACTATTTCCTAGTTTGTTTATGTAATAATCAGCTTCACCAATACCTGCTGAAACCCTTATAAAAGTTTCATAAAGTCCTTCACCTACTTGTTGAAATGGTGTGAGAGTATTGCCATAAAGCTCTGATATAAATTTATCAGATTGTTCTGAAAAAGCATTATTAAGAAGTTCATTGAGATCATCTACATCTTCTGCTACACTAAAATCAATATTTGAAATATCTACTAGTTGATTTCCTAGTTCTGTTTCAATATCTCTATTTAGTATCTCACTTCCACTTAAAATAGAGCCTTTTATGCTTGAAAATGTTTTAATTAAAGAGTTCTCTAGCTCCTGCTCCATCTCTTGATAGGCTGTTGTTGAGCTGTAAGAGTAACTAGCACTCCCAAAGAAGTCTTTGCTGCTATCTTCTCTTGCTGTTGTTTGATACAATAGTGCATCTATATTTTTGATTAAGTTATTTAAAGTTTGTGCTTGTGTGCTTTGTAAGCTATTTGCTATATCTCCTGCTTGTAAATAGCTATCTTCAGATGCTGTATAGCTACCACCTGCACTTGCACTACTTCCAAAAGATATACCACTTCCTATTAATTGTTGCCAAGTATAGCCACCACCACCAAGTCCAAATGCACCAAGTAGAGCATCTGTTACACCATCCAATACATTGCTTATTGGGTCAAGTATCCAGGTCGCATCTGTACCAAAAACATCTGAAACAGGATTGAATACATCAACTCCATTTACCCAACTCTTTTGAAACTCTTTAGCTCCAACTCCTAAAGCAAACTCACCTGTTCGTATAACATCTGCACCTACTGCGACTAAGTTTTTATCTATATTCTCTAGGTAATTTCTCATCTCTGAAAGAACACCAAACTGTGGCTGTGCAAAATCTTCTAACACTTCCAAAGAGTTGTTTATAGAGTTAGATGCTTCATCTTGCCCACCTAGTACTGTTGAAGTGGTCCAAGATGGCACTTCACTAGAAAAGTCTGTATCAGATCCACCACTTCCACCACTAAAAGAGATGCCTGCAGATGCTAATGTAGAAGCAACCAGTGCAGTCATAGCAGCAATTCTTGCAAATGCACTATAAGGGTCACCTGCACCTTGATTTAGTATCGCAGCAACACCACTTGCAAGTGCTAGTGCTTGCTGTGCAACTGTTGCTACTTTTGCAGCAACTGTACCTTCATCTGCTAAAGATGCAATACTTCCTGCTAAACTACCATAAGCAGCTGCAATATTTGTATATCCATCTACTTCAGATTGTTGCTGAAACTCTTTTATTCTAGTACTCTCTAGCTCGTGAGCTTGTTCAGCTTTGATAAACTCAATGCTATCTTTGCTATATTTAGCTTTTGCAACAGCTAGCTTCTCATCTGCTTTAAGTTGTGCTTTTTGTGTTTCAAGTGCTATCTTCTCTATCTCTTTATATGCACCACTTATATTTAAAATATCTCCTGCTACACCACCTAAAGTGTTAGCCCACTGTTCAGAGC
>CAYJGL010000138.1:0-2030 GCA_964369695.1 uncultured Clostridium sp.
AATCTATCAACATAAATTTTCGCTAGTGCCGGATCGTCATTTCTTGTTAACATTTTTCAAAAACTCGTCAAAGTCGTCCGTTGATTTCTTCTCGCTGATTTCTATCTCTTGTTTTTCTTTCCATCCTGCCTGAGTTTTTAGATAGAAGATCATGCTTGCTACATCGCCACTCATTGCTTTTTTTATTAAGGTTGTCGATATTGCAGCCACGGCATTAGCTCGCCCTTTTTTATAGCGTTCAGAAACCTCCGGATTTCGTTTCATTATTTGATAAAAAGTAACACGACTAATCTTTAGATAATCAGCAAGCTGCTCTATAGAAAGGTACTGCGCCAATGCCTCGACCTGCGCCATCTGATCAATGGTAAGCTCCTTTCTAGGTCTTCCGTTTTTTTTATTTTCTCTGTTATTTTCCATAATTAAGTATAAAAATAGATTTTTACCTCTATTATACCCGCTTATTTTCTATTTTTCTGGCGTTTAATGAGTGGACACTCCAAGTGGTAACCATGAGACTGATACACCAAAAAGCAAAAACCCCGCAAAAATGCAGGGTTTGAATGTTGGAGCGCGCTGGTCGGTACTGCCCCGCCGCATTAATCATGGTCTGACTAATTAGCCTTTTTAACGCGCCTTTCGCTAATCGAAATATTAGCACCTTTATACATACCAGCTCCGATTTTGTCAATCTCGGAGAATGGTAATACCGGGACGGTTAAATTTTTTATTGCTTCTTTATCTATAAAGTAAAGGTATCGCAATTGATAGCCTTTTACTTTTTCCGCACCATCTTGCTTTAACAGGGAGGATACTGACCCGCTCATGTTCCCGTACCGCTTTCTCATCTCTATCTGAAACGGGGTCGGCTTCGCCGCCTCTAGCGTTAACCCATGCACTATCGTGCCATCAGAAAGCCGCATTAGTCTAGAGTTTTCCTTTATCGCAGTCAAAATGAACCCGCTCGCTCGGTATATTGTACCATCACCGCACTGGCAGCCATCGCTAAAACTGATAATCCACTTTATTTGTGGGTAATTCTTTTTTATTAGCCTGGTCGCCACACCAAGCGCTCTACTCTCGCTATTTCTTGGTAATCGGTCACTAAATGCCATCCGATTCAATTCAATAAACTCATTCCATAGCGTGCCCGTTACTAATTTTTGCGTTTTCCGCTTGTCAATGCTACTGCCAAACTGCATAGCACCCTCAAGCCGCCCATCAAGGAAAACACCGAGATGCAAGATGGAATTACTCACCACCTTCCCGCTATAGTGAATTTTCTTTATTAGCGCATTTGCTGCGCTTGCTTTTATAGGCTTTATTAAGATGTCTTTCGCACTGGTCACTTAACCGCCTTAAGCCATTGCTCACAAATAAATGATATTGCGTTACCGTTTGAGTTTTCATTCAGCCCACTATCAGTGCGCGGGTCGGATTTGGCTCGCGCTATCGCATCCTCAATAATTGCAGCTTGATCATCATGCAAAATAAAAGTTTTTTGTTGAAACGGATCGCGATCTCCATCCGGCAATATCGGCAGCTCTTCGTCAATATCTAGCAACTTAATTAGCGTGGCATCATCAAAGCCAAGTAGTGGTAAATCAAACTCAAGCTCTTTAAGGTGAATAACTTCCCCCCTTAACATATCTAGATCCCACCCAGCATTTAAAGCAAGCTGATTATCAGCTATGACATACGCCTTTTTTTGTGCTTCAGTGAGCCCATCTAGAACAACACAAGGGACTTGCTCAATGCCTAGCTTTTTTGCTGCCATTACGCGACCATGTCCGGCTATTACGCCGCCTTGCTCATCCACTAGCACCGGATTAGTAAAGCCGAATTCTTTTATACTTGCAGCAACTTGTAGAATCTGATCATCACTATGAGTTCGTGAGTTATTTATATAAGGAATTAAATCTGAAATATTTCTCACTTCATGCTTGTAATGCTTCATTGTGCTTCTCTTAAAATAAACATATCAAAATTATACACGACAATTTTTCACGCACAAAAAAACCGCAAAAAGCGGT
>CAYJGL010000139.1:0-1944 GCA_964369695.1 uncultured Clostridium sp.
ACTTAAATTTATTTCTGATTCACTTACTCCATTATCACTTGATGCTCCTAAATCTCTTGGGGGTCGCTTATTGAACTTTTAAACACTTTATCTTTAAGTTTTTTCATATATAAAAAAGCTAGTGTATTCTAGCTTATTATATTTATTTCCTATTCATACATATTATGCTCATAATATTTATTTACAATTTCTTTTTCATTTTCACTTTGAAATCATTTTATTTATAATAAATTTTAATAATTAACGCTCTTCTCCTAATATAACATTTCCGAATTTATCAATTTTATAATTTCCTTCTATTCCCTTATTTAACTCATTAGCAGTATATGTATCATCTTTATTTTCTCTTATTGTTTTCATCAAATCCAGAATATCACTACTATTTTTACTACTTAATTGTTTTTCTATAATTAAAGGAATTCTATCTTTATTATTTAAAAATGCTATATATTTTCTTTTATTTTCATCTTGTTTTTCTTTTGAATAAAATAATACTTCATTTTTGTCATGATTTCCAATTACCTCTGTATATTCAATACTATCCCTAATTTTTTGTAAACTTTTACCTAAAACTTCTTTGAACTCACCATCACACGCAACACCATCTTCAGTAAATACAATATTAGTTTTTAAAATTTTACCACTTTTCGAAAAATACATTTCTTGTGTACCTAAAGAAGTTAGTCCAATCGACTGTAAGTTTTTGTATAAATTATGTTCTAATCCTGTTATAAATAATATATCATTTTCGTTTATATTTAATTTTTTAGAAACGTAATTTTGATAATTTAAATAATCTTCTTGTGCAATTAATAATTCATCGGTTATTTCATTTTCTGATACAGGAATCATTTTATCAGTTAATTCTTGTATTCTTTCTGGTGTAGCTGATTCTATATATTTCAAAATTTCTTTTTGTGAAGTATCTATAAGTTCTTTTATTTTTTTTACATCTTCATTAGATAATTCTATATCATCATTTAAAAATCCTTTTTCTTGGTTACTCCAAGTTTTAGATCTGATTTTATATATTTCGTCTATTAATAAAAAATACTTCTTAGAATCTGCATATTTATCAAATTTTTCTGTATATTCTTTTAGTTTATCTTCCATATTCAAACTTTGGATTTCAAATAACTCGTTTTCTGATATACCTAAACTTTCACAAAATAATTGGCACATCTTAGCTTCTATATGATATTCATCTAAATGTGTTTCCATATATACTCCAACTGATTTTTTGATTTTATTTTGTTCTTGTTTATTTATTAATTTTAGTGCATTATTAGTAGCAAATAATTGTGTCACTCCTTCATTAAACCCAACGCCTTTATCTGTATCTAAATTTTGAAAACCTAGTTTTTCTTCATAATGTTCCATTGCATGTTTAATTTCGTGTATAGTATAAGTATATGCTTCTTCTTGGTTTCTATATACTTTAGCATTAAACTCTAAAGTTTTACTATTTGGATAATATGCTCCATATACCGAATTACCTTCTATATCGATGTTTATCCTATTTTCAATTACTGTATTAAGCCTTCCTCTTAATATAGTTTTTTGGCTATCACTTATATCCATTTTATCTATATATTTATACATATATTCAAAACAGGTTATTAAAACTTTATTATACTCTTCATTATTCATTATTTTTCCTCCTCCTATAAGGTAGTCTAAAAATTATATACATTATTTCTAATGTTTTAATATTAAAAATCCCATACTATCACTAGCTTTATTATAATATTTATGCTGTTTGCATTTTTTATTTTTTCATAAATTATTTTTTACTTTGACTAATATAAATAATCTTTACATACTCAGTATAACACTTTAGGTATTTTTATTCAACTGCTTAATTTAAATTGAACAACTATGTATGTCAAAAAGTTATTTCTATGTATCGAAATAACTTTCAAAATAATATTTTAATTATAAAAA
>CAYJGL010000140.1:0-1887 GCA_964369695.1 uncultured Clostridium sp.
TCTCCTATACTTGTTACACTGTTTGGTATCTCTATTGTTGTTAAACTATCACAACTATCAAATGCAGAAGAGCCTATACTTGTCACACTGTTTGGTATCTCTATTGTTGTTAAACTTTCACAATTATAAAATGCATAATCTCCTATACTTGTCACACTGTTTGGTATTATATACTCTTCTCTTACATTACCTATAGGGTATTGAATTAGATTTGTTCCGTCTTTTGTAAATAAAACTCCTTCTATATCTTTGTAATTCTGATTACTTCCTTCTACTTTTATTGTTGTTAAACTATCACAAATAAAAAATGCATAATCTCCTATACTTATCACACTGTTTGGTATTTCTATTGTTGTTAAACTATCACAATTAAAAAATGCTCTATCTCCTATACTTATCACACTGTTTGGGATTATATATTCTTCTCTGTTGTTTCCTATTGGATATTGTATTAATTCTGTTCCATCTTTTGAAAATAATACTCCTTCTATATCTTTATAATTTTGACTATTTTCATCTACTTCTATTGTTATTAAACTATCACAATCATAAAATACATGAGATCTTATACTTGTCACACTGTTTGGTATCTCTATTGTTATTAAACTATAACAATAAGAAAATGCATAATCTCCTATACTTGTCACACTCTTCCCATCAATCGTACTAGGTATAATAAGATTTGTATCATTACCTAAATAATCTGTAATTTCAATAGTATTATCTTCTAAGACTCTATACTCATATCTACCATCTTCTGTAGTTAATTCACTCTCTTGTGCAAAAACATACATATTCTCTTTTAATATTGTTAGATTTAATAATGGTAATACTAATGTAACTAATAATATACTTGCTACAACTTTTTTTAACTTAACTCTCATTTATTTCTTCCCTTCTATATTCTATATTTAATATAAAATACTATATCTATTCTATTAAATTATATTACCTTAGTATGTTTTTTTCAATGGTATAATTTTCTAATTTTTAGTTATATTTATATATATTAGCTATACACATTTACGGAAGTAGATATTTTTCATATTATTTGATTAATATTACATTTATATTACATTTTTATTTCAATTAATGTTTTTTTACTAAATATTGTTAAATTGCTTAGGGAATAGGTAATTAAATATTTCAAACTAAAAAAGTATTAGCTTTTTAACTAATACTTCTTTTAAAACTATTCAATATGTTCTTATCTACATTATTAATTAGTATTATCTAAAACTACATTTTTTATAATAAATAAATCTGTTATATCTACTTTTCCATCTGTATTCATATCTGCATAGATATACTTATCTTCATCAATTATCCAGTCTTCATTATCCCCTGCTATTATATGTCTTTTTATTATAAGTAAGTCTGTTACATCTACTTTATTATCATTATTAATATCTCCACTTAATACTATATTTGATATATTAACACCAAATGTAGTTTCATTTCTTACTAGATCTGTTACTGTAACAGCTTCACTAGAATTATTTTCATATTCTCTACTTATTGTTAATTTATCTTCTGATAATTTCCAGCCTGAGTTTATTTGGTCTTGTGTTAATACAATTTCTTTACCTAAATATATTTCAACAATTACATTTTGGTTTGTAGGTTCTTTTGTACTATATGCTATATTTTTTATATATTCTTCTTTAGCATAATTATGTGCATATGAATTTATTTCCGTATTTATTATTAAATTATAACAATATTTAAATACCTCATCTCCTATACTTGTTACACTGTTTGGTATCTCTATTGTTGTTAAACTTTCACAATCATAAAATGCATAAGAGCCTATACTTGTCACACTGTTTGGTATTATATACTCTTCTCTTACATTACCTATAGGGTATTGAATTAGATTTGTTCCGT
>CAYJGL010000141.1:0-1885 GCA_964369695.1 uncultured Clostridium sp.
TATTTTACCCAAAAAAACCTTTCTTTCTTACAGGTGGTTGTTCATTCATAGTTTTTGCAAGCTCATTAAATAATTCACGCTGTTCTTTTGTAAGTTTCTTAGGTGTTTGAACAACAATTTCAAATATAAAATCTCCTGTAATAGTACTATTTACAGCTTTAAAACCTTTGTTTCTAATAGTAAAATTAGTTCCAGTTTGCGTCCCATCATTAATTGAAACTTTTTCCTTAGATCCATCTACCATAGGTATTTCAATCTCTGCTCCTAAAGTTGCTTGAGTTACTGTTACTGGTATTTTACAATATACATTATTTCCTTTTCTATTGTATATTTTATGTCTCTTAATCCTAACAGTTATATATAAATCTCCTTTAGGCCCACCTTTTTCACCTGGTTCTCCTTCATTTTTAAGTACTACTGTTTGATTATCATCTATTCCTGCTGGTATTTTTACTTTAATTTTAGGATGTTTTCTAACTTTTCCTTTTCCTTTACAGTTTTCACATACTTCTTTTATTACTTTACCTGTTCCATGACAATTAGAACATGTTCTGCTTGTTTGCATTTGCCCTAATATTGTGTTTTGAATTTGAGTTACTTGACCTGTTCCACCACACACATTACATGTAGTAACTGCTGATTTAGATTTAGCTCCAGTTCCATGACACACATCACATTCTTCATTTCTAGTAATTTGTACTTCTTTTTCTATTCCAGAAAAAGCTTCTTCAAAAGTTAATTCCATATGCAAATTTAAATCCGAACCTTTTCTAGGCCCTTGTTGTCTTTTTGATGTTCTTCCACCAAAACCACCACCGAATATTGATGAGAATATATCTCCTAAATCATCAAATCCAGCTGATGATGAATATGAATAATGACCACCACCAAAGCCTCCACCAAATGGATCACCACCACCAAAACCTTGTGGACCATTATGACCAAACTGATCATACATTTTTCTTTTTTGCGGATCTGATAAATTTTCATAAGCTTCACTTACTTCTTTAAACTTCACTTCTGCTTGTTGCTTATTATCCATATTTGCATCTGGATGGTATTTCTTAGCCAATTTTCTATATGCCTTTTTAAGCTCTTCATCTGTCGCACCTTTATTCACGCCTAAAACTTCATAATAATCTTTCTTACTTGCCATTTAACTTAATACTCCTTCTTTAAAAAAGGGGACAAGGAATAACTCCTTAATCCCTTTTTAATTATTTTTTATCTTCTTCATCTTCAACTTTGTAATCTGCATCATATACATTTCCATCATTAGGTGTTTCTTCTGTAGTTTCTGCACCTTCAGCTCCTGTATTAGCTTCTTGATTTACATGTTTATATAATTGTTCACTCATATCATAGAATACTTTAGTTAATTTTTCAGTTGCTTCTTTAATAGATTCAGTATTATTAGTTTCTAAAGCTTTTTTAGTAGCTTCTATTTCAGTTTCAACTTTAGCTTTTTCTTCACCGCTAATTTTATCGCCTAATTCACTTAAAGTTTTTTCACTGTTATATATTAAACTTTCAGCATTGTTTTTAACTTCAATTTCTTCTTTAACTTTTTTATCTTCTTCAGCATGTGCTTCTGCATCTTTAACAGCTTTATCTATATCTTCGTCTGTTAAATTAGTTGATGCTGTAATAGAAACATTTTGACTATTCCCAGTTGCCATATCTTTAGCAGATACATGAACTATACCATTTGCATCTATATCAAATGTTACTTCTACTTGTGGCACACCTCTTGGTGCTGCTGGAATACCTGTTAATTGGAATCTTCCTAATGTTTTATTATATGCTGCCATTTCTCTTTCACCTTGTAACACGTGAACTTCAACTGATGTTTGACCATCTGCTGCTGTTGAGAATACTTGTGATT
>CAYJGL010000142.1:0-1856 GCA_964369695.1 uncultured Clostridium sp.
CTCTCCTATACTTGTTACTCCTTCTGGGATGTTTATTTCTTCTAAACCGCTACACCCAAAAAAAGCTCTCTCTCCTATACTTGTTACTCCTTCTAGGATTATAACTTCTGTTATCTCTTTTTTTATATCTTTTGGAATAGTATCTTCTGTAATTTCTATTATTCCTTCTGGAATTGTATATTTCATTTTATTAACTTCCTTTTTGTATATTTTTGTTATTATATTTTCTTATTATATAAATTTTATTTATAATCATTATGCTCATAATCTATATTATTTTAGTTACCGGCAATTATTACTTCTCTAATTTGTTACTTTTAAATCTAACGCTTTCATAAACTCGTTTATTTTTTGCTTATACTCTATTGAGTTGTTTTTTAATATATGATTAATTGGAATAATTATACTTTTATTTTTAAATGTAATTTTAATATTCTTAATAGTACAACTTAGTATACCAATTACTGCTGCAAGTAAAAACAAATATTCATAAGTATATATACAAGCAATTATTGTAAACATTGTAAATCCTACAATAAACTTAGCAAATAACAATTTGTATCTAAACTTAATACTTATAATATCACTAATATTATAAGTACCAGATATATCTTTTGTAAAATCCAAAAAATAATTTATTCCTCTATATCTATAAGTCTTATTTTTTATAATTAATTTTCCATCTATAATCTTTACTTTTACGTCTGAAATCCATCTTAATCTGTATCTACCTCTAATATCAACTTTAAACTCATAATCTTCTGACATCTCTTATATTCCTCTCTTATCTATTCTTACTCATTTATATATACTATGAATTTTATTTACACTGCTTATATAAATTTTTTTACAAACATTATGCTCATAATAAACTGTATTTATCAATAATTTTTTATATTTCTAATTTCAATACTTGGTATTGTTATTTCGTGCGGTAAATCATATATGTATTTAACGGTATTAGCTATATCTTTAACATTTAAAGATTGACTCATTATACTTTGTGGTAAACTATTATTTGCTCTATCATAAAAACCAGTATCAACCAAACCTGGACATATATCTGTTATTTTAATATTATTTTTTGCTAAATCATTTTGAATTGCTTTTCTAAAAGAATTAGTTGCTATTTTTGTAGCATTATATACCGGAAACATCGGTTCGCACATAACTCCACTTTGTGAATTTATATTTATAATTTGTCCATATCCTTGTTCTTTCATTATTGGAAATATTTCTTTTATCATTGCTATTGTTCCAAATATATTTACATTTATTGCTTTTTTTATTCTTGTTAATTCATTCATTTCTAAATACATTTTTTCTTTCATTTTTGATATATCCCCGGATATCCACATTCCAGCACAATTAATTAAACAATCAACTTTAGATATTTTATTTTTTATTTCTTTTACTAGCAAATCAACTTCTTTTTCATTTGATACATCACAAAAATAGTGGTCACAACCTAAATTTAAAGATACTTTTTCTAAGTTTGGCTTATCAATATCTATTAGTATTAATTTTTCTTCTTTTAAGATTTCTGCGATTTCTCTTCCAATCCCATTTGCTGCACCTACAATAATTACTGTTTTCATCATTTTCCTCCAATTATATAAATAATCTTTATGATAACATTATACCATTTCTAATACTAACTTTCTACTAATTACTCAATATTTTTTAATAGTATATACAAAGATATTTATTATGAATATATTTTTCTCATCAAAATCCGGAATAAAAATCCGGAATAAAAATCCGGAATAAAAATTCGGAATTTTAATTCGGAACTTTTTTAATAAAATACCTGATATAATTAATATAGTTATAAATTTAAATAACACAAGCAGTAA
>CAYJGL010000143.1:0-1854 GCA_964369695.1 uncultured Clostridium sp.
AAAAACATATTCAAATGTGTATATATTATTAATTATGAGAAATTATAATAAATGGTAATTTAGAATGGGAATGTCCGCATTCTCATAATAAAGATAAAAACAAAATAAAGAAAAAAGAAAACAAAAGAAAGGTGAGAAATAAAATGAGAGAAAACAAAGTAAAAACAAACAAAGGTATAACATTAATAGCTTTGGTAATAACAATAATAGTATTATTAATATTAGCAGGAGTGTCAATAGCAATGTTGACAGGGGAAAATGGAATATTAACACAGGCAACAGAAGCAAGAGAAGAAACTGAAAGAGCAGAAGCAGAAGAGAGAGTTAAATTAGCAATATTAGGAAGCTATGGAACAGATGGAAAAATAGATGGTGCTAAAATAAAGCAAGAGTTAGAGAAACAAGGTTCATTAGAAGGAAGTATACCAGGAGATATAAAATTTAATGGATATGAATTTAAAGTAGAAGAAAATGGAAAAGTAATAGTTTTAGGAAAAGATGAATCAACAAAACCAAATGTATCAATTGAAACAGATAAAGGAACACCAGAAATAGAAGTATATTCTGAAACAGAAAATATAACAATAGAAGATAATTATAAGAATAAAATAGTAATCCCAGCAGGATTTGGAATAGCAATAGATTCTGGAAACAATGTAACAGAAGGTATAGTAATAGAAGATGCAGAAGGACAAGGTAAAGGAAATCAATTTGTATGGGTACCAGTAGGAACAATAAAAAATAATGGAACAACACATACAATAGAATTATCAAGATATGAATTTGCATCAGACGGAACACCAACTAAAAAAGCAGATGATGAAGATGTAAATAGCTCAGGGAGTTCAAATGCTAGTGAATATATTGAAGAAGAAACAGGTACAAAAGGAAATACTGTAGCAAAAGATTTGGAAGATTTTAAAGCAAAGACAATAGTCTCAGGTGGATATTATATAGCAAGATATGAAGCAAGTAATAATAATGGAATAGCAGAAAGTAAAGCAAATAAGACTACATGTACAAATATAACTCAACAAAATGCAGCTATAGAAGCAAAAGAAATGTACGAAAACGAAACAACATTTACGAGTGATTTAATAAATTCATTAGCATGGGATACAGCATTAGTATATATACAAACATTTAGTGGTGATGAAGATTATTCAATGCAAACAAGATTAAATACCTCAAAACAAAACACAGGATTATCAGGAGATGAAAAATTAAAAATATATGATATGGCATCAAATGTAGCTGAATGGAGTACTGAAAGTTCATCTAATGCAGATACTTCGTGCGTAGACAGAGGTGGTAATTTTTTCGACAGTATTTACCCTTCTAGTCATAGGTACTACCATAATAATGGCTTTAATGGTAGTATCATCTCGTTTCGAACAATTTTATACCTGTAGTACTGAATTCTAAAGTCGTTTATTAAAAAAGTAAATGAAGTACTTTTAAATAAATAATATTATTGTTAAAGTATTTAAAGAAAAATGAGTGTATAATAAATGTATGGGGAATAAAATTCCTAAACACTTAGTTATGCACCTTTTTGAAGTGCTTATAAAAAAATGGACTTTAATTTTATATGTTTAAGATAGTACAAAATATGCTCCTTTCTCAGAAGATGTGGGTGAAAATAAAAATATTAAAAAAAATATAGCGACAATTAATATATATTCTAAAAGTAGTTTTTAATCAAAAATTAAATGAAGAGAGTGTGTAACAGAAATTGTTTAATGTCATTGACAAAGGAAACATTATAATTAAATTTACTTAATTTTTCTTATATATACTAAGTGGATCCAGATAACTATCATTTAACCTAACACCAAAATGAAGATGTGGACC
>CAYJGL010000144.1:0-1766 GCA_964369695.1 uncultured Clostridium sp.
ACTTGTTACACTGTTTGGTATCTCTATTGTTGTTAAACTATCACAATTATAAAATGCAAAATCCCCTATACTTGTCACACTGTTTGGTAGCTCTATTGTTGTTAAACTATCACAATTATAAAATGCAAAATCCCCTATACTTGTCACACTGTTTGGTATCTCTATTGTTGTTAAACTATCACAATTCTCAAATGCACTCTCTCCTATACTTGTTACATTATCCGGTATTTCTATTGTTGTTAAATTTTCACAATCATAAAATGCGCTATTCCCTATACTCGTTACACTGTTGGGGATTATATACTCTTCTCTTACATTACCTATAGGGTATTGAATTAGATTTGTTCCGTCTTTTGTAAGTAAAACTCCTTCTATATCTTTATAGTTTTGATTATTTCCATCTACTTCTATTGTTGTTAAACTATCACAATTCTCAAATGCACTCTCTCCTATACTTGTCACACTATCTGGTATCTTTATTGTTGTTAAAGTACTACCATTATAAAATGCACTATCACCTATACTTGTTACATTATTTGGGATTATGTATTCTTCCTGTACTTTTCCATTCGGATATTTTATTAAGTTTGTCCCATCTTTAGAAAATAACACTCCATCTATATCTTTATAATTTTGATTATTCTCGTGTATTTCTATTTTCTCTAAATTATAACATTCTGAAAATACCCCTTCTCCTATATATACTACAGTACTTGGGATTGTTATTGTTGTTAAACTATCATACCAAGCAAATGCATATTTATTTATCGATTTTGTTCCTTCTTTAATTTCTATTATCGTGTTTTCGGGCATGTTTCCCTTATAACTATAGAATATATCATTTATATATATTTCTCCATCTGGTTGACTATCATACCAACCAGTTCCTTCGAAAGCTTGCCTACCTATATTTGTCACTATATTTTGTATTTCTATTGTTACTAAATTAATACAACCATAAAACGCTCTACTCTCTATACTTATTACACTATTTGGTATTATTATTTCTTTAACTGATTTCATTCCATAACTATTCATTCCACCAAATGCATATTCTCCTATTGTAGTTATAGTCTCTGGCAAATATATTTCTTGAACTCCTACCAAATACTGTCTTCCTACATCTTCAATTTCAGCTCCATGCATACCTAATATTTCTTCAGCTCTTGATGGTATAATTACCTTTGGATAATTAGCTAGTTTAGCATTATATCCTATTATATTGTTATATCCTTCTTCACCAGGTATATCACTCCCCCATATAAAAGCATCTTCCGGTGTTGCTGTCTTATCCCATTCTTCTTTATTAAATTCAATATTCTTATTCGCTACTTCAACTTCTCCAGTTTCTTGAATTGTTACATCATATCCATCTATATTAATTGTTTGCTTTAACTCATTTGATATTAATGTCCCTTCTTCTAATCCTAGCTCTGCTTCAACATTACTATAACTTAATGTTTTATCCACTCCATAACTTTCTTTTATTGCTAGTTTTACTTTTTCTTCCACTTCTACTCTTTGGACTTCTTCTTCCATTTTTGCTTTTTGCTCAATTATACCATCACTTTGAAATAAAATAGTAACTACTGTTCCTATTAAAACAATAATCCCTATTATTGTTAAAGTTACTGATATTAATGTAATACCTTTTTCATTATTCATATCTTCTACCCCTTTTAGTAACATCTTTTAAAACTATATATTATTTAAAACCACATTTTTTATAATAAATAAATCTGTTATATCTACTTTTCCATCTGTAT
>CAYJGL010000145.1:0-1694 GCA_964369695.1 uncultured Clostridium sp.
TTCATTCTCTTCGCCATAGTAATGTCTATAACCATATACAAATCATTCAAACAATACTATAGGCAAAAACTGGTAGAAAATGAAATAATAGACTTGAAATTAGAAGTACAAACTAAAGAAAAAGAAATAGAATTATTAAAAACTCAAAACTTAGAATATAGTAAACAAAATCACTCAATAATGCACAAACAAAAATCTTTAGAATATAAATTAACTAAACTAGAATTAAATACAGAAATAGCTACTGAAATATCAAATATATCTTTCCCATCTGTTATTAATACTAAGTTAAAATCTACTGGTATAGATAAAATAGATGATATGCTACAGTATATGCAATCAGAATGTACTAAAAATGATATAGAATTTGAATTAATTTTAAATGGTAATATTCATCATATTATAAATAATTTTATATCTATTAATGATTTAGAAATATTGTTAGCAGATCATATTAAAAATGCAATTATAGCTATTCAAAATTGTGATAATATAAATAAATCAATTTTAGTAAAATTAGGTCTTTTTGATAATTCATACAGTATTTGGATATATGATAGTGGAATAGAATTTGAACAAAATACTTTATCCAAGTTAGGAAAAGAACCTAGCACAACTCATTCAGCTACTGGTGGTACTGGTATGGGATTTATGAATACTTTTGATACTTTGAAAAAATCAAAAGCTAATATGCTAATTAAAGAAATAGGTAAACCTTCTTCTGATAATTATACCAAAGTTCTTATCTTTAAATTTGGAGAAAATTTTGAATTTAAAATAGAATCATACAAGAAAATAAACAAATAAATGCTCTTATTTGAGCTTTTTTTGTTATATATTTTATCTTTTATACTTTTATATTTTATATTTTTTAATTATATATATTTACTTCAAGGCCTGTCCCAAAAGCGACACAAATGTCGCATTGGGGTCTGTCCCCAATGCGACATTCATTTAAAATTCTGTTTTTTCTTGTATCCATTTTTCTAGTTCATCTATTTTAATTCTTATTTGTTCCATTGTATCTCTATCTCTTATTGTTACTGCTTCATCTTCTAGTGTGTCAAAGTCTACGGTTATACAATATGGTGTTCCTATTTCGTCTTCTCTTCTATATCTTTTACCTATACTTCCTGCTGCATCATAGTCACACATGAATTTTTTTGATAATTTTTCATATAATTCTTCTGCTTTTTCTGATAGTTTTTTTGATAGTGGTAGTATAGCTACTTTATATGGAGCTAATGCTGGATGTAAGTGTAATACTGTTCTTACATCTCCTTCTGATATTTCTTGTTCTTCATAACTATTTGCTAAAAATGCAAGTGCTACTCTGTCTGCTCCAAGTGATGGTTCTATACAGTATGGTACATATCTTTCTTTTGTTTCTTCATCTAAATAATTAAAATCTTCTTTTGATACTTCCATGTGACTTTTTAAATCATAATCTGTTCTATCTGCAATTCCCCATAATTCTCCCCATCCGAAAGGAAACTTAAATTCTATATCAGTTGTTGCATTACTATAATGAGATAATTCTTCTTTATCATGGTCTCTCATTCTAATATTTTCAGTTTTCATACCTAAATCTAATAACCATTTTTGACAAAATTCTTTCCAGTATTTGTGCCATTCTAAGTCTGTTCCTGGTTTACAGAAAAATTCTAATTCCATTTGTTCAAATTCTCTTGTTC
>CAYJGL010000146.1:0-1679 GCA_964369695.1 uncultured Clostridium sp.
AAAAAATAACACAAAAACTATTGCGGATTAACATAAAAGGTAGTATAATATTGTATGAAATATAGTACGATATAAAAATTAAAAAGGGGAAATAAGGATGTATAAATATGTAAAAAGAATATGCGATATTATAGGAGCATTACTATTAATAACATTAAGTGCTATACCAATGATAATAGTAGCTATAGCTATTAAAATTGAATCAAAAGGACCAGTAATATATAGATCAAGAAGAATGGGTAAAGATATGATTCCATTTGATGTATATAAATTTAGATCTATGTCTCACGAAAGAAAAGAGTTAGACACAAATTTAAAATATGAAGATATAGTAACAAAAACAGGTAAATTTATAAGAAAAACAAGTTTAGATGAATTACCACAACTATTTAATATACTAAAAGGTGAAATGACATTTATAGGGCCTAGACCATGGATATTAGAATATTATGATATATTTACAGAACATCAAAAAAGAAGAGTAGAAGTTAGACCAGGTATTTCAGGTTTAGCACAAGCAAAAGGAAGAAATGGTTTAAATATATTTAAGAAAATAGAATATGATATAGAATATGTTGATAACTATGGAATGAAAGAAGATATATATATTGTCTTATTAACAATTAAAACAGTTTTTTCTAAAAGTGATGCAGAAATTACTGAACATGGAATTAAAGATGAATTAAGACAATTAAAAGAGAAAAATAAACGTAAAGAAAAGAATCTTATAGAAGTTTAGCTATAAATTAAGAGTATAAGATATTAAGATATTAACATATTAAAAAAAATAATATAAATATCTAATATCTTATATTTTTAAAATATGAAATAAAAGGAAGAAATAAAATAATGAAAAAAGTACTATTTACAGCAACAGTAGACTCTCACATCAAACATTTTCATATACCATATTTAAAAATGTTTAAAGAACAAGGATATGAAGTTCATGTTGCAACAAATGGGGAAGAAGAAATAGAATATTGCGATAAAAAACATACAATTTCTTTTGAAAGAAATCCTATAAAAACAAATAATTTAAAAGCAATTAAACAATTAAAAAAAATAATAGAAGAAGAACAATTTGAAATTATACATACACATACACCTATGGGAAGTGTTGTAACAAGGTTAGCTGCAAAAAAAGCTAGAAAAAGTGGTACAAGAGTAATTTATACAGCACATGGTTTTCATTTCTTTAAAGGATCATCTATTTTAAATTGGTTAATATTTTATCCAATAGAAAAACATTTATCTAAATATACAGATGATTTAATAACAATAAACAAAGAAGACTACGAATTAGCAAAAAAGAAATTTAAGAAATGTAAAAATATACATTATACACATGGAGTAGGATTTAATTCACAAAGACTAGATATAGAAATGACAGAACAAGAAAAAGAAGAATTTAGAAAAGAACTAGGAATAAACAAAGAAGACTTAGTATTATCATATATAGCAGAATTAAACAAAAACAAAAACCAAATACTATTAATAGAAACAGTAAAAAAACTAAAAGAAACAACACCAAATATAAAACTATTATTAATAGGAGAAGGAACAAAAAAAGAAGATTACAAACAAATAATTGAAAAAGAAAACCTACAAGAGAACATTAAACTTTTAGGAAAAAGACAAGACATTGGAAAACTATTAAGAATAACAGATATATACACACC
>CAYJGL010000147.1:0-1636 GCA_964369695.1 uncultured Clostridium sp.
CATTAGATTACAATGAGTATTTTGATGAAAAAAATTATATAGTCATAATGGAAGTAGCAAAAGAAAAGAGGGATATGTTGATGGGCACTGCACCCTAATAATTAGAGACCAATTAGAAAAGTGCATGAAGATGTCTATGAAAATAAATATAAGGATGAGTAACTTTTGGGAATATATTATTTTTTATAACTGTTGGGTTTTAAAAAATCTAATGGGTTTCGAAACCTTTTGGTATTATAATACGTAAATATACTTAGATATTTCTTTTTGAGCTTGTTTTCGATGTGTATAACGCACATCGTTAAGAAGCTCTTTTTTAATGTGTGATATAAAACTTTAATATTGTTTTATCATAAGGATTTTCTTTTTGACTATCCCAAATCTTTAGTACATTAAAATCTTATTTGTTATAATTATGTATAAAATCAAATGGAGGAAAATTTATGAATAATTTTAAAGAAAAAAGTATTGAATACTTAGATTATTGTGTTAAACAAAAAAGGTTGAATGCGAAAACGATTAAAGCTTATAGATTGGATCTAAATCAGTTATCAAAGTATACTGTTGATAATAAGTTAAATAATGGTATTTTAATCGATTATATCGAAATGTTACATGACAACTTTAAAGTGAAAACAGTAAAGCGCAAAATAGCAACTATAAAGTCGTTTCTGAAATATTGTGCAAGTACATTGGGAGATGATGAACTGTCCCTTGATATTTTGAATATAAGATTTAAAGAACCAAAAACATTACCAAAAATTATTTCCAAAAATACTTTGAATGTATTATTTGATTTCTTAGAAAAACAAAAAAGAAATAACAACAATGAGGAGCAACAAAAACAAATTTTGAGAGATGTTGCAATATTAGAATTACTAGTTGCAACGGGAATAAGGATATCAGAGTTATGTAATCTAAAATGCGAGAATATAGATTTATTAGAAGAAACAATTTTGATTGACGGAAAAGGAGCGAAGGAACGATTATTGTCAATAGCTCATGAAAAGGTAAAAAAAGCATTAATCGAGTATAGTAAAATCAGAGATATAAACGCAGAGGGATATTTTTTTTTGAATAATATCGGAAATGTTATAAGTGATCAACGAGTAAGAGCGCTTATTTCTAAGTACGTTTTATCAGCAGGTCTAAAACAAAATATCACACCTCATATGTTCCGTCACACGTTTGCAACTCTGCTCCTTGAGCAAGATGTGGATATCAGATATATTCAAAGAATATTAGGACATAGTTCTATAAAAACAACAGAAATTTATACGCATGTGTCTGTTACGAAACAAAAAGATATATTACTGAATAAAAACCCTCGATCCTTATTTCAAAAAAATATAGAAAATAGGTAAATTATACTGTATAATTCTAACAAAGATAGGATAATAACTAATTATCCTAGGGAAGGAATTTGAATTGAATTACATAAACAGAATTGATATTAAAGAACTTTGCAATACCTATACTATGATTAATCTCTATGGAATTTACGGTATCGGAAAATCTGAATTATTAAAGTATATTGAAAACAATCTTGAAGACAGAATTGTACTACATATTAAACTTAGTAAAGTCGAATCAGACAATATTGAATTCTTGGTTAATAGTATAGTTAATCTAATCA
>CAYJGL010000148.1:0-1604 GCA_964369695.1 uncultured Clostridium sp.
CTGAATCTAATGTATTATCCATTGTTAATATTGTTTTAGGGTAGTTATCTTTTATTATATCTGTATCCTTATATGATATTAACTCTTTTAAATATTTTTCTCTATTTACCATGTTAACACATCTCATTTTGATATATTATATTTAATTAATTTTATCAATAAGATGATATAATTAGTTATTTTATCTTTTTTATATCATTTAACTAATATTATTATCAAACCAATCAAATTTCCTAACTTTATAAATAATTAAATGGTATTACTATATTTTTTTCATCTAATTTTATTACTTTATCATACATACAAATAACGGCACCTTCTCCTACTTCTTTAACTTTTTCTAATACTTTAAAATTAGAAATCATATCTAAACTTGGTTTAGCTGTTTTCTTTATTTCTATAGGATATAATTTTCCATTTTGCTCTATAATTAAATCTATCTCTTTTTTTTCTTTATCTCTATAAAAATATACTGGTGGTCTTAATTCACCACTATTGTAATAGCTTTTTATTATTTCTACGATAACATAATTTTCAAAAAAGTTTCCTGACATATTGCCTATTTCTAAGCTTTCAACTAATTTCCATTTACTTAGATATGCAGCTAAACCTGTATCTAAAAAATATACTTTTGGGGTTTTCACTGCTCTTTTCATAATATTGTTATAATATGGTTCTAATATGTATATTATATTAGATGCTTCAAGTACTCCTAGCCATCTATTTGCTGTTGGAACTGTTATTCCTATTTCTGTAGCTATACTATTTAAATTCAATAATTGTCCTATCCTAGTGGCAAGTGCGGTCATAAATTTTAAAAACAACATTGTATTACCAACTTGTGCTAAATTTCTTACATCTCTTTCTATATATGTACTTACATACATAGCATAAAACAGTTCAGAATCTGTATCTTTTTCATATACTGCTGGCATTTGTCCTTTATGTATTATCTCCCATATCTCCTTATATTTTACGTCTGTATTAAATTTTTCTCTTTCCAATATATATTCCATATTAGGCATAAATGGCTTATTGAAATCAATTTCTTTAATTTCTCTAAGACTTAATCCTAATAAGTTTAAAATTCCTACTCTTCCTGCTAAACTTTCAGTAATATCTTTCATTAAATTAAATTTTTGTGAACCTGTTAGATAATATTGTGCTTTTTCTTCGGAGTTATCAATTAACATTTTAATATTCCTAAATATTTCCGGTACATACTGTACTTCATCCATTATAATTGGTGGCTCATTAGATTTTAAAAACAAATTAGGATCTTCTTTAGCCATTTGACTTAATATCATATCATCAAATGTAATATATTTAATATTTTGTTTGGTGTTTTTCAACATAGTTGTTTTTCCTACTTGTCTCGCACCTGTAATTAATACTACTTTAAACATTTTTTCTTGTTTTTTTAAAACTTCTTCAATATTTCTTTTTATATATTTCATACTTTTTTCCTTTCTTGACTTTTTTAACTTTCAATATTATTATAGTCGTTTTTATTATTTTTGTCAAATATTTTAGTCAAATATTTTAAACTATATTATTATCAGACCAATCAAAATTCCTAATATATTCCCAATAGCTACAATTCT
>CAYJGL010000149.1:0-1579 GCA_964369695.1 uncultured Clostridium sp.
ATATTGCTAAAAATAGTTAATCAAAAATAATGGTTAATAGCTTAAAATCCTGCGACCTTAACAGTCGTGCCGGTTCGATTCCGGCCATCTGCACCATAGATTTTTCAAGTCATCCACTGATTTGTTAAGTCTATTTTATTTTTATAAGTACTTATATTTATATAAAGACCTGAAGTAGGTAGCTAAATGCTAAGCGTAATTTTAGTACGTTGCCCTTCAGGCATTTTTTTTGTTTGAATTTATTGATTAATATAAAGTGTATAGTATAAATAAGTAAATAAGAAATCTAAGAGGATATATATAATGAATTAAAAAAATAATTTAATATAATTTAAAGAAAGATTAAATGAACATTTGGAAGAAGAAGTTGTAGCATTTTTAAACTATAAAGATGGTGGAATAATATATATTGGTATTGGTAAAAACGGAAAAGCTGTTGGATTAGACGATATAGATGATGTGCAATTAAAAATAAAAGATAGAATTAAGAATAATATATTGCCGTCTACAATAGGTTTATTTGATATATCAGTTGAAGTTAAAGATGATATTGAAGTCATAAAGTTAGTAATATCAAGTGGAATTGAAAAGCCATATTATATAAACAAAAAAGGAATGACTCCAGCAGGTTGTTATATAAGAGTAGGAAGTAGTAAAGAGCAATTAACAAATAGAATGATAAATGAAATGTTTGCGAGAAGAATAAAGAATCCATTAAAAGAATTAGAATCACTAAGACAAAAACTAACATTTTATGAACTTAAAATTTATTATGAAGGTAAAAATGTAAAATTAACAGAGAAATTTTTAGAAAATTTAGATTTACTAACAAGTGAAGGGAAATATAATTATAATGCTACGACAAAATTAGAGTTAGAAAAGAATGAAGAGTATGGCTATGGATGTTTAATAACTGCAATACAATAAGTTTTAGATAAATTATAACTTGAAAACGATACTTATGTTAAAATAGGTCATTAAAAAAGAGATGAAGTGAAAAAAATTTAGTCCTGGAACTGTAAGAGAAGCAGTAACAAGTGCAATGACACAATAAATGACACAATAAAATTATCAGAGAATGAAAAATTAATTTAAAATTTAATAAAAATGAATACTGAAATAGCTAGAGAAGAAATTGTAAATATAGCTAAACTTTCTGATAGAACAATATCTGTAATATTAAAACACCTGCAAGTGGAAAATATAATAAAAAGAGAAGGTTTAAAAAACTACATTTTTATATTGAAATTAACAAAAGATAAACCGACAAGAAAACCGACAAGAAAACCGACAAGAAAATTGATAAAAAAACTAAAATAAACCTACAAGAAAAAGATATTTTGAATTTTGTAAACAAGCTAAAACTTTGAAGGAAATTACAAATAAATTTAAATTTAAAGATAGAGCAACATTCAAGAAAAACTATATAAATTCTTTGTTAGAAAAAGGGAAAATGCAATTAACAATATCTGATCAATCTGAAAATAGAAATCAAAAATATATTACTAAGTAAGAACTTGAAATTAAAGAAAAATGCCTATTATCCCAAGCACTGTACTGAACACTACACCGAACACTA
>CAYJGL010000150.1:0-1576 GCA_964369695.1 uncultured Clostridium sp.
CGGATTAAAAGAAATAAAAATCCCAGAAGGAGTAACAAGTATAGAATATGAAGTTTTTATTGGTTGTAGCGGGCTAACAGAAATAAACATCCAAAAAGGAGTAACAGGTATAGAATATGCTGCTTTTAGTGGTTGTAGCGGATTAACGAAAATATGTATAATGAAGGATGAAAGTATTATATTAAGAGGAGATGATAATAAAAATGTTAATGTAGAAAAAATAGAAGCAAAAATTGATATTGAAAAAATCAAACAAAATATATCTGATATTGGAATTGAGGCGTTTTTAGAAGAGTATAAATATAATTGGAATGAAATAATTAGTTTAGTAGAAGGATTAGATAAAAATAAAAATCAAATTAAAATACCAAATGAATATGTAAAATATTTGATTAATAATAATAAAACAGAGAGTTTTATGGAAATTTCAGAATTCAGGATGTTTAATAGTGAATTTAAGGATATTAACGAGGAACTAAAAAATTATACAGAAGAAGAAAGATTAGATTTTTTTAAATTTGCTAATGCTTTAGGATGTTTTAGTAATGAACCATGGTTGGATAAAAATGGAGTACCAACTCAAACAACAGTATCTCAAAAAGCAACTTCAGCAATTTCTAAAATGCTGAAAACAGATATATTAAAATTGCGGAAATTATCATGGATTATTTGATTCTATGAAACTAGATACTAAAGCAGGACAAGATTTTTTAACATTTATTTCATTAGAAGAAGGAAAAGGAAAATTTAACAATTTAGAAATGTTAAGAAATCTGGAAGGAAATAAACCAGGAATATTTAGTAAAGTGATGATGGATTTTAATGAAGCTAAAGGGTATAGAAAAGTGTTAGATGAAACAGGAAAACCTAAAACTATATCGTGGAAAGAAGCTTTTGAAAAATATTATATGGATAATAAATATATAGGTGTAAACGAAGGTAATAGAGATATTGCTGAAATATTAGGTGGTAAAGGGGTTTCACAATACGTATTTAATGAAGCTTCCAATTTGAGAAATGAAGCAAATGAAAAAAATATTCCAGAACACATTTTAGGCGAACATATAAAAGAAGAAACAATATTGGAAAGTATTGAGAAAATAAAAAAGGAAACAGCTAGCGAGTTAGCTAGTGGAGAAGAAATAATTGAAGAATTATACAAAAAGCAATTTACGTATGAATGGCTTCCTAAAAATGATCCACATAATAGTATAATGGGATTATTTGCTAGTTGCTGTGGAAGTATAACGAGTAGTTTTTATGGTAAGGAAATAGCCAAATCAAGTATTGTAGCACCTGACGTTCAAAACTTAGTAGTTAGAGATAATCAAGGAAATATAATATCAAAAGGAACAATGTATTTAAATAAAAAAGAAGGATATGTGGTTATAAATGATTTCGAACTAAATGAAAAATTCAGACATAATGAAATAGGAGCAGGTATATATAATGTAGAAGAAAATCATCCGGAAGAAGAAAAAAGAAATTTAATATTTGAAACATTTATGAGAGGATTAAATGCTTTTATAGAAAAGTATGATGAACAAAATCCAGATAAACCATTAAAACAGATAAA
>CAYJGL010000151.1:0-1565 GCA_964369695.1 uncultured Clostridium sp.
TAACAATTTAATAATATTATCTATCAAATATTATTAAATGTCAAATGTTTTTTCAATTTTTTATTTCAATATTTGTTTTTTCTATTTCTTAAAATTTGAGATATGTCTATTTTATATTCTTCTTTCTTTCCTAATTCGTTAAAACTTCTTTCTTCTTGCTGAATTTTTAATATTTTATTCTTTTTTTCTGTATTTGATAAATAGTTTATATATATATTAAGAAGTATTGCTCTAGTTTCTGGTAACATTTTTTGTTTTTCCAAATTCAAATCATTATTTATTGTATAATTATATTCTAAATTTTGATTATTATTAATAACTTCTATTAACTCTAAAGGAATCTTTTTATATTCTTTTTCTTCTAAATAATTTAATATTACCTTTACCTCTGTAAATGCTTTATTATATATATTATTATTATTTTGATTTTTCATATTTACTTTCTTCTCTTTCTGTTATTAACTTCTTTATTATTTTTGAAGTATTATCATATTTATCTACAGGTATTTTTATTGTTGCTTTAAATATTTCTTCACTTGTAATTTTCACTATTCCTATATCCTGTATTTCCTTTTTTTCTAAATTTGTCAAACTTTCTTTTTTATTTAAATACATTTGCTTTAGCATTTCTATATTTTTACCAATTGGAAAACTTTTTTTCAACTTATATATATTGTTTGATTTTTTATTTTTCTCTATTATTTCATTTATACCTTCTATATCTGCTAATTTCAAATATCTATTTCCTCTTTTTGTTTTCTTTAATAAGTTCATATTTGTTATATCAATTCCATTTTCTTTTAGTATTTTTAATGTTTCAGTTGTCTCATCTATTATATTTTCTTTTGAATTTACAAATACTTTTTCTTTATTAATTATTCCTAAATTTACTGCTCTTACCTCATCTTCTCTTTTTAACTTTTGGCCTAATTTACTTCCTATAAATAAATCATTTATATATTTTATTCTCCAACCTATAGGAAATTTTTTATCTAAGTTATATTTTTCTGTAATTTTATCAATATCAATTCCTTCTTGATTTATATCTTCTAACTCTGTGTATTTTACTTTTTGATTTTCCATTTTATTCATTTTTATACTTGAAATATCAATTCCTTGTTTTGATAATAATTCAATTAGGTCTAAAGTTTCTTCTATTTTATTTATTTTTTCTGGTATTATTATTCCTAATTCTATGCATTTTTTTACTTGTTCTTCTGTTATCTTACCTTTTCTTCTACCGTTATAAGTTTCTTTTAAATTTGCTATTCTACTATACAATTTTATTTGTCCATTTAAATTATTTTCATTTATAATTTTATTAATATCTTTTCCATCTATTTCTAACTCTTCTAATTTTTTATGTGTAATTCTTCCATTTTCACTTTTAGAATATTTAAATGTTCCCAAATTAATACCATTTTCTTTTAAAATTTCTATTATCTTTATTGTTGTTTCTACTGATGTAATATTTTCGTTATTTTCATATTCCATTATTACTCTCCTAATCTTTAAATTTCAATCTAAAATATTCTTATTATATCTTTAAAAGTTATATACAAAGA
>CAYJGL010000152.1:0-1512 GCA_964369695.1 uncultured Clostridium sp.
TAATCCTATCTATACATTAATCTTGTAATTTCTTTATTTTGTATTATTCTCAATATTTCTTCTGTTTTTACTATTGTTCCTTTTGTGTTTTCGTATACTTCTTTTATCTTAGCTCTTTTTTTATTTCTTTTTACATTTTCTTCTATTTCTTTTATATATTCTTCAATAGAATTATCTATCTCTATTGTATCTTCTAATTTTTCAAATTTAATTTTACCACTGTTTTCAGCCTTATGTGCACATATCTTAGCTAAATACGACGCTCCTTTTTTACTCCAGCTTTTCCTTCCACTACTTAATCTTACTTTTAATATTGAAAATATTAATCCTTCCATTATACCTAAATTTCTATATTCTATTCCTTCTTTTTCTTTTGGCATTTCCTTTTTTTGTTTTTTTAATATATCTTGATATCTTTCTAATCCTGTACTTAAATAACTCTTCAATTTATCTAATTTGTTTACTATTCTTTCTTCTCCACCTGATTCATATTTTAAATTTTCTATATATGGCAATACTTCTTCATATCTCTTTGTATCTATTATTTTTTTTAATTCTTTCCTGTTTTTTTCTTCTGATATATCCCTTATTATTTCTTGGTCTATATGAAATTTATCTTTTTGATATATTGTTTCTTTCGTTGCCATATTCTTTATCCATCTAGCTCCATCTCCATTTAGTACTCTTACTTCTATTTTTTCTTCATCATATCTTTTATATATTTTTGTGTCTCTTAATTTTTTTAATTCCTTGCTATTTATCATTCCTGCTATATATGTTTTATTTATCACTTCATGTCTTTGTGAATCTTTTTTCCACCCTTCATAAGCTACATACAACTTTAACTCTGTTTTGACTTTTTTATTCTTCTTATTTTTTCTTACATTTTTTTCCTTTTGTTTTTCTCTATCTTTTCCTTGTAAATTTATCCACAGTCCATCTGCTTCTTCAAATAACACTGATACTTCTTTTTTATCACTTACTAATTTGTTCTCTTTTTTTAATTTTATTTCTTCTTTTTCTCTTTTTTCGATTTTCTCTCCTGCTTTTATTACTAATGTTCTTAATGCTTCATGGCTTATTCTTTGATTTGTTTTTTCACTTATTTCTTCCGCAGCTTTCCTATATGAAGTTGTATTTACTATTGTTTCTAATGACTTTTCTGCTAAATTACTTGATATGTCTCCTATTTTTTCTATGTTCATTTCTTCGTCTAATATGTATACATATTTATCTTCTGTTTCTGTTTTCATTTTATATACAGCTCTTTTATATTCAACTTCTCCCATTACCGTTTTTATACATGCTTGCTTATATCCCTTATGTCTATATACTCTTTTATCTCTACTCTTCATTATTTTTTTATCTTTTGATTCTAATATATATTTTATTAACATACATCCTACAATACATACAAATTTATATATTTTTTCTTCTAATTCATTGAATTTTATTCCATTTTCTGTTATTATTTTATCAAACATAGACATTTTTTCCTTTCGTGTGGTTTAG
>CAYJGL010000153.1:0-1494 GCA_964369695.1 uncultured Clostridium sp.
TTTTTGTTTTCCCTACATATATTCTAATATCTATGGAGGTATATATATGTATATTAAAAACTTAAAATTTACTATATTTTTAATTTTAGCAATAGTAGTTATTTCATCTATTATACAATTCTTGTTTATCACTACTAGCTATGCTGATGATAGTATTTATGTATGGTCTGACATGAGTACAAATACATCATCTGATGTATCTAATGATTCTACAACTACAATAAATCCATTACAATTAGAATCAACTTCTGCTGTATTGATTGAACAATCTACTGGTCAAGTACTCTATTCTCATAACATGAACGAAGAATTACGCCCCGCTTCTGTTACTAAAGTTATGACAATGCTATTAATTATGGAAGCTGTGGATAGTGGTAGGATTTCTTTAACTGATGAAGTTCCTTGCTCTGAAAATGCAGCTTCTATGGGCGGATCTCAAATTTGGTTAGACCCACAAGAAACCTTAACAGTTGATGAAATGTTAAAAGCCATTTGTGTTACATCTGCAAATGACTGTAGTGTTGCAATGGCTGAGTATTTAGCTGGTTCAGAAGAAGCTTTTGTATCATTAATGAATACTAGAGCAAAAGAACTAGGAATGAATAATACAACTTTTAAAAACTGTCATGGTTTAGATGAAGATGGGCATGTTACTAGTAGTTACGATATAGCTCTAATGTCTCAAGAACTTTTAAAAAATCATCCAACAATTACAAATTATACGACAATATGGATGGATAGCTTAAGAGATGGAAAATCAGAGTTAGTAAATACAAATAAATTAATAAAGTCATATAACGGCATTACTGGATTGAAAACTGGTTCAACTGGTCTTGCATTATATAATTTATCTGCAAGTGCAACAAGAGATGACTTATCTTTAATTGCTGTAATTATGAAAGCCCCTTCAACTAAAATTAGATTTGATGAAGCTCAAAAACTTTTAGATTATGGATTTAATACTTTTTCATACAAAGAATTTGCTAAAAAAGATGAAGTCTTAAAAGATGTAGATATAATTAAGGGTGTACAGTCATCAGTTCCTGTTATTTTTGAAGATGTCTCTGGAGTATTGATACAAAAAGGACAGGAAGATAAAGTTACACAAGTATTATCAATCCCTGATACCATTCAAGCTCCTATTCAACAAGGAGATAAAGTTGGTGAAGTTTCATATATTTTAGATAACCAAACCATCTTAACTACTAATCTGATCGCAGGAGAAAGTGTTGATAAATTAAATTTATTCATTATGAGTAAAAAAGTAATTTATTCTTGGGTAAACTTACTTAGAAGTTAAACATTAAAAAACTTAGAGTTTTAAATTCTAAGTTTTTTTGCTTTATTTATCATGGCTTTAATGCAGTTATAGGAATAATGTATATTCCAGTTTTAGGATCTCTAGCTATAACATCTGTAAACCCAACAATAATACACATGAATTTAGGTTTTTTTATCATGTTATCAGCAAATTTCAATAAACTTTCTTTAGCT
>CAYJGL010000154.1:0-610 GCA_964369695.1 uncultured Clostridium sp.
CGGCATCGGCGGTGGTGCTGTAACAGGACCTTATAACACTGGAGGTGCAATAGCAATATCGTCCATAGCCACAGTAGTAGCTGTAAGCGATGGTTCAAGAGATGCAATCGATGACGATGATGATATAATAGAGTCACCATCTGATACAGAAACTGTAGGAAACATATTACAACTAAACTACAAAAACGAAGTAGTAAGTGGAACAAAAACATCAATAACAGATGAGAATGGTAAAGAAATAAAATCATACGAACCAACAATAGCGTATAAATCAATAGCGTTTAGCGGATTAGATAATAATACAGATTATAAAGTATTATTAGGAGAAGAAGAGCAAATTGGTAAAAAAGGAAATGAAATAGAGTATTCGATTCTATATAAAGCAGATTCAATAAATAATTTAACTACATATAATGAGGTGCAAAAATATGAGGCAGATAAAAACGACCCACAGATAAATATAAATGAAGCAGAATCAAATATAAAAATAAGAAAAGATAAAGGATTTAATGAATATAGCACAGATAATGGTGAAAAATGGATAAAATATAAAGGCACAATAACAATAATAGGAGAAGAGAAAACAACAAAAACAATAACAGTAGAAAGT
>CAYJGL010000154.1:620-1487 GCA_964369695.1 uncultured Clostridium sp.
CACACCATAATAAAAAAGAACCACAATCAAATAAAAAAAAAACAAAATATAATGGCTTTAAATCAAAAACCCCAGGATATGGAGCAACGTGGGTTGATTATAAAGGAACCCTAACAATAAAAGGTACAGGAGACGAAACAGCAAAAACAATAACAGTAGAAAGTGGCACACACATCATAACACTAGATGGAGTAAAAATAAATGTATCAGGGGTTACTGATGATTGTGCGTTCGACATACAAGGAAACTCAACAGTAAAACTAACACTAGCAGCAAACAGCATAAACACGCTAAAAAGTGGGGCGAATGAAGCAGGCTTACAAGTAAAAGAAGAAGCATCTGTAGAGATAACAGCAGAAGAAGTAGCAGAAAGTGAAGAAGTAGGAAAACTAGAAGCCACTGGAGGAGAAGATGCAGCAGGAATAGGTAATGGATGGAATGGCAGTGGAGGTGCAATCACCATAAGTGGAACAGCTAACGTAACAGCCACAGGAGGAGGCGGTACTTATGGTGGTGGAGCTGGTATAGGTGGTGGATACGAAGGCGACGGCGGCACAATAACAATAAGCGGTACAGCTGATGTAACAGCCACAGGAGGTAGTAGTGAACACGGCACTAGTGGAGCCGGAATTGGTGGTGGATATGGTGGCAATGGAGCCACAATCAAAATAAGCGACACAGCAACAGTAATAGCAGTTAGTGACGGTTTAACAGACGCAATAGAAGACAATGATGATAAAATAGAGTCACCATCTGATACAGAAACTGTCGGAAATATATTACAACTAAACTATAAAAATGAAGTAGCAAGTGGTACAAAAACATCAATAACAGATGAGAGTGGTAATGAAATAAAATCATATGCAC
>CAYJGL010000155.1:0-1479 GCA_964369695.1 uncultured Clostridium sp.
TCTAGATTATACTTAGTTCCTGTTTCTTTATTTATCCCTTCTCTATTGAATCCATCTATATCATATCCATCTCTGTCATATCCTTCTCTGTCATATCCCCATCTATTATAGCCTTCTTCATTATATGTACATTTAAATTCAAATCCCATCCTTTTCCTTAATATGAATATTTAGTAATTTAAATATCCATATTCTCCTTTCTCTTTATATTTATATTTTTAACAATATTAATTTTAGTACATAATATCACACTTTTGTATTTATGTCAAGTTTTTGTTGTCTTTTTACAATATAAATTTTAATATCTTTAAAACTTTATTAATAATAAATAACTTTAACTTATAATTTATAGTAATACTAATCACACAAAGTCTAATTGCTACTTTGTCTAATGTACTATTTATAACATTAATTTAGACAAATCAAATCTAATTAACTATATTTATTAGCTATCATAATAAACTAAAAGTTTATATCAATAACTATATATTTACATAAAATGATGTGTCGAATTTTTAACTTACAAACATAAACTTAATAAGCTGATTAATTGATAAATTTAGTAACCAAATTAAAACACAAAAAATATATGTGAATTTTAACGTTTGGTTATTTTTGCACTCTATAAAAAATGTATAACAAAATAGAAACATCTATCTGTTACACATTTTATATTATTCAACTTATGAATTACATAATAATTTCAATATTATATATCTTATTATTACTCTTTTCTAATCTTATCTTGTTATCTATTTCTATTCCATTTAAAGTTATTTTAGAATATCTATTATTTAATTCACTATCATTTAAATTTTTCTTATCTTCTAAACTAATAAATTCACATCTATTTTTTCCATTTGGATTTTTTATTTTAATATTGTATACATTATCTTCCCATTTATACCTAATTTCATATTCTTTCCATTCTTTAGGTATTACTGGATCTATTTTTATATATCCTTTTTCAATTTTAAAACCTAATATTGTTTCTACTCCTGCTTTATAGTACCAACTTCCTGAGCCAGTATACCAGGTCCATCCACCTCTACCTACTAAATTATCTGCTCCATAAACATCAGCAGGTATTACATAAGGTTCTACTTTATATTTTTTACTTGCTTCTTTTGTTTTACAATGTTCTATTGGACTTATCATTTTATATAAATCAAATGCTTTTTCTCCAAAACCTAACATAGCTTGTGCAATTATAACCCATGTTGCTGCATGTGTGTATTGTCCACCATTTTCTCTAACTCCAGGTAAATATGCTTTGATATATCCAGGTTTTAATTTACTTTTTTCAAAAGGTGGATCTAAAAGTTTTATTATCTCATTTTCTTTATCTACTAAATGATTTTCTAAATTTTCCATACATATATATTTTTTATCATTTTCTCCTGCATCAGAAATTATACTCCAACTCTGAGCTAAACTATCAATTCTACACTCTTCATTTTCTATAGTTCCTAAAACATT
>CAYJGL010000156.1:0-1478 GCA_964369695.1 uncultured Clostridium sp.
ATCTGTAATTTTGTTATTAATTCTTATTGTTGTGGCTTCCAATTTAGATGGCAGATTAGCTGAGCCTGAATTTCTATCCAATGGCGTTGTATTTAGTACGGAAAGTGGAGATTTTACCATAGATAACACATTAGAACCTAATCCGCATTACCTTACAGGTATCAAACGTACCATAGTTGAAATCGCTTTAGAACTATTACCAACTGGACAAGCCCTTAAAGTTGCTTGGCTAGATATAACACAACCAATAAGAATGATTATTTTTTCTACTGTGTTTACAAGTGTCATAACGATTTTGGGTATCTATATATTTAAGAAAAAAGACTTGAAGTAAAGGAGATTAATGATATGTTTGGATGGATTTTATGTGCTGTTTTAATCGTCATAGTTATTGCACTAATAATAAAATTATACCTTGTAAAAAAGAGCATTAACGAAATCCATGCACAAATTGAAATTTGTTTAAGTGAAGATACAAATACTCTAATCACTGTTTCCTCAAATGATAGGCAGATTAAATTTTTAGCATCTAAATTGAATGAAGAATTAAGACAACTTCGAAAACAAAGCCTAAAGTACAAAAATGGAGATCGTGAATTAAAAGAAGCTGTAACAAATATTGCACATGACATTAGAACTCCTTTAACTGCACTTTGTGGATATTTAGAAATATTAGAAGATAAAGATAAAACCTCTGACGTATCTCGTTATCTTGAACTAATAAGCAATCGAGCAGAAAATTTAAAAACACTTACAGAGGAATTATTTAAATATTCTATCATTACATCTACTTCGGAAGAAATGGAAACAAACTTTCAAAATATAAATAGAATTTTAGAAGAAAGCATTGCTGAGTTTTATACACCTTTAATAGCAAGAGGTATTGTTCCTAAAATCGATATACTAAGTAATGTTATAAAATACAGCGATGGCGATTTAGAGATAATACTCAAAGAGACAGGTGAAATTATATTTATTAACTCAACAAAAATGTTAGATGAAATTGAAGTAGGTAAATTATTTAATAGATTTTTCACTTTAGAAACAGCTAAAAAAGGAACAGGTTTAGGTTTATCAATTGCCAAAACCTTAACTGAACAAATGCACGGTACAATATCAGCTCAATACATCGAAAACAAGTTATATATTTGTTTAGTTTTTGAAAAATAAAATTTAAGGTGTCGTAATAGTGAAAAATCGTCGAGTATTATTATTATAAAGGATTCAAGTTTTATAAAAAGAACCCTTCCATAATGGTATGGGAACCAATTGAAAAGATATTAAAAGACTGCGAATTAATATAGAATTTCGAATAAAAACAAGGTAGGAAACCCATCACTCGCATCATAAAAACAGGTAATTTTGATGCAATCATATCAAAGCTATTTTCATCATAAACTTGTAAACCCCCTTGCATTAAATGAATTTATGATATATCAAGTATAAATTTTGGACTCTGAGGCAGTGAGAAAATCACA
>CAYJGL010000157.1:0-1468 GCA_964369695.1 uncultured Clostridium sp.
TTCTCATTTCTAGCTGCTCTCCCTATAGTTTGTATAAGAGATCTTTCAGATCTTAAAAATCCTTCTTTATCTGCATCTAATATTGCAACTAATGACACTTCTGGTATGTCTAATCCTTCTCTTAATAAATTTATTCCTACTAATACATCAAATTCTCCTAATCTTAGGTTCCTGATTATTTCCATTCTTTCTAATGTTTTTGTATCAGAGTGCATATAATTTACTTTTATATCTAAACTTTTTAAATATGCTGTTAAATCTTCTGCTTGTTTTTTAGTAAGTGTTGTTACTAAAACTCTTTCTTTTTTTTCGACTTTTATTCTAATTTGCTCTAATAAATCATCTATCTGGTTTGTTACTGGTTTTACAATTATATTAGGATCTAATAACCCTGTCGGCCTAATTATCTGTTCAATAATATTTTCTCCTGATTTTTCTTTTTCATAATCTGCTGGTGTTGCACTTACATATATTGTCTGATTTAATCTTTCTTCAAACTCTTGAAATTTAAGTGGTCTATTGTCAAACGCTGATGGTAGTCTAAATCCATAATTTACAAGTGACTCTTTTCTTGCTCTGTCGCCATTATACATTGCTCTAACTTGTGGAATACTTACATGTGATTCATCTACTATTAATAAAAAGTCTTTGGGAAAATAGTCAAATAGTGTATATGGACTACTTCCTTCTTCTCTTCCACTTATATGTCTTGAATAGTTTTCTATTCCTGAACAAAATCCTGTTTCTTTTAACATTTCAATATCAAAATTTGTTCTTTCTTCTATTCTTTGCGCTTCTATTAATTTATTATTTTCTTTAAAATATTTAACTCTTTCTTCCATTTCTTTTTCTATTGTAATTAATGCTTTTTCAATTTTCTCTTTACCACTTACATATTGTGATGCAGGTGGTATTAATATATGTTTTCTAAGTCCAATGCCTTTTCCTGTTAAAGGATTTATTTCAGTTATTTTTTCTATTTCGTCTCCCCAAAACTCAACACGAACAGCTGCTTCACTTTGTGATGATGGATATATTTCAACTATGTCTCCTTTTGCTCTAAATGTTCCCCTTTTAAAATCCATTTCATTTCTTGAATATTGCATGCTTACTAATTTTTTTAAAACTTCATCTCTACTTTTTTGCATATTTGGTCTTAATGATAACATCATTTCTTGATAATCAACTGGATCTCCTAAACCGTATATACATGAAACTGATGCAACAATTATTACATCTTTTGATTCGAATAAAGATAAAGTTGCTGAATGTCTAAGCTTATCAATTTCATCGTTTATGCTACTATCTTTTTCTATATACGTATCTGATTTAGCTATATAACTTTCTGGTTGGTAATAATCATAATATGATACGAAGTATTCTACTGCGTGTTCAGGGAACAACTCCTTGAACTCGCTATAAAGTTGTCCTGCTAATGTCTTATTATGTGCTAAAACCAGAGTCGGTT
>CAYJGL010000158.1:0-1465 GCA_964369695.1 uncultured Clostridium sp.
TTCCTTCCTTTTATTTTTAATAACCTGTCCTTTTATTATATGTACAAACATGGCAGAATATCCCATATAGGTAAAATAAAGTAGAAAAACCAATTCATAAATTACTTTATTTCTTAGTTTTCTACTTTAGATATAATATAATTATTCTTTTATGATAACCTTTCTTTTAAATTTCTTAGAATTATATATTTTTAATATTGCTGGTTTATTATATTATTTAAATTATTATTAAGTTGATATTTTAGCTTAATAAACTTTCTAGTGTTTCTACATCAATATCAAGCATTTTAGATATTTGTTCTACTGAAAATTCTTTTTCACATAATTTTCGTACAGTTTCTTTAAGCTGTTGTTGAGCTCCCTCTTCTGCAGCTGAACGCATTCCATCATTATAGTTTCTTAAATCATCTTCTAATTTTTCAATTTCTGCTAACACTTTCGGTGTTGCTTCTAATTTATATAATTCTGATAATGCCTTTTTAATATTTTCATTATTCTTCATAACCACCTCAATTTCCGAAAGATCATTTTTCTCTATAATTGTAAGCCATTGGTCTAACTTATTATTTGGATCATGTTCCATTTTTCTAAATGTTGGCAACTCTATTGTAATTAGCTGAATAAAATCTTTCATCTCATCTTCATATATATACTTTCCTTCATTATTTATTTTTATAAAATTTGTTTTTGTTTTTGCTAAATAATGTTCTTGATTTTTATGTACTAAATAGTCTAGTATTGCTATACATATAACTGGTTTTGATGTTTTGTAATCATCTCCTGATTTTATTTCTTTATTAAATAGTTTAGAACCATAAAACTGCATTCTAGGAACTGTATTTTTCTTATCTTGCACTTGCATTTCTATATTTACAATATCTCCATTTGGCAATGTTGCTTTTAAATCCAATATTCCTTTTTTCTCTTCTTTTTTAGATTTATTAAGTGCATAATCTTGAATTATTTTTATTTTTTCAATTTGATATCCTAAAATACCTTCCAATAAATCTATTAATAACTTTTCATTATTTGAAAAAACATCTTTAAATATAAAATCTATTTTTAAAGATACTTTACCTTCCTTTACTTTAATAATTTCTTCTTTGTTCATATTGATACCTATATGTTATCATAAAAAAATTGTTAGTTCAATATTTTTTAATTATTTTATCAAGTTATTAGTTAATTTTAACTTTTAAATTGTTTGGTTGATTTAATTCGATTTAAAATTTAATTTTTAGATATAATTATCTTTGATTTAAAATTGTTTATTAATTTGATTAAATATATTTGAATATTATATATATTTCTAAGTTGTTTGAATTATATAATATTTTGATTGGTTTGTATATATAATTTGGTAATTTTATTAGATTTATATAATATAAATAAAGATGGTTTCCCATCTTTACATTTTAATAGTTATTTTTATTTTCTTCACCACAATCACAACAAATTTTTTCAA
>CAYJGL010000159.1:0-1435 GCA_964369695.1 uncultured Clostridium sp.
GGGTGTATAACAAATGTACGGGAAAATAAATTCCGAACATTTAGTTATACATCTTTTTAAATTTATGCATAAAAAAGTGCAATTAAATCAAAAATCCTGTATAATTGAATTGCGAAAAACAATAAAAGGAGAGTGATTTAATTGCAAAATGAACATATCATAAATTTGTTAGGATTACAAGGTATAAATGAAAAATTTTATGTTAGAGCTGTAAAACATGTTAAAAATAAGACGAATATAATTTTTTTAGAAACAAAACAATTAGAAACATGTTGTCCAAAATGTGGTAATCTTACTAAGAAAAAGAAAGAAACAGCATATAGAAATATGCAACACGGATATATATGCGGAAATAAATGTATCATCAAATTAGCATATATAAGATATAGTTGTAAGCATTGTAGCTCAACATTTTTTGAAGATATAACTAAAGTAGTAGAAAAATATTCTAGACATTCAAATGTAAGTATTCTGAATGTGATGGATACTTTAGGTTATACAAGAACAAGTGTAAAAGAAATAAGTGGTATGAGTGGGATGGATCACAGATTGATAAACAAACTATTTGCAATTAAAGTAGCATTAAATAATTTGGACAATATAACAGAATTACCAGAGAATATTGGTATAGATGAATTTAAAGGAAATATGAAACATATTAAAAATGGTAAAAAATATAAATTTAAATTTCAAATACAAATTACAGATTTAGATACAAGTAAAGTAATAGCATTATTACCAGTAAAAGATAATGAATGTATAGAAGGATTTTTAAAAACAATAAAAAACAAAGATAATGTTAAAACGGTAGCAATAGATATGAGTATGCAATTTAAGCGTACATTTTTGAGTGCATTTAGAAAAGCAAAAATAATTGTAGACTACTTTCATGTTACAAAGCTAGTAACAGCAGCTGTTGATAATATAAGGCTTGATTTGTGGAGAAAGTACAAAGATGATAAAACAAAAGAAGGAAAAGAAATAAGAAAATATCTAAAATCATTAAAGACAAAGCTTCTAACAGATATAAATGGTAATATAAGAAATAAATATAGAGATAAAATAAAAAACAAACTAGATAAAGTATTTGAATATACAGAAGAATTAAAAATAGCATATGGTCACTTACAAGAGTTTTATGATATAAAAAGATTGGAAAAAGGCGAAGACAAGGTAAAAGCTTTTAAAAGTTGGTTTAATAAATTAAAAGAAAATAAAAGCATAATATTTAAATCTATAAAAACAACAATATATCATTGGTACAAATATATTTTAAATACATATGAAACAACATATAGCAATGGAAAAACAGAAGGAAATAATAATACAATAAAAGTATTGAAAAGAGTATCATTTGGATTTGGAAATTTCGAAAATGCTAAAAATAGAATATTAGTATATTGTTAATAAAAATTAAACATATAGGTAAAATCTA
>CAYJGL010000160.1:0-1434 GCA_964369695.1 uncultured Clostridium sp.
GCGCGCGTGGTTTGGGACCATGAGGTCGCAGGTTCGATCCCTGTCGCCTCGACCATATTTAAAGTGATAAAAGTGTTGAAATATCAACACTTTTTGTTATTTTGTAATGCAATAGTAATGCAATAGGTATTTTAAATTTGTTTCATGTATTCTATATATTTATCATTTTCTGATTTTTCAAATTTATCAAATACTGAAGTATAAGTATTTAGAGTAGTTGAAATATCTTTATGTCCCAATATTTTTTGAAGAACTTTTGCAGAACCGCCTGATTCTATAAATCTAGTTGCAAAAGTATGCCTTAGCATATGTGAATGAATATTTGGTGCAATGTTATATTTTACATTCAACCTTTTTAAATAACTGTTAATTTCGTGAGGAGCTACATATGTATTTTTGACATAGTCGTAAAAGATAAGATTTTCAAAATTACATATATTTGTAGTGTTTAAGATTGAAAGTATTAATCTTTTAGTATCAGGAGTCATATAGAGCGTTCTAGTTCCTGAATATGTTTTAGTTTTTTCACCTAAAATAATTTTATCGTTTTTATCTCTTGTTAAAGTTCTATAAATTTTAATTGTTTCTTCAGTAAAGTTTATGCAATCTTTGCTTAATGCTAGTACTTCTCCTATTCTCAATCCCGTATTAATTTGTAATAATAATATGTTAGAATATTTATGATTGCTTGACAAACAGATACTTTTAAATGTTTTATGTTGTTCCACTGTCAAAGCTTCAATTTCTCTTGTTAATATTTGTGATTTTGGTTTTGATATATTAATATTATCCATTGGATTTTGTTGTATTAATTTATCAGATAAAGCTATTTTGAAAGCTTTGTTAATAAAACGCCATATTTTATTAATACTACTATCTGCATATATGGTTATATTGGGTAAAATGGACTGTATTTGCCTTGTAGTGAGTTTTTGTATCTCGATATAGCATATATCACTACAAGACTTTTTTAAAGTCTCTATAGTGTGTTTATCTCGCACATAGCTTCTATCTGAGATTATGTTTTGATTATATTTATTTTCTACATGATTTTCGAGTATCTCTATAAATGTAATCTTTGATTTCTCAACCAAAGTTCCATTATACATACTTGATAATATTTCGTTGAATCTTTTTTTAAAATCTCCAACTTTTTCATTTTTCTTTTGATATACAGAATATCGTTTATAATTTACTGTATATTGTCCTATATATCTACCTGTTTTTTGGTTAAGATATATTGAACCTTCTCCATTACCTTTTGTTTTATTTTTTTGTTTTCTTTCCATAGTTAAAAAACCTCCAGTTTAAAATATTTTAACAAACTATTGAAAAGATAGGTATTCTAATATATAATATATGAATAATTACTTTCAATAGTAGTTTGATTTGGTTAAAATGTAGGTTGTCCAGACATAGCATTTTAACCTTTTT
>CAYJGL010000161.1:0-1400 GCA_964369695.1 uncultured Clostridium sp.
TGATAAATTAGAAGTTTATCAAAGTGTTGAACTAGATTATGATTTTGATAGATTAGAAGTTGATCAAGGTGTCGAATTAGATTATGACTCTGAAAAGTTAGAAGTTGATCAAAGTGTTGAACTAGATTATGATTTTGAGAAATTAGAAGTTGATCAAAGTGTTGAACTAGATTATGATTTTGAGAAATTAAGTGTCAATCAAAATGTTGAATTAGATTATGATTCTGAAAAATTAAGTGTTAATCAAGACGTAGAGTTAGATAATACTTCTGAAAAATTAAATGTCAATCAAGACGTAGAGTTATCTGATTTATTTGAAAGTCTACTCGTAGATAATAACATAGAGATCACGGAAATAGTACAAAAATTAGATGTACTTGAATATACAAATACACCGCATACAAATAGTCTGATTACGCTGCCCTTCGGAAATAATTTTCCCGATCCAGATGAAAGTCCTGACGTAGATGATTCACTGACCAGCGATAATCTTATTACAAATAATACTAGTTATTCACCTATAGTCCAAGTAATAACATTACCTGAGTCAATAAACGAAGAAAAATTTGACGAAACTACTGATAGTACGCCTGAATTCGTCCTCGCGACACCATCAATATCTAGTTCAGAAAAGACGGACGTTGAAGAGAGTTCTGTTATTAAACATAACGTCCTCTCTAGTGATTTAAAACTTGAAAATACCATTTCAATCGACGCTTCGCAAGTAGAAAACGCCAATTTTGTTGCAAATAATTCACTTGACTCTGATCAATTGAATTCACTGACGGAGATAGTCAATAATCAACTTGCTGAGAATGAAAGTGGAAAAGTAGCTAGTCATATTCCCTGGTATAAATTACCTGGAATAAACATGATGAACGCTTTGGATGTCAATAATTATATTAGATATTTAGTTGAAAATTCTATTGGCTATTTAGCAAGCGGGGAGTCCAGAGAATTATTGGTAAACGAAGCTTTAGCTCTTGCAGTTTTAGGAAGGGATGAGTTAGAGAAATTAGCAAAAGCAGGGAAAAGTAGATTACCCGGGGATGATTATGGATTCTTATCTGATGCAGTTAGTGGCGGATTTTCTGCGAGGAATGTGATTAACTCTGCACTCGGTGCAGCAGCTTCTCAGCAAGATCCCAAACTTGAACCTGTAAACCGACCGAAAATTAATTCAACTACAGGATTACTTGAAAATTCTGACTGGGAAGGTGTAAGTAATAGAGTTGATGTTAGTAACCTGGCTGTAAAAGATTCTAAAATATTATCTACTACGAGTGGAGTTAATTTTAAAGATAATTATCTTCAAGGATCGGGTATCACTACGACACTTGAAGAGTTATGTAAAGTAACAGATTTAGCTTCGATAGGGACTGTTGAAGAGCTATTTAAGA
>CAYJGL010000162.1:0-1391 GCA_964369695.1 uncultured Clostridium sp.
TCAAATTCTGTTATTTGTTGTTGCCAAAATATCATATTGTTTCCTTTCCAAAATTTATAATTGCTTTATTTAAAAAAGTCATTGAGATATTAGTATAAAGATAAATACAATCACCCTCTTTTACTACTGCTGGAACATTTGGAAGGGCATTTGTTGCCTTTGTTAGTCCACTACTTATTGAGACTCTAACCCCTCTTAGTGGTGTCTCTTTTCCCGTTTCATCAATAATTCTTTCACCTCTTCCTATTATCAAGACATTTGTGCCTGTTGGGAAGTTTGAAGAGTTTATAACATCTCCGTTTTTAACTTCTACTGCTCCGTATAATTCGTATTTCATTATATTCTATCTCCTATTGTTTGAAGTTTTAAATAACTTGAATTGTCAATATCTCTTATGTCTTTAAGATAAAGATTTTGTTCTCTTATAAGATTGTTTTGTTGTGCAATAATAGCATTTTGGTTATCAATTTTTCTAGTTAATGCACCAATCCCTAAATGGTCTTGCCCGTTTAAAGGTATAACTGCTTCATTATAACCTGCTTCACCAATTAAGCCCACTGTTGGAGCTGTTACAATTCCACCTTTTGCAAATGGAACGATATACTTAGAAAACCATTCTTTTTGAAAGTCGGTATATGACAAATCATTTATAAAGTTTGTTGGAACGGTGAGTTGAGGCATTCCAAAAATATCAAGCATTTTGTTAGCTTCTGCATCTGATATTTTCCCAGCGTTGTAAGACCTATCTAGTAATGCTTTACCTTCTTTAATCTCTTCATTAGCCAAATATTGTAATGCAGATTCTAAGTCTGTAATTCCTTTCGGACTTCGCAACATTTCTAAGAACAAGTCATCTTCACTTGTTCCACTGTCTAGTCTTCCACTCCAATACTTAAGCCCTTCGGTATCTGCATCTCTACCTACAATCGTATTATAAGCATCATTTACCCATTGTTCATTTGCACTTACTGTTGGAGTTTCAGGAGTTGTTGGCTCTGTTGGAGTTGTTGTTCCACCTGTAGGGTAATTTTTATCGAACCAATCCTGCAAATCATCGCCTAGATTGTTGTTTGAGTCTGTTATGTCTTGCCCTAACTTTTGAAGTTGTGCCAAAAGAGCATCTACTGTAGCCTTTGTGTTGTCTGCTATTTGCTGTAAGTAGTCGATTTGTGTTAATGATGTGCTCTCTATTCCTTCAAGCCTGTTAGCTGCTACACTTTGAGCATAAGCCATTTCTCTATCACTAGTGAACAAATCACTATCACTTAATGCACTAGAGTAGCTTGAGACATCTTTTATTGCTTCGCTTAGTGCCTCATAATCTTTACCACCTGACAAGCTTTCTGCTAGTTCTAGAGCCTTATAAAATTGTTCTAATGTATAAGCACCAC
>CAYJGL010000163.1:0-1019 GCA_964369695.1 uncultured Clostridium sp.
CTCTGTTTTCGGTGATCATCATCTCTCTGATCATCTTTTGCATTCTGAACACGAACATATCTACCAAATCCATCCTCTTCACCTCTTTGTCTTGCATTAGCATCCATGTCCCTCGAAAGGTATCTACACGAAATCTCTCACGCTCTTGAACTTTGGCTTTGGCTCGAGAACCTTTAATACCAGCACCTAATGAACCTCCAATAACTCCACCGACTATCGCAGGACTAACCAATCGTATACCTCTTGCGCCCGCCATTGCACCTAAGGCTACACTACCTGCAGTACCAAGAGAACCCCCGATTAAGGCACCTTTAAGCTGTCCCTCACTTTCTGCATCACTAATTCTTCCTGCAGATATAGCTCTTTCTTCATCTAGATAATCCAGTCGCTGGTTTCTAGACATATTTTCATACTTAGAAAATATCTTTCGCTGTAATCTCATAATATTTACTCTATTATTCCTGAATTTTTTTTGAAGATAGACATAAAACTGTTAATCGCTTCTTTAGCTTCATCGTCAAGTTCTTCATTACTGTTAACTTCTTCTGATAATTTTTTCAACTCAAGATCAGAACCTTTCACAATAATATCTCGTTTCATGTCCTCTAATTGCTGTATAAACTGCATTATTTTCTCTACAGCTACGAAAGTATCTTGAATTGTCATTTCCCCTCCTAACATTCTCTGTGGATCTAATATATAATCGATCGCAAGAGTTAATTTAGAAATCATATGAAGCAATAATATTGGCCTAATGCTTTGAAAAACTTCAGATAAATATAGTTCTAATGTTCTTCTTGATTTAGGGTCAGAGACATTTATCAACGTTCTCGATAAGCTTGAAAAATCTATCTGTAAGTCAGTATTATACTGCTTATTGTACTTAGTAAAAACATCATTTAGTGCTAACGACATTTCACTCGCACGTGCATCCTTTTCACTTTTAGCAATAGCCGATGCATCTAAAATGACATTCTTTACGTTAGTTGGTATCTTAGGGGCAGATGATATAATACTTT
>CAYJGL010000163.1:1029-1382 GCA_964369695.1 uncultured Clostridium sp.
ATTAGGAGAAAAAGCATTATCCGAACTGCTATCTATATCGACAAATTCACAATCCTCTACATCCAAGACTTCAAAAGAACTAGATTTTATAGAACTTCCTTCTTTTTTCAAAATTTCATTCTTAAAATCAGGATCAGTAAATGGATTTATTGAACCTATTGACATATTATGTATTTATTAAAATTAATTTACAACTTAAAATTACTACTGCAACTTACGGCTGTGGGCAAATTCCCACAACCCAACTAATGGCCAAGTTAATTAAAACTTACTTTTCGTCAGTTTCACCTTTCTTAGTATACTCTACTGGTATATAATAACATCCACAACCAATCCCTGGGAAAGAATATTTA
>CAYJGL010000164.1:0-1369 GCA_964369695.1 uncultured Clostridium sp.
ATAAGATTGGAATCATCAATTAAGCCTATAATTAATAGATGATTTGAATCTTTTTTTAATATTTGTTCTTTTTTATTTCTGATATAGTTTGATAATTCTGAAGGATTAGAATATTTAGAAAAATTACCCCATTGCCTTAAACAAATTAAAATATATTCTTCGATGAAACAAGTATTTTCTTTTAAATTAATTAAATTCATTATAAAATCTCCTTAAGTATAAGATAATAGATAGGAATGTAATAAAAATGTAATGTAAATGTAATCTTAATTTAATATAAATATACCACCAAATCCTTGAAAAAGTAAAGAAAAAAAGGTAAAATAAAAAATAGAAATAAAATTGGAGGTACTTATGAAAAAAAATAAAGGAATAACATTAATTGCACTTGTAATAACAATTGTAGTCCTATTAATACTTGCAGGAATATCAATAGCAATGTTAACAGGGGAAAATGGAATAATCAATCAAGCTATAAAAGCTGCAGAAGAAACAAGGAATGCAGAAATAAGAGAAAGAGCAGATATTATGCGATTTGAAAAAGAAATAAATGACGCAACATCAGATGGTAAATATCTTAATGCAGATGAAGTTGCAAAAGTATTAATAGAAGAAGGCGTAATAAAGGAAGAAGAATATGATGAAGTTTATAAAAATATAGTTATAAATAATGAGATAATAGAATCTTTAATAGATTTTGATGGAAAAATAAATATTGTAGGAACACAAAGAATGATGAGTGGACCTGATTTTAATGATAAAATAGGCAGTCAAAAAGGCAATGTAAAGATTGTAGTATTTGAAGATGAAATTAAGGGATATGATACAGCAAGTGCAGATAAAAAATGGGATGTTTCGAAAGATCAAGACGAAACAGTTGTAGCTTGGATAGATGATGAACAAACAATGCATATTCAAGCTAATGGAAAAATATTAGCAGATGAAGTGTTAGGATATAATATATCAGGAGTAGGAAGCGCAGGAATGTTTAGGGGGTTTTTAGCAGAACAAATATACTTTAATAATTGTTTTGATACTTCAAATGTAAAAGATATGACAATGATGTTTAGAGATGCTGTAAACCTAAAAGAATTAAATTTAGATAATTTCAATACAGAAAATTTAGAAAAAATGGAAGGTATGTTTTATAACTGTAATTCATTAATAAGTGTAGATATATCAGATATAAACACATCTAAAATACAAAATATGAGAGCACTTTTTGGTAATTGTAATAATTTACTAGAGTTGGATTTGAGTAATTTTAATACAGAAAATGTAACAGATATGTATTATATGTTTAATGGATGTAATAATATAGAAAATTTGGAAATATCTAATTTCAATACTAGTAAAGTTACTAATATGG
>CAYJGL010000165.1:0-1322 GCA_964369695.1 uncultured Clostridium sp.
GTGTAGCATTAGGTGAAGATAATAACGGAATAGCACATATTGTTGATGAGTTTAGTAGTTACGACACTGAAAACATAATCTTAGAATTACAATCAAGGTATCACAACAAAGAGATATTTTTGTATCCTGATTTTAGTGGTGGTAATCGTTCAACCCGTTCAACTGAAAGTGATATAGATATGTTAAGAAATGCAGGTTATTATTGTATTGTCCCAGACGGTGGAAATGGTGCAACTTCGATAAGATACAACACAGTAAACCGTAAGTTTATGAGTAATACATTATTAATAAATCAAGTAACAGCACAAAAGACACACGAAGCACTACTTACTCACGCCTATGATGAAAGAGGGTTACCTGAAAAGTTTAACACTCACCCAAGCATAGACGACAGAACAGACTCATTTGGTTATGTTGTACAAAGACTTTACCCAATAGTTGCATTTAGTCACACTAGAAAAATAAATACACATTAGCCCTCTAATAAAAATGCTATAATAAACAAAAAGGTTAAAAAATGGCAGTTGACAATCTACATATTAACTACATAAAAAATTTATCAAAAGTAAAATTAGTAAGAGATGCAATAGAAGGAACATCTGCAATAATAGCAAATGCACACACTTATATACCACCACTTAGCAAGTTAGACAAAGAAGAAAATGAAGCAAGGATTAAAAGACCGTCTTTTGATAACTATGTTGGTAGAACTTTGGAAGGCTTTACGGGTTTAATATTTGCTAAAAACCCCACTTATGAACTACCTCCTAAAATTGAGGAGTTGTTAGATAACATCGACTTAGAAGATAAAACAATGACGGACATTGCACAAATTGCAGTAAATGAAGTATTAGCAACTGGTCGTATTGGTATCCTAGTAGATGTAATAGAAAGCGATATTAAAGAAGAAGTAAGCGAAGCAATAGTAAAACAAAATAGACCTTATTTATCAATCTATCCAACAGAAAGCATTATTAATTGGAGAATGGAAAACAACCAACTTGTTATGGTGGTACTAAAGGAAAGTATAGAAAAATGGAGCGACCAATTCACCTGTGATTATGTTTCAAGATATAGAGTTCTTTATCTTGATGAGCAAGGTAACTACTCAATAGACATATACGAAACAGACACTAAACAAGGATTAACCAATAAAATAGGCGAAACTATAAATCCTATCATCAATAGTAATAAGATGAAGTTTATTCCTTTTGTATGTATTACGCCAAGCATACTAAACATAAACCCAGCAAAGCCACCATTATACGACTTAGCAGATAGTAATATATCTATGCATAAATTAAAGGTAGATTTATATCACG
>CAYJGL010000166.1:0-1306 GCA_964369695.1 uncultured Clostridium sp.
GTAAAAGTTTTTCCTGTTCCCGTTGCTCCTAGAAGCACTTGATGTTTCAGTCCTTTATTCAATCCTTCTACTAGCTTTTCTATTGCCTGTGGTTGATCACCAGCTGGCTTATATTTTGATACTAATTTGAACATTTTACCCCCTTTGTGACCTAAAAAAGGATCACTATACGCCTGATTTTTTGAAAATTCGTCCCCAAATTCGTCCCCAAATCAATTTTTTTCACCTAAATTTTTGTCATTTTTGGTGCTGGACGACTAAAGGTCACAAACTTCTAATAATATATTTATAATACCGTATATTTTAAAATTGGCTACTTATATTTTCCACATATTTAATACCATGATCTTTTTCACAATAAATATTATAAATACATTTACTTAAACTATTAAAATCTTCTAATTCTAGCAATTTTATAGAAGCCATTTTTTTATCTTTTCCCAGCAAATTTTTAATATTAATCCACATAGCCTTATTATCTTCTAAGTCTGTATTTATTATTCCTGTAACATTTACCATGACTATTTTAAACCTAAAAATAATATTATCATATATAATTTGTAAATAACCTTTGTCATATGTCTGAGTTACATCTAATCCTGTTTCTTCTTTAACTTCCCTTATTACAGCTTGTTTATATGTTTCCCCCTCTTCTATTTTTCCACCAGGTAAATCATAAAATCCTTCATTTTTTTTATTGTACTTTATAGCTAATACTTCATCTTCTCTAACTGAAAATACTCTAACAGCATTTCTTATTTTAATATTCTTATTACATTCTAACAAATTTTCAAATTCAACTTTATCTAATTTGTATAAGTCTGTATCAAAAGCGAGTTTAGTATTTGTAATTTCAGCTCCCATCCAATATTCTTCTTCATACTTGTTTAGTTCTTCTTGAGATTCAAACGAAACCTCGACTCTCAATAAACCTTTATACTCTCCAAGATATTCTTTGATTGTTATTCTATCATCATTTAAATATAAATAACTATTTCTAATTATTGCTTTAATAGATTTTTGCTTAATTTTATTAAATTCTTCTGCACTTATTTTTGTTTTACTTATAACAATATTATTATCTAAAATTTCTTTCTCATATATGTTGTCTTTAGACTGTATTCTTAAATTATCATCAATGTAATATCTTTCATATCTAATCTTAGAACTTAATTCTAAATAATTCAAACTATCAATTATATATCTTTTTGTTAACCTTAACATATTTATCTCCTTATTTATTCACACTCTTTATTACTCATTTCTTCTATAACTTTATTTACTTGTTCTTGTAATATTTCTTTAT
>CAYJGL010000167.1:0-1219 GCA_964369695.1 uncultured Clostridium sp.
TCAATATCAAAATCTGGCATACTAATTCTATCTGGATTTAAAAATCTTTCAAATATCAACCCATATTCCATAGGATCAATATCTGTAATTCCAAGTGAATAAGCAAGAATAGAACCTGCCCCAGAACCTCTTCCAGGTCCTACTGGAATATTATTTTGTTTTGCATAATGAATAAAATCCCAAACTATTAAAAAATAGTCGACATATCCCATGTCTTTTATTACATTTATCTCATATTCTGCTCTTTTTAATATCTCTTCACTTGGATTTTCTCCATATCTTTCTTTTATACCATCATCAGATACTTTTTTCAAAAAGTCAAAATGTGTTTGATATCCTTCTGGTACATCATAATTTGGAAGTATTGTATTTCCAAATTCAAATTCAATATTACATTTTTCTGCTATTTCAACTGTATTTTCAATCGCATCTGGAAATGCTGAAAAATATGTACTCATTTCTTCAGTTGATTTTAAGTATAGCTCATTTGAATCAAATCTCATTCTATCCATATCGCTCATTCTTTTGCCTGTTTGAATACATAGTAATACTTCATGATTATATGAATCTTCTTTTTTAAGATAATGCGCATCATTTGTTGCAACAAGTGGAATATCTAACTTCCTAGCAAGTGCTACTAATTTTTGATTCGCTAAAACTTGTTCTTGTATTCCGTTATTTTGTATTTCAATATAGTAATCATCTCCAAATAGATTTTTATGCCATAATGCTATTTCTTCTGCTTTATCTGTTTGTCCATTTAACAAAGCTTGATTTACACTTCCTGCTAAACATGCACTCAGACATATTAAACCTTCACTATATTTTTCTAGTATTTCTAAATCTATTCTTGGTTTATAGTAATACCCTTCTAAAAAACTAAGTGATACTAATTTACTTAGATTTTCATATCCTTTATTATTTTTTGCAAGTAAAATCAAGTGATTATATTTATTGTCAATTCCTGCTTCTTTATCAAAACGAGTCCTTGTTGCAACATATACTTCACAACCTATTATTGGTTTTATTCCTTCTTTTTTACAAGCTTTATAAAAGTCTATAACTCCATACATTACACCATGGTCTGTTATAGCTATTGAATCCATACCTAACTCTTTTGCTCTTTTAGGTAAATCTTTTATTCTATTTGCTCCATCTAGTAAACTATATTCACTATGGACATGTAAATGTACAAATTTCGACATGTTTTTCTCCTATT
>CAYJGL010000168.1:0-1207 GCA_964369695.1 uncultured Clostridium sp.
AGCCAAACACACAACGGCTAAGGTTGATTACATAACCATCACGCCACCACTCTGTCTCTGCCATTGAGGCGAGGGTTGCAAAAGCCTCAGCTGCAGTGGTGCCGCTATAATCGATGGTTATATACTCAGTGTCGACAACGGCACCAACCGAGAATAGACTCTCGCCAATCTGCGAGTTAACGCTGTCGACAATCAATGCGAGATGATCGGCAGCCGTTGCTGTGAGCGAGAATATCAACTCATTCTCACCTGCCGTGTTCTTAATCACCAAATACCGAGCGAATAGACTCTGAACACCACTTAAAGATAAATTGTAGCGCCACTGCTCGTTACCACTCTGCTCAGGCGCATATCTTTTAGTCACCGTAAATCGCTCGTTGAATAGGTCGATGTAATCATTTACATCAAACTCCACAAAGCGGTAGTCACTAAAGGATAGCTGGAGAAGATGATCCTCCATAATACCTTTAGTCTCGGTGCAGGAGGTTGTTGGCGCAATCTCCATTTTCTCTTCACCGTATCGTGAGTAAAGTTTCATTATAGTTGTGGTTTGGGTTCTCTAAATACAATATTAAACACTCCAGCTTGGCGTTGATCATCAAAAGGGGTTAGCTGCGAATACCCGCTACTATTTTTGTAGTAGACCCGATATGTCTTCTCAAGCTCGGGAACTCTCAAGTCGAGCCATCCCGACCGCAGCATCTTGACAAAAAGTGTGTACTTCGCCAAGAAATCTTCGTTATCAATAGCCAACATCGTAAAGCGTAGTGTAAAGTCTCTCGCTTGAAGACGTGGGGTTAGTTGTGACGGTAGCCGTTCGCCATCCTCATCAAGAAAATCGACCGCCTTATATGACTTGATGGCAGGGGGCGCCAACAGCGCTGAGTAGTTCTCGTGGCTATCCTCCTCCTCCTCAGATAGGAAGACTCCGTATTGCTTGAATACATCGATGTTATTGATGAAGAGCAAACCCTCTAATATATAACTCATCCTATTGAAATTTTAATCCATTCCTATCGACCTTAACAGTCCATTCAACAAGCTCCTCCAGCGCTTCGGCACTGCGACGAGTGTTGTCGTTTATCTCAGAGATATCACTTGCGATCTCGGTAATGCTACCCCCAGTTGCTGCCAACTTCTCATCAATTGCGTCAACCTTTAAATCCAACGCTGTGAAAATACCCTCAAGGCGTGTCCCTTGCTCTTG
>CAYJGL010000169.1:0-395 GCA_964369695.1 uncultured Clostridium sp.
GGTTATTTTGGAGTTGAAAAAGGTTCAGAATTTAAAACAAATAGTTTTCTCAATTCTAAATTTGTATCAAGCATTAGAAGTGTATTTACTGGGGGAAAAGGTGACAATAATGGAGAAACTATTGCAAGTTCGATAGTTTCAGGTATAACTACTGCCATTGGATCTTTAGCTGCTCCCTTAGCGAAATCTATTGGAGATGTATTTAGAAGTTTCATGTCTGAGAGAGCTGAGGCACTTAAGTCAATAGATTTTCCACCTATTTCTACAAATGATTTGGAAGGTTCGTTGAAAAGTATTGGTACTTACTTAGGCGATATATTGAAAGTATTGGCAGGTGGAAAGGACGCGATTTCTGAAGTTCAAGGAAATCAACGAAAAAATAAAGCAAGTTTTGA
>CAYJGL010000169.1:429-1207 GCA_964369695.1 uncultured Clostridium sp.
GTAAATTTGGTATCACTCATGACGGTGTAGCTCTGGGAGCCCTTGGAGCACTTGTAAAAAATGATTATGGAAAATATTACGATAACACACTTAGAGAAGGTAGAGATATCGTTGATAACAAGGCAGCTAATCTGTCTGCCCAGGCTCGCCTAAGCGCAGCAGGTGATAGCATGTTGAATGCGACGACAGACGATTACGGAAAAATACCTACTAGTAAAATATTTACATCACAGCTTATAAATCTACTAAGTATTCTCAAAAATACGGCCGGAACTGAAGAAGGTGCTTTTATTAGTAATAATTTCCTTAACTCTTTAAATATAGACCCACGATCGATTCCTACAGCAAACTCTACGTACTTCGGAGTAACGCCCGTAGAGAGAACTGATCAAGATATTTTACTTGATTACTTCATAAACTCGGATGACGCATTTCAACATGGACTTTTCCAATCTTTGATTCAAAAAGGTCTAAATTTCTCAGGAACTTTAGCTACTGGCTCTGGTTTCGAGAATTGGCTATGGCAGGCAGGAGGTATGGGAAATGTTATTAATAGTGAAGGTTGGAAATATTGGAGTAATTCACAAGAGGCCAAAGATATTATAAAGAAAGAGCGAGCGAAGCGAGGTAATAATAAAAAATTCGACGTTATCACTAGTAATGTTGGGCAAGAAAGTCAAAAATTTTATCAATTAGATTCGGAAGGTTTTAATAAATTAGAGTCAGAATTTGGTAAATTAATTGAACCTTATTTACCTGCAACTGTAGGTGCTGATGG
>CAYJGL010000170.1:0-1181 GCA_964369695.1 uncultured Clostridium sp.
AGTATATCACACAGCAACACAAAAAACAACAAGGAGGTGGGAGAATGGAGAAAACAATACAAGAACTAAAAAATGACGTATTGCAAGAAACAATAACGCAGTTAAACGATACAGTAGATTTGTTTAGAGAATATGGTATAAAAGACAAAGATGCTACAGAGTGTTTATGTAAGAGGGTAGATTGCTTATTAAAAATTTATCAGCATTTTAATGATTAATCATTTTTAAAGTTGTTTTTTAATGTGTTAGCAAAATTAGCTATTTGTTGAGCGTTAAATTCATTACGTTTATTAACATCTAAGTTTTGTTGGCTAGTAGCAAATTTTATTATCTTATTGTTTTCAATGCAAGCTATTATAATTTCTTTAATTTGTTCGTTATTCACGTTATCACCTCCCGTCATAAGGTGATTAACACTCTGTAGCAAACAAATTATAGCACTGCCCATTATTTTTAGTCAATAAAATACTTAAAACAACAAGGAGGTGGGAGAGTGAGGATAGAAATAAAAGGACAAGTAATTGAAGTAGAAAGTGTTGAACAGACAGAAGATACAATTATGTTTAAAACTCCACTTAAAGACTTGTTTTTATCAACGGATACATTATGTTCTAAATATCAAAATAGCTTTTTATTAAGTAAACAACACGGTTGTTGTATTTACAACAATGTAAAGTTAGAAGAAGTAACAAGTCTAAAAGTAGAGATTAATGGTGCTAACGAACCTATAGCCCTTGAGATTACTACAAGTGCTGATGAAGTTAAGATATTAAAAGATTAGATATAGCAGTTGTAACTAAACCTATAAGGACATCAACACCTTTAGAAACTACATTACTATATGCATTTTCAAAATATATTATTGATTTGTTAGTCATCTTAATTTTTCCCGTTACACTACAAGTTATATAATTTAATGTTGCTAATTCTACTATAGTATTATCTATATCTTCATCATGCCACTGAGATAATATCTTATCTTCTGTACAAAAACTTTCAAATGGACTGTTTTCAAAACAGTTCGCACTAACTTTAGAACTACCGTTTTTAATACGTTCTAAATATATCTTATATAAGATGTTTAAAAATATTTTAGCGTCTTTAGTTAAATTTTCCATATATAATTTACCTCCTATATTTACTAGGCAGTGCAGTGCCAGTAAATAAAGTATAACAGGGGT
>CAYJGL010000171.1:0-1168 GCA_964369695.1 uncultured Clostridium sp.
CCGATTTTAAAACTAAGGCTGCATCTGATTGAGCTTTAGGATATACATCGGCACTATTAGCCTTAGTAGCTAAACCAGTATTAAGTTGCGCCTCAGTTACGAGTCCATCAATACTAGGAATTACAGGTTTATTTAAAATAAATGCATCACTAGTATTATCAGTGACATTCCAATCTGATTGAACGTTAACCTCAGCACCTTCAGCGATACCGTTAAGTTTGGTTTCGAGAGTTGCAATTTCGTCTTCAATACTTGTATTGATAGCATCACTTTCAGCTTTTGTATATACATTTGAACTATCAGCTTTCAAATCAAGCTCTCCATCTACATATTCGACGGTCGCAAATCCATCGGGTTTATTTTTAATAAATGCATCACTAGTACTATCAACCTCATTCCAATCAGATTGAACATTAGCCTCTGCACCATCTGAAATAGTATTAAGTTTTGTCTCTACCGCTTCAAATCTGTCATCTACGTTTGATAATTCATCAGTAATTACTTTTTGAGATACAGTCTTCAAAGTATTACTTCCGAGCCCTTGTTCAATATCCTCCGGAAAAATTGAACTGTTTATAGTATCTAAAATTGAGGTTCTAATATCCTCGGCAGATACGGCATCTGGGACATTGCTTGGAATATTACTAGCTACTTTCCCTAATAGATCATTTCTATTCATAAAAAATTAATGTTTTATTAATCAAAAATTAATACCTAGACTCTCTAATTAAAGAAAATCTAGGTATTATAAATCCTATCTGTTAAATTCTAAACTTCAGTAAGTTTTAAGTTTAATTCTCTGAAGTATCTCTCAACTGCATGAAAAGTAGTTAAGTTAAATCTTAATCTATCTATTTCTCCAGTTGAACCATAAGATATAATCAAATCTTCTAAAGAAACTAAAGAATGTTCCAATACTAAATTCAATTTATCTGAAGTTAAATATTTATCCCCAGTACCTGAAACTAACTCAGCAAGGGTTATGTGAGGTGTGTAAGTATAATTAGCAGGTACGTTATATTCATCTTTAAAAATTTCATTTATAGATACGAATATATTATACATTTCAGCATCCTCTTTTAATTTTAAGATTAAAAAATCCGAATCATTCTTAAATACGCTCAGTTCAAAATGATCAAATAACTTATCCCCAATGAACTCTTTCTCT
>CAYJGL010000172.1:0-1104 GCA_964369695.1 uncultured Clostridium sp.
TGACAGATATAAGTGATGAAGATATTGCTTACATAGGAGTTAATAGATGGACTTCTGGAACTGCGCAAAATATTTTAAGGAGGTATGAAGTTCCCTTAATAGAGAAAGAAACGCTCAGTGAAGGATTCAATTGGAAAGATTGGCTTTGCTTTCTCATTGCTACAGTAGTATCTGGCCTTTCGATTATGATATTTTGGAATATATTTACAAAAATGTCTGGACTTGGAAATTTAATTACTGATGTTGGATTTTTCACAACAATTGTTATAAGTTTTATCATAATTTTCACTAAAAAGGATGTAAACTTTGACTCTAGTTTTTATCTTTCGAAATCTTTAGGAGTACTTGTCACGCTACTTATCTATATATTATCAGTATGGATTCTAGGATAATTGACGTAATCCAAGATATTAGGGATAATAAGGTTATCTTTTTGGGAGAGTCTAAGTTAAGGAATAGAACTAAGTGGTTTACGAAAGTACCGTATTCTGGATCTTTTAGTTATTGTAAATATTCAACGACTAAAATTTACTATGAAATATCAAATCCTATTGATAAATTCAAATCTAGAAGAGATGTTGAGTATTTTGGTATTTTAGTTAATTTCGCAAGTAGTTCAATCCCTGGAAATAATGAAAAAGTTGAAGAGATTTATACTAGGAGTAATTTAATCTATTCTTTATACTCCTTTACTGAATTAGGAAAATTATTTAACTTCATGTCTGAATCTAAAGATAAATACCCTTTGGAAAGTTTGAATTTTATCTATAGTCCTAAGGTTTCTATATATAGAAATTCGAATTTATTACGTACGAATCAGTTTAATTGTAATATTATTACTACATTATCGCTCAAATATGTAAATATTAATCTACACAAAGAAACAATAAGCCAGTTATTCAGGCTATGTATTTATAAAAGAAAATGTAGGATAGTAATTCCAGCTGATTGGGTATTTAGTGATGTAAATTGTTACTACTCTAATCTGTATTATGAAATTTTAAACGAATCTGAGTTTATAAACTCATTCAGTGAAATATGTTTTACAATAAATCCACTTCGTCAGAACGAAATGATGTTTATTGACAAATTTGAACAATATAT
>CAYJGL010000173.1:0-372 GCA_964369695.1 uncultured Clostridium sp.
ATTCCTTCTTAGCTCAGTTGGTAGAGCAGTGGGCTGAAGATCCATGAGCCTTAGTTCGATTCTAAGAGAAGGAACAAAATTAAATAATTTAAATTATAATGTTAAATGAGATGTAAGTGTAAATTGTTCAGTGTAGCGGGAATTCCTGCATCTGACGGTAGTGTTATACCGAGAGATGTTTTGGAAGCATACTTAGCAAGTGGAGATTATAGAGAGGCAATTGAATCTAGAAAAATGTTAGGTTCTTTGACTCACCGAGCTAGAAATTTAGCCAATGCTCCTCAAACTGCCGGTAATGCTTTAAATAAAACTATCGGTAAGGACGATATGATGTTGTTAGTTGGTGTATCTAGCCCAACCCATTATATTGAA
>CAYJGL010000173.1:403-1031 GCA_964369695.1 uncultured Clostridium sp.
CTGGGCTTGATGATGAGGCAGTTCAAAGTATTCGTCGACTAAAGGGACTATTAAGTCAAGGTATTCATCCAGGTGTAAGTGCCGTAATCGTTGCATATTGGGATAGTACGACAAACGGCTCTGATTTATGTAGAAAAATTCAAAGTATCAAGTCATTAGACATTACTTTAAATCCTTCTTGGAAAGATGCGAGAATAACTGAAATCATGTCAGTTGAAAAAGAGTTCTCTGAGAAGCAATATCGACCTAGTGATTTTAAATACACTGGATTAAAAGTTAAGCAGTTTAGTGATCTCAATTCATTGGGACTAACTGATGTGAAAAAGACTTCAAAGATTGAAGGTAAATTTACCGTATTGAAGGCGAAAGAATTCTCAGCTAATGGAATGGTTTCTGAAATACCTATAGTAGATGGCAAAGTTCAGGAAAAAACATTCTCAGTTGCTACACTAAAGGAGAGAGTTAGGTATGCAAAACTTAGTCCTCGAATGAGATTTAGGAGATTGATGTTAGATTATCGTCAATTGATTAAGTCTATGGGGGGTGTTGAGAAAGTAGATGAAGTAACTTTGAAGACATTAAAATCATTATTTACAAGTGATGTGTTGGATATTATGAAGTCTATTAC
>CAYJGL010000174.1:0-1008 GCA_964369695.1 uncultured Clostridium sp.
TATCTACGATGTAAGATTTTCCACCTGATTGATACAGCTCCGGTTCTTTTGTGTGCGCACCGCCACCCACTTGATATGGCTTCCCTGCTTGCATGTAGCCGCCTATTTGCCTGGATGGAGCACTAAGTGCACTTAGCTGAGATATAAAACCAACGCCAGCAGTAAATACTGCCGTATACGCTGCTATCTTAGTAAACGGATCAGGGGTCGGAATGTTCATTGCTGCAATTGATGCGCTAATTAAGTTTGCAGTTGCTTGAAATACTGCGCTAGCTTTGATGAATGCATTATTCTCCCCTAGAGTGTTTGCAGCAATATCACCGATGCTCGATAATGCGTCAGCGCTTGAGCTAAATGCGCTTGCCATGGATTCGTAAGATTTTTTCTGAATTTCCGCTTCTGCATCTGCTCTTTCTTTTGCGATTTTTACATTTTCATCCGCCCACCTTTGGTTAATATCAGCAAATGCTTGCTCGTATTCCTCTTTTTTTACAAGCTTTGACGCATAAAGCTCATCAAGTTGCGCAAGCTCATCTTCTCGCTGCTTATCGTTTAACTGCGTATCAGTCATTGTTGCTTCGGATAAGCCGTCAAGGAATTGAGCAATTTTTTCTTCTTGCTTGCTTAGCCTCTCTTGCTCTTTTGCCTCGGCTTCGTCCGATATCCTTGATGCTTCGCTTTGATATTTCTTCTGTATCTCCGCTTTTGCTGCCTGATATTCTTCCTCTTTACCTTTATTTAGTTCGCGCCATCGCTCCAATTTTGCCAACTCATCATTGCGCCATGATTCATTAAGCTGTGCCTCGGATAAGTTATACTCCATAACTTGAGATAACCAGCTTGCAAGCGCGTCCCTCTTTTGTTTGGTTTTTTCATTTTGCCGCGCTATTTCCTCTTTGTCCCTAGCTCCAGCCTCTGCGGCTATTCTTGCAGCTTCGCTCTGATACTTTTTCTGTATCTCTGTCTTTGCTGATTGGTATTCTGACTCCTTGCCTTTGTTTAATTCAT
>CAYJGL010000175.1:0-1004 GCA_964369695.1 uncultured Clostridium sp.
TCGACAATTGATCAAATCTTTCACCAGTAAATGCATTAAGAACTGCAACGATATAAGCAGCTTTTGGATTTACCTTTGATAGATCGATTCGAATAACCTCGTTATCCAATCCATCATCTCCATCAGTATCACCTGTTAGATCGTCACCTGAGTGAACAATCGCTCTACAATTTGATACTTTCTGACGGAACCAAACTTGATCAATTAAAGTTTTGTTTTCATCAAATAGAATCACTGACAAGTCTAAGTCTACACTTCGCCCACCCGCTGACCAATCTGCACCTAAAAATGCAGTCGATACGTTTGCAGTTGATCCATCTGATTTTGTTTTTACAAGATTAACTCTTCCTCCTTTAGTTAGATTAATTTTGTTCATAATTTTTAATTTTAGTTTTTGTTAAAAAATTAGTAGGTAAGATAATCCTTACCTACCTTTATCTCACTAATAAGAGTTTGAGCCCTTTTAAATTTCTCTAGAATTTTAGAATCTATTCTTCTATTTTACTGAACATTAAATCTGCCATAGTTTCTTTAATTCTCCAATATACTCTAGGGTTAATTGTGTTATTTATACTGTCTGATCTTTTGTATTCTCCGCCTAATCTTGAAAAAGCATTATTAAATTTCTCAAATTCCATAATTTCTTTTGCGAGCTCCTCAGTTATCGTATCTTTGTTCAAATACTTAGGTATTCCGTAATCAATTTTAGTTTTTAGATTTAAATAATCCTCCAATTTAAAAACTTCACTTTCTTGAAGACCATAGTCGTACAGAATATTATCTAATTGATCAAGGATACTTTCATATACTGCGACATGTTCAAACAAGATGATTAAGTCACATGTGTCTAAGAATTTTGAACGAATATCGATATTCTTAAAAAACTCAGACTTTGAAATAGTTTTTTCATTTTCCCAATTGAAGTTATTAAATTTCTCTAATAAGTCTGAAGGATTATCCATTTGAAAAGTTTTTCTGATGAGTCTTTTACAATGAGTGGTTTC